>NZ_JBXPBQ010000002.1:0-691379 GCF_056924355.1 Enterococcus sp. LJL90 | reverse complement strand
ATTTCGGCCCGCTGTTACAAAATCCTTTTCTGTTATTATTCGGTGCTGCGGCCCAATTCGGAATTTTCTTCACAATTATCGTGGCTGTTTTAATCGGTTTTGATATTAACGATGCAGCGTCAATCGGAATTATCGGGGCGGCGGATGGACCAACCTCCATCTTCGTAGCCAATACGTTGAACTCGAAATATCTAGGGGCGATCATGGTTGCCGCGTATTCCTACATGGCGTTAGTGCCAATTATTCAGCCAGTTGCGATCAAAGCGGTGACAACCAAACATGAACGCCGGATTCGCATGAACTACCGGGCAGGTGAAGTATCGCAAACAGCGAAAATTATTTTCCCAATTGTCATTTCGATTGTGGCTGGCTTAATTGCACCAGCGTCCTTACCATTAGTTGGGTTCTTAATGTTCGGGAACTTGTTGCGAGAATGTGGCGTGTTAGACCGTCTGTCGTTAACGGCCCAAAATGAATTGGTAAATATTATCTCAATTCTATTAGGTTTGACAATTTCTGTGCGGATGCAAGCCAACGAATTCCTGCAAGTCGATACCTTAATGGTAATTGGCTTAGGGTTAGTCGCTTTCGTGATGGACTCAATCGGTGGGGTACTCTTCGCCAAAGTCTTGAACCTATTCCGCAAAGAAAAAATCAATCCAATGATTGGGGCAGCTGGGATTTCAGCGTTCCCAATGAGTAGTCGAGTGATTCAAAAAATGGCAACCGAAGAAGATCCGCAAAACTTTATCTTGATGCATGCGGCGGGTGCCAACGTGTCTGGACAAATCGCTTCAGTTATCGCTGGTGGATTAGTTTTAGCCTTGTTAGGCGGTTAAGACAATTTGTTCTCCAAGTATTCCCTCAATGTGTTACACGTTGAGGGAGCTTGGCAAAGCGTGCTACACGATATAAAAAATGAGGAGGAACCAACATGTCAGAAGCGTTACAAACAGCGTTGCAGTTATTAGTTTTTGGTTGGGGCGGCGTCTTCGTCGTGATTCTAGTCATCTACTTTGCCTCAATGATCTTGAGTAAATTATTTCCAGTAAAGAAGTAAGAGAGGATTGCAATGAAAAAAATTCGTTTCATGGAGACCGTCTTGCGGGACGGTCAACAGAGCTTAATCGCCACTAGAATGCCGACATCCGATATGCTACCGATTTTAAAAACAATGGACGAAGCCGGCTTCCATTCTTTAGAAATGTGGGGAGGGGCAACGTTTGATTCCTGCCTGCGCTTTTTAAATGAAGACCCATGGGAAAGATTACGGGCGATTCGTAAAGAAGTTAAAAATGCCAAATTACAAATGTTGTTAAGAGGACAAAACCTTTTAGGCTACAAAAATTATGCTGATGATGTGGTAACTGATTTCGTAACTAAATCGATTCAAAACGGGATTGATGTGATTCGTGTGTTCGATGCCTTAAATGACACACGGAATTTGAAAACTTCTGTCTTAGCTGGGAAAGCAGCTGGCGGACATATCCAAACAGCGATCTCTTACACGACTAGTGATTTCCATACGGTTGATTATTTTGTGAAATTAGCCAAAGAAATGGCAGACTTAGGTGCAGATTCAATTTGTATTAAAGATATGGCCGGGGTGCTTACGCCTGAAACTGGTTTTGAATTGGTGAGTCGTATCAAAGACAGCATCGATTTACCATTAGAAGTTCACACTCACGCAACTAGTGGAATTTCTGAAATGACCTATTTGAAAGTCGCTGAAGCGGGTGCGGATATTATCGACACAGCTATTTCTTCTTTTGCTGGCGGCACGAGTCAACCGGCAACGGAATCTGTTTCGATTGCTTTAGAAGGATTAGGCTTTGATACGGGGTTAAACCAAGAAAAATTAACCGAAATTGCCGAATACTTTAATCCGATTCGTGACCGTTTCCGCAACGAAGGCATTTTGAATCCCAAAGTGAAAGATGTCGAACCGAAAACATTAATCTTCCAAGTGCCTGGTGGCATGTTATCCAATTTATTAAGCCAATTAACAGAACAAGGCTTACAAGATAAATACGATGAGGTACTAGCTGAAGTGCCAAAAGTGCGGGCTGATTTAGGTTATCCTCCTTTGGTAACTCCGTTGTCTCAAATGGTGGGGACTCAAGCGTTGATGAACGTGATTTCTGGTGAGCGCTACAAATTAATTCCAACTGAAATTAAAGATTACGTGAAGGGCTTATACGGCCAGCCACCTGTCGCTATTTCAGAAGAGATTAAAGAAAAAATCATCGGCGACGAAGCAGTGGTGACCGTTCGACCGGCTGATTTAATTGCGCCCCAGTTACCTGAATTTAGAAAAGAAATCAAAGAGTACGCAAAATCAGAAGAAGATGTTTTAGATTACGCCTTGTTCCCACAACAAGCCAAAGACTTCTTAGGCCGTAGAGAAGATCCTTTCTATGATGTGCCTGTGCAAACGGTAAGTGTCACAATTGAAACCAAATAAAATAACTATTTAAGAGATAGAAAATCACAAAATCTTTCGTGATTTTCTATCTCTTTTGTTGTCATCCTTGACTTAAACTGATTTAACAGAGAAATACAGGTTGACATTTTCTTGGTTTTTTGAAATATTTTTAGTAAAGGGGGCGACGAAATGATTAAGGCGTATAAAGAATATTGGCAAAATATTACCAATATGGAGGGCTCTGCCACAAGAAGCCAATACTGGTGGCCGCAGGTCGTCAATTACTTTGTAATGGGGATTTATTCATCCATAGTTGGAATTCAAAATTATGTTGAGTTTACGACCAGAGATCGCTATGTTGTGTTAGAATGGAATATGGTAACTATCGGGTTTGTCCTTTTAGGTATGTTGATATGGCTTGCAAATTTTACGGTTAGAGCCAGAAGACTGCATGATCGAGATCACAGCAATTGGTGGATAGCCTGGTATTTACTACCGCTATTAGGTGCGCTAATTATTTTTTTCGAAATGATTTCGCCGGGCAGATATAGCTTTAACAAGAGATGGCTCATCAACCAATCGGATTTTTGATTAAACTAGGTTGCTTCGGCAATCTTTTTTTGGTGGACAGGCTAAGAGTTACAAGGAATTACTCAATATCTCTTTTTTTGAACCTATTCATAATTCTTTTCAGTAAATGAGGTTGAAAGGAAGATGTTATGTCCTGCCAATCTTGAATATCAGGAATTTCGTTTTTATTAAAGTAATTTAAAAACATTGGGACAACTTCTTCATCGCTATCTGGGAGATAAGAATAGTGAGTCATTTCTCCTGCTGGTGATAGAAAGCGTATTTCGACAGCAGCATATTGGAGATAAAGACTATCATGGATTGGCTTTTCTGGTTCTAGAATAACGAACTCTGTCTCCTTTTTGACCAATGCATTTGCGATAAGCTCACTGGTAATATCAGCAGAATGATAGACTTTACCATCAATGGTTAGTTTAAACTGATTTGCCATTTTCAAGGCTCCTTTGTAAAAGTTTGAAATTATTATATCATGATAATTTTAACTAGTAGATTATGATAACAGGAGAGAGCAGGACAATTTTCATAAGTTAAAAATGATTTTTACTAGATTATATAAGGACATTAGTCGCCTCGCAATTCTTGTGGAGTCTAGAAAAACAATCAAACGGATAGTATAATTGATAGGATACGTATTTAAGAGCCTGATTATTTCATTGTTGGAAAATTTTTTATAAATAAATTTTTTCAGGAGAAAAAACGTTCAAAAGCAGGATAGCTAACTTTCATGCTCTTTCTACCTTTTTTACAGCTATCTGAAAAAATATGACAAAGGTACCAATAGAAAAAAAGTTCATTTTTGCCAATTAGAATTAAGTAGTAACGGCAGTCTACTTTTGAAAAGTAACAATATGAAACAAAAAAAAACGAGCTAGCGGATTAGGAAGGCTGATTTGATGGAAAAGACCATTATAGTAATTGAAGATGATCAAGATTTAAGGCGGGGAATTTCATTTAGTTTAGAACAAGAGGGCTATCAAGTGGTAACCAATGATCGAGCTAGTGGAACAATTGCTTTAATCAAAGAAAAAAATCCTGAACTCATTATGTTAGATGTCAATTTACCAGATGGAAACGGGTTTGATTTATGCTTGGAGATTCGTAAGTTTTCTCAAACCCCCGTGTTCTTTTTAACTGCTTTGGATATGGAAACAGATGTGGTGCGGGGGATTACCATTGGGGCTGATGATTACATCACGAAGCCTTTTTCTTTGGCCATTTTGAAAGCTAAAGTGGCCGCTGTTTTTCGCAGAATGGAAGTCAATAATACTGAACTTATCAGTGGCCCCTTTCGCCTAGATTTGGCGACGCATCGCTTTTTCAAAGAGCAGGAGGAAATTTTTTTGTCTACAACAGAATTTCGCCTACTCCACTATCTGATAAAAAATTCAGGCATTGTTTTAGAAAAAGACAAGCTGCTGTCAGTTCTTTGGGATGACCAAGGGAAATTTGTCGATGAAAACACTCTCTCCGTGAATATTCGACGATTACGAAAAAAGATTGAAACCGACAGTAAACAACCTGAATTTATTCAGACGATTCATGGCGTGGGTTATCTTTGGCAAAGGGGGAAATAAATGACAGCCTTCGTACTTATTTTATTCATAGCACTAGTTTTTATTTGCTGGCTGTTTTTTTTACGGCGAGAGTATCAGAAAAAGTTAGTCTCAATTGAAGCAGTTCTTGATCAGACGCTTCAACAAAAGCTGCCGGAAAATACCTTAGCTTTTCAAGAAGGCCAAGATTCAAAAATTGTCTATAAGGCTAAACGAATTGCGGCGATGAATCAAGATTTTAATCAACAAGTAGTCCTTGAACAAAATCGGACACAGGAGACCATCGCAAATATCTCTCATCAATTAAAGACCCCAGTAGCCAGCTTATCGATGTATTTAGAACTACTGGAAAATAGTTCTTTAACAGCAATGGAGCAGCAGGAGTTTATGGGGAGAATTCAAGGCAATGTGGAACGCTTGCGTTTTTTAACGGAGGAAATTTTAATGATTGCTCGACTTGAGACCAATACATTGGTCCTCAATCAACAGATTTCCCCATTGCAAGAGACTCTTATGCAGGTCATTCAGCAACATAATTCTCAAGCAGAGATAAAAGAATGTCGAATCGAGCTAGCTAACCAATCTGATTTGAGTTTGACATACGATTCTCGCTGGCTGATGGAGGCTTTAAGTAATATCGTTGATAATGCTGTCAAATATGCCCTGCCACAGACGATCATTGGAATTTCGGTCGAACAATTAATCTCCTATACTCGCATCCAAGTTACCAATCAAGGACCTACCATCTCAGCAGAGGAGCTACCCAAAATTTTTCAAAAATATTTTCGTGGCAGCAATTCTCTGGCTGAGGATGGTGTTGGGATTGGTCTTTATTTAAGTAAATTGATAATTGAAGCAAGTGGTGGTTATCTGGTGGCAGAGTCACAGCAGCAACTCACGACAATTTCTATTTTCTTACAGAACTGACAGAAGTTTAGCCGTATTTGTCATAAGGCTGACAGATATGCTTGCTATAGTGGTCTTGTGAGAAGGGGGAAACGTGATGAATATTTTAGAAACGAAACATTTAATGAAAATTTACGGGGCCGGGGAAAATCAAGTTTTCGCGGTTAATGATGTGAATTTGACGATTAAGCAGCGGGAATTTGTGACAATTGTTGGGACTTCCGGTTCAGGCAAAAGTAGTCTCTTGAACTTAATTGGCGGCTTGGATCGCCCGACTAGTGGTGAGATTCAGATTGCTGGCAATGAACTGGAGACTATGAGTGAAGAAGAGTTAACGATTTTTCGCCGGCGCAGTATCGGCTTTGTTTTTCAATCCTTCAATCTGGTGCCCATTTTGAATGTCTATGAAAATATTGTGTTGCCAATTCAACTTGATGGCAATCGAGTGGATGAAGAATTTGTAGCCGAAATCATTGGTGTATTGGGGCTAAAGGGAAAAGAATATAGCTTGCCAAATCAGCTTTCAGGTGGACAGCAGCAGCGGGTAGCAATTGCCCGTGCGCTGGCGTCAAAGCCCGCGATTATTTTAGCGGACGAGCCGACAGGAAATTTAGATAGCCGCAGTAGCCAAGATGTGTTGGGGCTATTAAAGCAAACCACCAAAAAATTTCAACAGACCTTGATTATGATTACCCATAATGATCAAATTGCTCAGCTGAGTGACCGAGTTATTCGGATTGAAGATGGCAAGCTTTCGGAAATTTCTGTCACAGGTGGTGACTGGGGATGAAAACACAAAAAGAGATTACTAGTAAACTATGGAAGAAAAGTTTTGCTGCAAACAAACGCCGTAATGTCTTTGTGATTTTAGCCATTGCTTTAACGACACTCTTGATTACCTCGGTGATTTCTTTAGGCTCAAGTTTTGTCGAATCCAACAACCAGCAAATGATTCAATACGTCGGAACTGTGGCAGATGCCAGCGTGAATAATTTGTCTGACAGTCAGTTAACGACGCTAAAAGATGATTCAGATATTTTAGCTTATGGCCAACAAACAACCGTTGCAACTGTTGCAGCAGATAGCATCAAAAATGATAAAGTCCAATTGCTGCTCCATTGGTTTAGCAAAGGGGAATGGCAACAATTAAGAGAGCCTACCATCTCTGATTTTGTCGGCAGCTATCCAGAAAAAGAAAATGAAGTCTTAGTTCCAATTTATGCATTAGAGGCTTTAGGAATCACGAAACCCAAAATTGGGATGGAGATCCCAGTGAGCTTCACGGTAAACAATCAGGAGATAAGCAACACCTTTAGATTGTCTGGCTACTATACTGAATACATTAGTCAACGGGCGCCAGAATACAGCTATTTACTTGTGTCTGACGCTTTTAAAAATAATTATTTGCAAACAAATGAGAATGTTTTTACTTCTTTTAAGTATCAAGAGGGCATAGATATTGCTGAGGCGAATAAAGCCTTAGCTAAACAGTTGAAACTAACAAGCACACAGGAGATTTCAGCTACTCTGCGAGAATCTACACAGGATATGGGAACGGTCTTAATCGGCATTGTTTTGTTTTTGTTGATCATTTTAATCTCAGGCGGACTACTGATTTATAATGTGCTGTATATTTCAGTTGCCAATGATATTCGTTTCTTTGGTTTATTAAAAGCCGTTGGAACCACAAAAAAACAATTGCGAAAAATTGTATTAAAACAAGCGCTTTTGTTGGCGATAATCGGTATCCCGATTGGGCTATTGATTGGCACAGGGATTTCTTTTTTACTTATTCCCTTTGTGCTTCAAGCAACCGTCTATGCGGATGCAGCCGTCGTCTCTCTTCAACCGTTGATTTATTTAGGCGCTAGTTTATTTTCTTTTGTGATGACGCTAATCAGTGCTGTTAAGCCTGCCAACTTTGCAGCAAAAGTTTCACCAGTTTTGGCGTTGCATTATACCGAAGGAACGGGACATAAAAAACAAGTTCATTCTTTGCATGGAGGAAAATTATCTACATTGGCTTGGCGCAATATATTCCGTGATAAAAAAAGGGCCTTGGTGGTTATCGTTAGTTTATTTTTAGGTATTACTTCTTTTGTCGCTGTGAATACGGTAATTAAAAGTATTGATTTTGAAAAATTTGTCCTCAGTGAGCTAAGCCATGATGTGACCATTGATAACTCACAGACCTTCCAAAATGATAATTCTAGTCAAAACCAAGCAATCACCCAGTCCGTCAAGCAACTATTAGACAATCAAACAGGAATTTCGAACGTAGCTGTCACTTACCGTGTATTTGTGGCGATTCCTTATGAGGCCAATCAATATGCAAATTACCTTGATACTTATAATGACACCTTTAAATATGGACAAGTCGATACGAGTCAAATAACCACTGAGAATTTTGTAGGTGAAATTAGAAGCCTGTCGACAGCTGAAGCGAAAAAACTAATCGGTGCTGATTTTGATAGCGAAGCTTTCGAAAATGGCGAGTTCGCTTTGGTGCAATCTGATAAGCCACAGGATTTTAAGCAGCTGAGTCAAATTAACTATACCGAAAAGAGCACCCAGTCATCGGGCTCATTTGCAATTGGCGGTTTTATTCCTACAGATTATCAGGCGGTTCAAACTCAAAACGGTGCACCGGTCATGTTTATTGCCGAAAACTATTTTCATACATTATTTCCAGTTGGAGAATTAGCTGATTGTCAATTTGATGTGGCGCAGGAAAATGAAACCACAATCACAAGTCAATTGGAATCTATTTTAAGTGGACAACAGGCTTATGTCCTGACGACAAAGCTGGAGATGAGTCAAAGAGCAGAAAATGAAACGCTGATGTTAAGAGTTTTAGGTAACACATTGGCGATTATTTTAATATTGATCGGGCTCTTAAATTTTGTGAACATTTTGACGACCAGTATTTTAGCTCGCAAACAGGAATTAGCAACAATGGAAAGTATTGGCATGACCCGCAAGCAAGTTATTCAGATGCTGACAATGGAGGGCAGCTATTACAGTTTAATTATCACTTTGTTAGTTTCGACATTTGGCATGGCTCTAACTTACGGTATCTTTTTAGCAGTAAAACAAGTGGCGTCTTATGCCAGTTTTACACTACCTGTTATACAAATTATTGTAGCGCTGCTGCTGGTATTTATTTTAGGCCTTCTTGTTCCCCGATTAGTAATGAAGGAAGTCGGTAAGGGACCTTTGGCTGAACGAATTAAAAATTAGTAAGAAGCTGACCTTTTTGTAAACTGCGGAGGTCAGCTCCTTTTTATTTAAAGGAGCTTGCCAAAATAGTTGTTGATATTACAATATAATTGAGGAGGGATGAAGATGTCCGTATGTCCGGAATGCTATAGTAGTCATAATAAAGCCACCCCACTTTTAAATAAAGAAGCCTGTCTTAAAGAACATACTCAATATATTTGTGGGGCATGTGGCCGATGTATTTGCATTGAGGCTGATGCTAAACGAAATGTTCGCCGCTGGAATTCCACCTTCAAATCCCTTGAGCTTGCCAAACTCTATTTAAGAACCGCTGAATATACTAAACAGCGGAGTTGCGGAATCTATGGACTGGTCAATGACTCAGGAAGAAGATCTTACAAAATATTTTCTACACAGGAAGATTTTATTTCTTATTTGAATCGCACTGGGATGCGCCCATTTCAAAATGACGCTTTGTATCAGAAGAAGTGTTATCAAACTTTTGAGAAAACTGAAGTGAGGCGCTTAAGAGAAGCTGAAGTTAGGGAGTGTGTGTCTAATAATTGAGGGCTGGTCTCAGAAACTATGATTCATAATAACAAATTGTTAAAAAAAGCTATTGTGTCTAGTGAAAACAAAAATTATTGGTAGGTTAATTGGGCGTCAGCCAATATGGCACTAGATTGCAGTGAGAAAATCAGCAAATAATTACCCTTCAAGTTTATGGAGAGTGATATAAAAGAGTTAGCCATAACTAGCTGTCTAAAGAGCTTTGGGGTAATTGGAGGGAAATCATGAGTTTAGAAAAACTAGTTCAAGAAAATGCTTTTACTTATCAGGAAAGAAAAGATGCTAAAGTTTTCATTTATCATTATGGAAAGCAGGTAATGATTCTTAGCGGTAAAAGGTCTGTTCAATTATTAAAGAAGTTGGAAAAAGCAACACCGGAAGAGAGCCAGTTGCTATTAGCAAAAATCACCGGAAACTTCAAAAGAGGGAATGAAAAAATTGTTAATAAATGATAATTTTTTTAAAAATTCAAATCAAAAATTATTGTCAAATTTTTAATAGTAATGGTTTTTGAATTGATTCTTGATAGTTATCAAAATAACTTGGAACTTGATTAAGTAAACTAAGGGGCTGCAGCCAATTTTAATAGGATTGCAATGATAGGATAAATCATTTTTTAATTGATGATGAACTCATTGTACCAAGTGTAAAACAAGATAATGTCGAAATGGAGGCAGTTATTGTCGGTAGCATGCTAGAAAACAGATACAAGATTCTGATAATCTGGCATTGAAAATATTCAATAGCCAAGCCAAGAGCAATAGCGGCACAAAATTACTATCAAGTTTTTTAGGGATTTTGGGGATTATTATATTGGTTTGCGATTATTTCTTATTTTTGCATAACAAATTTTTTTGTAGAATAATGTCGGATTACATGGACTTTATTGGGCTTCTCATTTTTTAGATGTTTCATTATCGTTATTTTTCAAGCAGAGTAACTTAAAAGCCTGTAGCAAATCGCTGAAAACAACTTGAGTTATTCATCGGAAATAAAAATACACAACCCCATAACAAGAGAAATAATTTCTGCCTTTTCAACTTCCACGCCACCTTTTTCTAAAGCGTCGCCAAAGTTAGCTCACCATTTTTCAGCGTGCTATACAGTAGCTGAATTCAATTTTTTATTTCGAATAAAAAACGGAAACGAATTGACAAAGTTAAGGTGATTAACTAAAATTTTAAATGACAGTATTTAATAGTGTGACACCCAGCAAAGTATTCAAAGAGGATTGAAAGCGTATCTGAATCCAATAAGCTAAATTAAAAAATCAGGTGCAGGCAGGTAAGATTTTAAATTTAATGAACATGTGGCTAGTCCTATTCTAAGTACAGAAATTAAGTCTCGAGTTACTCCATTTAATTTGGAGGTTAAGAGAGCGCTTAAAATATATAATGAATCAATTTGAAGGAGTTGAAGTGTTGATGTTGAATCAAAAAATCTTAAATGAATTAGCCAAACAGTATATCGTTCCAAATGTTGAGGTTTGTTCTATTACAAATGGAAAGCTTGAGGAATATTCAACCAATACGGAAAAAGAACAGATTGGAAATATGTTGTTTAATGCTTGCTCAATCAGTAAGCTCGTAACCGCTGTTCTCGTCTTACAATTAGCATCAGAAGGAAAACTTGAGATTGATACACCCATCAATCAATTAATAAAAAATTTGCCGCTTCAATCGACTACAGGCTTTCCAACGTTGAGGCAGTTACTTTCGCATACTGCAGGCATTCAAGACCCAGCAGGCTCTTTTGATGTATTAGAACTTCAAGATGCACCACCAAAAGTTTTAGAGCTACTTTTAGGAAAAACAATTTATTGTAAAGAAAAAATTAGCATTACGACGGCACCAAACCAACAATTTGACTATTCAGACGCTGGTTATGCGGTAGTTGAGTATGTGGTGGAGGAACTATTACAGGAACCTTTTACCAGGCTTGTGGAAGAAAGAATTTTTTCTAAACTTGGTATGACTAATAGTTTTTACCCAGAAAACTATGCTTTTTTTGCTGAAAAAGATTGTGTCAAAGGGTATAACAAAGACAATGAACTAATTGCAAATAACTATAGTATCTATCCATACGCTAGTGGTGCTGGTTTATGGAGTACACCAAGAGATTTAGCGAAATTGTTAGTAGAAATCTCAGCTATTTTTTCAAATAAGAGTCAATTGGGCATTGAGAAAAACTTTTACGATGAAATGAAAACAGCTCCTGACTATGCCTCTTACGCAGGTTTAGGAGTATTTTTAGATGTAGTTGAAAATCAAATAGAGTTTAGCTCATTTGGCTGGGGGCAAGGCTATCAATGCGGCTTGCTTTTTTATCCAGAAACAGCTCAAGGTCTTGTTGTCATGACGAATAAAGATAGTGGTGTTCATCAATTAAAAGGCGTGATTGGAGCTATCTTTGAAGAATGGAGTAAAGGCTGAACCGAAATTATAAGTTGTTAGCAAACAGTATAATTTGCAAAGAAAAGTTTTGACATCAATTAAGGAACCCATGAATAGCATTTAAATCAAATTTGAAACTAGTTTAATTCAGGAGCTTAAATTATGGAGATTAACCTTACATCCCTCTACATTTGCGTCAAAGATATGGCACGAGCGATAAAATTTTATACAGATTTTTTTGAAAGAGCCCCAATCGTCTCAGATGATATTTACAGTGTGTTTGACATAAATGGTTTTAGATTTGGGCTCTTTACTTATCAAAAAATGCCTGAGCCCCACACTTTTGGCAGTAACTGTTTACCAAGTCTAGAAGTCCCAACCGTTGCTATTTTACAAGAAAAAATCAACAATCTTGAAATTTGTTTTCCCTTGACAAAAATTGGTGAAAACTGGGTCGCTGAGTTTGTTGACAGTGAGGGTAATCACATCGAGATTACCTCACCACTCACTTAGTAAACGTAAGCTAACTTATATTTAGTTCAAATATTTTCAGTAGCTAAAAACATTCAACTTATTCTTGACTCTACCTTTAGGGAAGCATATAAACTAAAATTAATAAATTTTAAGGAGTTGTTTTTTATGGGAGATTTAATCAAAATTCGTGAGGTATCAAGTAAGTATAATATTACCGCCAGAGCACTTCGTTATTATGAGGATATGGGATTGATTACCAGTGTTCGGAATGAAGATGTGGCTTACCGGATGTATGATGATGCCGCAGTTCAACGATTGGAACAGATTTTGATTTTACGCAAGCTTAATATTAGTATCAAAGATATTCAACGAATTTTTGCTTCAGCAGGATCTGAAGTGGTGTTGGATGTTTTGGGACAAAAGGTCGAAAATATTGATGAGGAAGTAGCACTATTAAATGAACTAAGAGAAATTGTTCTGGATTTTATTGAAGAGATTGAAAAAGCAAATTTCTTAGATAATTCAGATATCAAAAAACTTTATAACAAGGCGAAGGATATTGAGACGGAGTTGACGAATGTGGAGTATGCTGGTAAGCCTAATAATGTGAGTCGTTTGGTAGAAATCACTGAAAAGCTAGATAAAAAAGTTCCAGATGTGATGGTCATTCGAATTCCTAGGTTTAGAGCGGTGACTTCTGGTAAACGCTCTTTTGAAGAAATTTTTAGTCCAGGTGGATATATGTTCAAATTATGGCAACATTATGAGCTATATCAAACAGTGATTTTTGATTGCTTGGATTTTCTTTTGGTCAGTGAAGAAGAGGGGGAAATGATCTGTGCTGTGAAAGATGAAGTGACACAAGCGGATGTCAGCCCATTACAAATCATTGATTTTCCCGGGGGACTTTACGCTATGGCGGTTAGTATCGATGAGGATGATGAAAGCATTCAAAAAGTTCACGAGAAAATTTTTAAATGGGTGGCAGGCACGAACTTTGAAGTTGATCAAGCCCGTAGTTTTATGTTTAACATGCCCTATCTAGATGAAGAAAATAAATATCAGCAGGATATTGAAAAAGGCTTAGGCTATCGTCAAATGCAGCGCTATGTTCCACTAAAATTAAAAGAAGCTTAAAAAAAACACGTCTAGTGATTATCAAGCAGTTAGATAATAGTAGACGTGTTCATTTTATCGTTGAAAACAAGTAATAATTTTATACAATTAAGTAAGGAGTTTTTTTATGATAGGGGACTTTACATTGAGAAAAACATTACCTGAAGTAGCTAGCTATTTAAAAACTATTTTACCACCGGTAGCTGATGAGATGGATAGCATTCATTCTGATTTTCTGGAGATAGCGGGCGAAGAACAGATTAGGATAGGTGTGCTAAGCTATCGGACTTTTTTGGTCCATTTATTTAACCAAGCAATGCTTGAGGGCCATACATATGACACAAGTAAAAAAGTCAATCACGCCTATGAAAACCGTACAACGTTGTCTGTTTATTATCCCTTTTTAAATCATTTAAAAAATCTGTTACTAAATATTGGTCGCATCGGTACACCTAGCGCTGATGGTATGGATTTGATTTGTTCACCAGAGATATTTAATAAAAAAATTTCCACTGCAAAAACTCTTGAATGTTTACGCTTTTTAAACTGCTGTGGATTAATCATTTCTGAGGTAGATCTTACACAAAAAAAAGTAAATTTGTTTGAGCTATCTGAGATTAAAGTAAGTTATCCTGATGATCCAAAGATGCTCGTGGGATTAAAAATCATGGCTTTCGCTGAAGCTCAACGAGGTAATCTGAACAATCAAGATATTTTCTTTCGTTGTGATTACCATAGTTTAGAAAACAAACAAATAGAGCCTGATAGAATTCTTACAGATACAATTTCTTCTTTATCCAAGGAGATTCAAGATTTTGTATCGGAGCTCAATGAACGATATATAGCACAAGGATTAACCAGTATAATTGAAATTAAAGGATTTCATATCTATATTAGATATTGCTATAAACGCAAAGATGTTTTTGGCTTGAATGCTTCTTTGAACAATGGCTTTCATCTGAACGTTAAACCATTGAAAACTGAAAACTATCACGAACTGATTCAAACATTGCCTAACTATTTGAAGGAAAAAATTGAAGCAGGGTATGGCTGTGGGCGTAAACGAACGATTGCAAGATGTGACGGCGGCTGTCGTGGACTAACGATTCCTTTAGATGATACGATTTTAGATTTAAAAGAAGATATCATAACTTGGTTTGATCAGGAAATCAGCTGGCGAAATAAAAAATCAGCAGGTGGAAAATGAGTAAACTCCCAATTTTTAAAGCTCTTACTAGAGTAATGTTAACAATATAGAAGAATTAATTATTACGGTGATGGCAAAGACACTTGAAAGAGATACGAAGAGCTTCTGGATAAAACGGCCATCAAATGGCAATTAAGAAATTTATTGGAGGAAATATGAGATCTTTAAAAGCGAAGCTGGCAAGTGAAAAGTTGTCAGAAAGAATTGTTTATTGTTTAATTACTTTTTTAGTCAGTTTTATCATCATAGTTATTTTAAGTTACTTTTTATTACCAAATGGTTTTTTTAAAGGAAAGCAAAGTGCCAGCTTTGAATTGACCAATAGCCTTTTTGAAAATGCCCTGCGCATTTTTTGCTGGAACTTGTTTTCTGTAGTTTTCATTTTTATTGGCTCACTTTTTTTCAAAGAAAAGAAAGAATGAATCGAATTATTTTTCGACAGGCTATTTGGTCTTCTTTGTGTTAATTGCAATTAATGCTGTAACCTTGGGTACTTGGTCATTTTCCGTTGAACGTGCTGCAGTTCCGCTAGTTGAAAGAATATTTGGGCTATTTCATTTTACCCAGAACGCTGGTTTGATAGAAATGTTCGGTCAGATGCTGATTCTTTGCTCACTGGCAACAATTAGTATTGTCAAAGTATCCGGCAAAGAGGTCATCACCAAGAAGTTCAGAGATATTCGGCTAGCAAGTCCAGAAATCATCGTGGTCTGTTTCGGTGTGGGATTGATGTTTTTGGGCGCCTTTATTGAAGGACTCGCCATTCAAAAGATGAGCCTGTGACATTAGTCTTTTTAACAGCTGAAATCCCGAACTGTATTATATTTGCTCCTGCGGTCCAGTAGGTCCTCGTCGCAAATGAACAATATTTAGCGATTTTCACTAAATACCGTTCGTAAAGTTCGGGTCTGTTCTAACTAATGTCACAGCCTCATCAAGCTGTTCTTATACTTCCCAAATGCACTTCAAAATGATTTTAAATGACAGCTCGCACAAGTTTTTACCTGGCTTCAACAATTAAACAAATCAAAGAGCGGTAAACTAAAGCCACAAAGTAAAATGAACAGGAGCCAACTATGGATGTACTAACACAACGCTGTCGGATTCGTGAATTTAAAGAAAAAGATGTATCGCGCTTTGCGAAGTATCATAATGATAGTCACTGGATGCAGTATCAAGGCTTTAAAAATCTCAGTGAAGAAGAATACCGCTTGAGCTTGCTTTCAGATAAGGAGCTAACGCAGGGAAAGCAATACGCAATTGCTGATGTACAGACGGATGAGCTGTTAGGGGATATTTATTTGCAGCAGGAAAACGATGGATGTTGGCTGGGCTATTCCATTCATCCCAAATTTTCTCGTCAAGGATACAGCTATGAAGCTGTATCAGCGATGATTGATTTTTTATTTCAGAATGGCTATCAAAAAATTTTTGCAGAAGTAGAAATCGAAAATTTCTCCTCTATTCAGTTACTTGAAAAGCTGGAGTTTCATTTATTCAAGGCTGAAACAGAATTAATTTATTTACGAACTAATAAAAAAGTATAATGAAAAGTGGATTTTGCATGGTAAAATTTTTGTGAGAGCAAAAGAAAAAGCAATTGAAGCTACAAAATACTTCTACAATAAGGAGAAAAAATGAAAACATTGATTGTTTATGGGAGTAAATATGGCTGTACAGAGGACTGTGCGCAAACCCTCAAGGATCAGGTAAAAGGAGCCAGCACACTGGTAAATCTGAAAACGAATCAAGCTGTAGATTTGGAACAATTTGACCAAATTATTATCGGGAGTCCAATCTATGTGGGGAAAATCCGCAAAGAGGTCAAACATTTCTGTGAAGTTCATTTAGCATCGTTGCTAAAAAAGAAGGTGACCTTATTTATATGCTGTACCACGCCTGCTGAGGTAGATGCCTTTTTCACCAGCAACTTTCCGGCAGAATTACTGGCTCACGCGACGAAGACTTATAATTTTGGTGGCGAATTAAGGCAAGAAAGAATGGGTTTTTTAGATAAAAAACTCACTTCACTGATAGCTAAAACAGAACCGAAGGAAACAGGGCTTTTATCAGAAAATCTGGCTGAATTAGCGACGTTTCTTAATGCTTCGCAGGTGTAGAGACCAAGTTTTAAAGTCCACTTGGGCTAATTTGTAGAGAAAAGTTAACAAAATTAAACACTTTTAGGAGGGGTCAACATGAGTAAGTTTGATCCATTATGGCAAGCAGTGAAAGAAGACGGTCGCAGTTCTTTTAAGTTGAGTTTTGACGAGATTCAAGCGAAGGCGGGAATTCCGATTGACCATTCTTTTTTGAAATTTAAAAAAGAGCTGCCTAGCTATGGCTATGAAGTGGGGAAAATCTCCATGAAAGAAAAGACTGTCGTGTTCAATAAACTGACTGATGAAAAAATTAGCAGTGACTGATTCAGGTATCCTTCAAAAAGAGGAAGCTAATTCAGTGGATGGGAGCGGCAAAATGAAAAAAATTTTAGTCATTGATGATGAAATCGAGTTACTAGAAACCCTCAAAGATTACTTAACCCTCTCTGGTTATCAGGTACTTACTGCTGAAAACCCTTTGGTAGCTCGAGCTAAACTATTGTTAAAGCCGGATTTAATTTTACTAGATATAGCTATGCCAGAAATGGATGGGATTACGTTTTGTAAAGAAATTCGCGGAGTGGTCAGTTGTCCCATTATTTTTCTTTCTGCGCAGACCGATGAGAAAAGTCGCCTTGATGGACTGATGGCCGGTGGAGATGATTACCTATTGAAACCATTTAGCCTTAAAGAATTAGCAATGAGAGTCACGGCTCATTTAAGAAGAGAAGAACGTCAAAAAGACCAAAGTAGTTTAGGTTTTTTTGGAGCACTTTACATCAAATATGATCAAAAGGAAATTTGGATTGAAAATCAATTAGTGCCGTTGACCAAAACGGAATATCAAATTGCCGAATTATTAGCTCGGCATCCTGGTCAAGTATTTAATCGAGAAGAGATTTACGATGCACTCTGGGGCTTTGATAAAGAAGGCGATGCAACGATTATCACGGAGCATGTGCGCAGATTACGGACGAAATTTAAAAAAATGACGGCACAGGAAATTATTCAAACAGTCTGGGGGCTAGGGTATAAATGGATTGGCTAGACGAGCGAATAGAGCAACTAAAAGGAAACGCCAAGAGTATTCGGTTCAGCTTAACCATTATTTTACTGGCTGGTTTTTTAATTGTCTTGTCCTTATGGCTTTTGACAAATGCCCTCTGTGTCTCTTGGGAGCGATTATTGTTAGAGGACACGAGTCATTTGTATTTTTATGAAATTTTTACGTGGCGACCGACAATTAATCTTGAAATTGACTATCTCTGGCCGATAAGATTATTAGAAGCCGTGCGCTTTGGCAGTATTTTTATCTATTGCTTACTTGCGATTTATTTTGTGGCGGATTTTTTTTCCAAAATGAAAATTCAACAGCCCTTATTATTAATGCAGTCAGGTATGGCAAAAATTAATCAAGGAGATTTAAATCAACCCCTTTACTATGAAGGGCCAAAAGAATTCACTGAGCTGATTCAAGAATTTGATCAGCTGCGTCAAAGTCTCAGAGGAAATCAAGCTGAGATTAAGCAATTGCATCAAGAACAAAAAAATGTAAATGCCGCTTTTTCCCATGATTTAAGAACACCCCTAGCAGTTATTCAAAACAATGTAGAAATCATTGAAGAGTTTTATGGTACGGGCCAGCTTTCAAAAGAGCAGTTCAGCAAAAGCCTAACCAAAATCAAAAACAATATCCTGCGTCTGACGGACTTCTCCGAAACAATGAAAACTATCCAACGGTTGGATGAAATTCAACTCAATCGCAAACAACAGTCGTTGCACCATTTAATTGAGTTAGTTCAAGACTTAGGCAATAGTCTATTAGGTGCTAAATTTTCATTCCATACATCTGGTGACATATCAACAACAGCTTTGATAGATCTAAATCTCATAATGGAGATCATTGAAAATCTGTTAAGTAATGCCAAAGTTTATGCTAAAAATAGTGTGGAAGTGACCTTACAAAGAGAGGGCGGCTATTTATTTATTTTTGTCAAAGACGATGGCCCTGGATTTTCTAAACAGGAATTATTGCAGGCGACTCAAGCGTATTACTCAAAGGATAAGGCGGGGCATTTTGGTCTTGGCTTAACAATTTCTGAAGCACTTGTCAAAAAACACGGTGGCGTGTTGGAGCTGACCAATGGCGTAACTAATGGTGCAGTGGTCTCCGCTACTTTTATTATTAATTAAATCGAGGCTATGACATTAGTCTTTTTAACAGATAAAATTCTGAACTATATTGTTTTTGTCTCTGCAGCCCACTGGGTTCTCGAGACAGAAAATGGTGTGTGACTGGGGTCCAGTAGGTCCTCGTCTCAACTCTGCAATATTTAGTGACTCTCACTGGAACTTGTTCGTGAAATTTAGTTCTGTTTTACTAATGTCCCAGTCTTTTTTTCTGGAAAAATCTAGAATGTAGAGAAATTATAGAGATTTGCTTGCTAAGCTGTATACAGGAACCAAGAATGAGTTTTTGATAAAAGGAGAGTTTGAGGATGGAAATTAAAATTCAACAGTTCAATCAGTTTTACGGCAAAAAGCAAGTGCTCTTTGATATTAATCTAACAATTCAAAAAGGGATGTATGGCTTACTTGGCAGAAATGGCGCCGGCAAATCAACATTGATGAAAAGTTTAGTGACCTTACTGCCTGTCAAATCTGGCAGCATTGAAATGGCTGGGGTTTCAAGTCATGAATATCAAAAGATTCGTTCGATGATTGGCTATTTACCCCAAGATTTTTCAATGTACGGCAATATGACTGTTTTTGAAGCGATGGACTATTTGGCAGTGCTAGCAGGACTCAAAGGCCACGCTAGAAAAACAAGAATTACCGAGTTATTGGAGCAAGTAAACTTGTCTGCCAATTACAAAACGAAGGTCAAGGCGATGTCTGGTGGGATGAAGCGTCGCTTAGGGATTGCGCAAGCTTTACTCAATCAGCCACAAATTATTATTGTCGATGAGCCGACAGCCGGGCTTGATCCTGAAGAGCGGCTGCGTTTTCGAAATTTATTGAGTGAGATTAGCGAAGAGCGAATTGTTCTGTTATCTACGCATATTGCCAGTGATATTGAAGCGACTGCTGATCACCTGGCAATTATGGATCAAGGAAGAATTATTTTTTCTGGAGAATTAATGGAATTATTAATGCTCACAGAAGGCAATATTTATGAGGTTTTGCTACCTCGGACTGAGACAGAAGAAGTTAAGCGACAGGTTAAAGTCATCAGCCTACATGTAGAAGGCACATCGACGCGAATTCGTTTTATCGGCAACCCAACTGCTACAGTAATGCAACATCCGCTAGTGGTAAAAGTCCAACCGACATTAGAAGATGCCTACCTCTATTGTTTAGAAAAGGCAGGTGAGTGACATGGCCCTACTTTTTCAGGAAATGAAAACGACGGTTAAAAGTCTGACGTATTGGATAGTGATTGCAGTGGTTGGCTTTTTTATCTTTACACAATTGGGCACTGACTTAACGGCAGTTAAAGCACCTCAGCCAAATCAAGAGGACTATGGTACTAAAATCACGACTGATACCCAGAAAATTCAAGAGCAGACCTATGGAGACCTATTGTGGGATTATTATTCTGATGATTACACAGCTTATCCGTTAGGCTTTTTTAAATCAGTAACGCCGAGTGAAACCGAAAAAAATCAAATCAAAGAGATTTTGGAAAAAGCCAGCGGAAAGAGCTATCAAGAATTAGAAACGGAATTACTTGCTTCTCTAGAAACACAAGATGGCATGACAATTTTTAAAGGGTATGCTTTCCCGTTACTCTCAGGAAATTCCTATACAGATTTTGAAAAAGATATGGAGCAGGTGACGAGTATTCTCGGGGGAGGGTCTGATTTTGACCAAAATAAATACGAACAAACTAAGGAGCCAATGACTTATGAAGAGGCGTTGGAAGAATATGAGCAGATAATAAAAGACGATCAGGTGAGTGGTGCTTATGCTCGAATTGTCTGTGACTATTTCGGAATTATTTTGGCTCTTGCGCCAGTCTTTTTGTCAGCGACTGTGGTATTGCGGGACCGGCGTTCTCAAGCTCAGGCAGTTATTTATACTAAAAAGACTGCGACAGTAAAATTAATTGGATTACGGTACATCAGCACGGTGCTGTTAATTTTAATTCCAGTCTTGTTGTTTTCTTTGATGCCGGCCTTGCAAAGTGAAATGATTGCCAGCAAATTAGGCGTGGCAAGTAATTTATTCTTGTATTATCAATATATTTTACTCTGGTTGACCCCGACCATTTTAGGTGTTGTCGGTTTGAGCTTTTTGATCACAGAGCTCTTTGGTGGTATTGTCGCAATTGCAGCACAATTTATTCTCTGGTTTGCCAGTATCAGTATAAATGGACAATTGATTGGGGCAAAAGGATTGAACCTGATTCCTCGTTTTAATACAGTAGGCAAGACGGATATCTTTTCCAAGCTCTTACCGGAGCTGATTACGAATCGAATTTTTTGGAGCGTGCTTGGGATAATTTGTCTATTTGGAACCATTTTAGTTGTGGACTTTAAGCGCAAAGGAGGACGACTCTTTGGAAAAAAACAGTAGGCTAGCGTATTATTTTTTCAAAAAGTATTTTAGTTTCTTCGTTGTACCAGTTATTTTATTGACGTGTTTTTTACCAGTTGTTGTGGGAATGGAAAACTTAGTTACTTCTCAAGCAGCGATTGTCCTCGAACGTTTTTTTACCTTGATTGGTGTCGTCTTATTTGTGCCACTTTTTTTACTAGACGAACAACAGAATATTTTACAGGTGGTGCGGACAAAAGAGACAGCGTATAGCCAAATTCTTATTATTCGTCTAGCCGAAATTTTAGCAATGATAGCTGTGTCGTTACTCTTATTTTTAGGAATTCTAAAAATAAATCAATCCACCTTTGATTTTATCAACTTCTTTTTAGCAGAATTTGCGACAGTGATTTTTTTAGGGGGACTTACTTGTTTTCTTTGGAGCATTTTCAGGCAAATGATTCCTAGTTTAATGGTGACAATCGGTTATTTTGTCATCTGCTTAACGAGTAGCAAAGATCAATTGGGACCATTCTATTTGTTTACTTTAGTTAGTGAAGATTGGCAATCGAAGCAGCTACTGTTTGCGGCGGGGGTAATTTTATTAGCAGTCAGTATTTTTCTGGCAAATCGTATCACCAGTCGGAGGTAGGCAGACTCAAGTTAAAACAAGCTTTGAAATCCTGTGGAGAACAGGTTTTCATAGCTTGTTTGATATTAAGCATGTATACGGTCCGCTGTAATCACACGATAGGTATTGGCATTAACAGTGATACGAATTTTTTTGGTCGCATGCTCGATATAAAAATTTTTCCCACGGCGTTCTATCGTACTTTGAGAAGCTGAAATGATTTCAGACATCAAGTCCTCAATTTCAAAATTTGTCAGGGCTAGTTTAAGTTTTTTATTGATTCGTTGGTAGACTAAATCTGTATAGCAAAGGTGCTCAAGAATTTGTTCTTTCATTCAACTAAAACCTCCATGATGCGCTCTCCAAGTGTGTCCCAAGGGCGGGCATTTATCGTTAAAACTCCTAGCTCATTGCATTTTTCTGCGAGCCACTCACCATAGGCATAACTAATTTCCGCTCGATAGGGTTGAAGTTTTCCCTCCCGAGTTAGATAATTTTGCAGAATTTGCGCCTTCTCAAATTCATTAATAAAGATTGCTTTGACTCTCGGACTTTTTAGCGAGGCAGCGAGTTCAGGTAAAATAAAATCTCCCTCTAATAGCATTGGAATATTTTCTTCAAGGTGGTCAGCAATCACGGCGTTTAGCCCGGGTGTGAGTTCTCTACCAACATTTATCAAATGAGTTACTGCTGCTGCAACACCTTCGTCAATCCAATTTGGATGTGTATTCCAATAATGGATAGCCGGATGACTAATTGATGTTGTGGTAGTCTCCAACATCATCTGAAAATCATCTACACGTACCAAATCCAGCTCCAGCTGACGGGCCAGTGTACGGGCAATCATAGTTTTTCCAGAACCCGAGGCCCCGCCAATTAATAAAATATCCCAACTCCGTGTTTTATCCATCTAATCCTCCATTAACAAAAGCCTTTCTCTTGATTTTCTGCTATTCAATACCGATATTCCAGTTAATCTAGGGCTGCTAAATTAACTTATGCAATAAAAATCAATATTAGGGTCTAGTCTTAAAAAAAACCTGTTAAACAGCCTCATTAAAAAAATTGCTAACACCTGTTTTTTTTAAATTTGTTAAGTAAGCTTTGTCCTTGGATACTAGCAAAAATCCAAAAAATTGCTAATCTCAACATTTGGAAAATTGTGTTTTTTTAAGCGAAGAAGGCGAGGTCGATGCTAGAGTGTCTTGAAGTTAGCAATTAATACAAAAGATATTAAGGAAAAGAATTTAACTTGATATTTAAAAAAATAGAACTCTTTTTTACTATGTTAAAATTTCATGCTATTGTTTATTGGTTTTTTATCAGAAGAGCCAAAGGTGGGATTTCTAAAAATTTTTACAAAAAAAGAATGACAAACTCTTATCTCATGAAGAAATTTTTTCAAGTATTCTCAATTACAATTTTTTTCTCTCACATGGAAAATTTAGACAAGATTACGGCTCTCAATCTTTACGAAATGTTCAAACTCATGTTTATAAATAAAAATTTCTGTCGTACTACCTTCCATGATGCCATTAATCCGCAAAATGCGTTCGATTTGTTAGTCCAACATGCATTAGTTCTGGGAATATTTTCACTTTTTTTAATTGTGATAGGCTCAGTATCACTTTTATATACAATTGAAAGCAATATATATATTGCTAAAAGACCTGTATATAGTATAATAAAAATGAAGAGAGGTGTTGAGGGTGTGAAGAATATAAAAATGAAAGTTGCTCGGATTGAACGTGACATGAGCCAAGAAGAATTAGCTAGTGCAGTAGGTGTTACACGACAGACTATTGGTTTAATTGAAGGAGGAAAATACAATCCAACTCTAAAATTATGTATCACGATATGTAAAGTATTAGACAAAACTTTAAATGATTTATTTTGGGAGGGAAAATAAGATGAGAAATATGAATCTTCAAGATGAGCGAATTGTGGTAGAACGTAGACAAATACAAAGTAAAGGTTATGCATGGCTTGTCATAATATTATTTGTTGCCATTATTGTGCAGGCCTTCTTTTTAAGAGTACCATTCCAGCAATATGCAGTTGAACTTTTTATCCTGCTTGGATGTGGATGTTACAACTCGATTGCCAATTACCAAAAAGGAATCGATATTTGGAACTCAAAAAATCATGGCGTAAACAATCTTTTAATCAGCACACTCATATCTGGGGCCCTTTCTGTAATTCTTTTCGCTCTTCTTAGTGCAAATTACCGGCCACAAAGCTTCCTGTTCTACTTTATCTTTTTCGTTATTTTTATGTTTGCCACACGATTAGTTATGACGACATTAACTAGAAAAAAACAAAAACGAATTGATAAAGAACTAAATGATGATGACAAGTTTTAATATGGCGTTATTTTATTACCAGGCAAAAAAAAAATTATGTCTAGTTCAAAGAGCAAACTAATATTCAGTTACTTAAAGATAATTAGATTAACTAAGCTGCCAGACAAATGTTTGGCGGCTATTAGTTTATTTCTCATATTTTTTTACTCATAGATTACGATGAGCTAAAATTATTACTTTTATAAAGGATTCTAGATGACGTATGTTTGCTTTTTTTACAAAGAGCTTTTCTAATAGTTGGAAGCTAAAAAAATTCTACAACCTAATTTAATCTACTCAGCGATTTCAATAGAGTTTCATTTTGCCTTCTTTGTTGTTCAGTACAGAGTAAGATAGAAGAATAATGGAAGCAGTTTAGTAAAAGGAATAATTTGACAGAAGCCTTTCCAGAACTATGGATGTTTGGGGATGGTAGTAAAAAAATGGCAGATTATTTAGGTAGTTGGTAGTATAAGAAATTAAAACCGGCACCTGTTCAGCCCTAAATTTGTATGAATTGAAGGAAGACAGAATTGCTAAAATAGGTCAATTTGAGATTATTTTAAACGGAGAGGGACAGCCATTAGCAATTATTCAAATAACTAAGATTGAAATTTTAGCAATGAATAGGTCTAGATTTTGTCCGTTCAGAAGGGGAAAGAGATTTAAGTTATGAACATTGGTATCGAGTCCACGAAGAGTTTTTCACAGTGCAATTTAAGGGAAGGGATCTGATCTTTTCTACCGAAGCTAATTTAGTTTGCGAAAATTTTCGGGTCGTTGATATCTATCAAGAAAAATGTTGAATATGTGTTCTTTAGCGATAATTTATTGTGGGAGAGCCAAGAGCAATATGATGACAATAAATTGAAAAATCAGCTATAAAAATCATGAGAATAATAATTCGAAGAAATAGGGGATTTGCAAAGTCTTTAATTATTAAGCAGATTGTGAAATCATATAATATCCGCCCTAACTCCGCCCAAGTTTTCGCTTGGGCGGAGTTTTTGAGTTACTTATCATATTTTTTTGAGTCTCTAGTCGAATATATCCACGACCTCTATTCTGATCTTTTTCGTCACATGACCGTAATTATCCAAGGTCTTTGAAATATGAGAATGACTTAAACAAACCTAATCAGCTTTTATGATTTAAACTGTTTTCTAGCAATATTGTTGTGTTTTTTAAGTGGTAGAAATTCCACTAGTTTTATCAAGTATAGGCCTTCATATTGTGTTTAGTGTTTTACTAAATCACTTGAGTAAAGTAACTAAAAAAATCCAAAGCAAAATTTTTCATCTTTTGCTTTGGATTCACTCCAATTGAACTCACTTAATTTATTACTATCATGTAGCATCAATATAACTATATAAAGTGTATTTAGAAATATTGAAAAATTTTGAGATTTTATCTCCAGATTTGGTAATTAAAAAGGCGCCTTTGTTGTTTAGAAATTGGATACTTTTGATTTTTTCATCCTTAGTCATTAGGGCAACAGGTTTACCGACAATTTTGATGGATTCTTCAATTAAGTCATCTAGCAATTCGTTGACATTTTGTGGAATGTAATCTGGTTCTTTGGCATCCTCTGATTCTTCGGTGGCAATTAGCGACTTTATTGCTGATTCTGCGACAATTAAATTGGTGATATCTTGATTGATGGCGAAGATGGCATCGAGTTGACCCTCACGATTTTTTAGATAGACGGTACTGGATTTTAAAATTCGGCCATCATGAGTACGGGTCAAATAATTGATATGATCTTTTAATGTCCGAGGGTCTTTTTTTAAAGCCTCTAAGACTACTTGGGAAGGGCCGTCACCTAATTGTCGTGAGGAAACATGCCCATTTTCAATTGAGACGATTGAATTGTCAATACTCTGTTCTTGGATTTTATGAATGACAACTTCACAATCTTCACCAAATTGTCCAGCTAAGGCGCGGGCAATTTGCGTTAAAAAAGTTAATTGCTCATCTGAAAGCATGCTAATCTTCCTTTCTAAAAACGTTCTCAAAGCTTGTTAAATTCATGATAGCATGGGATTTTGTGAATAACAAGAATTTTGACTAAAAAAAATTTTTTAGGTAGCATTGTTTTTTTTTAGGTAGAGTGCTATACTCAAAAAGAAGAGAGCTTTAACAGAAAAAAATCAGTCAATTTGGCAGTTTGAAAACGACCAAATTTTTTTATCCAAATCAATGAAAGCGATTGCTTATTTTAATAAAGGGAGGAACAGTTACATGCTATTAATCGGAAATGGGCGCTTGGTGACTAGGAGTCAAGGAACAAGTTTTTATGAAAATGGTTGTGTGGCAATTGATGGAAAAAAAATTAAAAAAGTTGGCGACACCAATCAATTGAAAAAGGAATTCCCCGATGCAGAATTTATTGATGCAAAGAGTGGCATCATAATGCCGGGATTTGTTAATATGCACAATCACATCTATAGTTCCTTTGCTCGAGGTATGAGTATCAATGGTTACGCGCCACATAATTTTATGGATATTTTAGAAGGTTTGTGGTGGCGCTTAGATCGAACTATGAATCTGGCAGATTGCTATCACAGTGGAAAAGTCGCTTATCTTGATAGTCTGAAAAATGGTGTGACAACAGTTTTTGATCATCATGCTAGCTATGGTGATATCGCCGGCAGCCTACATGAATTGTCAAGAGCAGCGGATGAATATGGCATTCGAACTTGTCTTTGTTACGAAGTTTCTGATCGAGATGGGGCTGAAAAAATGAAAGCTGCCATCAAAGAAAATCTTGATTTTATTAAAGCGAGTCAAAAACGGAGCGATGATTTACAAAAAGCCATGTTCGGTATGCATGCTGCTTTTACTTTATCAGATGAAACTTTAGAATATTGTGTGGCTAATACACCAGCTGATGTCGGCTATCACATTCATGTGGCCGAAGATATTGCAGATGTAAAAGATTCACTGCAAAAATATGGCAAACCAATTGTCAATCGCTTGTATGATTTTGGAATTCTTGGTGAAAAAACAATGTTGGGCCATTGCATTCATATTGGTCCTCACGAAATGGAATTGATTCGTGACACTAACACGATGGTTGTGACCAATCCTGAATCGAATATGGGAAATGCTGTCGGTTGTCCGCCAGCTTTAAGAATGTTTGATGAGTATCAAATTTTAATGGGACTTGGCACCGATGGCTTTACGAATGATGTCACAGAATCCTTTAAGTTTGCGAACCTAATTCATAAGCATCATTTGGCCGATCCAACAGCCGGCGGTATTCAAATTCCAGCGATGCTTTTTGATAATAATCCACAGATGGCGAATCGTCATTTCAAAACAAAATTAGGCGTTTTAGAACCAGAAGCCGCCGCTGATGTGATTGTCGTTGATTATCAAGGACCAACACCGATGACAGCAGCCAATCCTAATGGTCACATTTTATTTGGTGTTAATGGAGCAATGGTCAGAGACACAATTATCGATGGCGTTGTTAAGATGCGCAATCGTGAAGTGGTCGGCATTGATGAAGAAAAAGTTTGGCACGACGCTCAAGCACAGGCCAATGATTTATGGCATCGGATTAATAACTAAACAGTTGAAGGAGTGAAAAAAAATGAGCGATATGATGCGCCCAATTTCAATTGACGCTTTATTCAATTGGGTTTTGAATGAATATCAAACCGAGGGCACAATTTTTGGCATTCGAAAAATATACGAAGCAGATTCCCAGAAGGTAATGACTTTATTTGGCGAAAAAATGGAAACTCCTTGCGGCCCAGCTGCCGGACCCCATACACAATTAGCTCAAAATATTATTGCCGCCTATTTAACCGGTTCACGATTTTTTGAATTGAAAACGGTTCAGATTATCGATGGCGAGGATTTGCCTGTCAGTAAACCTTGTATCACCGCAGCAGATGAATGCTATAACGTCGAATGGTCAACTGAGCTAAGAGTGCCACAGGCAATGGAAGAGTACGTAAAAGCTTGGTATGTTTTAAAAATTCTCAGCAAAGAATTAGCAATCGGCAGTCCTGATGGATTTATCTTTAATATGAGTGTTGGTTATGATCTTGCCGGTATTCAATCGGAGAAAATTGATCGCTTTATTGAGCAGCTGAAAGATGCCAAAGATACGGCGATTTGGCAGGAATGTCAACAAGCAGCCAAAAAATATCTGAAGGATTTTAAACAGGTCGACGAAGAGTATCTGGCAACAATTGATTCCCATGTCTGCCGTTCGATTACTTTATCGACATTGCACGGTTGTCCACCGGATGAAATTGAACGGATTTCTACTTATTTATTAACTAAAAAAGGTCTGAATACATTTATCAAATGCAATCCGACAATGCTTGGCTATCATTATGCAAGGGAGAAAATGGATAGCTTGGGTTTTGATTATATCGAATTTGATGATCATCATTTCAAAGAAGATTTACAGTTTGAAGACGCTGTTCCCATGATTCAGCGGTTGCAGCAATTAGCCGATAAAGAGCAGTTGAGCTTCGGAGTTAAAATCACCAACACGTTCCCGGTAGAAATTGCCCAAAACGAATTACCGGGAGAAGAAATGTATATGTCCGGGCGCTCACTTTTTCCGCTGAGTATTGGCCTAGCCAAAAAACTTTCCGATGCTTTTTCCGGCAAGCTACAAATTTCTTATTCCGGTGGAGCAGATATTTTCAATATTAGAGAAATTTTTGAAGCGGGTATTTGGCCAATTACCATGGCAACTACTTTATTGAAGCCGGGTGGTTATCAACGGATGAACCAAGTAGCAAATCTTTTAGGAGATGCTCCATATCCGAAAATGGTGCAAGTGAATTTAGAAAAACTAACTGAAATTGTCGCTAAAATTGAAAAACAAAGCCATTATCATAAGTCAATTAAATTACCGGAAAGTCCCAAAATTGAACGGAATGTCCCGTTAATTGATTGTTATACAGCACCTTGTCGTGATGAAGGTGGCTGTCCGATTGATCAAGATATTCCAGCTTACTTACGCTATGTCAGTGAGGGGAAATATCTCGAAGCATTGCGGGTGATTGTTGATAAAAACCCTCTGCCATTTATCACGGGAACAATTTGTGCCCATCCATGTATGACCAAGTGTACCCGCCAATTTTATGAAGAAGCGATTCAAATTCGGGAAGCGAAATTGGAAGCGGCAGAATCAGCTTATGATCAATTGATGGCCGAAATGGTTCGACCTGAGAAAAAAGTCGGTGCTGTAAAAACAGCAGTGGTTGGCGGAGGGCCCGCAGGAATTTCTGCCAGTTACTTGTTAGCACGAGAAGGAATGCCAGTGACTGTCTTTGAAAAAGCAGAGACCCTTGGCGGTGTCTGTAGCCAAATCGTACCGGAATTTAGAATATCTCCTCAATCTGTAGAAAATGATGTTAAGATGGCGGAATTTTTGGGAGCTGAGTTTAAAACTGGGCAAGCAGCGCCAACTTTAACAGAATTGAAGAAGCAAGGCTTCACCAATATTATTTATGCAATTGGTGCTTGGAAACATGGAAAGCTTCACTTAGAAACGGGTTCAGCTTTAAACTCTTTGGAATTTCTGATCGCTAATCGTAAAAATCCACATATCAATCCTTACGGAGAACGGATTATTGTCGTTGGCGGTGGTAACACAGCAATGGATTGCGCTCGAGCGGCTATGCGCTTACCGGATGTAAAAAAAGTTTCAGTTGTCTATCGGCGGGATAAACGCAATATGCCAGCGGACGAAGAAGAATTGTATCTGGCACTAGCTGATGGTGTTGAATTTTTGGAATTGTTAGCGCCAATCAAATTGGAAAATGGTCGCTTAACTTGTGAAATGATGCGCTTAGGTGAACGGGATCAATCGGGTCGCCGTAAGCCAGTTGGTACTGGAGAATTTGTCGAAGTGCCAGCAGACACAGTAATTGCTGCTGTCGGTGAAAAAGTTGATACTGAATTTTACCAATCAATCGGCATGGAAACTAATGATTGGGGCAAGGTCATTGTCAATCCCCAAACTTTGGAAACCAATTTGGAAAATGTCTATGTCATTGGCGATGCGAATTTAGGACCGGCAACGATTGTTGAAGCGATTGCCGATGCCACCAAGGCTTGCGCCAATATCTGTGAACTGCACCGAAATCATTTTGAAACAGATAATATCAATCAAGATCGCCAAAGTGTGCGACAAAAACGTGGGCTCTTGTACGGGGCAGAAAATTCCGCCTGTCAAGCTAGTCGCTGTTTGGAGTGTTCAACCGTCTGTGAATCTTGCATGGATGTCTGTCCCAACCGAGCCAACATTGTGGTGACCATCAAAGGTGCTCCGCAAATTGTGCATATTGACCGCATGTGTAATGAATGCGGTAATTGTGAAACCTTCTGTCCATATCAAAGCGCGCCTTATAAAGATAAATTTACTTTATTCCAAACAGAAGCGGACTTCCATGATAGTACCAACTCAGGATTTTATGTCCTTGATAGTTTGTCGAAGGATTGCCTACTGCGACTAGGAGCGCAAGAACAAGTTGTCAATGTCAATCAAACTTATCTGGATGTTCCAGAAGAAATTTTGGACTTAATGGACACGTTAATTGAAGAATATAGCTACACCTTGATGGCGTAAAAAAAATTCTAAGCCAACTTAAATTTAAGTTTTGAAGACCTTTTTGAAAAGAGGGAGAGCCATGTCGATTTTATTAAAGGGCGGTCTTGTGGTCACCGCTGTGGATAGACGTCAGCTAGATGTCAGAATTGAAGGAGAAAAAATTGTCGAGCTGGGAACGAATTTACCAGTGGCGGACTCACAAGTCGAAGATGTTTCTGGTTGTTTTATCCTGCCGGGTTTTATCGATGCCCATACTCATCTAGAGCTAAATAATGGAGCTGGTTCCATTAGTACCGCAGATAATTTTGCCACTGGCAGCCGTGCCGCTTTAGCAAATGGCACAACGACCGTCATTGATATGGCGACACCGGACAAGGGTGGTTCTCTGCAAGATTGTTTAGACACTTGGCAGCGACTCGCAGCCGGTAAAAGTTCCTGTGATTTTACCTTCCACATGTCGATTATCGACTGGAATCTTGATATTAAAAATGAGATTGCGGCGATGATTGCAGCGGGGATTACTTCTTTTAAAATGTACATGGCCTATGATAATTTGCGGACAAGCGATGCCGAAATTTATGAAGCCATGACAGAAATAAAAAAATTTCATGGGATGCTAGGAGTGCATTGCGAAAATGGTGACTTAGTCAATGAAGGCATAAAAAAATTGTTGAAGGCAGGTAAAACCAGTCCTCATTATCATCCGCTGTCTCGACCTGATGCAATTGAAGCGGAAGCGGTGGAACGCTTTTTAACGATAGCGGCTCAAGCCGAACTGCCGGTGAATATTGTCCATTTGAGTACGGAGAGATCACTGGCAGCTGTTCGCAGAGCCCGCAAACGAGGACAAAAACTTTTCGTTGAAACTTGTCCACAGTATTTAGTGCTGGATGATCATTTATATGACGCCCCCAATTTTGAAGGATCCAAATATGTCTGCTCACCGCCTTTAAGAAGTTTGAATGATCAAAAAACTTTGTGGGAGGGAGTAGTAGCAGGTGAAATTGATACAATTTCAACCGATCACTGCAGTTTTAATTTTAAAACTCAAAAAATTCTAGGGATAGACGATTTTAGCAAAATTCCTAATGGGATGCCGGGAGTCGAGACACGGCCACAGCTAATTTATACTACCGGTGTTGCCGCTGAGCGCATCAGTTTAGAGGCAATGGTGGGACTTTTATCAGAAAATATTGCCCGCCAGTTTGATTTATTTCCCCAAAAAGGGATTGTCCAAGTTGGCAGTGATGCCGATTTAGTCGTGTGGAATCCGGCAGCAACAGGCGTCATTTCAGCGGCTAGCCAATTACAAAATGTCGATTACACACCTTATGAGGGAATTGAAACGCAAGGTCAGGCGCAAAGTGTTTTTCTTAGAGGTCAAAAAGTTGCGGAAAATGGCAACGTCCTTAAAGAAAAGCAGGGGCAATTCGTCTTTAGAACACCCAAATAAAACAATGTGGTTAAGACATAAGCCAATAAAAAAATTCGGCTGTTTCATCTGCAAGACGCTTGTGTTATAGCCGCTTAAACTAGAGCAACACATAGAAAATGAAAAAATTTTTGCTAAATTTTATAATCGAGGAGGATTTTAATTGGAAGAAATAAAATGGCTGAAAAATGAGATGCCAAAAACGGACGATCAGTTTTTACCTTTAATGTCAGAAGAAAATATCGGTAAGGCGTTGGCCTTTCATCAGAGCTTTCCGCAATATACGACAACACCTTTAGCTGAGTTACCGCAGCTATCCAATTACTTAGGGTTAAAAGATTTTTTTGTCAAAGATGAATCTTATCGCTTTGGCTTAAATGCCTTTAAAGTGTTAGGCGGCTCCTTTGCGATGGCAAATTATATCGCTGAAAAATTAGCTGTTGATGTGTCGGAACTGGGTTATGAGGAATTAACTTCACCAGATTTAAAAGAAAAATTTGGTCAAGCGACTTTCTATACAGCCACGGATGGTAATCATGGTCGTGGTGTTGCGTGGGCGGCTAATAAATTAGGTCAAAAATCAGTGGTGCTCATGCCGAAGGGTTCAGCAGAGATTCGTTTTGAAAATATTCAAAAAGAAGGCGCTAAAGTCACGATTGAAGAAGTTAATTACGATGAATGTGTCCGCATGGCCAATCAATTGGCGGAGGAAGCCGAAAATGGCGTAATGGTTCAAGATACCGCTTGGGAGGGCTACGAAAAAATCCCAACCTGGATTATGCAGGGTTATGGCACGATGTCTTTAGAAGCAGCTAAACAGTTACAGGCTGCGGGCGTTCAGCGACCGACCCACATTTTTGTACAGGCGGGTGTCGGCAGTTTAGCGGGGGCAGTCATTGGTTATTTTGCGAATCTTTATCGGGAAAATCCACCGATTATGACGGTGGTTGAGGCTCAGGCAGCCGATTGTCTTTATCAATCAGCCAAAGTCAAAGACGGCAGTATTCGTTTTGTTGAAGGGGATTTACAGACAATTATGGCGGGCTTAGCCTGTGGCGAACCCAACACGATTTCCTTTGACATTTTGAAAAATCACACGGACTTCTTTATCTCAGCACCGGATTGGGTTTCTGAAAAAGGTATGCGAATTTTAGGCGCACCCCTGAAAGGTGATCCACAGGTTATTTCCGGAGAATCTGGAGCGGTGGCGATGGGGGTTGTCGCTAGTGTGATGAAAGACCCGGCTTATCAGGATTTAAAACAAGCATTGAAATTGGATCAAGATTCCGTTGTCTTAATGTTTTCAACTGAGGGCGATACCGATCCAGAAAATTATAAAAAAATTGTATGGGGGCAAGAGTAACATGAACTTTGAAGAAATTAACCAAGCAGCAGCAGCTTACGGACCAGCCATGACTAAATTCTTACGGGAATTAGTCAAGATTCCTGGGGAAAGCGCTGAAGAAAAAAATAAAATGGAACGAGCTAAAGCAGAGATGGAAGCTTTGGGCTTTGACAAGGTGACTTTTGATCCAATGGGTAATCTTTTAGGCTATATGGGCACCGGTGAAAAAATCATCGCCTTTGATGGTCACATTGATACAGTAGGTATCGGTGAAATGAGTAACTGGAAATTTAATCCTTATGACGGCTATGAAAGCGATGAAGAAATTGGCGGTCGGGGTACTTCTGATCAAGAGGGCGGAATTGTTTCGGCAATTTATGGCGCTAAAATTATGAAAGACTTAGGTCTCTTATCTGATGAATACTCAGTTTTAGTCACTGTGACGGTTCAAGAGGAAGACTGTGACGGACTATGCTGGCAATACATCATCAAAGAAGATAAGATTCGTCCAGAATTTGTGGTTTCAACTGAGCCAACCGATGGCGGAATTTATCGGGGACAACGGGGTCGGATGGAAATTCGGATTGATGTCAAAGGCGTTTCGTGTCACGGTTCTGCTCCTGAACGGGGAGACAACGCCATTTATAAAATGGCGGACATTTTACAAGATGTCCGGGCTTTAAATAATAATGGCGATACAGAAAGTACTTCAATCCGTGGTTTAGTCAGAATGCTGGATGAAAAATATAATCCTGAATGGCAGGAAGCTCGATTCTTAGGTAAAGGGACAGTCACAGCTTCACAAATTTTCTATTCTTCACCTAGTCGTTGTGCTGTTGCTGATGGCTGCTCTGTTTCTCTGGATCGCCGGATGACTGCTGGGGAAACGTGGGAAAGTTGTCTCGAAGAAATTCGTCAATTACCAGCAGTTAAAAAATACGGCGAAGATGTAGTGGTATCCATGTACGAATATGATCGGCCATCTTATACCGGTTTATCTTACCCAATCGAATGCTACTTCCCAACATGGGTTATTCCTGAAGACCATGTCGTAACAGAATCATTGATGGAAGTCCATCACAACTTGTTTGGCGATCAACGTCGAGGTTCTAAATCGACAGTCGCCATGAGAGAAGCTCGTCCGCTATTAGATAAATGGACTTTCTCAACCAATGGTGTATCAATCATGGGCCGCAATGGTATTCCATGTATCGGTTTTGGCCCGGGTGCCGAAGCGGAAGCCCATGCCCCAAATGAAAAAACTTGGAAGGAAGATTTGGTTCGTTGTGCCGCAATGTATGCAGCATTACCAACGACCTACTGCCAAAATATCAAATAATATCTAAGGAGTTTAAAGATGGAAACTTTTAAAGAATATATTGCAAAACTAAATCAATTGGAATTTTCAGAAATGTACGAAAACGACTTTTTCTTAACTTGGGAAAAATCCCGGGATGAGTTAGAGGCGGTCTTTACCGTGGCCGACACATTACGCTATTTACGGGAGAATAATATCTCCACGAAAATTTTTGACAGTGGCTTAGGAATTTCCTTATTTAGAGATAATTCCACTCGGACTCGCTTTAGCTTTGCTTCAGCCTGTAACTTACTAGGTTTAGAAGTTCAAGATTTGGATGAAGGCAAAAGTCAAATTTCCCACGGAGAAACGGTACGGGAAACGGCCAACATGATTTCTTTTATGGCAGATATTATCGGTATTCGTGACGACATGTATATCGGTAAAGGCAATGCTTACATGCATGAAGTTTCAGAAGCAGTTCAAGAAGGTCATCAAGATGGCGTCTTGGAACAACGGCCAACTTTAGTTAACCTACAGTGTGACATCGATCATCCTACCCAGTCAATGGCTGATGCTTTACATTTGATTCATGAATTTGGTGGCGTTGAAAATCTGAAGGGCAAAAAAATTGCCATGACGTGGGCTTATTCACCTTCATACGGCAAACCACTATCTGTACCTCAAGGGATCATCGGCTTAATGACTCGTTTAGGGATGGAGGTAGTTTTAGCTCATCCAGAAGGCTATGAAGTGATGCCAGAAGTAGAAGCAGTCGCAGCAAAAAATGCTGCTGAGTCCGGGGGTTCCTTTACTAAAACGAATGATATGGCGGAAGCCTTTAAAGATGCCGACATTGTCTATCCAAAAAGTTGGGCACCTTTTGCTATGATGGAAAAACGCACTGATTTATATGGCAATGGTGATTTCGATGGGATCGATCGTTTAGAAAAAGAATTATTGAAGCAAAATGCCAATCATAAAGATTGGGAATGCACCGAAGAAATGATGCAGCTAACGAAAGATGGTAAAGCCTTGTATATGCATTGCTTACCAGCGGATATCACTGGCGTCAGCTGTGAAGAAGGAGAAGTCGCAGCATCTGTTTTTGACCGCTATCGGGTGGAATTATACAAAGAAGCCAGCTATAAACCTTACATTATTGCGGCGATGATTTTCTTAAGTAAAGTTGAAAAACCAACCGAAACATTACAGGCCTTAGCGGATAAGAAAACACCTCGTGCTGTTCAATAAGCTAGGTGGCACCAGATTTTCTCTTAATATGCTAGTCAGATGTTTTTCTCAGACAGAACACAAACAACAACTTTACAACATTCTTAGTGAATACCCTTAAAAATATGTAGAACCAAACCGTACTATTCTGAGATGTCAACTTTCTGAGAGATACTGAGAAAAACATCTTACTCTATATGAAAATAAACGAACAAGTAAAGAAGGTGGCTGAATGACAAAAAGAATTGTCGTTGCTTTGGGCGGTAACGCATTAGGCAATAATTTAAGAGAACAAATGTCGGCTGTGAAGGAAACTTCAAAAGCGATTGCCGATTTGATTGAAGCCGGTTATCAAGTTGTTTTATCCCACGGCAATGGTCCTCAGGTGGGGATGATTCAATTGGCAATGGAGGAGCTGACGTTAAGCAATCCTGAAAAATATCCAAGAATTCCCCTTTCCGTCTGTGTAGCAATGAGCCAAAGTTATATTGGCTATGATTTGCAAAATGCTTTACGGGAAGAATTATTAAATAGAAAAATCAATCACCCAGTCGGGACTGTCATCACACAAATTGTGGTGGATGCGAATGATCCTGCTTTTGAGCAACCGACTAAACCAATTGGCCGTTTTATGGCTAAAGCAGAAGCTGATCAGTTGGTTGCCGAAAAAGGTATTAAGGTGATTGAAGATGCTGGTCGTGGTTATCGGCAGGTGGTGGCTTCCCCTCAACCCCAAGAAATTATTGAGCTCAGCACAATTCAAACTTTATTAGAAAATGGGCAGACTGTGATTGCTTGTGGTGGCGGTGGCATTCCAGTTATTCAAGAAGGGCACCATTTAAAAGGTGTCGGAGCAGTGATTGACAAAGATTTTTGCAGCGAATTATTGGCGGAAAAACTGGATGCCGATGTGTTGATTATTCTCACAGCCGTTGAAAAAGTATGTATCAATTTTGGCAAAGAAAACCAAGCAGAATTGTCCCAAGTCTCAGTTAACGAAATGAAGCAGTTTGCTAAAGAAGGCCAATTTGCTCCTGGTTCGATGTTGCCAAAAGTTGAAGCAGCGATTCGTTTTGCTGAATCAAAGCCCGGCCGCAAAACTTTAATTACCCTCTTGGAAAAAGCTAAAGCAGGAATTAAAGGAGACACCGGAACGACTATCATGAACTAGACAGAAAGGAAGAACAGATGACCAATAAAATGATTAATTCAGCCGCGGCACCAGCCGCAGTTGGCCCATACTCTCATTCAATCTTAGCCAGCTCTACACAATATATCTCTGGACAATTGGGCTTAGATCCAGCTAATGGTACAATGAAAGAAGGAGTTGAAGCCCAAGCAGAACAGGCATTAATTAATTTATCAGCGATTTTAAAAGAGGCTGGTCTAAGTATGGAAGATGTGGTTAAGACGACAATTTTTCTGAAAAATATCAACGACTTCGATAAAATTAATCAGGTTTATGAACAATTTTTTACAACCAATCTGCCTGCCCGCTCCTGTGTGGAAGTGGCAGCTTTACCAAAAGGTGGATTATTTGAAATTGAAGCAATTGCAGTGGCCAATAAATAATAATGATGGAAAAAGACTGTTTTTCTAGGATCAGTTCAGAGTTAAAGCTATTTTTTTAAAAATTCTTGTGAACTTCTACACGTTAAATAAGCTTTAACAATTTGTCTCAGCAATGCGCACGGCCTTTTTCCTAAATGATGAAAAGGATGGATTGCGTTGAAGGATAAAAAAGCTTTATTTCAGTACGATGCAAAACTGCCGATTGCCGAAGCGATTCCGATGGGGCTCCAACATGTCGTGGCGGCTGTTGTGGGAATTGTCACACCAGGGATTATGATTGCGAAGGTTTGCGGGCTGAATGCTGCCGATACAACAATTATGATTCAAACTTCATTAATTTTTTCGGCGATAGCAACCGTAATACAGTTATTTCCAATTGGCGGCCGGGTTGGTTCCCGTTTGCCAGTAATGATGGGAGCCAGCTTTGCTTATGTGCCGATTCTCTTGGCTATTGGCGGTGATTTTGGTATCGCTGCGATTTTTGGATCGCAGCTGGTCGGCAGCTTAATTGTAATTTTAGTTGGGCTCTCCATTAAAAAAATCCGCGGTCTCTTTCCGCCAATTGTGACCGGAACTGTTATTTTGAGTATTGGTTTTTCTTTATTTCCAGTAGCAATTAGGTATATGGCTGGTGGTGTCGGAAATGCCGATTTTGGTTCCATGCAAAATTGGTTGGTGGCTCTGGTCACATTTATTGTTGTTTTTTATTTTAATTATTTTGGGAAGGGCTTCTTAAAACTTTCTGCCATTTTAAATGGCATGATTGTCGGCTATCTTTTGTCTTTGGCCTTGGGTATGGTCAATTTCACGCCAGTTAGTGAAGCGGCTATTTTCCAAATGATTTTACCCGGCCATTTTGGTTTGGAGTTTAAAATTGTTCCGATTTTGACTATTATAGTGATGTTTATTGTTGATGCAGTGCAGGCGATTGGTCAATTTACCGCCACTACCGTCGGTGCGATGGATCGTGAACCGACGGATAAAGAATTGTCCGGTGGGATTATGGGGAGCGGCTTTACCAATTTCCTCGGCAGCTTCTTTGGCTCAGTGCCCGTTGCAACATTTGGCCAAAATGTCGGCTTAGTAACGGTGACGAAGGTGATTAATAAATACGTGATGGTTTTTGCCTCGGCTATTTTATTACTAGCAGGTCTGTTTCCAAAAATTGCCTCGATTTTAACCACGATTCCTTATGCGGTAATCGGTGGTGCGACGATTTCAGTTTTTGCGACAATTTCTATGACGGGGGTCAGAATGATTACTTCTCAGGAATTAACTGTGCGAAATAATGGGATTGTCGGTATTTCTCTAGCTTTTGGAGTTGGCACAGCGTTATCCGCTGGCTGTTTGGCTGGTTTTCCCGATTGGGTGACGACCATTTTTGGCAACTCAGAAGTTATCTTGACTACCATTATGGCGATTATTTTAAATCAAGTTTTAAAAGATAAAGAACCAGCTTCACAGTTAAAATGAAGCTTTTAGCTGGTCTGTGACAAAAGTTAATCAAGCAGCAATAAAGTTTAAAAAAAGAAGTACGAGAAAAGCTTTGATGGATTACTGAAATTTCGTTTTCTCAAGCTTGTTTCAGAGGACCTTTGTACCAGTAGTTTTCCATCACTGGTTATTATGAAATTGCTAAAACAGGTTAACTTGATTTCAACTTTTGTCACAGTCCTGCTACTTTAAATATTTTTTCAGAAACGAGGACAGAATGACTAATTTTTTTCTAGAAGGCCCACGGTTTTCTGGTAAGTCTAGCTTGCTCTTCAGTCAACTAGCTACTTTTGAAGATTTCGCCGGTTTTTATGTCGAACGTTGGCTGGATGAACAGGGGCAGGTGACGGCTTTTGAATTAAAGGATGCGGCTGATTTAGCAAAACCGATTCCACCCATTCCAGAGCATCGCTTCATTATCAAAGAACCGAAGCCTATATGGAGAACCGAGGTTTTTGAAGACTTCGGTAGCCGTTTATTGGAACAAGCAGCTACTTCTAAAAAACTAATCTTGCTAGATGAAATCGGTGGTATTGAATTATTGGCACCCAATTTTAGCACCCAATTAGTAAATCTTTTCTATGGGTCCCATAAAATACTTGGTGTTTTTAAGAGCGAAAAAAATTATCAAGAACAACGCCAGAGAATGGCAGCGCCGTTAGTCTTAGACCAAAAAAGAGCGGAGTTAAAAGCGGCTATTTTGAATCAAGGGGAAATTTATTATTATGATCAAGAAACTGCAGCAAGTGTCAAAGCTCAACTTCTTGAATTTCTAAGTTACTAATTTTCTATAATATTTTTTTTACTACTCGCTATCTTTTCTGAGAATAACGCAATGAATGTAGATGAGGAGGTTGAGAAATGACACTGGATTTTGACTATACCTTAAGCCTCAAATTACGGAAAGAAAAAAATTTTTTCGGTCCGGGTGTTGTTCAGCTATTGCAGGGAATTGCTGAAAGTCAGTCATTAAATGTTGCTGCCAAAAAAATGCAAATGTCCTATAGTAAGGCCTGGCGGATTATTCAATTTGCAGAGGTAGAATTAGGCTATCCTTTGATTAATCGCAGTGTCGGCGGCAACAGCGGCGGTGGTTCAACCTTAACGCCAGCCGGCAAAAAGATTACTGAACAATATTTAGCCTTTGAAAAAGCGGTTTATACAAAGGCAGACGAATTATTTAAAGACATCTTTATTGAGGAGGTGGAGACAATTGAAGGAAATCTTTCTTAAACTATTTGAACAGCTACAGGCAGGTCAAGATGTAGTCATGGTGACAATTATTGCCAGCGGTGGATCAGCCCCTAGAAAATCCGGTTCTCGGATGTTAATCAATAAGGAAGGTTTAATCGCCGGAACTATCGGCGGCGGCGCAGTCGAGTATCAATCGCAAAAATTAGCTGAAACCTGTCTTGCCCAGAAGAAAACCGTGATCCATGAGTTTCTCCTCAATCCTAATCAGGTGGCTGATATCGGTATGATTTGTGGTGGTCAAGTGACAGTTCTTTGCCAATATTTCTCAAAAGAAAATGCAGAGCTAGTTTCGATTGTTGCGGCCGTCAACCAAGCGCTAGCAGATAATCAAGCTTTCCAATTATTTTCTTCGTTAGCGGCTGGAGATTTGCGTCTTTATATTGATGGAAAGTGGTCTGGCCCAGTCCTCTCATTGACTGAACCGCTTGAAAAAATCGAAAGCGGAATTGTTGAAGCTGCAACAGGTAACTTTTACGCAGAAACTTTTCAAATGACCGGACAAGTTTTTGTCTTTGGTGGGGGACACGTCGCCCAAGCGCTCGTACCGGTGCTTCACTTTCTTAATTTTTCAACGGTAGTCCTAGATGATCGACCTGATTTTTTAACGGAAACTTTATTTCCGTTAGCTGAAGAACGGATTTTAGTAGATTTAACTGACTTTCAGCAACAGGTGAAAATAGGTAAACATGATTACGCAGTGGTGATGACACGGGGACATTTATTTGATTTAGAAATTGAAGAACAATTGCTGCAGACTGAAGCTCGCTATATCGGAGTGATGGGCAGCCGTCATAAAGTAGCCGCTCATATCAAAAAATTGCAGGAAAAAGGTTTTGCCAAAAGCAGTATTCAACGATTAACGATGCCAATTGGTCTAGCTATCGGAGCTCAGACTCCAGAAGAATTAGCTATCAGCATCGCCGGTCAGTTGATTGAGGTTCGCAGCCAAGTTTAATCGAAAGAAGGAAATCGTGATGCAGTCAGCTCTTGAGAAAAGAAAAAAAATCGTGCTACTTCTATTAAGCGGACTTTTCCTGTTTACTTTTATTTTGTCCTTCTTTTTAGGAAAGTATCCAATTTCGTTACCGGATTTTTTTAAAGCCGTGACAGCACAGTTTATCGATATACCGCAAACTTGGGATCCGCAAATCAATACCATTTTATTTAATATCCGTTTCCCTCGAATCATTATGGCGGTAGTGATTGGTGCCGGGATTTCGGTTGCGGGGGCGACTTATCAAGCACTTTTTCAAAATCCGATGATTTCTCAAGATATTTTAGGGGCCTCACAAGGAGCAGCCTTTGGAGCAGCAATTGCTTTATTTTTCTCACTGAGTTATTCGCAGGTTATCGGCTTGTCTTTTATTTTTGGCATAATTGCTGTAGTGCTCGTTTTAGCTTTAGATCGAGTGCTTAAAAATCAAACAACCCTCAACTTAATTTTAATCGGAATGCTGGTGGGGACATTATTTTCTTCAGCAATTTCCTATTTGAAATTAGTCGGCGATCCTTTAAACACATTACCGGCAATTACTTATTGGTTAATGGGTAGTCTTTCCTCTATTAAAATGACCAATGTTTATTCGGCAGTCCCGTTGATTCTTGTTGGTATGTTGCCGATTTTTCTTCTACGTTGGCGTTTAAATGTAATGACCTTGGGGGAAGAGGAAGCCTTAAGCTTAGGCGTCAACACCAAGTTATTACGGTTAATCTTGATTTTTTCAGCTACCTTAATTACAGCCGCCGCCGTTTCTGTCAGTGGCTTAATTGGGTGGGTCGGCTTAGTTGTGCCTCATTTTGCCCGTTTACTTATCGGCAATGACAATCGTCACAGCTTGCCGGCGACAGCTTTAGTAGGTGGGATCTTTTTATTAATCGTCGATGACTTAGCACGAACATTAACTACCAGTGAGATTCCAATTGGGATTTTAACTTCTTTCATTGGAGCACCGATTTTTCTTAGTTTAATTGCCAGAAATAGTCGCAGGGAGGTCTGAGAATGTTATTAGAGGTTGAAAACTTATCCTTTAGTTACCAGCAGCACAAAATTTTAGAAAACATCAGTTTCCAATTTACCGAGAATCAGTCTGTTTGTCTGTTAGGTAAAAATGGGATTGGTAAGAGTACCTTGTTCAAGTGTTTGCTGGGTTTTTTAACACCGCAAAAGGGCAATATTCTGATTGACGATCAGCTGATGAACAGAGCTCCTGTTCAAGAACGAGCCAAAAAAATCGCCTATATCCCGCAAAAACAGCAGGCAGTTTTTTCTTTTACTGTCTTTGAGATGGTCTTGATGGGAACCACGGCTGGCTTAAAAGGTTTTCAGCAACCGGGAAAAAGTCAGTATCTATTAGCGGAGCAGGCTCTATCCATGTTAAAAATTCAGCATTTAAGAAACAGTTTCTTTTCTGAAATCAGTGGCGGCGAACAGCAGTTGACAATTATTGCTCGCGCCGTGGCCCAGCAGAGTAAGATTATTTTAATGGATGAACCCTGTGCTAACTTGGATTATGGAAATCAGGTGATGGTGTTAGAGATGATTAGCCAGTTAGTGGCCCAAGGCTATCTGATTATTCAATCTACCCATGATCCAAATCATGCTCTACAATATGCCGACCAAGTTTTAGTAATGCAAAAAAATGAGGAACTTTTAAAAGGAACACCTGAGAAAATCTTAACAGCAACGGCGTTAGAAAAAATCTACCAAGTTCCTGTCGACCTCTATTGCCTTGAAGCAACCCACGAACAAATTTGTGTTCCCAAAAGGAGTCGTTATGTGGCCAATTTATGATCAATTGATTGCCGGAATCCCAGCGGATGCTACTGTTGTTGATTTGCAACAGACTCAACGCTGGACTTTAGTTGCTAGTGAATTTGCTGTTGGTTCGGCAATGTCTTTTCAAGCAGAGATTAAGGAGCCGGAAAAATTTCACGGAACAAGCCTGCGGGAATTAACAGGCTTGATTAAATCAGAGGATTTGTCCATGGCAAGCTTGGGTTTGGCGGCTATCAATAGTTTTTATAATCAAGAAAAAATGTTGCAGAGTAATTTTTCAAATTATGTTCTATTAGAACAAGATGCCTTGAAACAAATTCACGATTTAAGTCAGCAAAAGGTTGGCATGATTGGGCATTTTCCCTATGTCGATCGCTTTCCGGAAATAAGAAAATTTACAACAATTTTTGAACTAGCCCCTCGTGAAGGTGATTTACCAGCCGAGCAGGCAGAAGATTTACTACCAGAAATGAAGACTGTCTTTATTACCGCCTCCACATTAGTCAATAAAACGTTACCCCGATTATTAGAACTGGCTGAAAATGCCCAGGTTATTTTAGTTGGGGCCAGCTGTCCGTTGACCCCGATTTTATTTTCGGCTGGGATTGACCAAATTGGCGGCACTTATTACCAACTATCTTTAAACGAATTATTAAAGAAAAAAGAAGAGAAGAGACTGCCTTTAAGTAAGATGGGGAGACCTGTGTTGGCAGTTAAGGATGGAGTGTAAATGATGAAAAATGTCAGTAAAAAATGGGTTTTAACAGTAGGATTAATTTTAACTGTCTTAGTAACAGGTGCTTGTAATCAAAACACGGCAACAGATCAATCTAGTAGCGATTCCAGCAGCCAAACGACGGCTCAAAGTTCAACGACTGAGGAAACGATGAGAACCTTTGTTGATTCAGCTGGCCGCTCGGTGGAAATTCCGGCAACGATTACCTCAGTCGCACCATCAGGACCGTTAGCACAAATCGTTCTTTATACCAGTGCGCCGGATTTATTGGCCGGCATTGCTAGTCCCTTTTCAGATACAGCCAAGGAATATATTGATCAAAAATATTACGACTTACCCGTCTTCGGTCAATTTTATGGGAAAAATGCTAGCTTGAACATGGAAGCTTTAAGTGCGGCCAACCCAGATGTGATTGTTGACATTGGTGAGAAAAAAGATTCAGTGACAGAGGATATGGATAATTTGCAGGAACAATTGCAAATTCCAACAATTTTTGTTGAAGCAACTTTAGATAATATGCCTGCTACCTATGAAATGTTAGGCGAGTTATTTGGCAATCAAAGCGACATGCAGGAATTAAGTAATTACTGTGAAGAGGTTTTAACCAATGCCGAAACAATTTCCGCTGCGCTTTCTGATAGTGAGAAAAAATCAGTCTATTATGCAACTGGCGATGCTGGTCTAAATACCAACGCAACTGGTTCTGTTCACACACAAGTCATCGATAAGGTCGGGGCCATCAACGCTGCTGAAGGAGTCGAAGCAGCTTCTCAAGGAGGCGGTTCAGTCGTTTCTCTAGAACAATTGCTGCAATGGCAACCTGATTACATTATCGCCGGTTCGCAAGCTGTTTATGATTTGATTACAACGGATGAATCTTGGCAGCAGCTTGAGGCTGTCCAAGTAGGCAATGTTTATCGGATTCCCGATCAGCCCTACAATTTTCTTAATACACCGCCATCTGTTAACCAAGTAATTGGTCTGCAGTGGCTAGGGAACTTAATTTATCCTGAGCAATATGATTTTGATATCAAAGAGGAAATTCGCACCTTTTATGATTTGTTCTATCACACAAGTATTACTGATGAGCAAATGGATGCACTGTTGACGAACGCAGAATAAAAATTTTTTTCAAAATAATTTTGTTACCCAAACGATTAGAAGTTAAAATTTTTCAATTCAAGACAATCAAACAAAAATGATTACTTTCGCAAAATGTTTCTCACTTCTGAAAGAATTAAACCAATAGAATTGACGTTTAGCATAGTCCTATGATTGCTATTCTCTAAAATTTCTAATTCAAATAGAAGGCGAAAGCGAGTAAAGCAATAGTCGAAAGTAATTTTTGTGAATTATTGTCTACTTTGGAAAAGACAAACTGATAATCGGTTGGGTATTTTTGTGGCTATTTTTGCTTTTATGTCGGTTATTCAAATTTTTAAACGAAAAAAGTTTTTTTGCTTAAAAATATTTTTTAGTTTATTTTATTGTGATATAATCAAAGCATAAAATAATAGTGAATTGAGGTGCAAAAATGTACTTTTTTACAGTAAATGATCAACCGGTAAGCTGTTCAGAAAATAAAAAACTGATGGATTTTCTAAGGGATGATTTACGATTAACCGCTACTAAAGATGGTTGTAATCAAGGGGCCTGCGGTGCGTGTACCGTTCTGATTAACGGGAAAACTTCAAAGGCTTGTTTATTCAGCTTGGAAAAAGTTGCAGGGAAGGAAATTCTGACGGTTGAAGGTCTATCTGAACGGCAAAAAAATGTATACGCTTACGCTTTTGCTCAGACGGGTGCCGTTCAATGTGGTTATTGTATTCCAGGATTTTTAATTTCAGCACAGGGCTTGCTGAATAAAAAGCCAGATCCAACAGATGAAGAAATTCGTAAAGGGGTCAGAGGGAATATTTGTCGCTGTACCGGTTATGTCAAAATTATTGAAGCGATTAAGCTGGCTGCTAAAATGTTTCGGGAAGAATTACCGATTCCAGAAGTCCACTCCAGCGGCAAATTAGGGGAAGATTTCCAACGGGTCGATGCCGTTGAAAAAACTTTAGGTACGGGAATTTATGTGGATGATATTGAAGTGCCGGGCATGCTCCACGCCTCTGCCATTCGTGCGGCCTATCCACGAGCTAAAGTTTTGGCGATTGATTCAAAACAAGCCTTGGCTCATCCAGACTGTGTTGCGGTTTTAACGGCAGCGGATGTTCCAGGCAATAATAAAATTGGCCATCTGGAATTTATTTCCGACTGGGATGTGATGATTCCTGTTGGAGATATTACCCGCTATGTTGGGGATGCAATTGCGTTAGTGGTATCTGAGAAAAAAGAAAGTCTAGCAGTCATCAAAGAATTAGTTGAGATTGACTACGAAGAGCTGCCTGCATTGACCACCGTAGAGGCCGCCCTAGCGGAAGGGGCGCCGAAGATTCATGAAAAGGGGAATTTACTTTCCCATGAGCATTTAATCAGAGGCAATGCAGAGGAAGTTTTGCAGAAATCGGCTCATATTGTAACGGAACATTATTCAGTGCCGATTAATGAACACGCTTTTATGGAGCCAGAATGTGCGATTGCAATGCCAGAGGATGATGGCATTTTACTTTATAGCGCTGGTCAAAGTATTTATGATGAACAGCGGGAAGTGGCTCGCATGCTCGGCTTAGATCGAGAAAAAGTCCACGTTCAAGCAAAATTAGTCGGCGGTGGTTTTGGCGGAAAAGAAGACATGAGTGTACAGCATCATGCCTCATTGGCGGCTTGGTGTTTACAAAAGCCTGTCAAGGTTCTATTGAGCCGGGAAGAAAGTCTGATGGTTCATCCGAAACGGCATGGAATGGAAATGGATTTCACTACTGGATGTGACGAAACAGGTCGCTTAACCGCAATGAAGGCAGTTATTTACTCAGACACCGGTGCTTATGCATCTTTGGGTGGGCCTGTGTTGCAAAGAGCCTGTACCCATGCGGCGGGGCCATATATTTACGAGGCGATTGATGTTGAAGGCTCAGCGGTTTACACCAATAATCCACCAGCTGGTGCTTTTCGTGGTTTTGGTGTTTGCCAAACTGCTTTTGCTACAGAAAATAATTTAAATTTACTAGCGAGTAAGGTCGGGATTACGCCATGGGAAATTCGTTATTTGAATGCTGTGTCACCGGGAGACTCTTTACCAAATGGACAATTGGTGTCCAATAATGCGGCGCTGAAGGAGTCTCTGATGGCGGTCAAAGAGGCCTACGATGCTGCACCAACAGCAGGGATTTCATGCTTCTTTAAAAATAGCGGAATTGGGGTTGGCTTACCAGATGTTGGCCGCTGCATTGTTTCCGTTGAAGAAGGCAAGGTCCATGTACGGACAAGTGCAGCTTGTATCGGTCAAGGCATGGCGACGGTCACAACTCAAATCGCTTGTGAAGCGCTGAATTTACCTGCTGAAATGATTATCGCTGAAAGTCCTGACACTAAGCGAACGCCGAACTCAGGAACAACAACCGCATCACGACAATCTTTATTTACTGGTGAAGCAACTAGAAGAGCTGCCATGCAGCTGCGCTATGAATTAGATATGGGGCGTAGTATGACAGATTTAGAAGGCAAAGAATTTTACGGCGAATATTCGGCAGTGACGGATCCATTAATTAATGACAAAAAAAATCCCGTCAGTCACGCGGGTTACGGGTATGCGGCTGAGTTGGCAATTTTAGATGAAAAAGGCAAAGTCGAACGCTTTGTTGCGGCTTACGATGTGGGACAAGTAATTAATCCTAAGGCCTGTGAAGGACAAATTGAAGGCGGCATCGTGATGGGGATGGGCTACGCTCTAACCGAAAAATTCTTGTTAGAAGATGGTTATGTGAAGGCTCGTTATGCCAATCTAGGTCTATTAAATGCGGCCCAAGTACCACCAATTGATATTGTCTTTGTCAAAGCCGAAAATATTCATGAAGGCTTAGCCTATGGGGTTAAAGGCGTTGGTGAATTAGCGACCATTCCAACTGCGCCAGCGATTGCTGGAGCGTATTACGCTCGTGACGGTGTGTTGAGAAATAAATTACCAATCGAAGATACACCTTATCAAAAGAAACGCTGATAGCTTCGAGAACCTAAACTGAAAAATTTTTAGCAATTGAGGTGGGGCTAATGACAGCAATCTCATTAATAGCAATGGCAGCAGGTTTTTCAAAGCGAATGGGACAGAATAAATTACAGCTGAGGTATCAAGGACAAACATTTATCGAAAGAATGTTTGTCTTGACTGAAGCTTATCCCTTTTTCGAAAAAATTTTAGTGATTTCTCCTGAAAATTTAGCGGGAGTTCAAGTTCCTGAGGGGTGGCAGCTTGTGTTGAATCAAGAGGCTTGTGATGGTCAGACGACAACGGTTCAACTAGGGACTAAAGCAGCAAAAGGAGATGGATTTCTTTATTTGCCAATAGATCAACCGTTACTGACACCCGAAATATTGCAGGAAATTTTAGTTACTGCAACAAGTGATAACATTGTTTATCCATTACATGCGAATGGAGCGCCCAGCAGTCCAGTGTTTTTCGGAAATCACTTTAGAGCTGAACTTGAAACGGTAACAGGAGAAGGTGGGGGTCGCACTGTTCGTAATAATCATCCAGAATCATGTAAAGGTATCTCAGTGTCTCGGCCCGAGCTTTTACTAGATATTGATACAGCAGAAAGCTATCAACAGTTATTAGAATTATCGGAGAGGGGGAATTAAGTTGGTTCAAAATGTCTATTTGAATTATGCAGCAACCTCCATTCAAAAGCCGCAGCCTGTCATAGATGAGGTCTGCCGGTATCTTCAGTTTAATAATCAGTTAAACGATAAACGCAGTTACGGTAATCAAGAAGACGAGCTGGTTTTTATTGGCCGCGAAGTTGTCAATGATTTTTTCCACGGTGAAGATTCTGCTCGAGTGATTTTCACAAGCAATGTCACACTGTCTTTGAACATGGTGTTAAACGGCTTGCTTCAACCGGGCGATCATGTAATCACTTCAACTGTTGAACATAATGCTGTCTTAAGACCCCTCTACCTATTAGAGAAAAAAGGTGTTGCTCTCCAGCAGGTTTCTTGCAGTCCTGATGGGCAGCTTTGTTCGCAGGACATAGAAAAAGCCTTTCAGCCCAATACTAAAGTGCTAGTGTTGACTCACGCTTCGAATGTTTTAGGTACCATTTTACCAATTAAAGAATGCTTTGCTAAAGCACAGGAAAAGGGAATTATTACAGTTTTAGATATTGCTCAGACGGCTGGGTTTCTGCCCCTTGATATGCAGGAATTACATGCCGATGTCCTGGCCTTCACGGGTCATAAAAGTTTATACGCACTCTCAGGTATCGGCGGCTTTTTAATTAGCGAGACGGCTGCCAAAAAAATGCAGCCGTGGTTGACTGGTGGAACTGGCAGTCTTTCACACTCAAAAGAACAGCCAAACTTTCTGCCAGATCGATTCGAATCAGGCACCTTAAACAGTATTGGAATTTTAAGTCTGACAAAAAGCATTGAGTGGCTGCAGGAAATTGGTTTAGAGAATATCCAAAAGAAGGAGCAGGCTTTATACGACTACTTTTTAGCTGGTTTGCAGCAGCTGCCCCTAAGGATTTTAGGTACACAGAAAAAAATAACTTCAGTGCCAATCTTATCAGTGGTGCCAGACAAAATGCCAGTGAATGAATTAGGTGACCGCCTTTTTCATGATTATCAAATCGTTACCCGCTGTGGCTTGCACTGTGCGCCAGATGCCCACCAAACTGCCGGCACCTTTGAAACCGGGGCTTTGCGTTTTAGTTTAGGCTATGAAAATACTGAAGCTGAAATTTCCTACACCCTGAAAGCACTGCAGGAGGTTTTAAGATGAATCCAACAAACGAAAATGAAATCAGTATTTTATCTAGCTGTACCTCAGGTGGTTGCGGTGCAAAGTTGGCAGCCAGTGATTTGCATGATGTCTTGCAGCAATTGCCGCAACTAACAAATAAGAATTTGTTAGTCGGCTTTGATAGTACAGACGATGCAGCGGTCTATCAGCTGAATCAAGAAGGCATTATTTCAACACTGGATTTTTTTTCGCCAATGGTGGAGAATCCCTTGCGCTTTGGTCGGATTGCAGCGGCCAATGCTTTAAGTGATGTTTACGCGATGGGCGGAGAAGTGCTATTTGCTTTAAATATGATTTGTTTTCCGCAAAAGCTACCTTTGACGATATTACAAGATATTTTATTAGGTGGTTCGCAAAAAGTACAGGAGGCGGGTGCTGTGATTGCTGGCGGCCATTCAATTTATGATCATGAACCAAAGTATGGATTGGCGGTGACCGGTCGAGTTAATCCGCAAAAAATTATTCATAATAATACACCACAAACGGGCGATTTACTGATTTTAACAAAGGCCCTAGGTGTTGGCTTGGTTCAATCAGCAGTGCGAGGAGGCGTTGTTCAAAATGACGACGAAGAAATTTGTCTACAATCTATGGAACGACTCAATAAATACGCTGCTCAAAATCTCCACGACTTTCCAGTGCACGCCTGCACCGATGTAACCGGCTTTGGCTTATTAGGTCATGCCTTAGAAATGGCGGGCGAACACTTTACGTTGGTCATTGATACGGAAGCCTTACCGTTATTGCCTGGGGCTTTAACCTATGCTGGCGAATATTTAGCGACAGCCGGTGGTCAGCGAAATCGCCAGTTTGTCAAAAATGTTTCGTTAAAAGGTATTGATGCCGCTATGCAGGAAATTCTATTTGACCCGCAAACTTCTGGGGGCTTGTTGATTAGTGTTGAAGCGAAACAAGCTGCTGAATTATTAACTAGTATTCAAAATACTGACCCAGTTGCGACCATTGTCGGTGAAGTTGTCCCCCGAAGCCAGACCGCAATCTTATTGGTATAACTTTTGTGAGGAGGAAACAGTATGGAAAAAATTACGGTTAATATGTTAGGCAAGCCATGTCCGATTCCAGTGATTGAAGCCAAAAAAGCGCTACAAGAGTTAGGTGATAAAGCTGGACTTGTCGAAATTTTAGTGGACAATCAAGTAGCTGTTGAAAATATCAAAAAAATGGCTAAAGGGAAACACATACCAGTTGAAATAAAAGAGATAACCGCTGAAGAATTTATTGTTCTGTTAAAAAAACCGGACTCACATAAGGAAGAAAATCAAGCGTCCTCAGAATTTGTAGTTATTTTTGGGAAACAGATTTTAGGGGAAGGCAATCCTGAATTAGGAAAAATGATGATGCAAAGCTATATCTATTCCTTAACGGAGCTCCCTCAAGCTCCGACACAGCTAATTTTCTTTCATGGAGGAGTCTTTTTAACCAATCAGGACTCGCCAGTTTTAGAGGATTTAAAAAAGTTGGCAGACCGAGGAACAGAGATTAGTACTTGCGGCGCTTGTTTAGATTTTTTTGATATCAAGGAGCAATTGGCAATTGGCGAGATTACCAACATGTATACAATCAGTTTAACTTTAGCTACAGCGGGGAAAGTGATTTCATTTTAAGAAAAGTGGTGAAGAGGATGGATTACTTATTAACTTTTCAAAATGTGCATGGTGTGATGAAGGGGGAAAAGGCTTTACAGGCAATGCCGATTGAAGCAAGCATCATACCACTACCAGTTAGTCTTGGTGACTTATGCAATATGTGCCTGAGAGTAAAACAAGTGGATATTCTAGAGGTCGTCAAGGTGCTAAAAGAAAAAAATGTGCCCCTGCTGGAAGTTTTCAAAATTGGCGGGACTGATCAAGAGAGGGTTTATCAAAAATGGCAGACTTGAGCAATTGTTTTTTGACAGCAGAGAAACAATTCTTCTCAGTCATCGGTAGTGGCGGTAAATCAAGCCTGATTCGTTATCTCGCTGAAGAGGTGCGCCATCAACGGATTTTAGTTTCGACAACTACAAAAATTGCCTACCCGCAGCCGGCAGATTATGACTATTTGTACACAGATTCCTTTAGTGTAAGTCAGCCAGCGCTACCGGGAATTACCATTATTGGCGATGTGTTATTGATGGGAAATCAGCAGAAAAAATTACAAGCTTTGAAAACTGTTGACTTTTCTGCCCTAGCAAAAAAATATGACAAAGTTTTTTTGGAAGCAGATGGCTCTAAACAACTGCCACTAAAAGGCTGGGCTGTTTTTGAACCCGTGATAGTAGCTGACACAACAGCTACTATTGGTGTGTTACCAATCAAAGCGCTGGGTAAAAAAATTTCTGCTGAAATCGTTCATCGGCTGCCTATATTTCTTTCATTAACGGAAACCAAAGAAGGCGAAATTATTACGCCACAGATATTGTCAAAGTTAGTAGAAACTGGACTTTTTCAAAAAGCGCAAGGACAGAAAATTTTGTATCTTAATCAAGTAGAAACGTCAACAGAATTAAAAGGTGCTGAAGAAATTAGCCAATTGCTGAGGAAATCGGCGGCTGTTGATAAAATTGTTGCTGGCAGTGTCAAGGAGCAGACAGGAGTGATTCTATGGCAAAAATCAACGAAGCAATTGTAGTTGTCCGAGGTGGTGGGGACATTGCCACAGGAGTCATCCAAAAATTTAAACGAGCGGGTTTTAAAGTCGTTATTTTAGAAGTTGCTTTTCCATTATCAATTAGAAGATCCGTCGCTTTAAGCTCAGCAGTTTTTAAGCAAAAATTTCAAGTGGAGGATGTTACTGCCGAGCTTATCGATAGTCCAATAGGCTGTCAAAAAGTGTGGCAATCAAATTGCATTCCGTTGTTAATTGACCCTGAAGGAGAAACAATAGAAGTCTTGCAACCATTGGTGGTAGTTGATGCGATTTTAGCCAAGAGAAATTTAGGGACGACTCGTAAAATGGCCCCCATCACAATTGCGTTAGGCCCCGGCTTCACTGCTGAAAAAGATGTGGACGTAGTAATTGAAACTATGCGTGGGCATTCCTTAGGGCGCCTGTATTTCACTGGCGCGGCTCTTCCCAACACTGGAATTCCAGGCGAATTGGGTGGGAAAAGTCGTGAGCGGGTAATTCATGCGCCGGTTGCAGGAACTGTCAAATTGATCTCGCAAATAGGAGATGTGGTCAAAAAAGATGAGCCATTATTTTTTATTAATCAGCAAAAAGTTTTGTCGCCCCTTGATGGTACAGTGAGAGGTTTGATAGCAGATGGCGCAATTGTTTCCAAAGGATTGAAATGCGGCGATGTCGATCCGCGACCAGCCAGGGAGGTTGACTGGCTAACCATTTCAGATAAAGCCCGCAATATTGGTGGAGCTGCTTTAGAGGCGTGTCTTTATTTGGGGCAACAAAGAGGATTGATTGAATAAAGAAAGTAAGATAGAAGAATTGGAGATTAAGAGCATGTTTAAAATCAAAAAAAGTAGTCAACTCTCAAAAAATGAGTTTGACTTTTGGATTGAGGCCCCGTTGATTGCAAAAAAAGCTGAACCGGGCCAATTTATAATTTTAAGAATCGATCAACTTGGCGAACGTATCCCGCTAACAATCTGTGATAGTAATCCTGAAGCTGGTCAAATTCGCATAATTTTTCAAGTGATTGGCAAGTCTACAGCCGACCTAGCTAAATTACAAACTGATGATAGCATTTTAGATGTCTCTGGACCATTGGGGCAGCCGACCGAAATCAAAAATTATGGGACCGTGATGATTGTTGGCGGGGGCGTTGGAATAGCCGCCATTTATCCGATTGTAAAGGGCTTGAAAAAAGCTGGTAATCGGGTAATTACTATTTTAGGTGCGAAAACGAAGGAATTAGTGATTTTACAAAAAGATTGTGAAGCTTATTCTGACGAAGTCATTGTGACCACTGATGACGGGTCGCTTGGACAAAAAGGTTTAGTGACTGAGGCGATGGAACAGGTGATTCAGCGGGAAAAAATTGATTGTAGTTGGGCAATTGGACCAAGCATCATGATGAAATTTTGTACCTTAACAGCTGAAAAATATGACTTGCCAATCTATGTTTCGTTAAACCCGATTATGATTGATGGGACTGGGATGTGTGGCGGCTGTCGCGTGACAGTGGACGGAAGCATCAAGTTTGCCTGCGTAGATGGACCGGAATTTAAAGGCAGTGAAGTGAACTGGACTGAATTTATCAGCCGCATGAAGCAGTATAAAACAGAAGAAATGGCTTGTTTAAGTCCATCTCCAGGAAAGCAGGTGACTCCCCATGGCTAAAAAGAGCCGAACTAAGACACCGATTGCCGAACAAGACCCACAAGTTCGCAGTCATAATTTTGATGAAGTTTGTCTGGGATATACAATTGAAGAAGGGCAAGAAGAAGCTGTACGCTGTTTGCAGTGTCGTAACGCCCCTTGTATTGCAAAGTGTCCTGTGATGATTGATATCCCTGGTTTTATTTTAGCCATTAAAGATGGAGATATGGCTAAAGCTGCTGAAGTTCTAAGCAAGTACACTAACTTACCAGCGATTTGTGGCCGGGTTTGTCCGCAAGAAAAGCAATGCGAGCAAGTTTGTCGACTTGGTTTGGCAAAAAATTATGAACCGGTAGCCATCGGGAAGCTAGAGCGTTTAGTGGCGGATTGGTCATTGGAAAATCAAGATTTTTCTACTGCGCCTACAGCATCTGTTGAAAAACTTGGTAAGGTTGCTGTGATTGGTTCCGGCCCTTCTGGATTAACAGTTGCAGGCGATTTAGCGAAACTAAATTACGATGTGACAATTTTTGAAGCACTGCATGAGCCCGGTGGTGTTCTAACTTATGGCATTCCAGAATTTCGTTTGCCAAAAAGAATTGTAAGAAAAGAAATTGAATCGATTGCCGCTTTAGGTGTCAAAATTGAAACCAATATCATTGTAGGTAAGACTCTTAAAATGGCTGAAATCATGGCGGATTTTGATGCCTGTTATATTTCAGTGGGCGCTGGAACGCCCAATTTTATGGGAATTGCCGGGACTTCTTTGAATGGCGTGTATTCATCAAGTGAGTATCTGACGCGAATTAATTTGATGCATAGCTATGAGTTTCCTCGATATGCAACGCCGATTAAACATTCCAAAAAAGTTGTGGTGATTGGCGGTGGCAATGTGGCGATGGATGCGGCTCGTTCTGCCAAGCGATTAGGTGCTGAGGAAGTGACAGTGGTGTATCGCCGCTCGTTGGAAGAATTGCCTGCAAGAATTGAAGAATATCATCATTCTGTTGAGGAGGGCATTGAATATCAGTGGCTGACCAATCCAGTTGAATATTTAGGCGATGAAGAAGATAATTTAATGGGAGTCAAGTGTATCAAGATGGCTTTAGGTGAGCCTGATGAATCAGGTCGCCGCCGCCCAGAAGCAATTGCCGGCAGCGAATTTATAATTGACGCCGATACAGTGATTGAAGCGATTGGCCAAGGCTCTAATCGAGTTCTTTTGGATACCTTCCCAGAATTAACCTTGAACAGATGGGGTTACATTGCTGCTGATCCTGAAACAGGCCAAACCTCTATTCCCGGAGTTTTTGCGGGAGGTGATATTGTTACGGGAGCAGCGACCGTCATTTTGGCTATGGGCTCTGGTAAAGTCGCTGCTGTTGAAATTGATAAATATATTCAAAGTAAAGCAGCTGTTTTGGAAAATCTTTAAAATATAATATATCGCTTAGAATTGTTTTTTTCCCAAGCCCTGCAAGTAACTGATTTCATAGACTTTTATAATATTTTTCATTTTGTTTTGACTGATAGTCAAAGCTAAAATTCTCTGTCCTTTTCTACATTACAAAAACAAATATCCTCATATAAAGTAAAAAACGAATAACCCATCAAACTACGATTGATGGGTTATTCGTTTTGGTGTTATATCTAGAAATAAAAACTCTTTGATTATTAATCAGGAAATATTTGATTTTCAAATACATTAAATTGAAAAAAAGAAAAGGTTGCTTGTAAACATAAAACTTTTCTCTTGACTTAAAGTGGACTTGAACAGGTATTCTTAAAATAATTCGCAGGAGGAAGAGGTATTCCCCGAAATAAATAAATTATGAAGATGAAACTTATAATTCATTATTAGGGATTGAAATACAGTTCAACCAAACATTAGGCGCAGATGAATGATGAGTACATGAAAACTAAGAAGTAATTTTTGAAAGGATGACAACAAATTGACAAAAAAATATACAGTAATTACAGGGGCTAGTTCTGGAATTGGGCGGTCGGCTGCAATCAAATTTGCTGAATTAGGAAAAAACTTAATCTTAGTTGCTAGAAATGAAGCAATATTGAGTGAGCTAAAAAAAGATTTGGAAGAAAATTTTGACGTTTCAGTTATTGTAAAAAAAGTTGATCTAACTCAAGAACAAGAGGTGAAAGATTTTTATGCCAGTTTGGCAGACTATCAAATTGAAACCTTTGTGAACAATGCTGGCTTTGGCAAGAAAACAACTGTTGATCAAATGGATTTAGAAGATATCAGTGAAATGATTGACTTAAATATTAAGGCTTTAGTCTACTTATCTACAAAATTTGTGGCACAATACAAGGATGTAGTCGGAACAACTTTAATGAATGTTGGTTCTTTGGCGGGATATTCGATTTTTAATGAGTCGGTGGCCTATTCAGCAAGCAAATTCTTTGTCTGTGCTTTCACTGAAGGCTTGGCAAAAGAATTAGAAGTGAATAATCATCCGCTAAAAGTGAAAATTCTAGCTCCAGGGCCTGTTGAAACTAATTTTGAAGCAGTCGCCAAAAACGTTCCAAAAGTTAACTACCAAGAAACTTTTCCCAAATATCATACAGCAGATCAAATGGCTGATTATCTAATTGAACTAATAAACAGCGATAAAGTCTTGGGTAAAGTCAATCGTGATGAAATGACATTTAGTCTAGTGGATGGGATATTTGAAAAAATCGGCTTTGACACTTCAAGATAGTATGTTGGAGTAGCCCTAATAATTTTACTTGTTGTGAGCTAATGGAATCATTAAATAATAGACTAAAGAACTGAATTCATTTGGTTATAAAGTCAAAGAATAATCTGTTAGAATGATACGAACACTGCTTTAGTGGTTTATTAAGTAACAAATGATTTAATAATGAGGAGAAATACGAATGACCTACGCACTTGAAATAGAGAATTTAGAAAAAGAGTATGATACTGGCGTAAAAGCTTTAAGAGGAATTAACCTTCGAGTTGAAAAAGGCGACTTCTATGCTCTTTTGGGACCAAATGGGGCCGGTAAATCAACGACAATTGGCATTATCACTTCACTAGTAAATAAAACATCGGGGAAAGTCAACGTTTATGGATATGATATTGATACCGATTTAGAAAGGGCAAAACAGCAGATTGGTTTAGTGCCACAAGAATTTAATTTTAATCCTTTTGAGACTGTGCAACAAATTGTGGTGAATCAAGCTGGTTATTATGGTGTCCCACGAAAGGAAGCACTAAAACGTAGTGAAAAATATTTAAAACAATCCAATTTATGGGAAAAACGCAATGAACGTGCTCGCATGCTCTCTGGGGGGATGAAACGCCGGCTAATGATTGCTCGAGCATTGATGCATGAGCCGCACCTATTGATTCTAGATGAACCAACTGCAGGAGTGGATATTGAACTTCGACGGGAAATGTGGGTGTTTTTAAAAAAGCTAAATCAAAATGGCACCACGATTATTTTAACAACCCATTATTTAGAAGAGGCAGAAATGCTCTGTCGAAATATTGGCATCATTCAATCGGGGAAGCTGATTGAAAATACTAGTATGAAAAATCTTTTATCAAAATTACAGTTTGAAACATTTATTTTTGACTTAGCTCCATCTGAAAAAACGCCTGAAATAGTTGGATACAACTATCTTTTAGAAGATGAGCTGACCTTAGCGGTTGAAGTGGAACGAAATCAAGGAGTAAATGACATTTTCAGCCAACTCAGCAATCAAGGGTTGAAGGTCTTATCCATGCGCAATAAGTCGAATCGTCTAGAAGAACTATTTCTAAAAATTACAGAAGAGAAAAATCTGCAGGAGGAAAATGATGCTTAGTCTATATTTTACAGCTTTAAAAAGTCTCGCAGTCAAAGAGACGAACCGCTATATGCGCATTTGGGTGCAAACTTTAGTCCCACCAGTGATTACCACCTCATTATATTTTATCATTTTCGGGAAAATGATAGGTGGCAGAATTGGCGATATGGGCGGTTTTTCCTACATGGAATTTATTGTACCGGGTTTGATTATGATGTCAGCTATTACTAGTTCTTATGCAAATGTTTCTTCTTCATTTTTCTCACAAAAATTACAAAAGAATATCGAAGAATTATTGGTGGCGCCAGTGCCACCACATGTTATCATCTGGGGTTTTGTTCTTGGCGGCGTGGGGAGAAGTTTGCTGGTCGGCACATTTGTTACGATAGTTTCCCTATTGTTCGTGCCCCTCAATGTTCATTCATGGGTTATTGTTGTGTTGACATTATTAATGACAGCAATTCTATTTTCATTGACGGGATTACTCAATGGTATTTTCGCACAATCCTTTGATGATGTATCCATTGTCCCAACCTTTATCTTGCAGCCTTTGACTTACTTAGGTGGCGTGTTCTATGCTATCTCAATGCTGCCACCAATTTGGCAAACTATTTCAAAAATCAATCCAATTGTTTATATGATCTCTGGTTTTAGGTACGGCTTTTTAGGTACAGAGGACGTGCCGATAACAATTTCGATTTTGATATTAGTTTTATTCGTTCTGGTTCTTTACACTGTCTGCTATTATTTGATTCGTACTGGCAAAGGGTTGAGAAGTTAATCATCTAGAGCCTTTTTCACTCAATGAATGTTACAAGCAGTAATTTGTAAAAAGCCCACCAGAGTAGAGTTTGGTGGGTATTTATTTGGAAGTAAAAACCTAAATAGATAGTTTGAATATTAAACGATTGAGAATAGTAACTTAATATTACAGTTATAAGGTGAATTAATTTTTAGATTACTTGCATGATTTGTTTTATTTCTTGGAATAAGTTTATAAACGATTGAGTGCATGAAAAAATTTAAAGATTATTGGATACAAAAACTCAAGATTTTCTATAGTTGTTTTAGTTTGCGAGGTACTTAAGCTTCTTGATTTTAAGAATTAAAAAAATGTCTAACAGGAAAGCTTAAACAAAGAGGAGTCAGTCAGACAAATGTCTTACGGGCTTTTCTTTGTAAATTTAGAGTAGTCTAGTTATGCACTGGCTGAGAAAAATAAAGTTGGATTTCAGATCCATTGTGAACTTTTTTTCCTTTTATTTCTACATTGCAGTTTAATTGCTGATACAACAAAATCAAATCACTCAAAGTTGTAAGTGGATTAACTCAGGGTTTCATGTATTATGTCTAATGGTATTAAAAATTTTGAAACTAACCATAGATTAGCAATGTCGCATAGTAAATAGTGGATATGAGGTTCCCCCATCCGCCATAGAATATGACTAAAAATGGTTGTGGAAGATATTTCCACAGGGGTTTTAAGAGATACAAAATTCCAGGTGAAATGAGACTAAAAAATCTGGGATAAATTGTTTTATCAAACATAAACAAGAGGAATAGACCCAAATAGCTGATTCCTATAAAAATAACTGAAATGGAGCCCATCAGCGTGATTGTTGAGACTATTTTTTTCATTTGAAAAGAAGCGTCTTGTTTTCTAATTAACCCAAGATAAATAAAATGAGAATGATAAGCCCCACCGATTATAATCCCTAGGCAATAAGTGGCATAAATTATAAACATAAGATTACCGTTTACTGATTCAACAATCAAGAACAGATGATAAAAACCAAAGCAATAGATAAACGCAGCTACAGGACCTAGGATGCTTCCCAGCTTTAAGCGCCACTCAGGAATTTTTGTCATGATATCTATCACAGGATTTAAACTTCCATCAGATTTATAGGGAGTAGTAACAAAATAAAACAACATATCGCCGGAAAACATAATTAGAGAAGCAAGTAATCCTAATCCTAATGAAACTTCTAAGTTCATTTATTTCAGCCCCTTTTGTCTAGTATAACAAAATTATCAGAGGAAATTGGTTCACTTTAAAGTTCACTAACGACGGATTTCATCTACTCAAATTATTAACATTACCAACTTGCTTTAGCTGGTAGTGTTTTTTTTATTAAGGTTTCATTGAGTATTTATAGGATAAAGTATAAACCTGATAGTTTTTCAAAATGAACTGATGACAACTCAATCTTTTAATTCTTTTTGACCAACCTTGCGTGTTCCTTCAAGATTCCGTGAATTTTCCACTTTATAATTATAATTTCTAAGATAATCTCTTGAAAAATAGCTGGCAAACAATATATTTAGAATAAATAAAATAGATTCTTCTGAAGAGAAGTTGCTGATTTTTTTGTAGAGCCGTTCTCTAGTTGAGATAAATAGTACGGTTTCTATTTCTCTAATAAGATACTGGCCACCATCACTTGTGATGCCAATTAGTGGGACATTATTGGCTTTTAGACTGCCAACGAACTTTAATGGTTCTCGGGATGAATCATTCCCAGAATATGAGATAAAGATGGCGGCATCTTTTTTTGTTAGTGATCGAGAAACCATTCCAAATTCACCGCTTTGGGCAATTTCAATAGATTTCCCAATACTTGCCATCTTTCTTCGGAAAATATCTCCTAATAAGTTATTGGGACTTATACCAAAAACCACAATTCTTGTCGCATTTCGCAAAATAGTGACGGCGGCTTCTAAAGTGGACTCATCTAACTTATCAACTGTGTCCTGGATGCTCTCCATCTGAATGGTCGCAATCTTTTGGGCAGTTTCCAAATAGGTATCTGATTTATCAAAGGGAATATTAGGATCGACATCAGAAAAATGGACTTGTTCGTAATGGATTTCGGCAATCAGCTCTTTATAAAAATCTTTCCATCCCTCAAAGCCTAAGGACTTACCAAAGCGGACTAAAGCCGATTTTGAGGTGAAGGAGCGTTTTGCAATTTCCTCCATCGACAAGTGTTGAATTTCTTTTTTATTTTCTAAAATCATTTCTGCAATGAGCTGTTTTGAGTCTCTTTGCTGTAAAGTATATTCTTCAATTCTTTGTAATAAAGCCATGGATTATCACTCCAAATAAAATTTGTTTCTATTTTACCATAAGAGAGCGTTTCAGTTTGTTTCACTTGAACAGGGTGAATGCAGTTTTTTATGAAACTATGAACCAGAAAGCTTTCAATTGATTGTAAGCGGATACCAGTCTATCTATACTTAACTCATCAAACACACGAGGAGTGAATCCCATGGCTGAAAAATATCATCAATTAGCTGAGGAAATAATGAAAAATGTTGGCGGCAAAGAAAATGTGAGCAATCTAATCCATTGTCAAACACGATTACGCTTTGATTTAAAAGATGATAATCAAGCGAACAAAAGTGAGTTGGAAAAACTATCCGGAGTAGCTGGAGTTATTAACAGCGGTGGTCAATTTCAAGTAGTAATTGGTCCCCATGTCAGCGAGGTCTATGAAGAAGTCAGTCAGTTGCTCGGGGATGTCGTTGAAACGAATGATACTCCATCTGCTAAAAAGAAAAATATTTTCTCAACAGCAGTTGAATTTATCTCGACTTCGTTTAGTCCAATTATTCCAGCAATGGCTGGTGCTGGGATGATTAAAGCATTGTTGGCCTTATTGGTTTTATTCAATTTAGTTTCTAATGAAAGTCAAACGTACTATATCGTTAATTTTATGGCGGATGCAGTTTTTTATTTCCTGCCATTTTTCTTAGCCAGTACAGCAGCCAGAAAATTAAAATGTAATCCTTATCTGGCAATGGCTCTAGCTGGTATTTTACTTCACCCAAATTTTGCGGCGTTGATTGCTAATGGTGATGCAGTTGAATTGTTCTCAATGCCTGTCCGTCTAGTTGGTTATGGCGCTAGCGTTATTCCGATTTTATTGATTGTCATTGTCCAATCCTATATTGAGAAATTTTTAAATAAAATTATTCCCAATGCAGTTAAAATCGTTTTTGTACCTATGTTGACTATTTTCGTAACAGGAATTATTGCTTTAGTTGCTGTTGGGCCTCTAGGATCTTATGTTGGAGAATTAATCGCTGTCGCCTTCAATGCAATTCGAGCAGTGGCTCCTTGGGCACCTGCTGTAATTGTCGGAACATTGTTACCAGTTATGGTAATGTTTGGTATTCATACAAGTATTGGCCCATTAGATGTTATTCAATTAACTTCTGTTGGGTATGCAAATATTTTTGGACCTGGAGCAATGGTGTCAAACATTGCAACAGGTGTGGCAACTCTTGTTGTTAGTATGCGGACAAAAGTTCAAGGAGAAAAACAAGTTGCTTTGTCTTCAGGAATCACTGCGTTGATGGGTATTACTGAACCAGCTTTATATGGTGTCTCTTTGCCAAAAAGATATCCGTTGATTGCTTCCATGATTGGTGGTGGGCTTGGTGGTCTGTATGCCGGCTTAAGTGGTGCTTCAAGGTTTGCGACAGGCTCTTCTGGTTTACCCGCAATTCCATTATACATTGGTGAAGATATTTCTAATGTAGTGAATATTTTGATTGCGATTTTGATTACAGCGGTTGCTACCGCAGTTTTAACCTTTGTTTTAGGAAAATATTTTGAGAAAAAAGCAAATGACGACTCTGAAAAAACGACAGATTCTGTTATTGAAATGTCAGAAATTACTATCTACAGTCCCATTAATGGTGAAATGATGCCATTGGCGGAAGTAAAAGATGAAGCCTTTTCTACCGGTATGTTAGGAAATGGTGTTGCCTTTGAACCAACCGAAGGAAAAGTTGTGGCACCCTTTGATGGCGAAGTCGTCTCTTTGTTTCCAACAAAACATGCGATTGGTCTACGGAGTGAGACAGGGGTAGAGCTGCTGATTCATGTTGGGTTAAATACTGTTGAGTTAAACGGAAAATATTTTGAAGCACAGGTCAGTCAAGGTGACAAAGTTGTTCGTGGTCAAACTTTGTTGACGTTTGACTTAGAAAAATTACGGGAAGCAGGCTATGTTACCCAAATTCCAGTTGTGGTGACGAACACCAATGAGTTCAAAACAGTGGCCCACGAGGATTGTGGTAATAAAGATTTGAACCAAATCATGTTGACCATCGAAGTTTAACAAAGAAAAACTAAAGGAGACTATCTGATGACTTTACCAAAAGATTTTTTATGGGGCGGTGCAACAGCCGCCAATCAAGCTGAAGGCGGTGCTTTATTAGGTGGCCGTGGATTAGCCAATATTGATATGATGCCGTGTGGACCAGATCGGAAAAAAGTTGCAGACGGGACTCTGCCAATGCTGGAATGGCAAGACAATTATTTTTACCCAGCAAAGGTAGCAATTGATATGTATGACCGATATATGGAGGATATCAAGCTATTTGCGGAAATGGGCTTTAAAGTGTACCGCATGTCTTTATCTTGGTCACGAATTTTTCCCAACGGAGATGATGCTGAACCGAATGAAGAAGGGTTACGGTTTTATGAAAATATTTTTAAAGAACTCAAGAAATATCAGATTGAACCTTTAGTTACGATTGCCCATTTTGATGTACCTCTAAATTTAATTAAGGAATATGGTTCGTGGCGTAATCGTAAAATGATTGAGTTTTACGTGAAATACGCGAAAACTGTATTGACACGCTATAGTAACTTGGTCAAGTACTGGCTCACAATCAATGAGATTAATATTTTGTTGCATCAGCCTTTTGTTGGGGCAGGTATTGTCTTCTCTGAAGATGATAATAAAGAAGAGGTCAAGTATCAAGCGGCACATCATCAATTGGTCGCCAGTGCCATGGCGACAAAAATCGCCCATGAAGTTGATCCAAATAATATGGTGGGCTGTATGTTAGCGGGTGGCAATAATTATCCTTATACTTGCCGTCCAGAAGATTATCAAGAAGCAATTAATCGTGATCGTGAAGGCTATTTCTTTATTGACGTGCAAGCTCGCGGTAAATATCCCAACTATGCCTTGAAAAAATTTGAACGTGAAGGGTTGACCATTGTAATGGAAGAGGAGGATGCTGGCATTTTAGCTTCAGCGCCGGTAGATTTCGTTTCGTTTTCTTACTATTCTTCTCGAACAGTTTCTGCCCACGCAGAAGATTATGAACACACCACTGGAAATATTTTTGGTACCATCAAAAATCCTAACTTGGAATCTAGCGAATGGGGCTGGCAGATTGATCCCTTAGGACTAAGAAATTCTCTGAATCAAATGTATGACCGCTATCAAAAGCCGTTGTTTATTGTGGAAAATGGCTTAGGTGCAATTGATACGCCTGATGAAAATGGTTTTATCGATGATGAATATCGAATTGATTATATCCGCAAACACATCAAGGCTTTCACCGATGCAGTTGACATTGATGGCGTTGAATTATTGGGCTACACAACTTGGGGGTGTATTGATTTAATTGCCGCTTCCACCGGACAAATGAGCAAACGCTATGGCTTTATTCACGTTGATCGTGATGATGAGGGGAATGGAACTTTGGCTCGGACCAAGAAAAAATCCTTTTATTGGTACAAACAAGTGATTGAGAGTAATGGTGAAAATCTCTCAAGTGACAAATTAGCGGTTCCTGAATCAGTTACAGTAGCTTGATAATCAACGAAGTGAACAAATCAAATGGTTTGTTCACTTTTTTAATAAAATTTTTTTAGCTATTGACATAGAGTTAACTCTATTAGGTAAAGTAACTTTAACAAGCGACAAAATAACTATTAAAAGGGGAATGAAACATGGCTGAATATGGAAATTATATTTTTGAGCTAGCAAAAAATGTCGAAAGAACAAATGTGAAGTATAAAAATCGCTATGGAATTGAAATTGCTGGAGATGTATACTACGGAGCTGATACTGACTTAAATGAAAAAAATCCGGCAATTATTATTGGAGCCCCATATGGAGGAGTCAAAGAACAAGGTCCAGGAGTATATGCCAATCAATTAGCTCAACAAGGATTTATTGTGCTGACCTTTGATCCGTCTTTTAACGGCTACAGTGGCGGCGAACCCCGTCATGTTTCTTCGGCAGATATTTTTGTTGAGGACTTTAGTGCGGCAGTTGATTTTATTGGAACAAGAGCGTTTGTAAATCGTGACCAAATCGGTGTGATTGGCATTTGTGGTAGTGGTGGTTTCGCTTTAAGTGCCGCTCAAGTAGATGTCCGAATTAAAGCTGTTGCAACAATCAGCATGTATGATATTTCCAGAGCGCAACAAGGCGAAGGACTGTCATTAGAAGAACGAAATCAACAACTGGCAGAATTGGCAGCTCAACGCTACATTGATTTTGAAACTAATCAACCAAAACTGGGACCACGAGGTGCAGCAATTGGCTTTGATGATACGACAGATCCAATCGGACGAGAGTTTGGCGAATTTTATTCGACACCAAGAGGTTACCATCCGAATTCAATCACACAATTTACAGTAACAAGTACTATGTCGATGATGTATTTTCCGATTCTTTCGAATTTGCAAGCAATCTCGCCAAGACCCATCTTATTAGTGATGGGGGAAAATGCCCATTCAAGATTTTTTAGTGAGGATGTCTATGCACAAGCCAATGATCCAAAGGAATTGTATATTGTTCCGAATGCAGGCCATGTAGATCTCTATGATAAACTAGACTTGATTCCATTTAATAAATTGACAGAGTTTTTCAAAGAGAATTTAACGAAATAAATTACTTGGCAGCTAATTCACTGCCAACTGGAGGAAAGCTGATGGCAGAGAGAGAATATCAAATTGGTGAGTTGTCTAAATTATTAGGATTAAGTGTCCATACGTTGCGTTATTACGAAAAGGAAGAGTTAATTATTCCCAGAAAAGGCAATCGCAATATCCGCTACTATTCTGAGGAAGATCGTTTATGGTTAGAATTTCTGATTCATCTGAAAGAGACTGGAATGTCAATTGTTGATATGAAAACATACACTCAGTTGCGCAAACAAACAGATTATAATCCTGAAGTATTATTAGAAATTTTAGTGAAACATCGGGCTGAAGTCATAGAAAAAATTGAGAGTTATCAAAAAAACTTAGCAATTATTAATGAAAAAATTGCGGTTTACGCTGAGGAAGCAGACAGTAATTTGTTTGAACTTTTTAAAACAGAGGAACAAGAGCATTTAAGAAAAGAGGAATCCAAATGAAACAGGTGTTAATTCTTGGTGCAAATGGTCAAATTGCCCGAATAGTTATTGAACGATTGTTAGCTGAAACCGATGATCATTTAACCTTATATCTGAGGAGAAGCGAACGCTTGAGTGAGTTAGCTTCCAAAAGAGTGTCAATCATTGAAGGAGATGTCAATGATTTTGAACAGCTAAATCAAGTAATGAAAAATCAAGACATTGTTTATGCAAATCTAGGGGGTAAATTTGAGCCAATGGCGAAAAATATTGTCAAAGCCATGGAAGAAAATCAAATCAAACGTTTAATTTATGTCACAGGGCTCGGTTTATACCATGAAGTTCCTGGTGAGTTCGGTAGATGGGTAGAAGATACGATTGGGACACCAGTCATGGAGGACACTCGACGGGCGGCGGAAATTATTGAGAACTCCACGATTGATTATACAATTTTACGGGCAGCTTATATGGATAATGACCTTGAGATTGACTATGAGTTAACTGAAAAGGGTGAGCCTTACAAAGGCACAATTATTTCAAGAGCTAGTATTGCGGATTTGATTGTAACGATTATTGAACATCCTCAATTATACCAATTTTCTAGCCTAGGTATTTCAAAACCAAATACGGATGGCGATCGACCAATGTTTTAAATAGGAGGAAAACCGATGACAAAACCATTTATTTTTTGCCACATGTTGATATCACTTGATGGCAAGATTACAGGAAAGTATATGAGCACGCCAGAAGGAGAAGCTGCTGGTGAATATTTTTATCAACTAGCTTTTGGCAAACAAGCTTTTTACAAAAATCAGGGCTGGCTGTCTGGTCGTAAAACAACAGATGATAATTTTACTTTTTATAAAGAGCCAGAGCTACCGGAAACTTTCTCTTCCGTCCCAGAAGGGGATTATTTGGTAAATACCAAAGAGGCTATCTACTATATTTCAATTGACCCTTCAGGAAAATTAGGGTGGCAGCAAAATACCCTTCAGTATCAGGATACAACCGCTACGGTTATTGAAGTGTTAACAGAAAAAGTCAGTGATGCGTACAAAGCCTTTTTACGGAATTTGGAAATTCCTTATCTAATTTGTGGTAAGGAACAAATTGACCCATTGCTGACTGTGGAAAAATTACAACAATATTTTAGCTTAGATTCCATCATGTTAGGTGGCGGTGGCTTATTAAATTGGTCCTTTATCGAAGCTGGCGTTTGTGATGAGGTTAGTTTAGTGGTGGCTCCTGTTGCCGATGGGGCATCTGATAGTCCTTCTGTCTTTGAGAATGGCAATTTAAGTGGGAATGATGCTATAGGTTTTTCGTTAAAGCAAGTGGAAAAGCAAACTGATGGAACGTTGTGGTTACGATATAAAGTGAAGAATTGAAACTAATCAAAGATAAAGAGGCTCACACTTTATAAACTCTAACCTAAATTGAGTGATACATTTCAGTCCACTAACGACAGATTTCATCTACTCAAAATAAGTAACTAGTTCTTACCATACTATTGAGTGAGAGCTAGTATTTTAGACTTATATTGTTGACACCTACAGTCTGTTAAATCAGGTTTTACTTCACAAAAATTTTTAATTCGCTAAGAATAAAGGTTGGAGTTTATGCTTCGGAATTTCAAAAAAAGCCAGTAACCTAGACGAAAATCGTCACGTTACTGGCTTTATTTTGAAGCATACTTTGAAATTTTTAATTTTTTTACTCACTAGTGTCGTCAGGTAAAGCGATATTTTAGGCCATGCGGTTTTCCGTAAACATGTTATCAGGGTCATATTTAGCCTTAACCATACGTAATCTATTCGCGGTTTCCTCAGACCAAACTCGTTTAGTTTCAGCAGCACTAATATCTCTGGAATAGGCACCATATACGCCTTCTGCAATTTTTTCAAATGGCGCAAACAACGGCAGAGCCTCATCAGCGAATTCGTGATTAAACCAAAAGGTGATTAACAGCTCTGCGTTACGATTAGACCAAGCGTTGAAATCACTGCTGACATCATTGACTGCACCACCTAAAGCTCTAAGCTCCACACCATAGACAAAAGGATAATCAAGTAATTGAGTGATTAAATCAATGGTTTCACTTGAAAGCTCCTTGATTAAAATATTTTTGCCATAAGCAGTATTTTTACCTGCCAGTGGAACATGTTCAGGTTTAACAAAATCAGCATACTCCATCACCTGTAAAGATTCTTCGGCCACACTTGCTAAGTCCTTGGTTTTTTTGAAAACCGTTTGGGCAGTAGGCGAATCAGCCCCATACCAGAAATTTTTAACTTGACCGCTGACAGTGTTATCAGCTCCTCGGTTGAACAAGATAATACTAGTCAATTTTCTAGATGAATCAGCGACCCATTGCTGCCAAGCCGGAATGAAATCTTTTAGGTCTTGAATAGAATAGTTGATTTTTTGTACAATTATCGGAACATCAAAATCAGATTGTCGATTGTCAATGACATCTGCTTGGAATAAAAAATCGACTACAACACCAAATTGACCGCCGCCACCGCGGATGGCCCAAAATAAATCAGCATGATTTTCTTGATCTAGCCAGCGTTTTTTACCATCAGCAGTTACAATCGTTGCACCAATAACTTTGTCAATGGTTAATCCAAAGGAACGCAGGACAATCCCCAAACCGCCAGAGACTGCTAAGCCGCCAACGCCTGTATCACCATGGTCGCCACTGGAGATGACTAGGTGATGCGGATTGAGTGTCTGAGCAACCTCACCACAGATGGCACCAGCTTCAATTTTTACCAAACCTTTTGTTTCATCCATAATATGTACGTGATTGAGATTTGAGAGATCTAAAACAATTCCATCATCATTGACAGATGTTGTGGTTAAACCGTGACCACCGCTTCTAACAGAAAAAGGAATGTTCTGAGAAACATTACGATTAATTTTAGCGACAAATTGAACTGCAGCCATCACATCAGCTTCTGTTGCAGCTAACAAAACCAGCTGAGGGTGACCAATTCGATAATCATTGCTCCTTACTTCGTCATAGCGAGAATCATCAGGAAAAATGGCAATCTTTTGCAACTCGATAGGTAAATCTGAAAATTTCACTTCCATTTTGCATCCTCCATCTTGGAAAATTTTCTGTCTCAAAGTATTATGGCATGGCCGCAAAGGAATGTAAAAATCGAAGGCTATAAAATGTATGCGTTTTCAAAAAATTAATAATTGATGTCCTTTTTTTCAGATTGGACCATAAAGCTGGTGGTCTTTATTACAAGTATTATTAAGTGTCGAAACTCTGAGACTTTGAAGTTTTCAACGAATAGACCAAAAAAGTTTTATGAATGGCGAAAATCGGTTTAGACAGGGAGATACCAATTTAATAAAATATTCTGACAACTAGATGAATTTTACCGAAGGGAGTTTCTAAAAAATGGCTAAACTCTTATCAGTCGGGGGTTTGATGATTGCTTTGACCTATGCCTTAGCGCGAATGAGTGCTGGTTTGTTTATGCCGAGTATCGCTCAGTCTTTAGCACTGACTGATTTAGAAATTGGTTTAATCGGATCGTCGGGTTATCTTTCCTATGCTTTTTCGTTGCTCGCTGCAGTTCCACTAATTGACTTTTTTGCGAGTAAAAAAGCCACTTTACTTGCCGGTTTTTTTGCGACAAGCGGATTGTTAGCAATTGGCTTGTCAAGTTCATTCAAGACGTTACTTGTAGCCGTGTTTGTTGCTGGACTTGGTGGCGGCATTGCCTCTGCTGCATGGACACAGATTGTGAAAGAAACGCTCCTCCAAAAAAATCAGAATCAGATGAACACTTGGATTAATAGTGGGGCCAGCTTAGGCTTTGTTTTAATTACCCCGCTAGTTCTGTTTTTTAGAAATCAGTGGCGCCTCAGCTACTTTATGATGGCCTTTTTTGGTAGTCTGATTTTAATCAGTAATTTCTTAGTTATCCCAAACGTTAGCAAACCAAAAAAATTCCAGCTAAATTTTACTAGATTTATCAAACAAGATGCCTTAGTATTATTAAGCGCTTCATTTCTATTTGGATTTGTTTCAGCAATCTACTGGACCTTTTCAAGAGTTTATGTTGCTGAAACAAACTTGCTCGGGGAAACTGAGAGTTTAATTTTTTGGTTAGTGATGGCTATCAGCGGATTTTTGGGTGGATTTTCAGGGAAAATAGCCAACGAATTTGGCCTTAAGAAGTCTTTTCACCTGAGTTTTCTCCTTATGAGCCTTGCAATTTCTATGCTTAGCTTAGCAAACTCTTTGTTGTTGTTTACTTCGGCAGTTCTTTTTGGTGGAATTTATGTCCTTTTGACTGGATTTTTTATTGTTTGGGGAACGAAAATTTTTTCAAAGAATCCAGATGTCGGCGTGAGTTTTTCTTTTTTTGCTTTGGGGATTGGGCAAGCAGTCGGTGTTTTTTGCAGCGGGATATTTATCGAGGCGTTTTCGTATGACTGGGCCTTTTATTTCTACGCAATCATTGGCTGTTTTTCACTATTGATTAAAGTTCCTAAAGAAGCTAGATAGTTTTCTAATTATAGCAGTTTGCTGAATCAGTGAAAGCATCCTTCTACCAAGTAGGGAAAAATACAAAGATTCTAGGTAAGAGCGAAATAGAAAATTCTAAGCTCATATTGTTTAAAATAAGGTCAAGAGGTGTGTCGGTTTATATTGATTGTGGCTAAAAGGGCTGAGTTTGTATCCAAGTCTTATTAAAAATATGGCGAGTCTGGTCATATGGATTGCTAGTTAAAGTAGATCTGTTGTCGTTGCTTGATAAATGACTTAGGAGGAAAAAGATGAACAAGAAATTTCAGAAGCTTGTTGCGATTGAACCCACGCGACTTTTACCCGAAGATGAGAGTCGATTAAAAGAACTAGCCGTTGATAGTATCTTTTATGATAACCAACCTGAAAATGATAATGAAATTATTTCGCGAATTGGCAATGCAGATGGTGTTTTCGTCAGTTTTTCAACGGAAATTTCAGGCAATGTTATTGAACATTGTCCCAATATCCAATATATAGGCATGTGTTGCAGTCTTTATGCGCCAGAAAGTGCCAATGTTGACATCTTAACTGCTGAAAAACGTGGCATTATCGTCAAAGGGGTTAGAGATTATGGCGATGAAGGCGTCAGAGAATACGTGATGAGTGAATTGATTAAATTTTTACAAGGACGTGACCGCCCTCAGTGGAAAACCGAAGTTTTAGAATTAACCGGCTTAAAGATTGGAATTGTCGGTATGGGGACACTAGGCAGTCTAATTACTAATACGTTGCATTTTTTTCAAGCAGAACTCTTCTATTACAGTCGTAGCCGCAAACCAGAGATTGAAAAAGAGCTAAGTTGCACTTATTTACCATTAGCTGAGCTGTTACAGGAGGTTGATGTGTTAATCACTTGTCTCAATAAAAATGTCTGTCTAATTGGCAAAAAAGAATTCGAGTTGTTTGGCTCTGGTAAATTATTTATGAATGTTTCTGGTTCACCTGTCCATGAGATGTCTGCTTTAAAGGATTGGTTGAAAAATCCTAATAATTACGGACTGAGCGATACGATAGAGGGTTTAGGTAAAGAAGTTAGTGACTTTCCAAATGTTTTTACTGGAAAAAACATGCCGGTATGACTTTCCAAGCAAAAGCAAGGTTAGGGCAAAGGGTAGTATTGAATGCAGAGGAGTTTTTAGCCCAAGGAAAATGATGAAAAGCTTTGAATTATTATTGGATTGATGATTCAGTAGACAATAATGGAATTAGAAAAATACGGCAGCCTTCAAAATAATATGCCTTCAGTAAAAGTAGTCTTACTCACAATTTGATTTTCAAGTTGTTTAGTTTTTAGTCCTTTGCCTTTGCTCAAACAAAAGGATTTACAAAACCAATTACTTTTTTAGCCCACTATTAATAGCCTTCACGATTATCTTATTAAAATAATTTTTTCATTTTAAGCTCGCCAAATAGGTGGGCTTTTTTTTGCTAACTAAATCTTGAATTAAGACTAATAGATGAGAGGAAATTTAGATTTTTCCTCGGTAAACTTCACTATCTATCGAAATCTATGACAAGCAATGAATAAACTGCTCTCATTCTAGTAAAAAATGTTCTCCACATCAACGAACTTATTATAAAAATAACTCAGCTCATTTTTGTTTAAAAAATAAAAAAAATTGAAGAATTATTTTACTATCGTAAAAAAATAGTGTATAAAGCGGAGGTTTCGGCTCCTCTCAGTCCTTTGAAATAATATCTTAAAAAGAAAATTAATAAAAGAAAGGCATTAATTTTGTTCATAAAAGCAAAATGTTTTAAATTTGATGTGTAAAAAAACAACAGTTATGCAAAGGTGGCGCTCATGGAAACTCAACGGCGATTTGAAAAAATTTTTTCCTCCAAAAGAAAAAGGCTCTATGCAATCAGCTTAATGATTTTCAGCATTTTGGGGGCCATCTTTGCTCAACTGTTTTTCGTAGAGCGGGCCGAAGCCGCGATTGCGGATATTGAAATTCTTGCAAACGTTAACACTGATAATAGCAGTCAGACAACTAGTGACAATCGATGGCCGACAACATCAACAAGGGAGGTGACCTTTCAAATTCGGGGTGGCGGCCTTGGAAATATTTCAACACTTTTGACTGGACCTAAGACGGCTGTTTTGGTAATCCCCGCTAATTTAGCAGGGGAAGTAAGTCCATTGGGGAATGCTGTGATTGAAACAAATTTAACAGTGGACTTACGGAATATTAGTTTACTGACAAATCTTTTTTCGGCAATTGATAATTTATTAAAAGTTTTAGTAGATATTGTCAACGGTGTTTTTGGTACATTGGTCGGGGTCAATTTAAATCTCGATGAGGTTTATCAACAGCTGGGGCTTTTAGATAGTCTGGAAAGTTTACCAAATCAAAGCTTCACTGAGCAATTGAACCTCAGTCAAAATAATCAAGTAATGAGTGTCAATTTGGATAATGGCATTGGCAAAATTTTAGCGGACAATTTAAAGGGGATATTACAAAATCTTTCCAGTGCTGTCGGTGCTTTATCTGCTGAAGGCAGCGGCTTGGTGTCAAATACTGTTGCTCTTTTAATCAACACAGCATTGGCACCAGTCAAATTAGCTTTAACGGGAGCCATTGCTGCGGTACTACCATTATTAGAACTCGGCGGTTCGTTAGTTGGGGTATTGGCCGATGCTTCTTTGCTGGGAGATACGACGGTGACAATGGGTACAGAAATTGAGGCCCTGCCAAATGCAGCAGCAGATTTGGATGCTGAATTTTTCGGAACGGTTGTGAAATCGCAAGTGTTGGATATCGACATTTTGAAAAACAGCTCAGGAATTTCATCTATTTATTATTTAGGAGAAAGGTTTGAACTTGCACAAGAATTGTTGCCGACACGATTTGATTTTGGTTCCCACCCTATTCAAACAATCGCCGACGAGACTTTTCATATTACTGAAGGCTTGGGAGCCTTTCAGGTGGAGGATACGCGAACTATCACAAAAGACTGGAGTATGAAAGTCAGTCAGATAAATAATTGGAGTGATACGTCGGAAAATCAACTCAGAAATACTAGGATGACACTGTACGGTGGTCCGGTCATAACGGATTTTTCTGACGGCAACATTATTCATCATTTTGAAAATGGGCTGACAATCCAACCTAACGAGCAACAGACTCTTTTTTCTGTTAAAGAAATCAATTCTGCAGGAACAGTCACAATTCCTTTGGTCCGAGCCGAACTTTTTATTCCTAAAGACACACCAAGAAATGCCACTAGTTATGAAACAACACTTGTCTGGACATTATCAGAAACACCAACCTCATAAAACAAGTGATCACAATAAATTAAAAATAAATTTTAGGAGCGAAAGAAATGAAAGTAAATAAGTGGTTTTTATTAAGTCTCATCGGAGCAGTCAGCGTGGCTTTGCCTGCTGTAGCTTATGCGGATACTGACACGGAAGCAGTGGTCCGCTATACAGACGGCGGAATCAACTTTGATCCGGCTGATCCTGAGAGCGGAACAACACAATTGCCGACAAATATTGACTTTGGTAGCCAAACATTGCAAACCGCACAGGCTGAAAACTTAACAGCGACAAATCAAGAAGGTTCTACCACAACAGGCGGTGTAGCTGTTAGTGATAATCGGGAAACGCCAACTGGCTGGCATGTCAAAGTTAATCAACTTGCACAATTTCAAAATGCTGACAGTCAGTCTCTAGAAAATGCTGCTTTAACAATTCGCACGGGCTCAATTTACAATAATATTGGTCAGCAACTGAGCGGAGCAGAACAAGAAAATCAGAACCATGCTCTTACAATCAATGAAGATTTAATTATTTTAGAGGCCGCAGCTGGAGAAGGAAAAGGTGAAACAAGTTTAGCTTTAGCAGGATTTGATTTAGCTGTTCCTGCTAATATTAAAAAAGTGCAACTCAGTATGGGACCACCTTAAATTGGATTTTTTCGGATTCCCCTAGCACAGTAGAATAAATAAAGGAAAAGAGGATGTTGTAGTGAAAAAAGGGTTGGCAATGTTGGTTATGGTACTTTCGTTATTTTTGGTTAAAGGCGAAGTGAAGGCTGCTTCATTAAATGTGTTTGAAGTGACGGTCAATCAGCCGACAAGTCAGATTGATCCTCAGCAAACGTATCTAAATTTAGAGCTGGCGCCATCAGCAAATGAAGTGATCACAATTGATCTTAAAAATACAACGGAGCAGCCCTTAAAGCTCCGTTCATCTTTTAATCGAGCTATCACCAATAGCCAAGGTGTCGTGGAATATTCTGGGAAACATACGGATACTCTTGAGGCCTTAGGAACCGATATCGAAGATTTGGTGCGCTTTGATGGAGGTGAAATTCAAATGGCTCCCAATGAGGCTCGGACCATAACGGCTGAAATTATCATGCCTGAAGAAAATTTTAGCGGTGTTTTAGCCGGCGGATTTTATTTCGAACAAATACCGGATGGTCAGGCGACGACCGGGATTCAAAATATTTTTTCGAGGGAAACGGCTCTTTTACTAAGAAATAATCAAGAAACTGTCGTACCCAACTTAGAAATTTTAGCAGCTAAGCCCAAGACGGAAAATGGCCGCAATCAAATTGAGTTGACCCTGGAAAATACTAGCGGAACCTATCTCCATAATCTGCAAATTGATCATGAAGTCGTCGTTAATACTGAGCAGTTTTTGACAGGTAGCAAACAGGGCATGAGTGTGGCCCCGTATTCTCAGTTTAATTACAGTCTCCCCTTGGAGGGTGTCGAATTTAAAAATGGGGATTACACAGTCCACCTAATTGCAACAGCTAATGAAAATAGCTGGGAAGCCAGCCCGACTTTTACTGTCAATCGGGAGACTGCCAAGCAATTGAATAATAGTGATGTGATGATTGAAGAGACTCAGATTCCTTGGTGGCTGTTTTTAATCGGGGGAATTATCTTGCTTCAGCTAGTAGTGATAGTTGTGTTGCTAAGTAAAAAACGCAAGAAAAGTTTCTAAAACAGCTTTGTGATTTATTAGAATAAATAACTAGACATGTAACGGTGAGCAAGTTTAAAAAACTGCTTGCCGTTTTTGCTTGTAAAAAGGGGCAGTTTACAAGTAAAAAAGCCTTTTTAAATCAAGAACCCAAGTTTTACCCAATATAATACTTTAAATGGAGAATTATGCCTCTGCTTCTGATAAAATTAAAGAGACTTAGTTGTAATCACATAATAATATTCTATAAGGAGAAATATTGATGACCAAAGCTGAATGGTATGAAGGAAAAGAAGGGAAAGCAGAACACTTAGTCTATTTGAATAAAGAGGGGAAAGAGTTAGAAAAACTGTTGAATGGAACTAAGACGCTGATTATTCGTGGATCAGCAGGAAAAAAATCTCCATTAGGCGGCAGAGCGAAAGTTGGGGATGCAGTTTATTTTGTAGAAACCGGCGGGGATTTGACGATTGAATATCGGGGAGTCATTGCAGAAGTTGTCGAGTCGGCAAAAATGTCTAAGGAAGAATCGATTCAATTTATTGAAAAATATCAGGACCAACTCAATCTATCAAAAAAACAATACGAACGCTGGGCTGGCAAAAAATATCTCGCAGTATACAAAATTGCACAGCTTGAAGCAATCGAACCTTTTACCTACAACCGTGAAAAAAATATGGACGACTGGATTATTACAGATGATATTAACAAAATTAGGGCATAATTAACTGGTAGTTTTTGTTATTTGTAAAATGAGTTTGTGCTGTGGGGAAGTCAGCCCTTAGATAAGGATATGAGACGCAACCGACGCCAAACTTTCTGCAAAAATGTTGACAACTAACCACCATAATAAAAATCTGATAAAACAGTGTTTAGAGAAACTTAGTCGAACGTGCGATGCTGTTGAGCAGTTTACGCAAAGAGAGGATAGATATAAATGTTATGGAGTGAAAAATATACCAGAGATATTGAACCAACGCCGCTGCAAGTTAAGGATTTTATCAATAATCCGCTGTTTGAAGAATTAGACCACTATTTACAAGATACTTATAAAATAAAAGCGAAAAAAGCTTACAGTGGTTGTTCTATGGATCAGGGGATTTGGAAAGGCTGGAATATTAAATATCAGAAAAAGGGTCGTTCTATTTGTACCCTGTATCCTCAAGATGGATATGTTTTAGCCTTGCTACCTTTAAATCATAAGGAGTTAGCAGAGGCAGAGACGCTTTTACCGACACTTTCCAATGAGACTCAAGAAATCTATAAAAATGCTAAGGTTGGCCATAATGGAAAGTCATTGCCGTTAAAAATTCAAAGTGAAAGCACAGTCAAAGATGTTAAACAAATTGTTTCCTTGAGAATTCATGAGTAGCTACTTAGGATATAGTTGACAAACGAATCATTTCAGCTACTCAGATAGTAATCAAATTTTCACTGCCAACTTGAATCAACTGGCAGTGGTTTTTTATGTTCAATAAATGAAAAGAGTAGTGGATAAACTCAGAATTTTCTAACTCAATAAATCATTCAACTTTAGCAGACAAAAAGTAACCATGCTATCCCTATAGAAAGACTTGACTTTAACGTCGTGTCGCAGTTTATCATGGAGATAGAAAGGAGAACATCATGGAGTTAAAGACAATCACACAAGTGTCAAAGGAGTATGAAATTTCTACAAGAACACTGAGATATTATGAAGAGCTGGGATTGATTCAAAGTCAAAAAATCCCAGATTATGCTTATCGTATGTATGATACTGAGAATTTAATTATCCTACAGCAAATAGTGATTTTTCGTAAGTTGCGCATTCCTTTAAAGGAGATTCGGATTATTCTAGAATCTAAAAGTAGCGAGAAGATTTTTAGTATTTTGGAGCAGGCGATAGATGGTATTGATAGCGAGATGATTGCACTAAAAACTATCCGGCACGCCTTAAGGATAGTTGTGGAAGAATTAAAAAACCTTTCTTTTGAACATACCGAAATAAATAACTTTGATGATACTCAAGTGATAAATCTAATTGAGGAAATCTCCACTCAAACATTGAAAAGAAAGGAGAGCTTGCCATTGGTGACTATTGACGAAGCAAATAAAACGATTGAGAGTATTAAAGATTTACGGATTATTTATGTTCCACCGATGACAGTTGCAGCTTTTCACCTAGAGGGTCAAAATAGAGAAGAAGCTGTAGGACTAGAAATTCAGAAATTCATCACAGAAAACCAGTTGAAAGAAAATAAACCAGATTTTCGTTTATTTGGCTTTAATAATCCAGCTGGTGATGAGAACATATCCAAAGGTTATGAAATGTGGGTATCAATACCAAAGGAAATGGCGGTGAATGTGCCGTATGTAAAAAAGCAGTTTCAAGGTGGATTATATGGGGCTAAAATGATTAAGTTTGGTGATTTTCATGAGTGGGAAAATTTATGGCAATGGGTGCTCACCAATGGGGAATATGAATTTGATTATAGCTCAAGAGTTATACCTCTTTCTAAAGAGGCCGACCCTGCACTAGAAGAAACGCTCAATGCCATCAACCACATAGAAAGTACAAATAGAGAGCATCTGCAACTTGATTTATTGGTGCCAATCTCATTAAAAAAAGGTACTAATCAAGAATAAATTTGAATTATTCCGTTCATACCTGTGTTACTCCTGGAAAATACTTTTCATAAACAACAAAACTTTTTATGAGTCCATTAACGACAGATTTCATTGACTTCAAACCTCACTACCAATTTACTTCAGCGTGTAGCAATTTTTATTCGCTATAAATAAAAAGAGCAGTAGATAAACTAAGGATTTAGTGATTTTTTTGAAAATAGTAAGTGATAAAAATTCTATTCACATTTCATGGGTTACATTGTCACCATCAACTAAATATGCACGATGAATGATGATATAATTGTTTAAGGGTGATTGTTATGGAGACAGATTTGACTTATGGTAATCCAATAAAAAAAGTTTTTTAGTTTACAATTCCGATCCTTATTGGAAATCTATTTCAACAATTCTATAATATTGCAGATACAATAATCGTTGGGAAATTTTTGGGAGTTAACGAACTCGCAGCTGTTGGGGCAACAGGAAGTCTAATGTTTATCGTGCTTGGTTTTAGCCAAGGCTATGGTGCTGGGTTTTCCATCATTATATCGCAGCATTTCGGAAGTAAAGATCAAGAGAAGGTAAAACAGGGCTTCGGTACTAGTCTTGTAATAAGTGCTTTAATCGTGCTTATTTTAACAGTTGTCAGTTTTGCAGCAATTCGTCCACTATTAGTATTTATGCGTACGCCAAGTGAAATCTTTGATTTGTCCTATCAGTACCTGTCAATTATTTATTTAGGGACAATTGCTTCTTTTGCTTTCAATTTATTTAGTAACGTACTGAGGGGGCTTGGAGATAGTCGAACGCCTCTTTATTTTTTGATTATAGCTTGCATATTAAATATTTTTCTTGATTGGTTTTTTGTTCAAATAATACCTTTAGGTGTAAAAGGAGTTGCGATTGCAACTGTTATGGCACAAGCTGTGGCCTCAATTGGGTGTATGATCTATATCAAATTCCGATTTACTTTACTTCAACTTTCCAAGGAACATTTCAAAATTAATAAACATGAAGTCAAAAAGCAATTAGCTTTAGGAATTCCAATGGGTTTTCAATACTCAATTATTGGTTTGGGACAAGTCGCAATCCAGTATTTTTTAAATTTATTAGGAACCGCAGAGGTGGCTGCTTTTACTGCGGCCGGAAAAATTGAATTTTTCTCTTCTATGCCAGTTCAAGCTTTAGGAACAGCACTTGCTACTTTTGCTGGTCAAAATTTAGGAGCAAAGAAAGTCAACCGTATTCTATACGCCTTTAAGCGCGTTTTTCTGATTTCACTTAGAATAGCTGTGTTGATGGGTGCTATAAACTGGTTTGCGGCTTGTAATTTAATGAGAATTTTTGTTAACCAATCTGAACTAGAAGTTATTAAACTTGGTGCACAAGTCTTACAGGTTAACGGATTAAGTTATTGGTTGCTGGCAATTCTTTTTATTTGTCGTTTTACTTTGCAAGGGCTTGGAAAAAGCTTCATTCCTACTGTCTCTGGAGTAATGGAATTACTTAGTCGATTCCTTGCCGCTTTTGTTTTATCGAAACAGTTTGGCTTTTTTGGACTGGTATTAGCCAACCCCCTTGCCTGGTTATTAGCAGCACTACCATTATTAATTGCTTGTTTTTACACCTTACGTCGGCTAAAATTCCAAGAAAATAACTATCATTTATGAAAATATCGATTAGTCCAAGTAGTTCGTCAAACCAATGGTTGGCGGGCTACTTGGTTGTGTAATAAATTTCACCTTTTTCTACCAGTGAACAATTGTACAATATTTTTCTTGGGGATTCGATAACTTTACGATTTAACAGAATCAATGTTTAAATCGATTAGGGTTAATCCACTAACGACAGATTTTATCTGCTAAAAAGTTTTAATCCACCAAGATTTTGTTCTTGGTGGATTTTTTACTACTATAAGGATTAAAAAAGTTCGTTGTGTAAAAAGAGGGGGGATTGAGTCAAAAAAATGGAAGCTGACTCCCCAATTTATACGCTGAATTATCATTGTTAAGCTTGATATACCAAGAGTCTGTTTTTACAAAGAGTAAGTAAACATCGAGTATAATATTCCGGTGACTAAGCCCATACTAATTGCTGTGATGAGAAGTAGGATTAGATCGGCGGAATTTATTTTTTCACTTCTTTTGAGAAAGGGATTTTCTTCAACAGATATTCCGTTCTTATTAACATAGCTGAGAATCGCTCCATAGGTTTGAAGCAATTTCGAACCCCTATGCGTCATTAGTTTGAATATAGAAAATAATTGGATGATTAAACAGCCAACTGACAGGTATAATGCCCAAATTCCGATTCGGTGATACAAAATAGCTGTGCTAAAGATAGATACAATTCCAGAAAAAAACGCAATCCAATAACATTGTTTTAAAGGAGTTCGATAGACAATGAACTCAATATCTCCCAAATCATCAATCAATAACTCAAATAATGGAATCCCAAATGCAACACTCAATTTTTTTATTTGATGGACAGTTGGATACATGTTTCCTAATTCCCAATCGGATATTTCTTTTTCGCCTACACCGATTTTCTGAGAAAGTTCAAATTGTGAAAGATGATTTACCATCCTAAAAGTAATGATTTTATGCCCTAATTCCATAGTCTCTCCCTACAGCTTTCAAATTTGAATGAATTCCAGTACTGGTCGATGAAGCGATATTAATTGATACGATTTTTTTTCTTGGTAAGTTGATAGAATCGCTTATTGATTTTTGAAATTATTAAAATCGCTTTATCCTCGAAATCCATGACGCCATATTCTTGATTGGCTTCTAGTTTCGCTCCGTTATCACTTGGTAAAATTCTAACTGCTGAACTTTCGTGTAATCTTAATTTTGCTGCCAATATACTGTCACTCTTTTACTATACTATATGTTAAGGTATATGGTAACGTAATGTGTTGATATTTCGATTCACAAAAAATAGCGTTTCGTTGAATGAACATAATCTAATTGTGTTCTATTAGACAATTTTCGCAATTTCCTGTTACCTTTTGAGTCTAACGGTGTTTTCCTTGTTAAATTACAATATGAAAACAATAGAATTTATCTAGTTCCAGCAATTTCTTTTAAATTTTTTCTATCAAACTTTTTTAGTAAATGGGATAACATATTTTTTTGTTTATAAAAATGTTTATTTTAAAACTGAATTTGGTGAAACAATTAAAATCTATCTAAGATTTAAGGAGACAAACAAAGGGCTTAACAGACTTAGAAAGAGCTAATATTTACGGGAATTCTGACCTATCAAATTCTGTGCTAAACTCAAAAGAAATTTAAAATACCAAAAATGGTTATCATAAATCCAATGATAACGCCTAAGTTTGAGTATTTTTTGAGATTCTCATTTAATGAAAAATACTCTTGCTTTACTATCACAGAAATGCCCATTACTATTAGGCCAATAAAAATTGAAATTAAGTTCATACTAATTCTCCTTTTTAACTAATTGATTTACTATACTTTTTAATGGTCAGAAAAACGTAAAAACAGATTTCATACACTCATAATAAACTTTTCAAACTTTTACAATACTCAGTACACAAAAAATTCACACTTACAAGTTATGATTAACTCATCCCATTAAAACAAACCCAATAAAACACTTTTTCATTTTTTACTCCTAGCCCGTCGGTCCCCGCCGATGGGCTCCCTTTTTGTCTTCAGCGAAAAATTTTTTCCTGAAGAGCACCGGGCCGCATACAGTTCAACTAAGGGAGAGGGTGGAGATTAGTTAAATCGATAGTAGTTGAACTAGCATCCTAGCCTATCGGTCCCCGCCGATGGGCTCCCTTTTTGTCTTCAGGAAAATTTTTTCCTGAAGAGCACCGGCCGCATACAGTTCAACTAAGGGATAGGCAACGAATTGTTTAAGCGTGAAGAAAGTTGAACTAGCATCCTAGCCCATCGGTCCCTGCCAATGAGGATCCTTTTTGTTAAGTTTGGACGAGTATTTCATATTCAAATGCAACACTAAAAGTTTCAAACCAAAAGAAAAAGCCCTTGATTTCTCAAGGGCTTGACGTTGATTTGTAAAACAAATATTAACGACGGATTTCTTTGATACGAGCTGCTTTTCCGTGTAAAGCGCGTAAGTAGTACAATTTTGCACGACGAACTTTACCGTAGCGAACAACTTCGATTTGTGCGACACGAGGAGTGTGAACTGGGAAAGTCCGTTCCACACCAACACCGTTTGAAATTTTACGAACAGTGTAAGTTTCGCTGATGCCAGCACCACGACGTTTGATGACTACGCCTTCGAAAAGCTGGATACGTTCGCGGGTTCCTTCGACTACTTTCGCATGAACGCGAACAGTGTCACCAGGGCGAAACGCTGGAATATCCGTACGTAGTTGTTCTTGAGTTAATTCTTGAATTAATGGATTCATTTATTCCTTCTCCTTATTCCAAACATTCATAGGACAGCTGCCCCAGCGGAATATCGTAATAGATGAGTGTTTACACTCACCAAATAATATTACCATAGACCATTTTGACTGTAAAGATAATTTTCTTGACTGGTGCAAATTTTTGTTGTGGGGCAAGGAGTTTGCTATAATTTAGAAAATTGATCAGAAAAGAGTGTGGGCCATGACAGTAACGATTCGGGCAATTAAAGACAGTGATATTCCTATTTTATGGAAATTGGAAGAAAACATGTGGACCAACGATAATACCCCCAATGCCAATCAGCAACTAAGCTTTGATGCCTATGAAAAAAGTCAAAAGGATCGGGAAATTTTAGTTGCGGTAAATGATGATAATTTATTGGGCTTTATCAGCTATCAAAATCCGACAGCGATGAGCAGCCACAGTCGGCAATGGGAGCTGGGAATTGGTGTTGCTAAGGAGGCCCAAGGGCAGGGGATTGGTAAAAAATTAATTGCAGCGGTCATTGAAAAAGCCCGCCAGCAAAATATCGGCAAGCTTTCCTTAAGAGTGATGGACAGTAATCCACGGGCCAGAAAATTTTATGAAGCGTTGGGCTTTGTTCGAGAAGCCCATTACAAAAATGAATTTTGGATTAATAATCATTGGGTTGATGATTATCATTATGCTTATTATTTAGAAGACACTTTATAAAAATGAAAAGAATCGACTGAAATATTCTACAAGTGAAGCTAGCTTGTAGAAATTATTTCAGCCGATTCTTTTTTATAGGGCTTTTTTATTAAAGATTAGACAGCTAGCAATTAAACTGAAAATAATCCAAATAAGTGTGACTAGGATAGCTGGATAAAAATCTGATAGCTGTAGGCTGCCATTAATCAGCTGCAGATTCTGTGAAACTAGGTAGAGTGGGTTATATTCACTGACTTTCGGAAAAATATTTGCCAAAAATAGACAGGCCACAAGTCCGCCGCAAAAAAGTAAAGTGCCACTGGTTTCAAAGAAAAGAACACTACCGAGGTAAATACTGGTCAAAAGAAATATTCCAAAAAGCCATAGAAAGCTTGCTGCTAGGAACAAATGATTTTGCTGATCAGTTGGCCAGTAAAAGGCCGTATAAGCATAGGTAACAACAAAAGCTAACAGGTTTCCCAAGGTCCACAACAGACTACTGACCGTCAGCTTTGAAAAAATGACGGTTGTCCGAGGGAGTCCTTTAGTCAGCATGTTCACTAGAGTTCCTTTGGTCAGTTCACTAGTCAGACTACTGCTGAAAACAATCACTAAAATAATCAAGCCAAATTGTGGCAGATTTTTATAGTATTGCGTCCATGAATCAAAGGCGGTTGGTGTTGGAACGGTCAAGGTGATGCCTTCCAATGATAAGCTTGAAATTAAATCCGGAGTAAATTTTGCAATCAAAGGATTCATTAAGCCCAGTAATAAAAAGATGACCGTTAATAGCAATAATTTGCCGTTTCGTAATACCGCCAAACCTTCTTTTTTGGTAAAGGCTAGGTAAGCGCTCATTTCACCACCTCCAAGAATAAATCCTCCAGTGTCGGTTCTTGGATTTCCAATTTTACCGGCACAAGTTGCTGCTGGTTCAAAAGCTGCATTAGAGCAAAAATAGTTTGATCAGCATGGAGGGTACTAATTTTCAACTGTTCAGAATTTTGTTGCTCAATTGTAAAAGATTGAGCAGCACTGTCTGTAAATTTTTTGAGGCTGCCGTCATCTTTAAATTCTAAGAGAATCGTCTCTTGTTGCTGTTGATTTTTTAAGGTTTGGATGGCGCCGTTTAAAACAATTTCCCCTTGATCTAAGATGGCCACATGGTCACAGATTTTATCGACATCCGCTAGAATGTGGGTTGAGAACAAGACAGTGGTCTTATTTTTAATCCGCAGCAGAATTTCTAAAATTTCTTTGCGGCCTAAAGGATCCAAAGCAGAAGTTGGCTCGTCACAAATCAGCAGCCGTGGTTCATTTAATAAGGCTTGGGCAATGCCCAAGCGCTGCTTCATTCCCCGTGAAAAGCCGCCGATTTTTTTCTGTTCTTTTTCAAGACCAACAAGCTCCAACAATTCAGCACTTCGTTCTTTGATTTTGGCTGCGGGCATATGGGTAATCTCTCCGCAGAGTTTCAAATACTCTTGCGGTTTCATAAAATCATAAAATTCTGGAACATCCGGTAGATAGCCGACAAAGCGGTTGGTTTTCGTTTGGCCAAAGGCGACAGACTCGTCAAAAATTTTGACAGTTCCCGAAGTGGGCTTCAATAAACCCAGCATAATTTTCATGGTGGTGGTTTTGCCGGCACCATTTTTCCCGAGAAAACCGAAAATAGCTTTTTCTGGGACTTCAAAGGAAACATCCTTTAAAATTTGCTGTTTGCCAAAATTTTGATGCAAATGATTCACTTCAATGGCGGCCATCAAGCATCACCTCGCCCGATAGAAAAGTAAAGGACAGGCCCGATAATCGTGACAAAAGATAGCAAAAGCCAGAGCCATTTATTACCAAAACGGTAATGGGGATGCCGTAGCACATGGATAATCGTGGCTGCTGCTAAGGCGAATTCCAAAATAATTAAGGGAATCAGAATTGGTAAAAGATCGGTACTCATGTTTACTCCTCCTCATAAATTAAGAGACATTTTTCAAAATTTCTTGGTATTCTTTTTTTGTTTCCTCTGCATCGCTGGCGGTAAAATAATAATCCCGGTCCGCTGTTTTCAAATAAATAATCTCCTTTTGATCGAGGCGGACGTAGAGCGTTGCCGAGCGACCATTTCCAGCAAAAGAACCAGTTGCATAGTTTTCGGTACCCATGCCGTTCACGTGGATTAAGCCTTTTGGCAAGTCAGTTAGCAGTTCAACAGACTCAATATCGTGAAAGGGCACACTGGATTTGCCGACAAGCGGGGCTGTCATTACGACATCTTCTTGGGTGATTTCCATGCGAATCGAATTCGTTTGAAAATCATATTGGAATAGCGGCACCATCACAAAAGTTAAGATACCCACTAAAAAGATGACGAGAATTCCGCCACCGATTTTCGCGGCAGGTTTTGCCATGTTCATGGTAATATTCATACCAACACGATCCGGTAGCATCAGACGTTTATCATTGGGATTGTAATAAATACCATAGCGCCAATATTGGTCGTCACCGCTGTAGCGTTGTTCACCGGTTTGCGCCATTAATTGATCTTGTTTTTTCCGCAGTTTAAATAAAAGAGCAATCGTAGCACTGCAGCCGATAAAGAGCACTAAGAAGTAGGCTACCGAAATGATCGTCACAATTGTTGGATTAAAAGTCAACAGACTATAAGGCAGTAAAATCAATGGAACAAACAGATAGCTCAAGATAACGGTAATCAGTGACCAGTAAAATTTCGTTAAATCATTGTATTGCTGGTTGAGCTCAGTCTTTTGTGACCAAGCCTTCACTGGAAAGCGGCGGATGTAATAATACATCGCCAGACAAAGCAGCCATAAAATTCCTGCCGTCACAATCATCACGAGGTTCATTGTGAAACTCTTCAATTGAAGGATTGAGATGGCTGCTGCGACAATCGTCAGCAGCAGACTGCCTAGCAACCATTTGAATGACAGCATTTTGCGATTTTTTAATTGAATCGCTTGGGTATCAATCAAAATCGGCTGTGCTTGTAACAGCCAGCCCATTTTAGCTTGCAGGTCGTGAAGTTTATGAATGTAATGGACTTGGTAGAGATACATCGTACCTAGAAAACCAAAGATCCCTAGCATAAAGCCAGTAAATAAAATAGAGTCATAAGGCAAAAAAATCAGTGGAATTGTTGTTAAACTAAAGATTATTGTGATAATTAAAAGTCCTTTGCGGTAGTCTTTGATTAAAGCTTTCACGACAGGAGCGTTTAACTTATCCTTTGGTAACGTGTTTTCTAAAATAATATTAGCGTGGGGCCGGCTGGGAATGATGCCCATCAAGCCCATTAAAATAAATAGTGCAATTTCAATCAGAATCATAAAAGACATTTGAATCACTCCTCAAAAAAATCTGTTAGTATTTGTTGGACACTTTTTTCTATTTGCTCGGTGTTGACGGCGTGCAAACGGATTTCTGCTAAAATCAAGGTCAGTTGGAAAAATAAATCCGGCGGCAGGGGACCAGGCTGCGGTTTAAATGGGGCGACTTTGGTTCCCAGTCTTCGGTCGGTAATTAAAAATCCCTCATCCTTCAGTTGATTGTAAGCTTTAGAAATTGTCATATTGTTCACGCCAATTTCATCTGCTAGCTGACGAACAGAGGGCAGTTGCTCATCTGGTTTTAACTGGCCTTTGGCAATGCCGATAATAATTTGGTCCCGCACTTGTTTATAAATAGGAATATCTGATGTTGTGGAGATTTCAAAAAGCACTGTGTCACCTGCTTTCTTTTTTTTGTATTGTTTGTATTATATATTATAATACAAAAAACTTGTCTCAACAAGTGACAGGTCAACAGGATTTTTCAAATTTTATACTGGCAACAGAGATTTATTAAGATGACAATTGTCTTTTGAAACTGTATATTTAATGAAGAAGTTTTAGCAAATTTTTTTGAAGGTAGGAAAAAATGCATGGGAAAAATTCGCATAAATAATTTAAAATATTTTACAAAAAATGGTGTCTTGAAGGAAGAACGCGTGCTTGGCCAGCAAATCGAAATTGATGTGGAACTAAGACTAGATTTAACTGCTGCGGGCAAGAGTGATGATGTGGCAGATACCGTTAGCTATGCAGAAATTAATGATTTGATTGCCAAACGAGTAACAACCAGTTCGTATAACTTAATGGAAGGCTTGGCTGCGGCAATTTTAGATGATATTCAAAAGGACTTTGACAGCCGTTTAACCAGTGTACTGCTGCGAATTCGTAAATACAGCGTACCGATGCCCGGACTGTTTGACAATATTGAAATCGAAATGGAAAGAGCCTTCAAATGATAACTTATCTAGCCTTAGGCAGTAACATGGGAGAGCGTTTAAAATTATTGAAGGCCGCCAGAGAAAAATTGGCGGCTGATCCTCAAATAGAAGTCTTGTCCTCCTCAAAATTATATGAAACTGATCCATACGGTTATACGCAACAGGAAGATTTTTTAAATGCTGTCATCAAAATCGACACGAGTTATCAACCGGCAGATTTATTAAAAAAAATTCACCAAATAGAAGCGGCCTTGGATCGTAAACGCTTGGTTCATTGGGGACCACGCACCATTGACATTGATATTTTATTGATGGGTGATTTGAACATCACCACTGAGGAATTAATTATTCCCCATAAAGAAATAACAAAGCGCTCCTTTGTCTTAATTCCTTTAAAGGATGTCTATCATGGAGAGCTTTTCAAAAAAAGTTTAGCGGCTTGGATTGAAGCCAGTGGAAATCAGCAAGAAGTAAGATTAGCAAAAGAGGTATGGTAAATGAATCCAGAACAGATTGCTCAAATTGAAGCTGCCGTGACCCAGATTTTGACGGCAGTCGGCGAAGACCCGCAACGGGCCGGCTTAGTCGAAACGCCGCAACGGGTTGCCCGCATGTATCAAGAAATATTTAGCGGCTTAACGACAGACTTTGATGATTTTAAATTATTTGATGCCGGTAGTGCCGGTGAAATGGTGGTCGTCAAAGATATTCATTTTTATTCGATGTGTGAACACCATTTGTTGCCATTTTTCGGCAAGGTCCACATCGCCTATATTCCCTCTGAAAATAAAGTCTTAGGACTAAGCAAGTTGCCTCGACTTGTTGAATACTGTGCAAAGCGACCTAGCGTTCAGGAAAACTTAACGCGGCAAATTGCTGAAATGATTGCCGAGCATGTTCCAGTTTCTGGCGTGGCGGTTTCAATTGAGGCTAAGCATTTATGCATGGAAATGCGGGGAGTGCGCTCTCCCGATAGTAAAACGAAAACCTTCTTTTATCTCGGTGCCTTCAAAGAGGATCAGGAGTGGAAGCGCGATTTTTTAGCGGCGATTAATCATGACTAGCTTGATTGTTGCAACAAAAAATTTAGGGAAATTGCAGGAGATGCAAAAATCCTTTGGCGACCAAATTAATTTAATTGGTCTCCATGAATTAGCACCCGACCTGAAAAGTCCTGTTGAAAACGGCACAAGTTATCTGGAAAATGCCCGGCTGAAAGCCAAGTATTATGCAGAAGCACTGAAGCAGCCGGTTTTAGCCGATGACGGCGGATTAGAATTAGCCGCTTTTCCGCAGCTGTTAGGGGTGCAGACTCATCAGTTTTTTCAGACTGAGACTGCCCCAGAACAAAATCAAGAAATTTTAAATTTATATCAAAAAAATCCGCAGCAAAATCGCGCGTTTGTGCTCCATGCAGCTTTGGTTTATTGGGGAAAAGTAGAATTTCAGGTGGAAAAAACGCTGACTGGTGAGATTGTTGCTCCCCGAGGTCAGCTGGGCTACGGATTTGATTCTATTTTATGGTTGCCCGCTTACCAGAAAACTTTGGCTGAGCTGCCGTTAGCCCAGCGTAACGCTTTAAGCCCTAGAATACAGGCGCTAAAAATAATTTTGCCGCAAATTTTAGCCAGCTTAAGCGTTCATTAAGAAAAAAGCCAAGGAAAATTTACTTTTAAAGACTAGACTGACAAAAAGGAGGCAGGCCAATGTTTGATTTTACAAAAAAACAGCAAATCATGGGAATTTTAAATGTCACTCCGGACTCTTTTTCTGACGGTGGACATTACACTGATATCGAAGCGGCTGTCGAGCAAGCCGAAGCTTTGGCGCTAGCCGGCGCCGATGTGATTGATATCGGCGGCCAATCGACACGACCAGGCTATCAAGAGATAACACCAGCCGAAGAATTAGCCAGAATTTTACCAGTGGTGGAGGCAGTCAAACAAAGAATTTCTGTGCCGCTATCGGTGGATACTTATTTTCCTGAAGTTGCCCAAGCAGTGATTAGCGCTGGTGTGGAAATTATCAATGATATAAAAGGTCTCGATCAACCGGGAATGGCGGAGCTGTTGGCGGCTAATCCTGAAGTTGCGATGGTCATTATGCATTCCCGTAAACGCCGAGAAGTTTCATTGATAACCGACCTGCAGGAATTCTATCAAGAAAAAGTAGCGCAATGTCAACAACACGGCATCTCATTAGAGCGAATCGCCTTTGACCCAGGTGTTGGCTTTCATAAATCTGTTGCAGAAAACTTAGCGATTATGGCTCAGCCACAAAATTTTCGCTTTGAGAAACTGCCGCTGTTGTATGGTGTCTCCCGCAAGCGCACGATTGGCACGGTGACGGGAGAAACGAATCCCCTTGAAAGAGACTATGCTTCAGTTACAGCTTCGCTTTTTGCCCTTGAGCAGGGAGTTGAAATGGTGCGGGTCCACAATGTTGCCGGCATGAGGCAGGCTTTAATCATGTGGGATGCTTTAAAAAATTTAAACTAATCTGAAAAAGGAGTTGTGAAGATGACAATTGAGGAACTAAAATTCCTGCAGGAAAATTTTTCTGAGGAAAAAGTTTATCTCACTGATGGTTATTATCGTTTCAAACAATTAGCAGCGGAGGAATATGAAATCATGTTTGCTGTGCCGGGCAATTGCGGCACCAGTGAGTATCATCCCCGCATCCGTTTTGCGGTTGAAGCCGGACAGATTGTGCCGATTTCTTTGATGGATGTTGTGACAACGCCTGTTCAACTGATTGATTATTCACCAGAAACAGCAGCAGAATTAACATTGGCCTTAGAAAACTTGAAAGATAAATTTTTTGCCGCCAAAGCGTAACACTAACTTAATAAAGAATAAAGCCAACTGAGGGATTTAAATAATCACTGTGGAATCAGTCTGGCTTTTTTGTTAGCATATATTTAGACTTGTGATAAAAAACACAAAGGAGTGTGTATATGGAAAAAATTTTTATTAGTCCGGTCCGTTATGTTCAGGGCAAGGGCGTTTTGAAAAGTGGTATTTCTCATATTAAAAAAATTGGCAAAAAATCGTTATTACTTTGCGATGATTTTGTCTGGCAACTTTGCGGTGAAGCATTTGCTGAGAATTTAAAAACAGAGGGACTCACCGTTTTACACCTGTCGTTTGATGGTGAGTCTTCTGAAAAAACTATTCAAGCAATTTTGACAAAAGCTAGAGGTGCGGATGTGGATGTTGTTTTAGGTTTGGGAGGCGGAAAGACAATCGACAGCGCCAAAGGAATTGCTGATTGCTTATCTTTACCGGTGGTTATTTTACCAACAACAGCCTCCACTGATGCACCGACATCGGCGATTTCGGTAATGTATTCAGAAGACGGCGTTTTTGAAAAATATCAGCACTATCAAAAAAGTCCGGAGCTCGTCTTAGTTGACACCGAAATCATCGTCCAAGGGCCAGTTCGTTTATTGGCCTCAGGAATTGCCGATGCTTTGGCAACTTGGGTCGAGGTGCGGGCTGTGCTGCAAAGTCGTGGCAAAAATTTATTAGGCGGCGACGTAACTTTAGCGGCGCAGGCGATTGCTGAAAAATGCCAAGCTGTCTTGTTTGAATTTGGCAAGCAAGCACTAGCGGCAAATCAAGCAAAAGTTGTGACAGAAGCCTTTGAGCAAGTCGTCGAAGCCAATACGTTATTGAGTGGTATCGGTTTTGAGAGCGGCGGTTTGGCGGCAGCTCATGCTATCCACAATGGCTTTTCGAAATTAACAGGAGAGATTCAGCAGCTGACCCACGGAGAAAAAGTGGCTTACGGAACACTGACACAACTCTTTTTAGAAAATCGTCCTAAAGCGGAGCTAGATTGTTTTATTGATTTTTATCAAGATTTAAACTTGCCGACGACCCTAGCTGAGTTACATTTAGAAACGAATTATTCACAACTGTTGGAGGTGGGGCGACAGGCGACAATTCCTCAGGAAACGATGAGCCGGATGCCTTTTAAAGTTGAAGCGGCTGATGTAGCCGATTGCCTTTTAGCAGTTGATAGTTACGTGAAAAGTTAAAAAAATGAAGGTAAGTAAGTTGCAGCTAGCCAAGTAAACTCTTAAATAGAAAGAATATTTGCAAAGTCTATTTTTGTGGAAAGTGCAATTATTATCATATTCTGAAAAAATATGGCATATTTAACTTAGTGTAGCTTTTAAAGGATTTAGTGAAAGCAGATTACGAGTTGAAACAGACAAGATACTTTTTATTTTGATTGAACAAATGACGAAGGTGAGCTAGTTGAGAAAAAAATGGTGGATTTTAAGCAGCACTTTACTGATAATTGGTTTAATTTGTTTGGTCAGTTGGCGTTTGCTAAGCGCAACTCCAAGTGTCAGCGGTCAAATAGCGACGAAAACCACAACGGAAACCACAACGGAAACAACAACCGCTAGTGAAGTCATGTTAGACGAACCAACCCAAGCCAATGATTTAGATGGTTCAGCCGCAACGAAGGAAAAAATTAATCAAATTTTATCGGAGGACCGCTTCGCTGGTGTCGCTTTAATTGTTCAAAATGGGCAATTGTTTAGCATCCAAGGCTATGGTTATGCGGATGCAGCAAACGCTCAGATAAACGAAGCAGCGACCGCTTTTCCTGTGGCCTCCATTCAAAAAACTTTGACGGGCATTTTAATTGCCCAACTAGTTACGGCTGGTGAGCTATCCTATGACCACAGCCTCGCTGATTTTTATCCGCAGATTGAAAATAGTTCTGCCATTACCGTGCGCATGCTCTTGAACCAGACCTCGGGCATTCAAATGGACGAGATTGCTCCGGCCGAGGTTTTGACAACGCAAGCGGAGCAGCTGGATTATGTCTTAGAAAGTTTAAGTTCAACCGGTGATTTTGATTTTTATTATACCAATGCCAACTATACTTTATTGGCGGGAATTATTTCTCAGATTAGTGGCGTTGACTATGAAACGTATTTAACGGAAAAAATAATTCAGCCTTTGAATCTTCAAGGAACTTATTTTTGGGATACTCTTCCGGAAAATCTGACAGTTCCCAATCCTTATTATTACGATTTGGAAACGAACACGGAATATCTTGATTACGGTCCAGAACTAGTTCGTGACCGGCCGTTATTCTCCAGCCTTTTAGGTGCCGGCAACCTATTGATGACTGCAGAAGATTTATTAAAAGTCCAAGAGGCGTTGCGGGAGCAAACGCTAATTAGCAGCCAAGCTTTTTCCGAACTTTTAGAAACTGACAGCGGCTATAGTGCTGGCTACTGGCAGGGAGAGCAGTTGGAAAGCGCCGGTGTTTTAGGTGCTTATACCTCCATCATCTACACCGACTGGCAATTTCAAAATATTGTGATTTTATTGGAAAATCAAGTTGGCTTAAGCGACGTTGCGACACTGGCGGAGGATATTTATTCTTTGACAGCCATTTAATAATACAGCCACGACATTTTAGCAGTTCAATGATATTCAGATTTTAATTTTTTTGTAAGAGGAAAGCCTATGACCATTAAGCGCAAGTTATTTATCTCCCATATTATTATGATTGTCGTGCCAGTATTATTGAGTTTATTAGTGCTGACTGGTGCCTTAGTTTTTGTTTACGAATATTTTTGGGGCGGCTATCAAAATGCTTCAGATGAAAATTATCAGTTTCGTGAGCAGTATGCCCAAGTGGAAAAGCTGGTTAATTTTTGGGAGGGAGCAGACACCGACACTCAGCAAATCATTGAAGATGTCGAGGATTTTTATCAAGATTATTTTTCCACTAGCATCGCTCTTTTAGTTTATCAAAACGGTGAGTTAATCGATTCAATAGGGGAGGTGCCGGATAGTAATTTACTGGCGGTCGCTTTAAATGAAGACGGCGACCACACCTATATTGTCGATCAGCTTTTTGTCGCCAGTTTTGAAACGGCTCAATACGATGTGATTTTATTTAATACAAATTACACCAATGATTTGTATTATGAAAATCCAATTTGGGATAAAGATTACGACGTTGCCATGTCGAATATTTTAATTTTGATTTTAATTGCCGTATTGCTGGTGATTTATCTGATGAATCGCTTTTTAACGAAGCGCTTGACTAACAGTATCACTCAGCCGCTGGAGGAGCTGGCTTTTGGCTTTCAGCAGATTAAAGCGGGGGATTTACATTATCAAATTGACTATCAAAAAGATGACGAGTTTGCTCCTATCATGACTGACTTCAATCAGATGGCTCAGCGGTTGGAATTGGTTATTAATGAACGAGATCAAAATGAAAATAGTCGGCGGGAATTAGTCGCTGGTATTTCCCATGACCTGCGGACGCCTCTCACCTCGATTGAAGCCTATCTTGAAGGTTTAGAAAAAGGTGTGGCGGCCACACCGGCGATGCGGGATAAATATTTTGCAACCATCAAGCGGAAAACCAAAGATATGGAGCATATCATTAATCAGCTCTTTCTTTTTTCAAAACTGGATACTGGCGAGTTTCCCTTTAATTTTGAAGTGATCAATGCCAGCGATTTTTTACAGGATTATTTACAAGTGGTGCAGCAGGAATATCACAACCGCGGCTTGCAGGTTAATTTAACTGGGCCATTTGCTGAACGTTTGCCAATTAAAATTGATGTGGCTCAATTGCGCAGTGTCTTAACGAATTTATTGGAAAATACTTTAAAATATTCTGATAAACAGCTGACGATTAGTCATATCAGCTATCAGAAAAAAGCGGATTATTTAGAAATTCAGCTGTTAGATAATGGCCCAGGCGTTGCTGCAGATAATTTACCGCAGCTCTTTCAACTTTTTTATCGCAGTGACCAAGCCCGCAGCAATCCCAGTGATGGCAGCGGCTTAGGCTTAGCAATTGCCCGCAAGACAATCGAAGGCTTCGGCGGAGAGATTAGCGCCTTCCTGCCGGAAGAAGGCGGCTTTGGTGTTGTGATTAAAGTGCCGTTGTTTAAGGAGGACAAAAGATGAGCAAGAAAATTTTGGTAGTAGAAGATGATGCAGACATTGCTAGCATTGAAGTTGATTTTTTAGAAATCGAAGGCTATCAGGTAACCGCTTTGGCAGACGGCCTGGAAGGGTATCAAGCCGCTTTAAGCAATCAATTTCAATTAATTTTACTGGATTTAATGCTGCCGGGAATGAGCGGTTTTGAAATCTGCAAACAAATCCGCGATAAGGTGGACGTCCCGATTATTATGGTAACCGCCAAGACTGAAGAAATTGACAAGCTCAGGGGCTTAGGCTTAGGAGCAGATGACTATATTGCCAAACCTTTTTCGCCAACAGAATTAGTTGCTCGAGTCAAAGCCAACTTGGCCCAATACGACCGAATCAAGGCCCATGTTGAAGGTCCAGCTGTCAATGAAAGTCAAGATACCATTAAAAAAGGTCCCATCACAATCAATCCTAAAACCCATCGCGTTTTTGTAAACGAACAAGAGGTTAGTTTAAAGCATCGAGAATATGAGCTGCTATTATTCTTGATGGAAAATGCCGAGATGGTCTTTAGTAAAGAAGAACTTTATGAAAAAATCTGGGGCTTTGATGCCATCGGTGATTTGCGAACGGTGGCGGTTCACATCAATCGTTTGCGGGAAAAAATCGAAAAAGATCCCAGTAATCCGCAGCACTTGCAAACTGTCTGGGGTGCCGGCTATCGCTTTGCTCCCTGAAAATTCCAGCTGGTTTCATAACGAAACTAGAAAAATTTTCTACATCGATAAGAAAAAGTATCTACTAAAAAATAGCTTCAAAAATTATTTTGGCCGCGGTGCTATGAAAAATAATTTTTGAGGCTATTTTATTTGGCTCAATATCTTGGCGAACCCTTCTCGCTGTTGATAAAAAGCATCTGAAATTTTTCGATATTTGGCAGATAAGGCTTTCTGCGGAGAAGTTTATCTGGTGAAATCATTCTATGAGTATATTTCGTAAAAAGCTTTAATTCGAGGGGGCTTTTAGTCTTCTCTTAACTGGTCATTCCATGAGCCTATTCCGCCGTAAACATTTGTTGCACCAATGGATCTCTTGGCTTTTTGGATATCAGGGAGGGCGGGTTCAAAGACGGCCAGTCCTCAGTAACCTTTTTGATTTCCAAAAAAGTTTATCTTTTGTTTAACACTTCATGACGTCTTGTTTATTTTCCTTTGCTAAACTGGCTTCAATAAAATGAGCGGAGGTGATCAAGTGGCAGCAATCGAATTTAAAGACGTCTCGTTGATTACGGAACAACCAGATGAGTCTTTTAGTGATTTCAATTTGTCAGTTGCCCAAGGCGCTTTTTTTGTGTTGACTGGATTAACCAGTGCCACTGAAAAAAAAATGGTCCAGCTATTGCTAGGGTTAAAAATACCTGCAACTGGTCAGATTTTCCTTGATCATTTTGATATTAGCCAAGAAGTACAGCGCAGCCAGGCGTTTCAAAAAATCGGTGTTATGAGTCAAGATATTTTACAAGAAAGATTGACCGTTCAAGAAAATATCGCTGCTATTGGCCGGTTTCAAAAAAATTATTCAAAGGTACGGCAGGAGTATTTATTAAAAAAATTAGCTCTAGCAGAAGTCAGAAAGCAGCGAGCTGATGCTGTAACCAGCTTTCAACGACAAAAGTTAGCTTTGGCTATTGCTTTGTTACACAATCCGGAAATTTTAATTGTCGAAGAGCCTTTCGAAGGTTTAAATGACAACGAGATACAACAATTGATAGCGTTATTTTCAGCAGAAGCTACTCAGCAGAAAACGATTTTTATGCTTGCTGAAAAGTTGGTTCCGCCTTTAGAGGCAGCCTCGGAGATTGCCGTTATCCATCAGGGCCATTTGACAGTCACCAGTAGCCAAGCAGACATCCATAAAACCTTCAGCACATTAGCTGAATTTTATGATTTTTACACGGGAGGGGAGGTTATGCGATGAGTTTTTTGATTCCTTTTGAGCTGGATTTTAATCGTTTTCGAAGCTCAAGTTGGTTCAAACGAACCTTGCTAATCATCTGTTTGGCAATTATCAGTGGTTTTTTTATTGTCAGAATTTTTTCTCCTCGACTGCAAAGTCATGGTGGTGCCTATCCTTTTTTTGTTTTGCATTGTCTGGAGCTTGTGATAATTCCTTTGATTATCTTTTTTTGCAGCAATCAATTGATAGGTAAAGCCTTGAAAAATCAGGAAATTCGCCTGTGGTTTTTACAATCCGCCTCTAAAAGCAGTATTTTTTTAGGGAAAATGCTGGCTACCTTAGGGATTATTTCATTAGTTTACGGAGTGAGTTTCATTGTGAGCTTAATAGTGACCTTAAGCTTTAGTGGCTTGACAGCTGTTTCAGTTATTAAAGTGCTGTTTGTCTATGCCAGTAGTTTTTTAGGATTTTTACCAATCATTCCATTAGCTTTTCTAGTCGTGTTGCTTGTTAAACAGGCTGGCGTTGCTTTTTTGATTAACATAATTGTGTATTATAGCTTGCTTGTTTTAGAAAAAATTGAGCTGACAGTTTTTAAGGAAAAGGAATTGCGGATTTTAGCTCCCAGTACGTTTTATTCCGGACATATTTTTACAATCGGCCAGTTTTTTTTGATTTTTGGGCTAACAATTTTGGCTTCAATCGTGGTTTATCGGCTAGCTTTAAGACGATTTAAGCAGGTTGAATTGTAAACGACGAGAAAATTTCATGATAATTAATCAGTAGTTTAACAATTGTTTATCTTTTGGCGGTTGGGTATTTAACTTTAGCTTTTATACTAACAATGTACTCAGATCAAGAGTTTTTTACAGGAGGGCGCATATGAAATTAATTAAAAATTGGTGGTCCAATGAAGCCGTTAATTATTGGCTGAAATTTGTCGGAAAAACTATATTTTTTTTCGCAGTCGTCGTGATGCTCGTCTATTTATACCATTACAAAAATATTCAAGGTGGCACATTTATTTACAATGAATTTTAGGAGGTGGCAAGATGCTGACCAATATTGTAACAACCATTGATAGCTATGGCGTAACTGATTCACAGCGGATTGCTTATCGCGATGAAACCAGCCAGTTTACCTATGGACAATTAAAAAAATATTCAGATCAAGTTGCTGCTTTTTTAACGAGCAAAATAAAGGCAGCCGGCCCAATCGTCGTCTATGGTGAATTAGAATTTGAAATGCTGGCCGCCTTTCTGGGGACTTCAAAAACCGGGCGGGCTTATATCCCGATTGAAAGCAATACCCCTCAAGAACGAGTAGAGCTGATTTTACAAGTTGCCAAACCCGCGGCCATTTTGGCAGTAGCGGACTGGGCGGGTCCCACAATCAATGCAATTCCAATTATTTCACCTTTAGAATTACAAGCCATTTTTGAAAATAAGGCTGAGGTAAAAGATTTTTCAATCGTTAAGCCAGATGACACGTATTATATTATTTTCACCTCAGGAACTACAGGTGTGCCAAAAGGCGTACAGATATCCCACAAAAACTTATTGAGCTTTGTCAATTGGGAACTGACTGACTTTGACTTGCCAGAGGGCGCTAGTTTTTTGTCACAAGCACCTTACTCCTTTGATTTATCCGTGATGGGAATTTATCCAGCTTTGACTTCAGGAGGGTCATTGGTACCGATGAAAAAGGAAACCATCAATGATTTTCGTCGTTTGTTTAGCACATTGCCAAAACTTGATATCAATGTTTGGATTTCAACGCCGTCCTTTATCAAAATTTGTTTGATGGAGCCGACCTTTGATGGCCAGCATGTTCCTAGTTTGCAGACTTTTCTATTTTGTGGAGAAGAGTTGCCGAAATCAACAGCTTTGGAATTATTGATTCGTTTTCCTCAAGCGAAAATTTTTAATACCTATGGACCGACTGAAGCAACCGTGGCTGTTTCAGGAGTTGAAATCACCAGTGAGCTTTTAGAAAATTATGATCGAGTTCCGATTGGTTATGTCAAAGAGGACACGCAAATTTTATTTATGGAAGAGGGCAGGGTGTTGGAAAATGGCGCCATTGGCGAGATTGTCATTGTCGGTCCGAGTGTCTCAAAGGGTTATTTAAATAATCCTGAAAAAACAGCTGCCGCCTTTTTTGAATATGGCGGAGAACCGGCTTATCATACCGGTGACAGTGGCTCGATGACCAAAGAGGGCCTGTTAATTTATGAAGGCCGCATCGATTTTCAAGTGAAATTTCACGGCTACCGGATTGAGCTAGAAGATATTGATCATCATCTAGATGATGTCAGCTTAGTCAAACAAGCCGCCGTCGTACCCAAATATGTTGAAAATAAAGTGGAACAATTAATCGCCTATGTCGTACCCGAGGCAAATGAGTTTGAAAAAGAATTCAAATTGACCAAAGCGATTAAAGAGGAATTAGCTAGTTTAGTGATGGACTATATGGTTCCACAAAAATTTATTTACGTGGAGGAATTGCCATTGACCGCCAATGGCAAGGTCGATCGTAAAGGCTTGATTGCTGAGGTAAACAGCTGATGAGTTGGCCTCATGTGATTCCTTATGCGAATCCCATATACTTTCTTTGGTTAGCCGTTGCGCTGTTGCCAATGATTTTCATTTTACTAATCAAGGGCAAGCGCTGGGGTTGGTATCAAAGTTTAATTACTTTAATTTTTCTTTACATTAGTTTTGGCGGCAAATACTGGCAGCAGGGCCTCGCTTTAATTGGCTATGTGGTTTTTCAAACCCTGCTAGTCTGGTGTTATCATCATTATCGGCAGCAAAAAAATGCCTCAGGAATTTTTTATTTAGCGGTTGCTTTGGCAATCCTGCCGCTGACCTTAGTCAAAGTAATTCCCTTTGTCGATGGCGGAGCAGCAGCGATTTTTGGCTTTTTAGGTATTTCCTATTTAACCTTTAAATCAGTTCAAATGATTATGGAAATGCGGGATGGCACGATTAAAGAATACCATCCATTGCGATACATTCAGTTTTTACTCTTTTTCCCGACGATTTCATCTGGTCCGATTGACCGGTATCGCCGCTTTGAAAAAGATTTGTTGGAGCCACCCACCAGAGAGATGTATGCCGGGTTATTAAACCGCGGCATCTGGAGCATTTTCTTAGGCTTTTTCTATAAATTTATTCTCGGCTATTATTTCGGTCAGGTTTGGCTACCGCTGTTAAATAAAAGCCTGATGCATCAAGGATTCTTCTCTTGGAGCTTGATTTTATACATGTATTGTTACAGCATGTATCTGTTTTTTGACTTTGCCGGCTACAGTTTATTCGCAGTCGGTGTCAGTAACCTGATGGGCTATGACACACCGAAAAACTTTAATAAGCCCTTTATATCTGACAATATCAAAGAGTTTTGGAATCGTTGGCACATGACTTTGTCTTTTTGGTTTAGAGATTTTATCTACATGCGCCTGATGTTCACTTTGATTAAAAAGAAGGTCTTTAAAAGTCGGATTGTCGCCTCAAATGTCGGTTACTTTGCCCTCTTTATGATTATGGGGGTCTGGCACGGTCTCACTTGGTATTATCTGCTATATGGCTTTTATCATGCTAGCTTGATTTGCCTGACGGATGCTTGGCTCAGATTTAAAAAGAAACATAAAAAACAATTGCCCTCCAATAAATTTACGAAGGCTCTGGCAATTTTCTTAACCTTTCAAGCAGTTTGTTTCAGCTTCCTGATTTTTTCAGGCGTTTTAGATCAATTATTTTTCCACCATTAAAAAATTTTAAGGAGACGATTTAAATGAACACACAAGATGCAGTGTTAGATATTTTAGAAATGATTACCGGTACCGATGAAGTTAGAGAAGATTTGAATGTGAATTTATTCGATGAAGGCTTGATGGATTCTTTAGCCACTGTCCAATTACTCGTAGAATTAGAAGGCCAACTAGGCGTACAAGTCCCAGTTTCAGAATTTGACCGTGCTGACTGGAGTACTCCCGCTCAAATTATTGCTCAAGTTGACGCCTTGAAAGCCGCCTAATGAAAAAACAACTTCTAGCTATCTTTGGGCCGCTAATTTTAGCTGCGGTCCTTCTGGGGGGCTTTTTCTATAGCCCCTGGAAGTTTGATGTGAGCGACTCAAAGGTGATAGCGAAGGCCTCAACTTCAATGGCAAACAGTGTACTGCGGGGCACTGAGATTACCTCAGAAGCTTTGTCCTCGGGAAAATATGTACCGTTTTTCGGTTCATCAGAATTAAATCGTGTGAGTTCCACACATCCCTCTGTATTAGCCCAAAAATACGATCGGAATTATACGCCATTTTTATTAGGCGCAGCGGGTACTCAGTCTTTGTCGCAGTTTTCCATGATTCATTCGCTAGCCAAAGAGTTGAGTGGTAAAAAAGCTGTCTTCATTGTTTCCCCCCAATGGTTTACACCAAAGGGCGTGGATAAAGATTACTTTAAGAATTGGTTTTCAGAAGAACAAACCTATCAATGGCTGCTGTCTTTAAAAAATATTTCAGCCTATGACCAGTATTATGCAAAACGTTTACAGGATTTTGAGATTGTTAAAAGTAATAGTACCTTAGTAGCGGCCTTGGAAAAAATTGCTGCCGGTGAACTGCCGAAGCAAAGTGAACTGGACTATTTCCAGCTGCAAAGCAATCTGCTTTCTAGAGAAGATGAGCTCTTCAGTGGCATCGGGCTCAACCGCAACCTACAAAAAGATATCAATCAAGCAGCGAAAGCTTTGCCAGATCAATATGACGAAAGTGCCATTGATCAAGTGGCAACAACAGAGGGTAAAAATGATACTAGCAACAATGATTTAGGCATTAAAAATTCTTTTTACAGCTCTCGTTTGAAAAAAGATATCAAAAAGTTAGCAGGTTCGCAAAAGGATTGGGATTATCGCTACAGTCCTGAATACAGCGATTTTCAATTGGTTCTAAACGAGTTTGCTAAAAATAATGTAGATGTCCTATTCATCATTCCGCCTATCAACCAAAAATGGATGGACTACACAGGATTGTCCAACGAGATGCTCGCTGGCTTTGCTAAAAAAGTTCGGTATCAATTAACCAGTCAAGGCTTCACGAATATTGCTGATTTAAGCGGTGATGGCAATGAAGATTATTTTATGGAAGATACCATTCATCTAGGATGGCGCGGCTGGTTGGCTGCTGATCAAGCGATTGAACCATTTTTAGACAAAAACAGCACAAGCAAATTAAATTATCAAATCAACAATGACTTTCTAAGCACAGACTGGCAAAATCAAAATCCAGATGGACTACCAGGAAATTAATTCAAGGAGGGCTTCCCGTGAAACATAAAAGACATCACCGGATTATTCTCGGTTGGTTTGTTTTATTTTTAATGTTGGGTGTTGTGTGGGGAGCCAGCCAATTTGTTAAAGAGACACCATCGAATGCGTCAGTAAATGAAACGACAGCTCCTAGTGGTACAACTACTAGCAGTACAACTAGCACAGTGGCCAGTTCATCTTCTACGACAAGCTCGACTACTGATGCAACAGTCTATGCCAACTTAACTAATGGCCAAACTGTAGTCGATGGTAATGAGGGGACCGATTATGATCAAATCGTTCAAAAAAGCGGCTTTTACGGATCCGTTTTGGTTGTGCATAATGGTCAAATAAAATTAAGCAAAGGCTACGGCAATGCCGATAATGCTAAACAAATTGCCAATTCGCCAACCACTCTTTATAATATCGGTTCCACTCAAAAAGGGATGACCGGCACCTTGATTATGCGGGCGGCAGAGGAGGGAAAACTAGCATTAAGCGACAAGCTGTCAAAATATTACCCGCAAATTGCCGGTAGCGATCAAGTGACGCTGAAAATGATGTTGGATATGGCTTCTGGCTTGCAGCTGACGAATTCGCCTAAAAATTTGGCGAAGGATAGTGATGCCTTGCCATTTTTCACGGCCAATGCTGCCATCAAAAATACTGTCGGAAAATTTGACTACCAGCCTATTAATTTTAATTTACTCGCCGGTATTTTAGAAAAAGTGTATCAGCAAAATTATTACACCATTTTTGATAATTATTATGGTACAAAAGCGGGCATTACGAATTATAGTTTTTACCAAAATATTGCCAATAACCCGAATGTGGCTGTCCCATATTCAAACAATGACGGCACAACGCCTTATGGCACTGTTGCCACTGAGAGTGCAAATGACTACATTAAAGAGCTTGGTACCGGCAATGTCTTTATGAGTACCGGCCAATTGTACCGCTATTATTCATTATTGCTGTCGGGACAACTAATTTCTGCAGCTGACGTTAAAACCCTGCAAACACCAGAGGAAGCCAGCGGCGCGCCTTACGCCAGCGGCCTCTACAATGAAAAAACTTATTACGCCAGTCATGGCCAAGAACTGACCTATGAAACCTATGTCGCTTTGTCACCAGACGGTCAAACGGCTGTGATTATCGCCAGCAATCAAGACCAAGACAAAACTAAAATTGACCGGACTTTGCTGACGGATTTATACAAAGAGCTGACTGGAGTCACTTTAGATTTTTAAAAAAATAAAAACAGCGGACTTGTTGAGAAATACCCCTCAGCAAGTCCGCTGTTTTGATATATTAAGGATTGTAGAAAACGGTGGTTGGATCAATGTAGCCAGACCAAAGCGCTGTCGAAACCCCCAAGTGCAAATGCACACCAGTTGAGCGGCCAGTTGTTCCCATGCCGCCAATTGTTTGTCCGGCAGAAACGGTATCGCCGACTTTAACCGCAAAACTATTTAAATGCATGTAATAAGAATAGAGACCATCTGCATGTAAAATAATGACGACATTGCCGGCAGAACTATTATTTTCAGCCACGACGACTTGACCTTCACGGGTAGCCATCACCGGCATATTTAAATAGCCGGAAAAATCAATACCATTGTGAAACTCACTGCTGCCGCCGCCAAAAGGATTCGAACGACTGCCAAAAGGCGAGGTAATATTCAGCGAGGTGAGAGGTGCCACCCAGCCATCTGGATTATTAATAAAGAAGCCGGAATTTTGCGCTGCGGTATAGCGCATTGTTTCTTCAGCAGAAAGCTGAGCTGCTGTGCCCGTAAAGACTTCCACTAATGACATGCGTTCTGCAGCCAGCTGGTCAAAATTTTGCTGCAATTCTAATAATTGCTGATTCAAGGTGTCCATTTCCGCAACTTCTGTCGAGCCCGCTGAACCCAATTCTTCATTTTTACTGGTTAAATTCGTCAGTGTAATCGTATTGGAAACAGTTTGAAGAAAAGAGGCTGTTGTACTTTTTTCACTGGTCTTTTTGTCAATCGCTGTTTGCAACTCAGTCATCTGTTCGTTTAAGCTGGCTAATCTTTCTTCGACAGCTGTTTTTTCCTCAGTCAACGTATCAATTTGTTCTTTGAGAGCGGTAATCTCGGTTTGAACTGTGACTAAACGTTCTTCAGCCTCAGATTGTTGAGCTTCTAATTGGGCATTGCTGCCTTCTTCAATTGGGCGGCCAAATAAATCATCGGTCGCAAAAACAGTTGCCGGTGCTGCCAATAGTCCTAGCAGCAAGCTGCCCAAAATTAATTTTTTCAAAATTTTTGCGCCCCCTTTAAAGTTTCTGTTACTTCTATTATATAAAAAAAATTCTGTTTTTTAAATACGATTTCAGCAAAGTTTAAAATTATATCAAAAAACAGCCTTCTCTGATCAGCGAGGGGCTAAAAAGAGAAGACTGCTGAGGTTATACTCCTAAAAATGAAGAAGGATTAACATAGCCAGACCAAAATCCGGTGGAAATTCCGAAGTGTAAGTGAACGCCAGTGGAAGCACCAGTCGTGCCCATGCCGCCAATCACTTGTCCGGCACTGACTTGTGAGCCAGTGGAAGTGGCAAAGCTGCTTAAGTGCATGTAGTAAGAATAGTAGCCATCGCTGTGTTTAAGAATGACAACATTGCCGCCGCCGCTTTCGTAAGAGGCAAAGACCACCTCACCGGCTTTAGCAGCCATCACCGGCATACCTGAATAGCCGGTAAAATCAATACCATTGTGCATGCTAGAACCGCCGCCGCCAAATGGATCACTCCGCATACCAAACGGACTGGTTACATTTAATGAAGAAAGAGGAGCTGACCAGCCGCTGCTGTTAGTAGCAGGCGGAGTCGTGTTGCTTGTTGAGCCACCTGAATTCGTTTCAACAGTTGTTTGGCCATTGCTGCTTAAATTAGAAACAGTCGGTTCTTCTTCATTGGCTTTTGCTTCGGCTGCAAGAGCGGCTGCTGTGGCTTCTTCTTGTAGGCGTTTTTCTTCAAGGGCTGCCAATTCAGCTTGGCGACGAGCTTCTGCTTCCGCTTTTTCAGTTTCTAAAGCGGCTTTTTGATCTTCTTCAGTTGCCAGTTGAGCACTCAAAGCAGTAATTTCAACTTCTTGATTAAGACGAGCTTCTAATAACTCATCTTGTTTATCCTGCAGTTCACTTGTTTTTTCTGTAATTAATACTAAATGTTCTTCTGCTTCAACTTGCAAAGCAGACAATTGTTCTTTGTCAGTTTTCTGTGCTTGAATAATCTCGTTGTTGGCACTAACTAAGGTTGTTAAAGCCATTGTTTTAGTCACCGCATCACTTAAAGATTCAGCACTTAATACAATATCAATGTAAGAAGTCGCATTTTGATTGGTTTGTGTGTCACGGGCTTGCTTTTCAATTTGCTCTGTCCGTTGAGCAATTGTTATTTCCAATTCGCTAATTTGACTATTGATTTCTGTTAACCGTTCCTCAGCTGTTGTTTTTTCTGCTAAAACAGCCGTCACTTCATTTTCAATCGCAGTAACATCTGCCTGAATCGCCGCCAATTGCGCTTGGGCTGAGGCTCCTTGATTTTCTAAAGCAGCAATTTTTTCTTCTTGAGCTGCAATCCGGTCGTCAATTTCAGCTGCATTAACAGCAATCGGCGCCAAAAGGAGACTAGCTGCCAAGGTAATCGTTGATAATTTTGTCCATTTATTCATATAAGAGTTTCCCCGCATGTCTTTTTTTAATATCCTCAATCAGTTTATAAATCAAATGTGAAGATTTTGTGAATTTATGACGTTTGTAGTATTTTTTCATGAAAGTAATATGGCTGTAATATTACCTGATATTCTGCAATTTAATTGAGCTTTTTGAGAATAATTCTAAAGTAGCTGAGCAACCGGCTTGACCACCAAAAAAAAGCGTGCTATTCTAAATGGAAATACGGATAATTTTGTGTCGCCGGACACTTAACAGATGTGTTCTTCACGCCTAGGCCAAGATGGTGTGAAGGAGACATCTTTTCTTTTTAGGCAAATTTAATTTCAGGAGTGTTTTATATGTTTACTTTATTATCCATGACGTTAGTCACTAGTGCTGCCGATAGTCTAAATCCGATTGCGATTGCCCAACAATTGGTTTTTCAATCCGTCAGCCGTAAAAAAAATGATATTATCGGCTTTATTTTAGGAATCGGGCTGACCAACTTTGCTGCCGGCGTTTTAGTTTACTACGGTCTCGCCGCTTTAGTTCAGCGATATTTGACGGGCATCCTTACTGCTTATCCGCAAATCATTCCAATAGGAGAAATAATTATCGGTCTTGTCCTAGTGGGCTATTTGGTTCATCGTTGGGTCCGTCGCAAAGCAGTTGTGACAAATGAAGAAACGGAAATCAAAAAACCAACCAAGACTTTGGATTTTAAAACCTTGTTTGGCTTAGGCATCATTTCCTGCGGCCTAGAGTTGACCAGTGCCTTACCTTACTTTGCCTTCTTAGCCATTCTTTTACAATATGAATTGCCTTTTATCGGAGTCGTGGCAATTTTAGCGATTTATAATGTGATTTATTCTATGCCGCTAATTGTTATTTTTGCTTGTTCCTTATACTTCAGTGACCATTTAGATCGCTTCTATAAAAAATTTACGGTCCTGATGGGCTTCGTCATCAGCAAAGTTATTCCTTTTGCTTTGGCGCTACTAAGCTTTGGCTTGCTTGTTCATGGTATTTTTAGTATGATGCAAATCTAAGAATATTTTTTTCAAATGGAGGCTAAGCAAATGGCTTGGGTAGATGCAAAAGAAAAAAAAGCTGCTTATGATTTATTACTATTACAACAGGCAGGATTGCTAGAGGGCGAAACCAATTATTTAGCGAGTTTAGCTAACTCTTCAGCAATTTTGAATCAAACTTTACCAGACACTGTTTTCGCCGGTTATTACCTATATAATGGTGAGGAATTAATTTTAGGCCCTTTCCAAGGTCACGTTTCCTGCACACGAATTACTATGGGCAAAGGAGTCTGCGGAGAAGCGGCAGCAACCAAAACAACTTTGATTGTTCCAGATGTCCGCTTGCATAAAAATTATATTGCTTGTGACTCAGCAGCCATGTCCGAAATTGTTGTGCCCATGGTCAAAGACGGTCACTTGTTAGGTGTACTCGATATTGATAGCAGCATAACAGACAGCTACGATGAAATCGATCGCGAATTTTTAGAAAAATATGTTGCACTACTAGTTGAAAAAATGCAGATTACTGAGCTAGTGGGGTAATATATTTATTAATTAAACTGCGACAACTACAAATGAAGCTTCATTTGTAGTTGTCGCAGTTTTTTATTGCATAAAATAATTGAATAATTAACTAAAGGAATAAAAAGAATGTAAGTAGGGCAACTTCACTGATTTATTAAAAAAATTATACAGTAGCACAGCGCAAAGGTAATTTTTTATTTCCTTGACACCTTCACAAATAGCGGAGTAAAATAAAAGCGAACATACGTTTGTTTTTTACTTGAGGTGAAGTAGGATGAATTTTCGATATGAATTGGAACCAACAGGTGATTATGCTTTTATTGATATGAAATCTTTTTATGCTAGTTGCGAAATAGTTGCTAGAGGCCGCCATCCATTAAAGGATTTATTGATTGTGATGAGCCATGCGGATAATACCTCAGGATTAGTTTTGGCCAGTAGCCCCAAGGCCAAAGAGCTACTAGGGATTACAAATGTGACGCGGATTTTCGAATTGCCAACGGTTGAGGAAAATCCTGCAATGGAGCGTTTGATTATCGCACCGCCGCGGATGCGTTATTATATTGCGGAGAATTTAAAAATTCAAAATGTTGTTCGCCAATATGCCGCAGATGAGGACATCATGTGGTATTCCATTGATGAGGGAATTGTTGATCTTTCCCGCAGCCTGAACTATTTTGTTCCCGGCAATCAGTCACGAGGGGAAAAACTCGACCATGTCAGTCAAAAAATTCAAGAGGATATCATTCGTGCGACCGGAATTTTTTCAACTATTGGCATGTCCAACAGTAATCCGCTATTGGCTAAATTGGCATTGGATAATGAGGCCAAGAAGCAGCCGCAGATGCGGGCTTTGTGGAATTATCAAAATGTTGCCGAAAAGGTTTGGAAGATTGGCGACATGAGTGATTTTTGGGGCATTGGTAGTCGGATGAAGCGCAATTTGATGGAGCTGGGCATTACTAGTATAAAAGAACTAGCCCACGCCAGTCCGTATAAACTAAAAGAAAAATTTGGCATTATGGGCCTGCAGCTCTACCATCATGCTAATGGAATTGACCGCAGCAAATTACAAAATGTCTATCAGCCGAAGTCGAAAAATCTCGGCAATAGTCAAGTGTTGCCCCGGGATTATTTTGGGGAAGAGATGCCGTTATTGGTGCGGGAAATGGCTGAACAGGTGGCGATTCGTTTGCGCCGCCATCACGCTAAGGCGGGCGTTGTTTCGTTATACGTTGGCTACTCTAAAGCGGAGACAGATAAAGGCTTTAGCCGCCAAGTTAAAATCACGCCCACTGACAATACCGATGAATTAACCAAGCATTTGTTGTATCTGTTTCATAAATTTTACAATGGCGACTTGGTGCGGCATTTAGGAGTAACTTATTCTGATTTACACTATGATAGTGGTAGTCAGTTGAACTTATTTGAGGATCCGGAAGAGCAGATTAAAGATGAAAAAATCGATTTGGTGATGGATCGGATTAGAGAAAAATACGGCTTTGTTTCGATTGTGCGAGCCAGCTCAACCTTGGAGCATGGCCGCAGCTTGCCCCGCAGCCACTTGGTAGGGGGACACGATGGCGGTGGTGGTGCTGGTGGTTTAGATGGATTGTAAGAAGGCCAGCAAAATTTTCTGCTGCGTCAGTTATTTTGAATGGTTTTTAAATCAAAGCGGCTAAATCGTAGATGGCAACATTCAGTTTACATAATGAAACTAATTACGATTCTATTAAAACTTATTGAATAAGATTGATGATGATTTTGAAGATATTTGCGATTATTTTTTATTGCCAATGGATTGCTAATTTTCTATTTTGGAGGTGGTTAGAATGGGAGAAGCGTTTATGAGTTATCATCAAGATCCTTGGATTAGAGAGTATCAAGATCGAGGCATGGCAAAATGGTTGGGCTTTTATTTAAGTGAGCATACAGCTGAAATGGGCAAGGAAAAGCAAACGCGAGAGACAACCTGGCAGCATCAGCAGCAAATGACTGACTTGGAGATTTCTGACGTTTTAGAAAGCGCCTTTTTTAATCATCAGACAGTCACACTGCAATTAAGCACTTTAGATGAACAAGGCCAAGCATTCCCTGATTTAACTGGAACAATTGCAGGGATGGATGAAACCACAATTTTTTTAAGCTCCTTAGAGGGGGAGGTTCAGTTCATCCAACATGACGCAATTTATCATGCTAGCTTAATCAGCAATTTAAAGTGGAGTGATGTTTCATGACTTTGAATGTGGAGGATGCTCAGTTTGAGTACCATACAAAAAATTCCGAGCGATTAATCAAGGATTTTCTGAATTTTGTTGTTACCGATATTCCTTTTTTCGCCCTGCAGGAGGAATTGCTGTATTTGATGAATCATCGAGGGATTACGCAATTTCGCATTCCAGCCTATATGACAGTTGATAGTCAGGAACATATTTTTTATTTTAAAATCAAAGAGGTTGAGGAAAATCAAAAATTGCGGACTTATCAGTATCTAGGAATGGATATCAAAAGAAGGCCTCAGCCTTTGGCATAAGAGATAGCAGTTTATTTTTTTGAAGTGTTGATTTTTTAGCGGCTCAAGTTGTGTTTATTATAGACAGATTTTGTCAAATAAACGCAAGGAGTGGTCAAGATGAAACGATATTTTTCTGGGGTAATTTGGTGGCTGACATTTGTGGGAGGCAGCTTGGCAGATTTATTAGGCGGAGTGGACCAGCTGTTGCAAAGCTTATTTTTCTTTATGATTGCCGATTATATATCAGGCATCTTTCAGGCGGGCTATCACAAAGCCCTCAACAGCAAAATTGGCTTTCAAGGCTTAGTGAAGAAAAGTTTAACTCTGTTGATGATTATGATTTCAGTTGAATTGGAGCAGCTTTTGGGTCAGACATTGCCTTTTCGTGAGATGACAATCATGTTTTACCTTGCCAATGAGGGTTTGTCATTGTTGGAAAATATCGGCAGCGTGATTCCGCTGCCGAAAAAAATCCGCCAGTATTTTAGTCAGCTGAAGGATAAAACAGATGAATAAAAAAGACTTTAGCTAGAAGTTTGGTCAGTAGTGACAAGCTTCAGGCTAAAGTCTTTTTTTTGTTAAATAATGATGCCAAAGGTCGCCAATTCAGTTTTTAACTGCTGAACATCTTGCCGAAAGACAATGCTTTCCATGCCAGATTGCTGAGCGGCCTCAACATTGGGGGCTAAGTCATCGATAAAAAGACATTCTCTAGGAACTAAGCGAAAATGACTGCAAAAACAACGATAAATTTCTTTTTCCGGCTTAATTGTTTTCCAGTCGGCGGAAATGAACAGGCCGGACATATTTTCTAAAGCAGGAATCGTTTTAAGTATCTCGTAGATGTCTGTGGGTGCATTCGACAAAAGGTAAGTTGGATAGCCCTGCTCCTGCAAAGCAGAAACAACTGTCGCCATTTCTGAAAAAGGTTTGATTTCATGGTACCAGTTAGCCAAAACTTCGGTAATAATTTCTTTTAAATCCGGACGTTTAGCAATTAGTTTCCGCTGAATCTCAGCTTTAGTCATCGTGCCCCGGTCAAAGGCGATCCACTCCGGTGCTTGAAAAATATTTTGCAAAAGGAATTTTTCAACCTCAGCATCTTGGGTATAACTTTTAATGAATTCTGTGGGTTGAAATTTCACTAAAACATTTCCTAAATCAAAAACGACTTGTTTAATCATCGAGCTCCTCCTCAAAAATCTCTTTTGTTCCATTGTAGCAAGAAAGCGCTAAAACTAAAACTCCCATTGAATTCATTTTGAAAAAGTTAGTTTAAAAGTCAAAGAAAAAAATGTCCTCACTAATCCTTTGTCAAGCCTTCTAAATAAGTCATGAAGGGGCTAGTTACTTCAACGAGCTGAAAGACTTGATAAGGCCGGCCAATTTTACGATAAATGGTTTCTGATTTGACTATTTGCTGGCTTTCTAAAAACTGGACATACTTTCTTACGGAAACATGGGAAAGCCCGATTTTTTCAGAGAGCTCTAAGATAGTAAAGGCGCCATCGAATTGGCGTATAGCTGCAAAAATCAGTCCTAAAGTTGCTTCCGTTAAGCCTTTTTCTAATTCAAAGGATTCATGTGTTGCCGCCACTTGAGGTTTTGTAGCTGCTGCTTGAAACAAGGCATCGACTTTTGCTTGTGGCAGTGTGTCTGTAGTTAGCAGCTGTTGTTTTTCTAAAAAACGCAGATAGCTCTCTTGAAAACGCTCGAAGGTAAAGGGCTTAATCAGATAGTCTAAAATTCCCAGATGGCTGGCTTCTTTGATGTAGTGAACTTCGGTAGCCGCACTGATTAAAATTACTTCACCGGCAAAATTTTGCTGGCGCAATTCTCTTAACACGGTTAAGCCATTTTCCTGGCCCAAATGAATATCCAAGAGCAATAAGTCGATTTCTTTTTCAGCGAGAATGTTTTCAGCGGCTGTTGCATTCAAGCTGACAATGACTTCAGCTGAGGCATCAATTTTTTCTAAATAGCTTTTATGAATAAATTGCACCATCGGATCATCTTCTAAAATTAAAATGCTGGTCATCCATCTCACCTCGATATAAAGTTATAATTTTTAGCTGCAACCATTGCTGCTGATAGTCCCACTGAATCTCTCCATGACCATCCTTCAATAAACGGACAAAGAAGGGGGCCTGCAAAGCATTTTCCAACGCTTTGACAAATGTTTCATCCGCCACTAAAGCATATTCGCTAGTCAAAGTTTGCTGCTGATAAGTTAATTGAAGCAGCAGCTCATCTGGCATCTGCTGTTCAGAAAAGAAATGATGCAGATAGCGGTAAATATTCAAAATTGTGTCGGTTTCAAAGGTGTGGGAATTACTGGGGATTTCCGGTGTGACCTCAATCCACAGTTGACAATTTTTTTCTGAAAAAGCTTGGCGCTCTCCTAAGAGGAAGGCTGCAAAAATTGGATTTTGCACCAAGAGGGCCAAACGATGAGTCAGCTCCCGCTCCGGTTGAATAATATCCGTTAGATAATCATTTAATTCCTGATGAGCGCCCAAATCAGCAAGCCCATAAATCACATGCAGCTTATTCATAAATTCGTGGGATTGGCTTTGCAAAGCCAAAGCATAACGACTAGTGTTAGATAATTGGTCGGCTAAAAATAAAGTTTCCGTTGTGTTTTCTAAAAAGACAATATAACCTACTTGGCGCCTGACTATAATCGGCGCCACTGAAAAGAAGAAATCTTCCCCTTCTTGTTGATAGAATTGTTTAGTTTTTTGCTGGAAATTAAGCTTGTCCAGATGATAAATGATAACAGAAAGCGGCTGGCCGACTAAAGCTGTCTCAGTTTTTTTCTGAAGTTGATACATCTGTTGGGCTTGATTATTCGCCAGTAAAATATTTTTTTGCATGTCGATGACCAGTACGACATTTTCCGTTTCATTCAGCATGGCATTTCGTTCTTCTAATAAACGAGAAATTTCTTTTGGTTCCAGATTATGGAGCTGATTTTTTAAGTAATAGGCCACGATAAATGAGATTAACAGCCCCACGGCAACACTGGCGACTAGAGCTGTCGTATAATTTTGCTGAGAATTTTCAATTAAGGTCGATAAATTGGTTAAGGTAATCCCCAAAGCAACTACCCCAATTTGCTGACCATCTTCGGCAAATACGGGAACAAATCCCCGTAGGCTTTCGCCTAAGCTGCCTTCACTAGTTGATAGATGTTCATTTCCCGCTAGAGCAGGGGATTCATCGCCGCCGATAAAGGGCTGCCCAATCTGCGTTTCATCTGGATGGGTCAAGCGGATTCCCTGCATATCCATAATCACCGCAAAATCCAGTTCATAGGATTGACTGATTCGTAATGTTAATTCCTGTAATTCAGTAGAAGAGGTGTCAGCTTGCAAAGCTTCAATGACTTGCGGTTCTTTGGCCAGCATTCGCCCAGTTGCCAACAAAAGATTTTCTTCGTTTTGTTGCACTTCACGATTTTGTTGCAAAAGGGTCAGCAGATAAAAAAGTGTCAGGGTGCACAGTAAAGTTGCAATAAAGATTGTAGCTAATAAAGTCCATAAGCGAATTCCCTTTTTCATCTTGACTCCTTTCTGTCAGCTGTTGCTGGGTATTTTTTTGTTAGTTATTAGTTAAAAGTAGCTTTTTGATTTAGGCACGTTTCGCCTAATTTTTGCAAAGATAATATCTAAACCTACTTTGTGAGTGTCGTGGCTCAGTAAACCCGTGAGACTCACAAGACCTATTTTTTGGTAAGTCTGATGAAATCAAATTTTAAACCCACAATAATTGCTAGCGTTTTTGATTTGATTGTAAAAAAACTTTTAAAAATTATTTTTGAATAGGTTGTATCTTAGCCGGCGTAAAGGGGGAACACAATAAAAGTGCAGTCTACATTTTTAATATTTGCAGAATGAGTAGCTCTCCGGGAAATTATACCATATCAATTAAATAAGTTTCATTTAGTTAAGTTAATTAAATAAAGTGTTTTTTTCGAGCTCTGCCGATTATGATAGGGCTATCAGAAAGAGCTTACATTTTTGGAGGCAGAGTTGAAAAGTTAATCAAATTCTAGCAATCAAAAGTGGATAATCTATCAGTTAAGCCAAACCGATTCAGCAAAAGCAAATTAGGAGGAAAGAAAATGGAAACAAAATTACAACAAACCAGTATCAGCCAAAAGCCGCTTGTTGAGAAAAAATGGTGGCAGAAGATTCAAGTTGGTTCTGTCTCACTGCCAGTCTACTGCGCTTTATCGGCAGTCATATTCGCAACGGCTTTACTGCAACAATTACCTGTTAATATGCTCGGCGGTTTTGCCGTAATTTTAACTTTAGGGTGGTTACTGGGCACAATTGGCGGTAATATCCCAATTATTAAAAACTTTGGCGGTCCAGCAATTTTTTCTTTACTTGTTCCTTCGATTTTAGTTTTTTTCAATTTTGTAAATCAAAACGTATTAGACAGCGCCAATATTTTAATGCGGGAAGCTAATTTCTTATATTTTTACATCGCTTGTCTCGTTTGCGGCAGTATTCTAGGCATGAATCGCAAAATTTTGGTGCAGGGATTAATGCGCATGATTATCCCGATGCTAATTGGCATGATAGCAGCGATGGGTGTTGGCACTTTGGTCGGCGTTCTTTTAGGGATGGACTGGCAGCACACATTGTTTTTCATCGTCACTCCGGTTTTAGCTGGCGGTATCGGTGAAGGGATTTTGCCGCTGTCTCTTGGGTATAGCGCAATCACGGGCATTGCGAGTGAACAGCTGGTGGCCCAATTAATTCCGGCGACAATTATTGGTAACTTTTTTGCTATCATGTGTACGGCTCTCTTAAGTCGCTTAGGAGAAAAAAGACCTGAGCTTTCTGGTCAAGGTCAGCTGTTACGCTTTAATAAAAAGAACAAAGATGATTTAAGTGACGCTTTGGATGAAACGGATGATCCGATTGATATTAAAAAAATGGGGGCCGGTGTCCTGACTGCCTGTACGTTATTTATTCTCGGTGGTCTATTAGAACATTTAACTGGTTTTCCGGGACCGGTTTTGATGATTGTCGCAGCAGCTTTGTTAAAATATGTTAATATAGTACCTGTAGATACCCAAAAAGGTTCGAAGATGTTGTATAAGTTTATTTCAGGTAATTTCACCTTTCCTTTGATGGCTGGTTTAGGATTGTTGTATATTCCTTTGAAGGATGTGGTCGGCGCCTTGACTTGGCAGTATTTTATCATTGTCATCAGCGTTGTTTTCACGGTAATTGTCACTGGTTTTTTTGTTTCCCGTTTTATGAATATGAATCCTGTCGAAGCGGCAATTATTTCAGCCTGTCAAAGCGGTATGGGAGGAACTGGGGATGTTGCGATTTTAAGTACAGCTGATCGGATGAACTTAATGCCTTTTGCGCAAGTTGCTACTCGTTTAGGTGGTGCCATCACCGTTATTTCCATGACCGCAATTTTACGGATGATTTTTTAAGCGGCTAATTAAAAATTTTGAAAAAATAACCATTTTGGAGGAAATTGAAATGACACAAACAACAAAAAAAGATGTGAAGGAAATGGCCCTAGAACAGGCTAAAAAAAATGGCGGTAAGTTAGAAGTTGTTCCTAAAGTTGCTATCAACAATAAAGAAGATTTAAGTATTGCTTATACACCGGGAGTGGCCGCTGTTTCTTCAGCGATTGCTGAAAATCGTGAGCTGGCCTACGAGCTGACAACGAAAAAAAATACCGTAGCGGTGGTTAGCGACGGTACGGCTGTTTTGGGACTAGGCGATATCGGTCCAGAAGCAGCGATGCCCGTCATGGAAGGCAAGGCAGCGTTGTTCAAACGATTTGCCGATGTGGACTCGATTCCAATCGTTTTAGATACTAAAGATGTGGAAGAAATTATTCAGACCGTTAAATTAATTGCGCCAACCTTTGGCGGAATTAATTTAGAAGACATCAGTGCTCCCCGCTGTTTTGAAATTGAGCAGCGTTTGATTGAAGAATTGGATATTCCGGTTTTTCATGATGATCAGCATGGCACTGGAATTGTCGTCTTAGCCGCGTTATACAATGCTTTAAAGTTGGTAGACAAGAAAATTGATGAAATCAAAGTGGTAGTGAACGGCGGCGGTTCGGCGGGCTTGTCAATTACCCGCACCTTTATGGCAGCCGGTGTTAAACATATTGTCGTGGTGGACCGCTTCGGCATTTTAAACGAAAATGAAGATGCTGAATACAATCCTTATCATCAAGAGATTGCGAAAGTGACTAATCGGGAACACTTGTCTGGTGATTTATCTGTGGCTTTAAAAGATGCATATGTTTTTGTTGGGGTTTCAGCGCCGGGTGCTTTAAAAGCAGAGTGGATTTCTGAAATGGCAGCTCAACCAATTATCTTTGCGATGGCTAATCCGACACCGGAAATTTTCCCTGATGAAGCATTAGCTGCTGGTGCTTATGTTGTCGGAACTGGCCGCAGTGATTTTCCAAATCAGATTAATAACGTGCTGGCTTTTCCAGGAATTTTCCGTGGAGCGATGGATGCCCGAGCTACTAAAATTACTATGGAGATGAAAGTTGCCGCAGCGAAGGGGATTGCTAGTTTAGTCAAACCAGAAGAGTTGACTACAACTTATATCATCCCAGATGCCTTTAATGAAAATGTCGCTAAAGTTGTCGCGAAAAGTGTTAGCGAAGCTGTTCAATAAAACCGAAATTAAAGCCGTTAAAATTATTCCACGGAATAATTTTAACGGCTTTTTTTGTCTGCCTTTGTATAATTCAAATTATTTATTATTTAAAATTGATTGACAAAAAATTATCATGGTGTATTATTGTGTTAGTACACTAGTTTATTAGGAGGCGAAGGTGTGAATTTTGTCGAGGACCGTCCGATTTATTTACAAATCATGGATGAAATTATTCAACAAATTATTACCGGTAAATTGCAGCCGGGGGAAAAAGTTATGGCGGTGCGGGAAATGGCCGTTGAAATGTCGACTAATCCCAATACGGTGCAACGTTCGTTACAAGAATTAGAGCGGATGGGGATTTTATTTTCTGAGCGGGGCAAAGGACGTTTTGTCACTGAAGATCAATGGGTATTAACAAATTTAAATCAACAAAAAATTACCCAAGTGATTACCGATTATTTGTCACAAATGGAGCAATTAGGTTTTACCGCAGCGGAGGCGCTGGAAAAAATGCAGAGGTTTATTGAGGAGGAAAGCAAATGAGTTTTGTTGAGGTGCAACAGGTCAGCTATCGCAAAGGTGGCAAAGAAATCTTTAAAAATTTGAATTTCAATTTAGAAAAAGGCCGGATCATTGCCTTATTGGGGGAAAACGGTTCAGGGAAAACGACGATTATGCGTTTGCTTTCCGGCTTAGCCCTTAATTGGAGGGGAAAGATTAACGTTGACAATGCGGAGCTTTCTTATAAAACCAAAAATCACGTCGCTTTTTTAGTTGATTTAAAAGATTTTTCTAAAGAATTTACCGTTAAACAGGTTTTGGACTTTTATCACCGTTTTTATGCGGATTATTCAGAAGAGAGAGCTCAGGATTTAATAGTTTTTATGGAGCTGGATGTTAACGCTAAAATCAAAACACTATCAAAGGGACAACAGGAAAAAGTCGCCCTAGTTGCCACCTTAGCCCGCAAGGCGGCCATTTATTTATTGGACGAACCTTTGAGCGGAATTGATTTATTAACTCGTGAGAAAATTATTCAATCTTTACTGCGCTGGTTTGAAGAGGACAGCTTGCTGTTAATTACCACCCATCAAATGGCAGAAATTGAAAATATTGTCGATGAAGTGATGATTTTAAAGGATCAGGAAATTGTTTTACACCAAAGCATTGAAAAATTGCGGGAAGAGCGGGGGCTTGGTTTAGAAAGTCTGTATCGGGAGGTGCTGGGCTGATGAAGTGGTTAAGTTTTTTGCTCAATAAGCAAATAGCCAGCCTTTATGGCACTGGCGTCTTTGCTACTATTGTTTATTTTATTGCAAATTTGTGGGGATATTATCATTCTAATGGGCAGTTTTTAACTGCTACTTCAGTCGTTTTAATTGTGTTGATGATGTCACAATTTTTATATTATGATGGTCGGCGCTTCTTTCAATTTTTCTCTGACCGCAAAGTTCGGTTATTAGCTGCTTCTGCCGTCAAATTATATGTCATCAATGTGGCTTTAACGGTGATTAATCTTTTCCTTTTGGTTGGATTATTAGTTTTCTTAATGGGGTTTAGCCATTTAATTGTCTATCAGACTTTCCTGATTCCCAATTTGGAGATAGCGGGACCAAAAATTTGGTTGATTGTTTTTGGATTTTATTTAATGATGTTATTTCTATTTTTATTAGTTAATTCAATCTGGCAGGGAAGTAGCAAGCTTGGCTCATTGGTCAAACTGTTGCTTTTGGGCATCGTAATTTGGGTCTTATTAGGCTTTTTAGGCAATATAGTTTTACCAGAGCTTTCGGCGATTGGCTTGCTACTAGTTTATCTATTATTTTTGGTTATTTCTTTGGTCGGTTCTGTCTATTTAATTGGCCATTATATTGAGGGGGAAATGCGATGATTACACTTTGGCAGCAGCTTTTGCTTGAGAGAAAGAAAAGATATATTTTGACAGGAATTGTGTTGGTGTTGGTTGCTGGCTTTGCGTGGTTTCAATTTCAAAAAAATGAATTTGATCCCCTCGAGTACGGTTTTGATGTCGCAACATATCCCATTTATTTATTAATGCCAGTTGTTTATTTTCTGGCTTACGAGAATGAAGAAATTTTTAAAGCATGGAGCAAAGCTCGTTTGCGGCTTTTGCCTATCAGCAATTTGAAGTTTTTGCTTGGTAATGTTTTGCTTGGTCTGTTCGGTTTTTTAGGCTGGAGTGCAGTCACGTATCTTGTATGGTACGGGGTGGGCAGTATCAGCGGAGTTATTAGTTTGCCGAGTGTTGGGGCGATGACTTATGTATTTATTATGGCGGTGGATCTTTTTTTAGGAGTCACGATGATGATTCAATCAATTGGCTTAGTTTCTAAAAGCATCACGGATTTTTGGCCTCGCCGCGGCAAAAAGGCTATCAGATTTTTGTTGATTGTGCTTTTATTTTCACTAATAGTTATCTTAACCAGTTTCCTACCGGGAATGCCGAATTTATACGGAGGAACAACAGAATTTGGTTTTGATATTGGCATCTCTACTTTAAATACTAAAGATGGCTTGATTTTTATCTATGATGCAGTCCAAGTCATTTTGATGGCAATAGTATCATACTTTTGCTTGGAGAAATTTTACGAAGGGGGCCAGCAAGCATGACAAGTGTTTTAAAAATCGAGAAGCTCTCTAAAACAATTGCTCGAAGGAAAATTATCCAACAGGCCAGCTTTGAGGTAAAAGCTGGTCAGGTTGTGGGACTTTTAGGGCCGAATGGAGCGGGGAAAACGACATTGATTCGACTAATTGTTGGCTTGATGGAATATCAGCAGGGAAACATTACTGTGGCCGGTCTAGAAATGAATCGGCAATATAAAGAAGCGATTGCCCGTGTCGGGGCGATTGTTGAAAATCCAGAATTTTATAATTACTTAAGTGGCTATGATAATTTATTGCAATATTTGCGGATGGCGAAAAATCCGCTGACTAAATCTCAGCTGACGGCTTTAATTCGAGATGTACACTTGGAAAAATATATTTTACAAAAAGTCAAAACTTATTCTCTAGGGATGCGCCAACGCTTAGGAATTGCGCAAGCTCTTTTACATCAACCGGATTTACTAGTGTTGGATGAGCCGATGAATGGTTTAGACCCAAAGGGGTTGCAGGAGTTTCGCAAAATGATTGCTGAGTTGAAAAATCGTGGTATTAGCGTGTTAATCTCTAGTCATCAGTTGAGTGATATTGAACAGATGGCTGATCACTTAGTTGTTTTACAAAAAGGTCAGGTCACACATCAACTGGCGATGAGTGAGCTGCAGTTTGGTGAAAAACGATTAATAATAGATACAGATAATAATCTGAAAGCCGCTGCTGTCTTGCAAGATTTTGTTTGTGGCGAAGTCTTGCAAGAAAATCAACAACTACTTGTTCAATTAAAAAATAGCATTCCTGAAGAGGTTGCTAAAATTTTGGTTCAAGCTGGCATCGGCATAAAAGAATTGCGGCCGCAAGTAACTAGTTTAGAAGCAACGTTCTTAAAATGGACCGCTGAAGGAGGCTTGTAAAGATGACCGTTTTAATTAAAAATGAATTGATTAAGTTAAATAAAAAAAATTCCACATGGATAATGTTAGGAATTTTAGTGGCACTAACCTTTGCCATGGCGTATTTAGTTTCACTGGGGAGCTCTGACTATGCTGCCAATGATGTCTTTGAGACGCTGAGTCAGATGACTTCTGTGCTAAATTTAGTTGTAGTAATCGTGGCGGCTTCCTCTTTAGCTGAAGAATTTAGTCGTGGGACCATCAAGTTTTTATTGATTCGTCCCTTTAGCCGCAGTCAAATTGTGGCTGCAAAATACTTGGCTTGTTTGCTGTTTGGTCTTTTTGGCACTGCCGTTTTATTTTTAGTTAGCTTATTGAGTAGCAATCTATTTTTGACAACGCAGTCTCCCTTGGTGGAATCTGTTTGGATGCCGGGGTGGAGTAGCTTGGCGGTGGCTTTGGCTTATGCCGCAACCAATTTATTATTGATTGTTTTGTATTTGGCAATTACAATTTTTATTTCTGCGGTGATGCGCTCACAGAGTTTAGCTGTGGCGATTGGTATCGGCGCCCTTTTTGGCAGCTCAGTGGTTAATCTGCTGTTAGCTTTTCCGATGCAAAATCACTCATGGTTAAAATGGAACATGTTTAATATGTTAAACATCAAAGATAAACTGTCAGAATTTTCCGGGACCAGTTCGCTACCAGCAAATTTAAATTTATATTTGAATTACTGGCAAATGGCGGCCGGCCTGTTGGTTTATGGCTTAATATTTTATCTGTTGACAATTTTCTTCTTTAAAAAAAGAGACGTAGCGTTAAATTAGTTTAATTTATTTACTACTAAAAAGTCCTAAGACTGCAGGCATTGTTTTAAAAGTTGTAAGAGCCAACTTTTAAAGAGCCTTTGCAGTATAGGGCTTTTTTTGTGTTCAGCAGTTGGCTTGTTTAGCTAATGTTGAGAAGTTCTCTAAAAGAAGGTGATAAAAAATCTGATCTGCATTCTGTTAGATTTTTGAAAATCATTTTGCAGAGCGTGATAAACAAAAGAATGAAAAGCTGCGTCTTTAAACGTAAAGTTACTTGAGATTTTTAAACCTATGAATGACTAGCAAGAGGCTTGTGGCTTGCAACTGACTGGAAGGCAAGTAGCTATCATTACTATAGAAATAAGATTCCCACCTGCAGAAATCGTTTTCAATAATAAGTGTTATTTTAATCTTTCAAAAAATATGCAAATCATAAAAAAATGAATGAGATTCTGAGTTCTTAAAATTGCTGGGAAATAGTTATCATGGTAATCTTACCTAGAGTTAATTTTAACAAAAAAATTAATTACTTTTGAGAAAAAAACGCATTTAAAAATTAAGTTAGTTATATTATTGAATTTTATTCAATAGTTAAATGATAATTCGGCTGATTATGAGCGAATTTGCCAAAATCAGTAGTAAAAAAGGAGAAGATGCTGGTGTTACTCAATATTTTTGCGAATATAGGCATTATTATTTTAAATATTTATTTGATTTTTCGCTTAAATAGTGAATTTGAAGCACGGGGATATTCATCATTAAAGAAAATAGTCTTTTTTATTTTACTTGAAACATTGGTGGGCGTTTTACTGATGCAATTTTCCAATGTACTGATTAATGTGCGGGTTGATTTTCGCTTTCTATTATTTGCCTTGGCGTTAAAATATCTCGGCTGGAAAATCTCCCTACCGACGATTTTCTTAGTTGCCTTGGCCCGTTTTTTATTCGACATGAGTAGCGCGGCTTGGGTTAATATCGGCGTGGCTTTCTTTTTGATTGTGACGATGCCGTTGGTATTTAACTTTTTGATGAAGCACTTTAGTAATTTGGGCCAGTTGTTGTGGCTGCAGACGTATACAATTTTAGTTGTGTTAGTTCCCACTGGAATTTTACTAGACGAGCTGCTGGAAATGCTGGCGATAAATGCCATCATGCTGGCTTTGGGATCTGGTCTGACTATTTTTCTTTACTTCGTTTATGAGGATGTGGAAAAAGTTTTCAGCCTAGTCAATATTGATGAGTTAACTCGATTGGGAAACGTCCGCAAGTTTCAAAAGGACAGCAGTCAATTTGAAAATCAGGGAAAACGTTGTTCGATGATTATGTTGGATATTGATCATTTCAAATACTTTAATGATACCTATGGCCATCATGTTGGAGATATTGTCTTAAAGGAAGTCTCGCAAATTTTTCTTGATTTAGCCAATCCCCATGCGAGTTTTTATCGGGTTGGCGGGGAGGAATTTGTTGTTTTAATTGCCGATAATCGTGATTTTGGTGCTTTTGAATTTGCCAATAAAATTTATCAGCAGCTAGCGCTTTTAGAAATTGATTACGGAATGACTGAAAAGCTAAAAGTAACTGCGTCAATGGGGGTCGCCCATCAGGGAGTCCTTGAGGAAATCAATCGGACGCTAGCACGGGCCGATGGCGCTTTGTATACTGCGAAAAATTCAGGTCGAAATCAAATCGTTATTGCTTAGACAAAATACTTTTGCAAGTTATCTATTAATAAGTATGTAGTGAATCAAAAGGAGTGAGACAAATGAATCCAGCAGAGACAGTTGTTGTGATCCCGTCATTGGAACCGGACGGCAAGCTAATTCAGCTTTTGAAAAATATTCGTCAACATAATCGCCAACTGCCCATCTTAATTATTAATGATGGCAGCGGACCGGCCTATCAACCGATTTTTCAAGAGGCGGTAACGGATTATCAAGCGAACTTGATTAATTTTTCAGAAAATCAAGGGAAGGGGGCCGCTTTAAAAAAGGCGATGGCGGTTATTCAAGCCGATTATCCCAATTCAAAGCAGATGGTGACAATTGATTCAGATGGTCAGCACAGCTATGAAGATATGATGAAGTGTGTTGCGTTTGCGGTGGAAAATCCGGATGCCTTGGTATTAGGTACCCGCAGCTTTGGAAAAGAGGTCCCCTTTAGAAGTAAATTCGGTAATATTTTAACCCGCAATATTTTGCGCTTGACGACAGGCATTAATATAGAAGACACGCAGACAGGCCTACGAGTGATTCCAGTGAGTATGATGGCGGACTTTGAGCAGGTAGCGGGTGATCGTTTTGAGTATGAAACCAATATGCTGATTGAAACTAAGAAAAATCAGTGGCCGCTTTTAACCCAGCCGATTTCGACGATCTATTTAGAGGAAAATGCTTCTTCGCATTTTCGCGTGATTGCCGACTCAGTCGCCATATACGGAATTTTTTTCAAATACCTGCTCTCCTCAGTCGCTTCATTTTTAGTTGATGTGGTTGCCTATGCCATTTTAATTCATTTATTAACGAATCTAACACTATCAGCTATTTTATTAGCGTCGATTGGCGCTCGGATTATTTCGGCGATTTTCAATTATTTTGTCAATCGGGAATTGGTTTTCAATTAAGACAGCTCTTATAGCCTGGTGAAATATTTTAGCTTAGTGGTTATTCAAATTGTGACCTCAGCTTTGATTGTTTACCTACTGCATCTATTATTAGGAGTCAATAGCACAGTTATTTTAAAAATTGTCGTGGACAGCCTACTCTTTTTCCTCAGCTATCAGATTCAAAAAAAATATATTTTTAGAGGGTGACCCCATGTCAAAATACAAAGTTCCTAGAAAGCTGATTTACATTCTTGCCTTTTTCTTTTCTATTATTTATTTGGTTTGGCGGGGCGTTTACACGTTACCCTTTGGTGGTTCTTTATTTGCCCTTATTTTTGGAATCTTGCTCTGGTTTAGTGAAATTATTTCCAATTTCACCGCTGTGATTTTGATTTGGAGCAAAAATAAAGCCAAGCAAATTGAAAAGCCGGAGATTGCGGCTACAGAGTATCCCCATGTCGATGTTTTGATTGCCACTCATAATGAAGAGGTACCGTTACTTTTAAAAACGGTCAATGCCGCAGTCAACATGCATTATCCGGATAAAAGTAAAGTCCATATTTATTTTTCAGACGATACCAATCGCCCTGAGGTCAAGGAGTTGGCGGAAAAATTTGCTGTTGGCTATTTAGGTTTAGAAAATAACCAACATGCTAAATCCGGTAATCTCAACAATGCTTTGGCCCATACAACATCGCCTTTAGTCGCCACCTTCGACGCAGATATGATTCCCTATTCAGATTTTTTAATGGAGACAGTGCCTTACTTTGTTGGAAATGCCAAAGAGCGGGCCGAAGACGACCGAATCAAACCAATCGGGCTCGTCCAGACGCCGCAAAGTTTTTACAACGCTGATTTATTTCAGTTTAATTTATTTTCCGAGGCTTCGATTCCTAATGAGCAGGATTTCTTTTCTAGAGAAGTCAACATCTTAAATAATGCTCATGATGCGGCGATTTACACTGGCTCAAACACGGTGATTGCCAGAGAAGCGATTGAAGCGGTGGGGGGCTTTCCAACTGATACGATTACCGAGGATTTTGAATTGGGCGCATTGATTAATACAAAGGGCTATAAAAATATTTCTACCTTGGAACCGATGGCTAGCGGCTTGACACCGACGGATATTCCTAGCGTTTTAAAACAGCGAATTCGTTGGGGCCGCGGCGTCGTCCAAAGTGTGCGCAATCTGCATATTTTAACTAATAAAAATTTGACGCTGCAGCAAAAATTAGTTTATCTAAATGGCTTCTTGTACTGGTGGTCTTTTTTCCGCCGCTTACTCTATATTTTAGCGCCGATTCTCTTTACCGTTTTCGGTGTGATGGTAGTGGACACAAACTTTTGGAATCTCTTGCTTTTTTGGCTGCCTAGCTATTACTTTTTACATTTGGCGATGCAGGATTTATCCAGCGACATCCGCACCCAACGTTGGGGGGAAGTTCAGGAAACGATTTTTGCGCCCTTTCTGATTTTGCCGATTTTTTTACAAACCATCGGCATCAAGGAAACAAAATTTAAAGTGACTAATAAAAATGCCAAGCAATCAAAGCGAGATTATCTTTATGTGTTGCCTCATTTAATTTTGTGGGTGCTGACAGTAGTGGGATTGGTCAGTTTTAACTATGGCAAATACGGTTCTGAAATTTTCTACGGAGCTGTGATTACGTTTTGGCTGCTGACTCATTTGTTTAACTTAACATTTTCAGTTTTGTTTTATTTAGGACGGCCGATTTATCGCAAAAATGAACGCTTCCTAGCTGAAAATCAGGTGACTGTCAGCTGCCAAGATCAGTCCTATGACTTGAAGACTAAAAATATTTCTGAGGATGGTTTGTCCTTTGTCAGCACGATACCTCTTTATTTTCCAGAAGATGCACTGCTTAATTTTTCGATAAAAAAAGGCGATTATCAAACGGAGCTGACTGGAAAAATAGTTCGGGTCTACCGAGAAGAAGAGGATTGGGTTTATGGTGTCGCTTTGTCAGAGATGACAGAGGCTGTTTATCTGGTCTATCTGCAAATTATTTATGATGGATTTAATCGCAGCTTGCCGCAATTTCGTGATCCTTGGGTAACGCCCTTTGATTTGTTTTTCGCCAACCTAAAAGAACGGCTGCAACACTTTGGCAAAAAAAGACCAGCTGCTAGTGCCCAGCCGACGATTCCTTTAAATCAAGTGATACAGCTGACCAATTTTGATGTGCTTTTACGGGATTTTGATTACCAGACAGTCAGTTTTGCGGCGGCTGAAAATTTGAAGGAACTGCAAAACATTCAATTGCAGATTGATGAAGTGTCCTTTGATTTAGAATTTTTAGGGCAGACAGACAAAGGGGATTACCGCTATCGAGTGGCTAATCTCAATGACATCATTCAAACAGCGTCGTTTAAAAAATTAATCCACAAGTGGGTAGAAAAGGGTGACGAAAGTGATACTAACAGTTTTGCGTATTAGTCTATTAATAGTTGCCCTTTATGGCTGGGCGGTCTTTTTTCGAGAAGACTTAAAATTTAACGCCAAAGTTAGCTGGCTAGCTGGGATTGCGGCAATTATTTGGGTCTTATATTTGGCTGCTTATCTGAGTCTGTTAGCAATTGCCGGCTATCTGTTATTTGCCGCTGGAATTTTGCGGGCCGCCGTTTATCTTTTTCAAGGCTGGCGCAAGAAAAGTTTGCATCTACCACCTTTAGATACTTTAAGAATTTGGTTAGTTTTTTACTTTTTATTATTTGCTTATACCTTATTGCAAAGCCATCTGGTTCACTATGATAATTTTTCCCATTGGGCGACAATCGTCAAATTTTTATATGCGGAAGGCCGCCTGCCGACAGCGGCGGACACGATTATCAGCTTTACTTCTTATCCGATGGGCAGTTCTCTGTTTGTTTATTTTGGCACACTGATTGCCGGCTTTGGTGATAATGTCATGCTACTGACGCAATTTATTTTAATCTTCAGCTGCTTTTATGCCTTTTTTGCCATTGTTAGAGATGAAAGCCGGACGTTGATTATCACCATGATGTTCAGTTTTATCGCTGTTTTTAATTATTTCAATATTGCGATTCGCATGAATAATTTATTGGTGGATTTTCTCTTGCCGTTACTGACTTTAGCCGGGATTGCCGGCATTTATAAAATGCAGCGGCAGCTGATGCAGATGACCAGCTACACGATTTTAATCGTCGGAGCCTTGAGTATCGTAAAAAATAGTGCGCTATTTTTTGTAGCGATTCTGTTGATTTATTATCTTTCACGAGTCGTCTTACTGTGGAAATTTAGAAAAAATAAATTTCAGCTGGTTGGTGTCAGTCTGCTGACGATGCTTGCGGCAATTGCACCTTACTTAGTGTGGAGCCGTCATGTAGCGGCGACCTTTACTGAATCTAAACACGAGGTTAGCTTAAGTTCGTATCAAGAAATTTTTAGCGAAAAGGGCAGCCAGACCATCAGCCAAATTGGTTCGGTCTTTTTGAAAACTATTGCAAGTTTAAGTACACCTTCTACGCAGGGGATTTTGTTGGCAAACTTATTGATTCTCGGAGCTTTTTTAGTAATTCGTTTTCGTTTGCATCGTAAAAATAGTCTGCTGCGTTATTGGGGGATTATGAATGTGATTGTTGTCAGCTATTATCTTGGAATTTACGCCATGTTTCTTTTTTCAATGCCCACAGACGAAGCCCTGACCTTGGCAGGCTTTGAGCGTTATGCTTCCAGTATTGTTATTTTTGCGTTAGGCTTGGTGATGTTTGTTTTAGCCAGAGAAATTGATTATTCATTTTTCGAGCAAAATATTGCTGTTCGCAGCTTTAGAAGTTTCAAATCTTTGAAAACGAAAAAATGGTACCAGTATTTTACTTTGGGTTTGTTATTCTTTGCGACCTTAATGATTTTATCGGAAAATAATGGCATGATGTACAACAATGCCACCTTTGAAGATTCAATCCCAGCGCAATATCAAGAAGTAACCGGCAATCAAATGACGTTGAATCAGCAAAAATATCTAGTCGTTTCCACCGATCAAACAGATGTGGATAGCTATCTAGTCGGCTATGTCGGCTCTTATTATTTATTTTCCGCTAACGTCACCGGACAAGAAAATTTTGTGCTGGATGATCAAGCCTTTATCGATTTATTAAACCAATATGATCAATTGGTAATTTTAGAAGATCACTATACCTTTGACGCATGACCGAAAAACTGTACGGCTTCACATTAGAGCCGGGGGTTTACAATATTGAAGAAACATTTGGTCAAACGAGCGCTAGTTAAACGCAGCAAAAGATATTTAGAAATAGGGGGAAAGCAAATGGCATTGCATTTAGAAGAGGAACTCGCTGATTTTTATTTTGTGTTTCAGCCGATTTTTCAAGTGAATAAAGAAGGTCAGCCGCAGGTATTAAAATATGAACTCTTGCTCCGCAGTAAAAGCCATCCCGGATTTCCCTTCCAAGTTTTTCAAGCGATGATTGCCACGCAAGAGCATAACCGTCAGCTGATGGACTGGTATTTTAGCAAAATCAGTCAGGTTTTAGAGGAAAAAACCTTTGCCTTCGGGTTCAATCTCGACCCGCAGCAGCTACGTTATCCTGAGACTTTAGAAATGTTGGAGAAACTGGCTGGCAAGTTTTCAGTGGCTAACGTGACAGTTGAAGTGACGGAGCATTATTATCAAAATGTGGCGGACATGGAGCTAGAAATAAAAAAACTCGTGCAGACGGTCAAAAAGATTAAGGGCTTAGGCTTTCAAATTGCCTTTGATGATGTCAGCAGCGGCTTAAATGATTTTGAGCTAGTCTCACAATGCTTAGGGGACATTGATACAATCAAGTTATCTTTGCTCTCCTTTAAAGAATTGAGCTTTGCTGAAATTTTTTGGATCACCCAAACGTGGCAAAAAATTGCCGTCAAGCATCAGTTGCGCCTGATTGTCGAAGGCATTGACAATCGCCAGACCTTCGACTTTTTACTGGAAAATGGAATTGTTTATCAACAGGGCTTTCTATTTGGTCAGCCGCTGGATTATCTAGACTTAGAGCAAGTGTAAAGATTTTATCTAAAAAAACTCCCTAGTCAATCTCAGAATAATGAGATTGATTAGGGAGTTTTGCTTGGCCTAGCGGAGAATTTTTTCCATTTTTTTACCCTTGGCTAATTCATCAACCAGTTTGTCCAAATAGCGGATTTCCTGCATTAGTGGTTCTTGAATGTCCTCCACCCGCACACCGCAAATCACGCCTTTGATTAAACGACGATCTGGGTTGAGTTCTGGTGCTTCAGCGAAAAATTCAGTAAAGGTTGTTTCCCGTTGAATCTGCTCTTGTAGTTGCTCAGGGGTGTAACCAGTCAACCACTGGAGAATTTCCTGCAGTTCAGCAACCGTCCGCTCTTTTCTTTCAACTTTTTTAACATATAAAGGATAGACGCTAGCAAAGCTCATCTGATAAATTTTGGGAGTAGCCATAATAACCTCCAAGTCTTTTTTTATAGTATAAGCGATTGGCAATTCGATGGGAATTATTTTGCAACTTGTCTGAGAAAGTGCGAGGAATCTTTGGGGGAAATAGAGCAAAAAAAATTTTGTGTCCTTTAAAGAAAAATGCTGTAAACCCTTTAAGTTATATTATAATGAAATGAGCAATTAAAATTTTTAGAAAAAAGGACTGCTCCTTTTAAGAGACTATCAGAGAAAAGCTTTGGTTATTCTATTTAGTTTTTCAGAGAGTTTGATTCAGTATAGAACTATTCGACTAGTTTCACACAAAGAAATAAATTATCAGAAATTTTTTGTAATCAAAAGCTAGTTAAAGATGGACATTTATATTTTTCTCTGAAAATACAAAAAGGTACAGGTTACCGATAAAATTGAAATGGAGATGGGTAAATGTATGTAGGAATTGATATTGGCGGCACAAGTATTAAATATGGTTTAGTCAATGTAGCGGGTCAGGTGAGTCAAAGCGGAAAAATTAAGACAGATCACTCTCTTGAAGGACTATTAAATGATTTGACTGCCATCATTACAGAGTTTCAAAAGGAAGAGCAAGTTGAAGGCGTTGGAATTAGCGCTCCAGGAATTATTCAAAGTGATGGCTTTATGACTACCGGCGGAGCGATTCGTGAATTGTATGGCGTGAATTTAAAGGAATTGATTGAAAAAAGAGTTCAGCTGCCGATTTTTGTTGAGAATGATGCCAATGCAGCGGCAATTGCCGAGCAATGGGTAGGCAATGCCCAGGGCAAAATGAATTACCTTTGCGTTGTGATAGGCACTGGCATGGGAGGCGGCATTATTATCAATGATCAAATTTATCGGGGCGCCCATGGTATGGCTGGCGAGTTTGGTTTTATGGTTACTAAAGATGTAGTAGATGCCAATGATGTTGAGGCGGCTTCCCTGAATCAAACAGCTTCCGTTATCGGTGGTATTTGTAATCAATATAATAAATTGCAACCGGATGCTGAACCGATTTTCAGCTCAGAAAAAATTATGGAGCTGGCGGAAGCAAAGGATGCCAATGCGGTCAAAGTGATGGCTAATTTTTATCATAATCTAGGTGTTGGTCTGCTTAATTTAATTTCTTGTTTTGACCCTGAAGTAGTTTTAATTGGTGGCGGTATCAGTGAGAACCAACAATTTATGGAAAATCTGAGGAGTTCTTTAACTGACCTAGAAACCAATCATCAAAGTATTAAATTTCTGATGGATAAAACCTTTGCTGAGGTCCTGCCGGCCAAATTAAAAAACAATGCTGGCTTGATTGGCGCAGTTTATCAAGTTCATAAAGTTGTCCAAGGAAAATAAAAGATTGCTGCGGCAGTCTTTTTGTTTTGCTTTTGTTTATTTATTTGTAGATAAAATTTCAGTTTGATTGTATAATTACCAACAAAGGAGGTTTTTGTATGCAACAATTGACTTCGGAAATTATTGAGGCCGGCTATTTTGAAGAAGCGGCCGAGTTGGTGTGTTTATTTTGCGGTGCGAGCTATTTAAAAGAAGAAATTTTTGCTGAGGATGGTCGTTTTTTCACGAGCCGCTACCAAATGCAACAGCACATTTCAAAGGTTCATGGAGGAGTCCTCAAGGCTGTTTTAAATCTGCCCCAAGAGGCCACGGGAATTTCAGCGACCCAAAAAAATATTTTAAGTTTGTTTGCTGTCGACTTAACGGATGAGGAAATTGCCCAGCAATTAGCGGTCAGTACCTCAACTATTCGCAATCATCGTTTCAAACTAAAGGAGAAAAAACGTCAGGCCCAATACTTTTTGGCGGTTATGGCGCAATTAGAAAGGAGCAACAAAAAAATGCAGGCAGAAGAAATCAGTATTGCCAATTATGATGATCGGTTCAATATTTCTGAAAAAGAGCGGCAGAAGGTCTTGCAAAACTTTTTAGATGAAAAGGGGTGGGCGGAAACTATTCCCAGTAAAGAAAAAAGTAAGATTATTCTTTTGCAAAAACTAATTGGCGAGTTTAACGAAGAAAAAACGTATACCGAGGCCCAAGTCAATCAAATTATCCAACAGATGTTTGCGGACTTTGTCAGTGTCCGCCGTTACCTGATTCAGTACGGCTTTTTAGGTCGAACAAAAGACGGTCAGAAATATTGGCGGATTTAAACTGAAAATCGCTCAAATTCAAAAAATAATTGAATCTTGAGGTTTATTAGTTAATCTCAAAAAAATTTGCCATGGAAAAGAACTTCTGCTTGACTTAAAGTCCACTTCAGGCCTTACACTGAGGGAAATAATACGCAAAGGTTCAATTAAATGAGGGAAGCAAGATGATTTATAAATGGCAAGTTAAAGAATCCAAGCTGATGATTCAGATGGGAGATACGCTATCTGAAATCGCAATCGAGTCAGAGATTCTTTTGAAGGTCAAGGGCTGCAGTTTGCAGACACCAATCTATTTTGAAAAAAATAAGCTGGAAAACTATTATTTCTCCGATCCAGTCTGCATGAATTTAACTGGAGCTGTCAAAGAATATTCTTCTGTGGGGGATGTTAGTTATTTTCCCAATAGCCAATGCATTGGCATTGCACTGGCAGATGAGGAGCTGACGTTAGGTGTGCCCCGCATCAAAATCGGCCGCATTAAAGGCAGCCTTTTAAAGCTGCAGACTTTGGCAACGTATGAAGAAGCCATCGTCTATTGGGATGTAAAGTTTATTAAGCAGTTGTGAAAGTGGCAATCAGGAAAGTGGCAATCACAAAGAAGCTTTCTTCATAATGTTTAAATTTAGCTACTTAGTTTAATTAACCACTTAGTTTAATTGAGGAAATTCTTCAAGATATATCTGCTTTTTCGAATAGCTTAAAACATAATTGATTTTTTTTAAAAATTCCCCTTGACTTAAAGTCAGCTTTAAGGAGTAGGCTTAAGCTATAGAAATTTATAAAAGAGGGATTAAATATGAAAACAATTAAACAAGCCGTCTTAAGCGGCGAACGAGCTTTATTTAAAGCACAAAATTTGAGAATTGAAGATTCAGTTTTTCTAGATGGCGAATCACCATTAAAAGAAAGCAGCAATTTGGAATTGGTCAATGATATTTTTCGCTGGAAGTATCCTCTATGGTATAGCAACTTTCTAGAAGCGGAAAATATCACTTTAACTGAGACGGCTCGCTCTGGTATCTGGTACAGTCATCATCTTGAAATCAAACATAGTCTGATTCAAGCGCCTAAAACTTTCCGCAGAGCCTCCAATATTCATTTGGAGGATGTCCAGTTGCCAAATGCGGAGGAAACATTTTGGAATTGTCAGCAGATTACCTTAAATAATGTTCAAGCAACTGGCGACTATTTTGCTATGAATAGCCAAGATATTAAAGCGAATCAGTTTACTATTTCTGGTAACTACGCTTTTGATGGTGCTAAAAATATCGAAATCAGCAATGCCCGCATCCTCAGTAAAGATGCATTTTGGAATTGCGAAAATGTCGTGGTAAGAGATTCGGTCATCATCGGTGAATACCTCGGCTGGAACTCCCAAAATATTAAATTAATTAACTGTTTGGTGGAGAGCAATCAAGGGATGTGTTACATGGAAAATCTGGAAATGATTGACTGCAAAATTGTCAACACCGATTTAGCCTTTGAATATTCAACAGTTCAAGTTTCGACGGATTCAGTGATTGAAAGTATTAAAAATCCGCTTGCCGGAAAAATTCAGGCCACAGCCATTGAAGAAATTATTTTTGATGATAATGCCATCGACTTTAGTCAAACGGAATTATCATTAGGTAATGAAAATCAGGTGGCCCTATGAGCTATGATTTTGATCAGCTCATAGATCGCCGCCAAAATAATTCTTACAAGTGGGATATAAAGGAAAATGAGCTGCCGATGTGGGTGGCGGATATGGATTTTGCGACCGCTCCAGCCATTACTGAGGCCCTAAGATCACGTCTTGAGGAAAATGCTTTTGGCTATAATACAGTCCCCGAAGAATTTTTCGCAAGCTTTATCAATTGGTGGCAAGACTATCATCAGGTGAGTATCCAAAAATCAGGTCTGATGTTTTGTACGGGCGTCGTGCCGGCGATTTCCTCGATTGTCCGGAAGGTGACCAAGGTTCATGATAATGTCGTTATTTTGACGCCCGTCTATAATATTTTTTTCAATTCGATTTTAAATAATCAACGGCAGGTCTTAGCTTCACCGATGAGTTATCACGAAGGAAATTATCAGATTGACTTTGAAGACCTAGAAAGAAAACTGGCTTTAAAGGAGACCACGCTTTTTATTTTTTGTAATCCCCATAATCCGATTGGCAAAGTTTGGTCGCAGGCCGATTTGGAAAAAATCGGCGCCCTCTGCGTGAAACATCAGGTGCTATTGCTAAGTGATGAAATTCATTGTGATTTGACCCATGAAGGGTATCAATACCGTTCTTTTATTGATATTTCTCCGGCGATTTCGCAACAACTGATAGTTTGTTTGGCACCGACGAAAGCCTTCAATTTAGCCGGACTGCAAACTTCGGCAATTTACGTGGAAAATCCAGCGCTTTTTGAAAAAGTAAATCGGGGGATTAATACAGATGAAGTGGCGGAACCGAATACCTTTGCCATTCAAGCGGCAATCGCAGCTTTTACTGACGGTCGTCCTTGGTTAGAGGCGCTAAATTCATATTTAAGTCAGAATCGAAAGATTTTGACGGCGTTTTTTAAAAAGCGTTTTCCTGAAATTCGCCTGATTGAAAGCCAAGCGACTTATCTGGCTTGGTTGGATTGTTCCGCATTGACGAAGGATACGGCTGATTTTTGTCAGTTTTTAAGAAGGACAACCGGTTTAATCTTATCGGAAGGGGATATTTTTGGCGGCAACGGTCAGCAATTTGTCCGCTGGAATTATGCTTGTCCTGTCAGCCGTTTACAAGACGGCTTGGAGCGCTTTGAGGAAGGCACCAGAGAATTTCTTTTAGTAAATAAAAAATAAACGCAAGCATTAACAGCTTAAGCAACTTTGTTTAAGCTGTTTTTTTGCATTTTTTTGAAGGACATAGAATAATTTAATACAGCTTATATGGCTGTTTTATAAAGAAGTCATTATTTTTAAAAATGGAAAGAAGTGGTTAGATGTATTCAGAATTAGTTAATAAAGTTGCGATTATCACCGGCGGGTCAAAGGGAATCGGCACCGCCATTGCCGAACGATTTGGTAAAGAAAAAATGAAAGTGGCCGTCAATTATCATTCTGATGAAGCGGGGGCAAAAGAAGCCGTCGCAATCATTGAAAAAGCTGGCGGACAAGGCATTGCCATACAAGCAGATGTTGCCACAGAAGAGGGTAATCAAAAATTATTAGCTGAAACACTAAAGGCCTTTGGGGATTTGGATATTTGGGTTAATAATGCTGGTCTGGAAAATCAATACAATACCCATGAACTACCTTTACCTGAATGGGAAAAAGTTGTCAGCACAAATCTGACTGGCGTTTTTCTCGGCGCTAAGACAGCTCTTAATTATTTTTTGAGTCAAGATAAAAAAGGCAATATCATCAATACGTCTTCAGTGCACGAACAAATTCCTTGGCCGACCTTCGCTCATTATGCTGCATCTAAAGGCGGTGTCAAATTGTTCACCGAAACGATTGCAATGGAATATGCTGCTAAAAAAATTCGCGTTAACAGCATTGGACCGGGAGCTATTAACACACCAATTAATGCTGAAAAGTTCGCGGATCCCGAAAAATTAGCAACGACCACCAGTATGATTCCGATGGCCCGGATTGGGAAACCGGAAGAGGTGGCGGCAGCGGTCGCTTGGCTGGCATCAGATGAGTCTAGCTATGTGACGGGCATTACCTTGTTTGTGGATGGCGGGATGACTTTATATCCTTCATTTCAAGGCGGACGAGGCTAAAACAAAAAAAGGATGAGAACTCATGGGAATTTTAATTGCATTAATTCCCGCTTTAGGTTGGGGCTTACAGCCGTTAATCTTAGGAAAATTAGGCGGGAAAACTAGTAATGAAGTTTTAGGAACAGGAATTGGCGCATTAATCGTTGGTCTGTTAATTAAATTATTTTTTTCACCGGCAGCGATTTCTTGGCCGATTTTTTTAGTCAGCATGGCCTCAGGCGCCTTTTGGATTTTAGGACAATCGGGGCAATACCGCTCGTTAGAAATTATGGGCGTCAGCAAAACGATGCCGATTACCACGGGCTTGCAATTGGTCGGGACTTCGATAATTAGCGTACTGGCCTTTGGTGAATGGCCAGGAGTTACCAATAAAATTTTTGGAGCGGTTGCGATTGTTTTACTAATTATCGGTGCCAGCATGACCTCCTTTAGTGAAAGTAAAGGCGGCAACAATCAGTTAAAACAGGGGATTAGTATTTTGGCTTTGACCAGCTTTGGTTATTGGATTTATAGTGTCATTCCCAAAGCAATTGATGCTTCTGGCTTGTCCATTTTCTTTCCGCAAATGTTAGGAATTTTTGCCGGCGCTGTTGTTTATACGCTGATTAAAGAACCAAAAGCCTTTACCGAGAAAAAAAGTTGGCAAACTAGTATTGTCGGGATGATTTTTAGTATCGGTGCTTTAGCCTACATTTTTTCTGCAGAAGAAAATGGCGTCGCTACTTCTTATATTATCACGCAGTTAAATGTTATTGTCGCAACTTTGGGAAGTATTGTTTTTCTAAAGGAAAAGAAAACGCCTAAAGAATTGTGTCTGACTTTAGCCGGCTTAGCTTTGATTGTCGGCGGCAGCATCATCACTGTATTTCTCTAAAATGAACGATAGCCACCTCAAGTTTGAGGTGGCTATCTAACTAAAGAATATTCATAATTTAAAGCTTACAGGTAAAACTATTACTATCAGTTAACTATTTCTCATTTAAACAATGACATCCCTACCTCTATGTCATCCTTGCAGCTCTCAAGCTACGCCAGTGAGAATAAATTTCTTCAAAATAAATTAAATTGTCGCATAAAAATATTTTAGTGTAATAAAACTATAGCATATCTTGAGGTCAAGCCGTCGAAATCTTAAGGGAACTTAATAAATATCCGTCTCAAGTCTGAGAGACGGACTTAAAAGCAGTTCCCACAAAATCGAAAGAAGCCAACAAAAAAAGCATCCACCATGAGGATTGGCAGATGCTTTTATAAATGGTACGAAGAATAGTTCTTCACGTGAGTGGACACTCCTTAGATAGATTTTTTCAATTCTTGTACAGCTTTTTCAATCGTCGTACCGGTGGCTACTTGATTAGGATTTACTTTGTTGAAGACAACAAACAAATTTAATTTAGTATCCAAAGTTACTCGGTATTGAAAATTTTTGTTATCGAATGTCATAGTCATTCTCCTTTCAATTGTCTTAGGAAAGGCAACGATGTATTGATAACGAAATTCCAATTGTTATTATAGCATAAGTTCCCACGAAGGGGTAATAATCGAGCTGGCAAATTTAAAATCTCTTAATTTTTAGCCAAGTTTCTTCAAGTACCAGCGATTCATCCTAGTGTGCTCGGTTTCAATCAATGGCGCAGATAACCTTTTAAAGCCAAATGCTTCATATAATTGACAAGCCTCAGTCAGCTTTGAATGGGTCTCTAAATAGCACTCAGTATAATGCTGGCGGGCAAAAGTCAAAGCGGTGTTCATTAATAATTTAGCTAGGCCTTGACCTTGAAAATCATCTCGAACATAAAGTTTTTGTAACTCACAAGTATTTGGATAAGGAAAACTGCCGATACCGACACCGGCGATAATTTCTTTTTGATAAGGAATCACCCAGTAAGTACCAAAGGCTTCTTGTTGATAAAATTCATAAAGTTGAGCCAAATAAGGATCGAAATAAGCGGTTCCCGGCAAGTCCATCTGCCGCTGTTTTAATGAATGTTGAATCAAGTTTTTAATGTGTAAATTATCTGCTGGTTGAATTTCTCGTAGCTTCATTGCCTGCTCCTTGGAAGTTTTTTTCATCATAACCTAAAACGAAGCTTTAGCCAAAATTTTTTTAAAAATATTTTTTGGATACGCTACAAAAAAAGCCTTTCATTTTTCTATAAGGAAAAACAATTTTCAAATAATAAAGAAAAAACCCTTGATTTTATCAGCAAGAAAACACTTTTCAGAAAAGTGTTCATTCCGGTTTCAAAAAATATCAAAACTAGTTTAGCGGTGGTATGCTAACCTACGAAATAAATTAAGAGGTGATTGAGATGTTCTTAGCAATAAAAGAAATGAAATATGCAAAACTCCGCTACAGTTTAATTATCGGCATCATGGTCTTAGTCGGCTATGTGGTTTTCATGCTCTCTGGCTTAGCCGATGGACTTGCCAGCGGCCATACAAAAGTTGTGACAGATTGGCAGGCATCAGAAATTGTTTTATCAGAGGATGCCAATAAAGTTGCTACGGCTTCCCAACTGACTGCCGGCGACATTGACCGGGTCAGCACAAGTGATGCCAATAAAGCGGCTGTCAGCATTTTTTCTGGTTCCATCAGTGAAAATGCCGACTCCGATGATAAAACCAATATCACCGTTTTTGGCGCAGCTCATACGAGTTTTGTTGTCCCTGAGGTAACCAGTGGCACAACGTATACAGCTGATGATGAAATTGTGATTTCCCAAAACTTAGCCGATCAAGAAGGCTATCAAGTGGGTGACACTGTCAGTATCGGCAATGACGATAGGTTGACAATTGTCGGCATCATTCCAAGTTCTTCTTATAATGTTGCACCAATCATTTACACTTCCATAGCAACCGAAGCCAAAATCAAATACGGCGATCAAGATTTCGGCGGTGCTGAAAATATTCCCGTCAACTTGATTGTGGTGCAAAATGACAACAATGTTGCGGTGACAAATGCTGATGGCGATACTAAAATCGAAGCAATTGATGAAGCGACTTTCATTGAAAATATTCCCGGTTACAGCGCTGAAAGTTTAACCTTGAATTCCATGATTGCTTTCTTGTTTGTAGTGGTTGCAGCAATTGTCGGCATCTTCATGTATGTGATGACGTTGCAAAAAACTAGTCTCTTTGGAGTAATGAAGGCCCAAGGAGTGGCAACAAAATATATTGTGCGCTCAATTATCGCGCAAGCCTTCTTTGTCGGCTTGTTCGGCGTTATTATTGCCTTTGCGTTGTCCTATGGTACGAGCTTCATCTTACCAGCAGCGATGCCATTTGCCGTTGATTTAATCAAATGGTTAGGCTTTGGCGGAATTTTAATTGTCGTAGCAGTCTTGGGCGGCGTCTTTTCAATTAGAACCGTCACCAAGGTTGACCCGATTACAGCGATTGGAGGAGAATAATCATGGCAATTTTAGAAATGGAAAATATCAAAAAATCCTTCGGTAGCGGCCACACAGCGGTCGAAGCCCTCAAAGGAATTGATTTTAAAGTTGAAAAAGGGGAGTTTGTCAGTATTATCGGCCCTTCAGGTTCAGGTAAAAGTACCTTTTTGACCATCGCCGGTGGCTTGCAAAATCCAACCTCAGGCACGATTAAAATTTCCGGCAATGACTTTACGCATTTAAAGGAGAAAAAAAGGGCAGCCCTGCGCTTTAAAGAAATCGGCTTTATTTTACAATCAGCTAATTTAATTCCTTTTTTAACGGTGGCAGAACAATTTCAATTTGTTGAAAAGATTGAACACCAAGCAAAGGCTGACTTTGCCAAAGATTTATTAGAGTCTCTCGATATCTACGACTTAAAAGATAAATATCCGAAAGATTTATCCGGTGGTGAAAGACAACGGGTGGCTATCGGCCGAGCGCTTTTCAATGACCCAGATTTAATTTTAGCAGATGAACCGACTGCCAGCCTCGACACAGAACACGCTTATGATGTGGTTAAGCTTTTAGTCAAAGAAGCCCATGCCAAGGAAAAAGCAACGGTGATGGTGACCCATGATCAAAGAATGGTGGAATGGTCTGATCGCGTTTTAAAAATGGAAGACGGCCAATTAATTCCACAAATGTAAAAAAGTTCAGTCCAGAATTTATTTTTGGGCTGAACTTTTTTATTAACTGATAACCATTCTCAACTCTCTTTGGTTGTGATATACTTAACGAATAAAGCGAGTGAGGTGTGGTTGTTGAAAAAAATCCTGTTTATTATTTTAGGTGGCTTGATGTTTGGTTTAGGCACGTTAGGTATTTTTTTACCATTTTTACCAACGGCCGTTTTTTATCTGCTGACCGCCTTTTTCTGGGTGAGAAGTTCAGATAAATTATATGGCAAACTTGTCTCTTCAGATGCATATCAAAATTATGTGGTAGAGACGCTTGTCAAAAAAAACATTTCAACAAAAAGTTTAATTCGCATGTTTTTTGTGATTGGGCTGGTCTTTTTGATTCCGGCGATTTTAGTCGATAATCTCGTGATGCGGGTCACAATGGCGATTGTTTATGTCGTCCATGTGATTGCTTTGTCTTGGTATATCAAGGGACGCAAAACTAAAAATAGGAAAGTTGCTGAGGTGCAAAAGCCTTATGATCGATAAACGACTGTTTCAGTTGACGGCGAAAAAGCCGCTGCTTTTATTAGTATTTTATAAACTAATCAACCTTTTATTCTCGATTTTGCTGTGGTTTTTAATCGCAGAAACAATTGATGCTTATATTAAAAAAGGTACCATCAATCCAGCTGTGCTTTTGGGCGGCGGACTGGTGGTTTTATTTGGTAAAATTTGCTTGAGTCAGCTGACTGATCATGCGACTTATGCGGCCTCCGCTAATTTGCGCCTGCAATTAAGAGAACAGGTGATGGCCAAAGCTTTTCGTTTAGGCAACAGCCAAGCGCAAATTTCAGCTACCCGCTTGAGTCAATACTCAGTTGATGGTATCGAACAGTTAGAAATTTATTATGCGCGCTTTTTGCCGCAGCTCTTTTATTGTTTGGCCGCTTCTTTAGTTATTTTTATTGTGCTGGCGCAATTTGCTTGGCAGCCGGCTTTGATTTTATTAATTTGTTTGCCAATTATTCCGATTGTTATTATGGCGGTGATGAAGCTGGCAAAAAGAATTTTAGCGGGCTATTGGCAAAATTATACCAATCTAGGAGTTAAATTCCACGAAAATCTGCAGGGGCTAAGTGTTTTGAAGGCGTTTAATCGTGACCAAGCTAAACAGCAAGAGATGGCAGCCGATGCTGAAAAATTCCGCAGAGTGACCATGAGTCTTTTGTCGATGCAATTAAATTCAATTACGATTATGGATATTGTTTCATACAGTGGAGCTGCTTTGGGAATCGGGTTAGCGCTAATCGCTTATCAAGGCGAACAACTCACATTGGTAGGTTTACTGATGTTTATTTTATTGAGTGCGGAATTCTTTTTACCAATGCGGCAGCTAGGTTCACTCTTTCATGTGGCGATGAATGGCATCAGTGCCTGCAAAAATTTATTCGATTATTTAGAGCGACTGGAAATAGCTTACGGTAGTGAACAATTAGCAGAAGAGTTAACCAGTATTACTGTGAAAAATCTTAGCTTTGGTTATCAAAATCAAGGGAGCGTTTTGAAAAATCTGCAGGTGACCTTTAAGAAAGGTCAGTTCACCGGTATTGTCGGTAAATCAGGTTCCGGTAAGAGCACCTTTGTCCAGTTGCTGACCCATCAACTGGTGGATTATCAAGGGGAGATTTTATGGAATCAGCAGTCTTTAAATGATTTATCACGGGCTGAAATTAATCAGCGGGGCAAACTGGTTAATAATCACGGCTATCTCTATCCCATCAGCTTAAAAGAAAATTTATTGCTGGCTAAGCCGACTGCCACGGAGGCTGAGTTATGGAGGGTCTTAGAAAAAGTTCAGTTGCGAAATTTTGTAGAACAATTGCCGCAGCAATTGGCAGAAGTTCTAACTGAAAATGGCGGTAATTTATCCGGTGGCCAGCGTCAGCGTTTATTGCTGGCTAGAGCTTTATTAAGTGAAGCCGAGTTGTTTATTTTTGATGAAATTACTTCGGGGATTGACTTAGCCAGTGAGGAAATTATTTTGCAGGTGCTGACAGAATTAGCCGAAGATCATATCGTGATTTTTATTTCCCATCGGTTATACAACATTGCCCATGCCGACCAAATTTTGGTTTTTGAAAATGGCGAACTAGCTGCTCAAGGTTCGGCTGAAGAATTAGCCGAGAAGTCAGCTTTTTATCGAGATTATTTTGCTGAGGAAAAACGTCAGCTGGAAGGAGTCGTGACAGAATGACGAATGTAAGCTTAATTCGCTGGCTTTTAGCTTTTGTCAAACCACTCCGCTGGCTGATGGCTGGGGCAGTCACTTTAGGCATCATTAGTAATATTGTGGTGATTATCATTCCGGTATTAGCGGCGGTGACCGCCTTTCAAATTTTTAGCGGCATGACGGTCAATTTAACAGCGATTATGATTGTCCTAATTTGCTGCGGGGTCATTCGTGGTGTAGCTCGCTATTGTGAACAATATTTAAATCATAATATTGCCTTTCGCTTGCTGGCAATTATACGGGAGAAAATTTTTGCTCAATTGCGCCTTTTAGGACCAGCCCGCTTGGGCGGTAAAAAAAGTGGCGATTTAATCACAGCCATTACCACGGACGTTGAAGCGCTAGAGGTATTTTTTGCTCATACTGTTTCCCCCGTTTTAATTGCTTGCGGCACGACCATTTTGACAGTTGGCTTTTTGGCTCGCTATCATTTGGGTTTGGCGCTGATTTTATTGGCGGGGCAATTAATTGTTGGTGTTCTATTGCCATTTTTCAGTTACCGAAAACATCAACAGATTGGCGATAATTATCAAAAGGATTTTGTAGCTTTGAATCAAGCCGTGATGGAGGATATTGCCAGTCTACAGGACATTGACCAATACAATCTCCAGACAGAAAAATTATTCGAATTGCACCAAAAAGGAACCAATTTAAATCAGCAATACCGCCTGCGTTTGCAACAGGGGAGTGTCTTGCGGATAGCTGGAGAAGTGACCTTGATTGCCACTTCTGTCATTATTTTAGTCTTAGCTGCTTTTTGGCAGCTGCCAATGGAAACAATCATTGTGGCACCAATTTTGAGTTTAAGCGGCTTTGGTTCAGTGTTAGCTTTAAATGGCTTGGGAAATGATTTATTGATGACCTTTGCCAGTGGCCGCCGCATCTATGCTTTAATGCAAGAAATACCGGCCGTGACTTTTGGAAAAACAAATGAAACTTTTGCTTTAGATAAAGTGAGTTTGCAGGATGTTGCCTTTAGCTATGAGCAAGGCAAACCGATTTTAGAAAAAATTAATTTTACTCTAGAAGCTGGAGAATGGTTGGGCATCGGTGGTGAAAGTGGCAGCGGCAAAAGCACCTTGGTGAAGTTATTGATGCGCTATTGGAATCCTGAAAGCGGCCAGATTAATATCAATCAAAATAATCTCAGCGAGCTTTCGGAAGAAGCTCTCCATCAATTAGAAGGCTTGATGGAACAGCAGACATTTATTTTTGAGACGACTTTGTTGGAAAATATTCGTTTAGGCAATGCCGCTATTTCACATGCGGCTGTCTTAAAAGCTGCTGAGGAGGCCGAAATTGCGGAATGGATAAACAGTCTACCAAATGGCCTGCAGACGGTGGTAGGTGGACAGGCCCGCAGTTTATCTGACGGCGAGCGGCAAAGAATCGGCATTGCCAGAATGCTGGCCTATGATGCGCCGCTACTTTTATTAGATGAGCCGACTAGCAATTTAGATTATCTAAATGAGCGGAGTATCCTGAGCACCTTGACCAAGAAAATTCACGGAAAAACTGTTTTATTGATTTCCCATCGTCCAACGACTTTGGCAATCACACAAAAACAATTACATGTGACTGGAAAAACTTTAAAGCCATAAATAAAACCCTCGATTAAACAGACAGGCCAAGCATCAATTAATTTAGCAATTAATTGAGTGGCTGAGAGTTTAATCGAGGTATTTTGTTAGTTTTCGTTAGGTAATTGATAGTGTACTTCTGTTTCATTGTTAGCTAGCTGAACAATTTTAGTGGAAAGTTTGATTGTTTGGGGGTCTTCTTGACCGCGGATAAGTTTCTTTGAAGTAGCAAGAAACTGACTAAATAGTTTTTTGAAGCTGACTTTTTGCCGTTGTATTTTTTGCGGTGTCACAACTTCTTCGACAATTTCGGTTTCCAATGGCTGATCATAATCCGTTAATTGGTAGGCTTCAATAATCGCATTTAATTTCAAAGCGTAATTTTGATCTGTTGCATACCGCCCTTGTAAAAAGGCAGTCGCATCGGTATAGGAATTTGTTGTAGTTTTCCAAGTAGACTGGTAAAAATCAGCGTCACTTTCCAAACCATTTTTCAAAAGCTCAGCATAGTCTAGCAAACTTTCTTTGTAAGAAGGATATTGTCTAAAGTCGGCAGTGATTTGATAGATTTGGCCTTCCAGTGATTGTTCGAGGGTTTTCATCGCAACAGCTGCCCCTTGATACTGACCTTTAATGCCAAATAAATTGAAATTCGGTTCTGCACTGAGGGTACTGTTACCTGAGCCGCTCTCTAAAATGGCTTGGGCAATCATCACGGAGGCATACAAATCATTTTCTTGCGCAATCTCGCGGGCGTCCTCTGCAATTTCAGCAATAAATTCACTGGTAGTTTGATTTTTTGTCACGGTAAACTCACTCGACCAAGTGGTATCAACTGAATTGCCCGCAACTCCACCAAGAACACTGATTGCATAATTTGGCATAAAGCCGGCGGAGAAGGTTGAAATTTTGACAGTTTGGCCAAAAGTTGGGGCCGCAATGTATTGATTATTTCCTAAATAAATCGCAACGTGATGGGAATAATTTGAGTCACTATCCTGCCAAAAAAGTAAATCCCCCGGTTGGGCTTGAGCAACAGGTTTATGCAGACCAATATTTTGTTGTTCACCAGTCCAGCCGCCGATGTTTAGACATAATGCTTGATTAAAAACATATTGGGTAAAACCCGAGCAGTCAAAGCCTTGAGGAGTTTTTCCACCCCAGACATAAGCAACGCCAATATGCTTTAAGGCCTCTGCAATAATCGCTTGCTGCCCAGCCTGCGATTGAGTTGGCGAAACAAAATCTAAGAGGGGAGCTGCTTCTTGTTTGACAGTAGTTGTTGTTGTTTTTGTTTCAGTAGAGGCTTGAACTTCTGCTGGCTTGGTTTCTGCAGTGACATCAGGAGTTGTTGTCTCTTCTTTTGATCCAATTGTTGCATCGTCTGATTTTGCTGGTTCTTCTACTGTTGGTGTTTCAGTTGCTGCTTCTGATTCAGGAGGAATAGTTGATTCAGGTGTTTCAGCCGGTACTTCATTTGGCGTTTCTGGTTCAACCGTATTTTCTTCTGCAGGAACTTCCTCTGGTATGTCAGTTGCCTCTTCATTCGCAGTTACTTCAAGTTTTTCAAAATTAACGGTTACGTTTGGTTGCTGAGCAGTCAAAGTAAACGATCCAGTTTTGCTTTGGGCATCATAATAATAATTTTCAACGTTTCCAATCATCAAACTGACTAGCTGATAGTCAACGGCGACTGTTGCGGAAAATGAGATTGTTTCCCCTAAAAGTAAGTTGCTGTTTTTACTAAAGACAATCCCGTTAACGCCGCTTGCATCATAATAATTATTTAATTGATAATTTAAATTTTGACTCTCAGCTTCTGGTTGTTTTAACAGTTCCTCTTGATTTTCTTCGGCTTTCACAGGTAGGGCGAAAGCAAACATTGAAGGAGCAATTAAGACTAGAGCAGTCATTACTTTTGTTAACTTATACTTTTTCATTTCCTCACCTCAAGTATAACGATACAAATTAAAAGTGTTTCCTGCACTTCAAAATCCAGCCTTTTATGACAAAAAAATGACAAGAAATCAAGCAGCCTGCTGTGATTTCTTGTCATTTGCTTTGTAATTATCTCTTCTCAAAAATTTGCTTTCAAAAAAATGTATCATGATAGCTGAAAAAAATAGAAAAATCTAACAATTGAAAGATAACCTCGGACGGAAATTTCATCGTTACTCTTGAATCAATCCTAACTGGAGACAAGCTTTCCAAATACCATCATCGCCAACATCTGCAGTGACTAAGCGGGCTTTTTCTTTAAGCTGGGCAGTAGCATTGCCCATGGCGATTGGAAAACCAACGGCTTCAAACATTTTTACATCATTCTCTTCATCACCAAAGGCTATTGCTGCGGCAGGTGTGAGTTTTAACTGATTAAGTAGCGCTGAAATTCCGGACGCTTTGCTAACGTTTATGGCGTGGATATTAGCAATTGTCGGGGCTACTTTTTCCACGGCTACTGCTGGATTTGTTAGGGAAAGCGGCTGATTGTCAGTTAGCTGACAAATAAATTGTAAAATATTTGGCGGTAAATGAGTCTTACTTATCAAAGGCTGTGGATTCAGCTGACTATCGCCACGAAAGTCAGCTTCTGGCGGATAAAAAATGGCCTCGGTTGTTTCAATTAAATAGCCTATCTGGTGCTTTTCCAATTCCTCAATAATTTGCTGAGCTAATTGCGGGGTTAATGCATGCTGCTGAATAGTTTGTCCGTGGTGAGTAACTTGGGATCCATTAGAAGCGACGATGCTGCCAATTTTTAAGCGAGCTGCTAACTCTTTGATAAAAGAATAGCTGCGCCCAGTGGCAATTACCGTTTCAATCTGTTGTTCTTGTAATTGCAGCAACGCTTTTTTAGCCGAAGTGGGAATTCTGTCATAGATACTTAAATTTTTGGGCAGCTGATTATCAGCTAAAGTGCCGTCAATATCAAAAAAAGCAATTTTATAAGCGGTCATTGGGACTCTCCTTTAACATTAAAGTCAGAGATAAACTTCTGATAGACAGAAATTATTTGATTGCGTTTATTAATCTCCAACTTAATAAAAATATTATGGACATGGGTTTTGACTGTGCCGATGGATAGATACAGGCTATCGGCAATCTCTTGGTTTGATTCTTGTTGCAATAGCCGCTGAAAGATTTCGGCTTCCCGTTGTGTCAGTTGATAATGGCTTTCAAAGGCCTGACAAATTTTTTGATCAGCTAAATCAGGTTTGTCAGGAGAAGCCTGAGAGCTGGTTTGCGTTAAAGGAAAGTCCTTCAAGTTATAATGTAAAATTAAAAGACAGCTGGCGATTGAAAATAAATCTTCGCTAAAATTACGATTGAAAATTTTTAAGGTTAAGGAGCTGTATTGGTCAAGATTAAAGATAACAAACGTATCTTCACTTAAAATACAGATGCCGCTGATTAAGGCCAAGATGGCAATCGCCTTCAAATAAAAAGTTGCTGTTTGACTGAGCTGCTTGCTTTTCAAATGAAGCAGACAATAACCGCCTAAATAAAATAGTAGGAGCTGGTTTGGTAGGTAGAAGAGCCAGACTTTTAAAGCTGAATCAGCTAACATCGGCACTGAGAGCATCCAGATTGCCATGATGATTAAAATGGCCAGTTGAGTGGTTTTGATTTTTTCTCCCAAAATCAAATTGATAATCCAAATACAACAAAAGCTGTTCATCAATAGAATGAGGGCTTTAATAATGGGTACGAGCATAAATAAAGAGTTGTAGCTGGTCGCAAAACCGGCTAAAAATTCTGTCATATATATAATGACATTATCGAGGATAAAGAAACTCAATAAACATAGCATAGCTACAAGAAGCGGTTTTTTCTCTTTCAGGTAATTGACAAAGACCATCGAAAAACTAAAAGTGTAGAGTAGAAGGAGTAAAATATTATAAATAAAAATAGCGACCATCATCATAAAAACCCTTTCAATTAGCAGTGACAAAAAAATTTATTCTGCTTTTTCTTTGACACGTTCAGTATAACATTTTTCCCCTCAGTTATTTTGCTATCTCAGCTAAACTTCCAACTAAACTTTTCTAAACCCTTGATAAAACTTAGGTTTATACCTCAATTTAAACCCGTAATTTTGCTAGGTTTTTGAAATTGATAGCGTTTACATCTGTCAGTTTATCGTAAACCTGCAAAAAAATTGCTAACTTGAGGATGCAAGAAAGATAAATCTGAGGAGGAAACACAAATGAGTACAAAAGATTTTATTACAACAGAGGATTACAGTAAGGAGGAAATTTTGAAAATCGTCCATCTTTCATTAAAGATTAAAGCGGCTATCAAAAATGGTTTTTATCCGCAGCTGCTGAAAAACAAATCTTTAGGCATGATTTTTCAACAATCTTCTACTAGAACCCGGGTTTCATTTGAAACAGCCATGACCCAATTAGGAGGTCATGCCGAATATTTAGCTCCTGGACAAATTCAATTAGGCGGGCACGAAACAATTGAAGATACAAGTCGAGTACTATCACGTTTAGTGGATATTTTAATGGCTCGAGTAGAACGCCATCACAGTGTCAACGATTTGGCAACTCATGCGACGATTCCTGTAATTAACGGCATGTCTGATTACAATCATCCAACGCAAGAAATTGGCGATCTATGTACCATGTTTGAACATTTACCAGCAGGTAAGAAAATTGAAGACTGCAAAGTCGCTTTTATTGGAGATGCGACGCAAGTTTGTTTCTCTTTAGGATTGATTGCAACCAAAATGGGCATGGATTTTGTGCAATTTGGACCAAAGGGTTTCCAATTAAATGCCGACCATCAAGCGAAGCTGCAAAAAAATTGTGAAATCTCCGGTGGAACGTTTGTCGTGACCGGTGACTTGGAGGCAATTGTCGGCGCTGATTTTGTATACACAGACGTTTGGTATGGCTTATACGAAGCGGAGTTATCAGAAGAAGAACGGATGAATGTCTTCTATCCGAAATATCAAGTCAACCAAGAATTAATGGACAAAGCAGGAAAAAATGCGAAATTTATGCACTGCTTGCCGGCTACTCGTGGCGAAGAGGTGACCGATGACGTCATTGATGGCAAAAATTCCATCTGTTTTGATGAAGCAGAAAATCGTTTGACATCAATTCGGGGATTGCTGGTGTACTTAATGGACAATTATGCAGCTAACCATCCGATTGACATTGCTAAACAAGCCGAAGCCAAAGCTGATTTAGAAATTTTCTTAGGTAAACCACTGTAAAAGTTCGTGGCAATTGTGGAAGCAGATGAAAAAATTTGCTTCCACAATTGCAGCGCTAGAAAGGATGAACAGCATGGAAAAAAAGAAAAAATTTAGCTTGATGAGTGCTATCTTGTCGGTTATCTGCGTCGTTTTTGTAGCAGAAGCGGCAGCTCCGGTAGCAGCCATCGGCAATTCGCAATTTTTCTGGTGGATTTTTTTACTGATAACTTTCTTACTCCCCTATGGTTTGATTTCTTCTGAATTAGGCACGACCTACCTTGGCGATGGTGGTATTTATGATTGGGTTACCAAAGCTTTTGGCCATCGTTGGGGTTCACGGGTTTCTTGGTATTATTGGATTAATTATCCTTTGTGGCTGGCTTCTTTAGCAGTGATGTGTCCGGAGTTGGTGACAACTATTACCGGTATCGAATTTCCGACAATCGGTGCAGTCATCATCGAGCTAATTTTTATCTGGGTGATTGTCTGGATTAGTTTTTATCCGGTTAGCGATAGCATCTGGATTTTAAATGGCGCAGCAGTAATTAAAATGCTGCTAGCGGTTTTAATCGGCGGCTTAGGTGTCTACGTGGCTTTGACAAAAGGCATGGCCAATGAATTTACTTTAAGCTCACTTTTACCAAGCTTTGATTTAAACAGCTTATCCTTTATTTCTGTGATTATTTTTAATTTATTGGGCTTTGAGGTCATTTGTACTTTTGCCGATGACATGGAAAATCCCAAAAAACAAATTCCTCAATCGATTATTGCCGCTGGTTTAGTGATTGCTGCTATCTATATTTTTTCTGCTTTTGGGATCGGTGTGGCAATTCCGACTGATCAAATTAGTACCAGCAGTGGCTTGATGGATAGCTTCAAATTATTAACCGGTTCAACTACCGGCTGGTTTATTATTGCGATGGCCTTTTTATTTTTACTGACGTTGTTTGGAAATATGATTTCTTGGTCGTTAGGGGTCAATAACACAGCCTGCTATGCCGCTGAAAATGGCGATATGCCAAAATTTTTCACAAAACGCAGTCCAAAAAATGGCATGCCAACTGGTACAGCCTTAATGAATGGTATTGTCGCTTCTGTCGTGGTGGTGATTGCGCCGATTTTACCAAATCAAGATTTATTCTGGGCATTTTTCTCTTTAAATTTGGTGATGTTCCTATTGTCTTATGTGCCAGTTTTTCCAGCATTTTATAAACTGAGAAAAATTGATCCAGATACGCCAAGACCTTTTAAGGTTGGCGGCGGGAAATTCTTTTTAGGTTTACTAGTCGTTTTACCAATGGTGATGATTATTATCTCACTTATTTTCACAGCACTGCCTTTACAATTCGATGCAGCTTCATTAAATGAGCAGCTGCCGATTACAATCGGGGCAATCGTCTTTATCTTATTTGGCGAAGGAATTATTTGGGTAAAAAAAATAAAGAAAACGAAGATAGGAGAAAATCAAGATGGCAAAGAGAATTGTGACATCAACACCGAAACAGGACGGCTTTAGAATGCCGGCTGAATTTGCAGCTCAGGAAAAAGTTTGGATGATTTGGCCAGAGCGTCCAGATAATTGGCGGGACGGAGGTAAACCAGTCCAGGCGGCCTTTACCGCTGTGGCTAAAGCAATTAGTGAGTTTACGCCGATGAATGTATTGGTCTCGCAGCAGCAATTTCAAAATTGCCGCCGCCAGCTGCCACCGGAAATTACAGTTTATGAAATGTCGAATAACGACGCTTGGATTAGAGACTGTGGACCGACCTTTTTAATTAATGACCAAGGTGAGCTGCGGGCTGCCGATTGGAAATTCAACGCATGGGGCGGCTTAGTTGACGGTTTGTATTTTCCATGGGATCAAGACGATTTAGTAGCGCAAAAAATTTGCGAAATTGAAAAAACGGATTCCTATCGAACAGAAGATTTTGTGTTAGAAGGGGGCTCCTTCCATGTTGATGGAGAGGGGACAGTTTTGACAACTGAGATGTGTCTGCTTAGTGAAGGCCGTAATCCCCAGATGACTCAAGCAGAAATTGAAGAAATGCTCTGTGAGTATTTAAATTGTGAAAAAGTTTTGTGGTTGAAAGACGGCATTGATCCAGAGGAAACCAATGGACATGTCGACGATGTTGCTTGCTTTGTTGCTCCCGGTGAAGTTGCTTGCATTTACACCGAAGATCAAAGCAGCCCTTTTTATGCCGCCGCTAAAGATGCCTATGAACGTTTAAGTAAAATGACCGATGCCAAAGGACGCCAGTTGAAGGTCCACAAGCTGACTTGCCCCGTTGAAAATGTCACGATTAAAGGGGAATTTAAAATCGATTATGTTGAAGGGACAATGCCGAGAGAAGATGGCGACATTTGTATTGCCTCCTATATGAATTTTTTAATTACCAATGGTGGCGTGATTGTTCCTCAATATGGGGATATTAATGATGCTTTGGCTTTAGAACAAATCCAAAAAATGTTCCCCGATAAAAAAGTGGTTGGCGTCAATACGGTTGAAGTGGTCTATGGCGGCGGTAATATTCACTGCATTACCCAGCAACAACCAAAACGGTAGAGGGAGAGAATAATATGGCAAAAGTAGTAATTGCTTTAGGCGGCAATGCATTAGGGAATTCAGCGAACGAGCAATTGACTAAGGCTGAATTGGCGGCTAAATCCATCGCCGATTTAATTAGTGCCGGCCATCAGGTAGTCATCGCCCATGGCAATGGTCCACAGGTGGGACAAATTCGTTTGGCTCTGAAAAATTCGATGCAGCTGAACCGGAAAAAATAATGCCTTTTCCAGAATGTACAGCAATGAGCCAAGGTTACATCGGCTATCATTTGCAACAAGCGATTGATGAGGAGTTGGTCAGCCGCGGCTTCCAAAACATTCCAGTCATCTCCATGTTGACACAAGTTGTAGTCGATCCCAATGACCCGGCTTTTTCAAATCCTACAAAGCCGATTGGCGGCTATTATTCAGAAGCGGAAGCCAAAAAAATAATGGCTGAAAGTCAAGATGTTTATAAAGAAGATGCCGGTCGTGGCTGGCGCCGGGTCGTTGCATCGCCAAAACCGGTTGATATCTATGAAAAAGTTAGTTTAAAAACTTTAGTAGAGGCCGGACAAGTTGTGATTGCCTGTGGCGGTGGGGGTATTCCAGTTGAATATAAAGGAACTCGCTATCAAGGTGTTGAGGCGGTAATTGACAAAGATTTTGCCGCAGCGAAAATGGCGGCTCTGATTGACGCCGATATTTTCATTATCTTAACTGCTGTCGACCATGTCTTTGTCAACTTTGGCCAAGAAAATCAAAAAGCATTAATTGAGGAACCTGTCTCAACGATACAACACTATATTGCGGAAAACCAATTTGCCCCTGGTAGCATGCTGCCTAAGGTGGAAGCTGCCATTAATTTTGCCGAATCAAAAAAGGGCCGCAAAGCGATTATCGCTTCTTTGGAAAAAGCGACAGAAGCGATTGCCGGTGCTAGTGGAACAGTGATTGTCAATTAACCCAAAAACCTATTTAAAGTTCCGGCTTTTCACCGGGCTTTAAATAGGTTTTTAGTATTTAGCAAAGAATTTAAAAACAAATCTGTTAGTTGACTAAGGCAAAGCCGATATTTAAATATGTGGCAAATAAAATCCACACCAGATAAGGGACTAATAAATAAGCCGCCCACTTGGAAATCCGCCGATAATAAATAATTTGGCATAAGACGAGTAAGTCCAAGGCTAGAATATTAAAAATCGCCAAAAACATTTGATCGCCGCCGAAGAAAACCAAGCTCCATGTGAAATTTAATAAAAGTTGTAGGCCATAAATTCCATAGGCAAACGTCTTAGTCGAGCGTTTTGCCGGAGTGATGATAATCAAAAATAGTGAAAGCCCCATTAAAAAATATAAAATCGGCCAGACGATGCCAAAAAGTGAGCCTGGCGGTGAAAGGGGAATTTGATTAAAGGATTCATACATGCCGCGGATGTCTCCGGCTAAAAGTCCTGATAAGCTACCAACTAATTCTGTCCCAACAACGGCTGCCAGTAAAATCAGCCATCTTTTCTTGTTCATGTTAACGCCTCCTTGTTTTTCTTTAGTCTAGCAGAAGTTGGCGAAAAGAGTGGGTTAACTGATTAGGACAAATCATTTACTGGACAATAAACTTCTAAGTGTGCCGGTAGGAGTTTTAAATGAATTGGCAGCTTCAAACCACCATCACCATCAACATTGACGGGTAGCTGCTGGTGATCGGTTAAAGAAATTTCAGCCTCGGTAAAGGTGCGATAACTTAATTTGGCACCATCTTCTGTGACGCCCATCAGCAGTTGCGGAGCAGAACGAATCATGTCTAATTTATTTTGATCTTCTAAGTAAATCATATGAAATTTTCCGTCATCAACTTTCGCATCAGGAAATAAATTTTCGAAGCCCCCCATCGAATTGGTCAAACCAATCATCACGGTACTCCCGACAAAAATTTCCTGCTGACCGTCAATGACCATCTGGAATTCATGGGGCTCATTTTTAATAAAACTTTTAGCACCAGCAACGAAATAAGCCAGGCTGCCCAATTTAGTTTTTTCCTCAACGCTGACATTGTTCACCGCCTCAGAAATATCGCCCAATGCAACGGAATTCATAAAATAGCTGTCATTGATTTTTCCGACATCTAATGGCCGTGGTTGATAATCGACGACCTCTTGAATCGCTTGTTCCGGTTCTAGCGAAATCCCTAAGGCTCGCGCTAAGTCATTGACGGTGCCCAAAGGAAAAAAACCAAATTTTGGTGGCTGCTCAGCGCCCGCCAAGCCGCTGATTGTTTCGTTGACACTGCCGTCGCCCCCCATAACGAAAACAGCATCCACGTTTTCATCGACGGCGGTTTTCGCAAATTTTGTCGCATCACCATCGCCAGTCGTTTCTTTAGTTACGACCTCTGTAAACATTTTTTGCAAACTTTCTTGCGCCATTTTTTTGTACTCTGCGGCTTTTTCACCGCCTGAACTTGGATTGACAATTAATAAAACTTTAGTCATGTGATGACCTCCTTAAATGATTTACTCTAAGGATAGCATGGATTCTTTTAAGGGTAAGCTTATTTGATTTTAAAAAAAAATAGTATGCGAACTTTTTGACAGCATTTGACTGAATAAATTCAACTTTATGTGAAGAAAAAAATTCGTAATGCTGAGCGTCATCTCACTATTTACTTACATGCCTGAAAAGCATAGGTGACATTTTAAAGAGTATTAGACAAATATTTTTATAACTTGTACTCTTAAATAGAGTGTAAAATTTAGGAGGCGACTTATTTAATGGAAAAAAGAAAAATCGGCAGTTTAACAGTAGCGCCAATTGGCATGGGCTGTATGGGCTTTTCCCACGGCTACGGTGCAGTACCTGATGAAGATTACGCAATTGCGGCTATTCAAAAAGCCTATGAATTTGGCTGTGATTTTTTTGACACAGCAGAAGCTTACGGAAAAGAAATGTTTTTTGCGGGTCATAATGAGCAGCTCTTAGGCAAAGCAGTTAAAGATTTTCGTAACGAGGTCGTCCTGGCTACTAAATTGCATATTGACGAAAATGAGCTGACGGCTGAAAAAAATTTATCCCAAGTCATTCGGGAACACCTGCAACAATCGTTAAAAAATTTACAGACAGACTATGTCGACTTATACTATCTCCACCGCATCAATGAAGCGATTGCTTTAGAGGATGTCGCAGTGGTGATGGGGGAATTAATTGCCGAAGGTTTAATCAAAGAATGGGGGCTGTCACAGGTTTCAGCGGAAACTTTAGCCAAAGCTCATGCAGTCACACCGGTGGCCGCTGTTCAAAATTTGTATTCAATGCTGGAGCGGGATGCTGAGATAGATATTTTTCCCTACTGCTTAGCAAATGGGATCACAGTGGTACCATTTTCACCGATTGCCAGTGGTTTTTTGTCGGGAAAAGTGACCAGTGAAACCAGGTTTGAAGGCGACGATGTGCGCAAATTTGTGCCCCAGCTTTCTAAAGAAAATATTGCTGCCAATCAACCGGTCTTGGAAATTTTAAAGCGCTTTGCAACAGAAAAAAAAGCGACGAATGCGCAAATCTCATTAGCTTGGATGCTCCACAAATATCCGAATGTCGTGCCGATTCCCGGTTCAAAAAATCAAGAGCGCATTTTAGAAAATCTAGCGGCTTGGAATGTAACACTAACTGAAGAAGAATTTAGCGCTTTAGAAGCAGCTCTTGATAAAATCACTGTTCATGGTCATCGGGGCCATGTTGAATCGCAACAGGCAAGTTTTGGCCAACAGTGGTCTAAAAAATAAGAAGATGCACAGGTTTTAATGCGGCAGTCTATTGAACCAAAAAACGTCAAATGCCTTTTAAGCATAGTGAAGTTTGCTAGAGAAGTATTGGACGAAAAAAAGGCCCAGCAGTAAACTTAATGGGTAAATAATTTTAAAGGAGCGGTCTTATGGAGTATACAAAATTAGGAAATACTGGTTTAGATGTCTCAAAAATATGTTTGGGAGCAATGAGTTTTGGCGATCCAGTCAATTGGTTTCACAAATGGGTGCTGGAAGAAGATGCCAGCCGGCCGATTATCAAAGGCGCGTTGGATTTAGGCATTAACTTTTTTGACACGGCCAATGTGTATTCAATTGGCCGCAGCGAAGAAATCTTAGGTGCCGCCCTAAAGGATTACGCTGACCGGGATAAAATTGTTTTGGCCACCAAGGTTCATCAAAAAATGTTTGATGGGCCAAACGGCGGCGGGCTGTCCCGCAAGCATATTATGTCGCAAATTGACCAAAGCTTAAAACGCCTGCAAACAGATTATGTCGATTTGTATATCATTCACCGCTGGGATTATACAACACCTATTGAAGAAACAATGGAGGCCTTGCATGATGTAGTCAAAGCCGGTAAAGCCCGTTATATCGGCGCGTCGGCTATGCACGCTTTTCAATTTCAAGCTGCCAATAATGTTGCTGAAAAAAATGGCTGGACGCAATTTGTTTCAATGCAAAACCATTTGAATTTAATTTACCGGGAAGAAGAGCGGGAGATGATTCCTTATTGTGAATCAAAAGGAATTGCACTGACACCTTATAGTCCGCTGGCTTCCGGCAGATTGGCCCGCAATAATAACGAGACTTCTAAACGTTTAGAAACAGATGATACGGCGCGTTCTAAATATGATAAAACTGCTGAACAAGACCAGCTGATTATTGATCGCGTTGGAGAATTAGCAGAGCGCTATGGTGTTAGCCGTGTCGAAATTTCTTTAAGTTGGCTCTTTAGTAAACCAACTTTAGCAGCCCCAGTAATTGGTGCTACCAAATCATCCCATGTTGAAACCGCAGTGAAGGCTGTCGATATGAAATTAACACCAGCCGACATCGCTTATCTAGAAGAACCTTATCTGCCTCATTCAATCGTCGGCTTTAACTAATAGCATGTCTGCAAAAGGACTGTGAGAGTATAAGTTTTATCACAGCAGTAACTAAAGTCTTGTCTACCGTCTCAAAATTTGTCGGCTATGGACAATAGAGAAAAGTTACTGCTGCTGAAACTTAGGTCTCCAGTCTTTTTTTAAGGAGTGAGAAAATGTATTTATTTCAAAAAATAGAAGATGCGGCCTTTAAAGAAAACGATGCCCGCCGTTCGATTGGCGAATTTCTTTTGGAAAATAAAGACCAGCTGGCGAATCTGACAATGCAGGAAATCGCCCAGCGAACTTTTTCCTCTAAGCCGACCTTGGTGCGCTTTGCCAAATATTTTGGCTATTCCGGCTGGCGGGAATTTATTTACGCCTTCACCCATGAAGTTGCCAGTTTAGAATTAAGCGCCAGTGACAGTGTCGATCCTAATCTACCCTTTAACGAAAATTCTGAGACCTTGGAAATCATTGAAAACATTGCCAATTTAAAAATGCAAAGCCTGCAAGAAACAGTAGCCCTTTTTGAAGAAGAGGATTTAAATACGGCGGCGGCTTTAATTAACCAAGCCGAAAATTTAGTGATTTATGGGGCGAGTCCCAATTCTTATTACGGCGAATTGTTTCGCCGAAAACTACTTTCCATCCAAAAAAAAGCCTTTATGGCCCGCCCCAGTGAAATGGGGCTGATTTCCCACTCACTGACTCCTGCTGATTGCGGCTTAATCATTTCTTATTCTGGCAATAGCCCAGAAAAAGATCCCATCAGCAGTGTCAAAATTTTAAAGCGCAACGGGGTGCCGATTATCGGCTTAACTAGCGGCGGTCAAAATTATTTGCGGGATTATGCGACAGTGGTATTAAATATTTCTAGTCGGGAAAAGCTCTATTCTAAAATTACCAACTTTGCGACGGAAGAATCAATTATGCTAGTCCTAGATGTGTTATACGGAAAAGTTTTTGCTTTGGATTACCAAAAAAATCTTGCAATCAAAATTAATAATGCCAAAGATTTGGAATCAGAACGGGCGAGTAATTTTAAAGCGATGCAGGAGGATTTTTAAACCGCCTCAAAAGATGGAATAAATTTCATAAAAAAACGGGTTTTGAGAACTTTCTCGAAACCCGTTTCGTTGTTGCTGGAAACTATTGGAAGCGTTAACTTTCCGTGTTAATCTTCTGCTATAGAACTAGTTCAAACGTTGAAAAGTTTTTGCGGGACTTGAAAGGAGCCTCTTTATGAGTAAAAAATACCAAGCATTAGCCAAAGAAATTATCCAGGATTTAGGCGGCAAAGAAAATATTAGTGACGCCTATCATTGCCAAACCCGATTGCGGTTTAAAATCAAAGACGAAAACCAAGTGCAGACAAAAGCCCTTGAAAATTTGGATGGAGTGGCAAAATATCTTGTCAGCGGTGGGGTCCATCAAGTGGTGATTGGCACCCATGTGAAAGAGGTCTTTGAAGAAGTCGAAAAAGATATCGATGTCAGTGGTCCTGTTGAAAATGGCGAGAAAAAAGGTATCTTAAATACAATCATCGAATTTGTTTCCGGTACGTTTCAGCCGGTTATTCCAGCTTTATCCGGTGCGGGGATGGTTAAAGCGGTTTTGGCCTTGCTAGTTGTTTTTAATCTCACTACTACGGATTCACAAACCTATTATTTATTAAATCTTTTTGCTGATGGCGTCTTTTATTTCTTGCCAATGCTGCTAGCCTTTACCGAAGCGCAGAAATTAAAATCAAATCCGATTTTAGCAGTGGCGGTGGCAGCGATGATGATGCATCCCAATTGGGCCAGTTTAGTCGCCGCGGGGGAGCCCGTGCAACTTTTTAATATTATTCCTTTTTCTTTAGCAACTTATTCCAGCACGGTTATTCCAATTTTAATTATTGTATTTGGACAATCCTATGTTGAAAAAGCTTTGAATCGTGTGATACCAAAATCAGTCGAATTGGTTTTTGTGCCGCTGTTAACCTTTTTAATTATGGGAACGCTAGCTTTTTCAGTTTTAGGTCCTATCGGCAGTGTCTTGGGTGGCTACTTAGCCAGCTTCTTTACTTTCTTAAGCGTCAACGCCAGCTGGGTACCAGCAGTATTAATCGGTGGCTTTTTACCAATCATGGTGATGTTTGGTCTGCATAATGGGGTTGCGCCTCTAGGCATGATGCAAATGGCAGAATTAGGCTACGATAGTATTTTTGGTCCCGGTTGTGTTTGTTCCAATATAGCTCAAGCAACAGCTTCAGCCGTGGTGGCCTTTAGAACAAAAGATAAAAAATTGCGGCAGATTGCCACTTCCGGTTCAATCACTGCCTATATGGGCATTACCGAGCCGACCTTGTATGGCGTTAATTTACCGAAAAAATATCCGTTAGTAGCGGCAATGATTGGTGGCGGATTGGGCGGCTTGTATGCCGGCTTAACCAACACCCATCGTTTTGCTACCGGTTCGTCTGGTTTACCCGCCGTTTTACTTTATATTGGTGACAACACGATGACTTTTTTCTGGAATATTATTATCGCCTTAATTATTTCAGCTGCGGTGACGGCGGTGTTAACTTATGTTTTAAGTTTTAAATTTGAAGACACGACGATTCCAGAGGTCAAAGAGATTATTTTAGAAGATATTTCCATGGTTAGCCCGCTTAAAGGAAAGATTATTCCTTTAAGTGAAGTAAAAGATCAAGTTTTCGCTTCAGAAGCCTTAGGTAAAGGCTTCGCTGTTGAGGCAAGTGTGGGGGAAGTTTTAGCGCCCTTTGATGGCAAAGTCGTGACAATTTTCCCAACAAAACATGCAATCGGTTTGGAATCTGATACTGGCGTCGAAGTTTTAATTCACGTTGGCTTAGATACGGTGGAGTTAAACGGTCAATTTTTTGAAACCTTTGTTGAAGATGGTCAACGAGTTACAAAGGGGCAGCTGTTGTCGACTTTTGACATTGAAAAAATTACAGCCGCTGGTTACAGCACTCAAGTGCCGGTTGTAATCACCAACACACCGCAATATTCAACCATTGAACCGTTAGTAGCCGGTCCGACCACTTGTAACGAAGATGTTTTGGCAATTAAAGTCTAAGAATAATACTGGAGGAATTTTCAATGTCTTTACCTAAGAATTTTTTATGGGGCGGCGCAACGGCTGCTAATCAAGCCGAGGGGAGCGTCCTTGAAGACAATCGCGGCTTGTCAAATATTGACATGCTGCCCCTTGGTGCTGACCGTAAAGCGGTCGGTTTGGGGGAATTAAAAATGTTAGCGTGGGATGATGAGCATTATTATCCCGCTCAAAAGGCGATTGACATGTATCAGCGCTATCTAGATGATATTCAATTATTTGCGGAAATGGGTTTCAAAGTTTATCGGATGTCGCTATCTTGGACTAGAATTTTTCCTAATGGTGACGATGCCGAGCCCAACGAAGCCGGCCTGCTGTTTTACGAAAATATTTTCAAGGAACTAAGAAAGCACCAGATTGAACCATTAGTAACAATTGCCCATTTTGATGTGCCGTTGGCTTTGATTAAAAAATACGGCGCTTGGCGAGACCGTCAGATGATCGAGGCTTATGTGAACTATGCCCAAACTGTTCTGACTCGCTATAAAGGTCTGGTAAAATATTGGCTGACCATCAATGAAATTAACATCTTATTGCACCAACCCTTTGTCGGCGGCGGTTTAGTTTTTGAAACAGGGGAGAACCAAGAAGAAATTAAATACCAAGCTGCCCATCATCAGTTAGTTGCGAGTGCCTTAGTGACTAAAAAGGCCCACGAAATTGATTCAGAAAATTTGGTAGGCTGCATGTTAGCAGGGGGCAATAATTATCCTTATACGTGCCGTCCAGAAGATTATCAAGAAGCCATCAATCGCGACCGTGAAGGGTATTTCTTTATTGATGTGCAAGCACGAGGCAAATACCCCAATTATGCCTTAAAGCGTTTTGAACGCTTGGGCTTAAAAATTGAGATGGCCCCAGAAGATTCGAAAATTTTAGCCAGCGCACCAGTTGATTTTGTGTCGTTTTCTTATTATTCTTCCCGAACCGTCAGTGCCCACGAAGAGGATTATGAACAAACCACCGGCAATATTTACGGCACGATTAAAAATCCTCATTTAACAAATACTGAATGGGGCTGGCAAATTGATCCACTAGGTCTGCGTAATTCTTTAAACCAGCTCTACGATCGCTATCAAAAGCCACTCTTTATTGTTGAAAATGGCTTGGGGGCCGTTGACACCCCCAATGCTGACGGTTTTGTTGAAGATGATTACCGCATCGATTATTTAAGACAGCATATCCAAGCCTTCACCGATGCGGTCACAATCGATGGCATTGAACTAATCGGTTACACAACTTGGGGCTGTATCGATTTAATTGCCGCTTCAACCGGGCAGATGAGCAAACGCTATGGCTTTATTTATGTCGATTGCGACAATCAAGGCAATGGCAGCTTTGCCAGAAGCCGAAAAAAATCTTTTTATTGGTACAAGCAAGTCATTGAAACCAACGGAGAAAATTTGGCAACAATTGAAATGGCAGCACCAAGTTCAGTCAAGAGCTAAAATTAATTTTAACTATCAAAAAAATTATTTATGGAAAGCCAACTTGAAGGAGGGAGAAATTCGCAAACAAGAATGTTAGGTAATGATCATTTTCTTTCATCAGCCATTGGGTTTGGCTGCATGGGATTGAACCACCATCGTGGCGTTGTTAAATCAGCAAAAGAAGTCAAAGCAATTTTAGATCAAGCCCTTGATGCTGGCTATACGATGTTTGATACTGCGGAAGTATATGGGCCGTATACAAATGAGGAACTTGTGGGACAAGCTTTAAAGGACAAACGCAATCAGCTACAAATTGCCACAAAAGGCGGCTTTCAAATTGATGGCTTGAAAAATTGGCCAGACAGCCGCCCTGAATCCTTGAGAAAATCGCTTGAGGGTTCCTTAAGAAGATTGCAAACTGAGACCATTGATTTGTATTACATTCACCGAGTTGATCCTCATGTTCCAATCGAGGAAGTTGCTTTTACCATGCAGCAATTTAAAAAAGAAGGGAAAATCAAACATTGGGGACTTTCTGAGGCCAACGGGGAAACAATTCGACGCGCCCATAAAATTGAGCCCTTGACAGCCATTCAAAGCGAATACTCAATTTGGTGGCGTGATTTGGAAAAAGAAATTTTTCCAATCTTAGAGGAGCTGTCGATTGGTTTAGTAGCCTATAGTCCATTAGGCAGAGGTTACCTTTCTGGTAAAGTCACGGCTGCATCGATTGCTGCGAAAAATGATAATCGCAAAGAGCTACCCCGCTTCACTGAAGAAGCGTTAGAAGCTAATCAAAAATTATTAGACCTCTTGACAATAATTGCTCAGGAAAAAGCTGCCAGCTTGGCCCAGATTGTGATTGCTTGGATTTTAGCTCAAAAACCGTGGATTATTCCGATTCCTGGCACCACAAATAACGAGCGTGTCCAAGAAAATGCCCAGGCTGCAACAATTTCTTTTACAGCAGAAGAATTGAGCAAGCTGAATCAAGCACTCGCTGCGATTACAATTGTCGGAGACCGCTATCCCCAAAGTGAAAAAGAACGAACAGGCAAGTAATTCTACAAATTTAATAGTTGAGTCACGAAAAAATCCCCATCTTCGCTAGTTTTTTTAAATCTAGCAGAGGATGAGGATTTTATTTTTTACTGATGAGAGACTAATGAAAAAGCTTCTCCAGCCGCCAACACCCGAATTCGTTCGGGATTTGTGACGACTGGAAATAAATCATCAGGGTTACCGTTAAAGACATCTTTATCAAAGGCGTCAACAGTACCCCAATGGCTTAAGAGTAAATCAGCATGGGAATAAGTGTTGGCTAGTTTCACAGCGTTCTCAAAACCAATATGCCAGCTGTTATCTGAAAAATCAAAAAGAATTGCATCCGGTTCAGGTAGAGTCAATTGCTCTGGCAGCAATCTTGAATCTCCGGGAATAAAAAGTGAACCATCAATAGTTTTTAGATAAAAACCACAAAAATCTTCAAACTGAAAGACCCGATCGAATTTTGTCGTGTCATTTTGCCATGCATGATCAGCCGGTGTGACTTCGACTTCAATATTGTTGACCTTAAAATGGTCATGAAGATCGTGACCGCTAGCTGGCCCGCCAATTTTTTCTGTAAATAATTCGGCGACATATTTTGGTCCATGGACAGCCGGCTTTAATCTTTTTAATTTTGTTAACGTGGGCACACTAAAATGATCGTTATCAGAATGAGTTAAGAGCACTGCATCCAGTTGAGGAATTTCTGCGGCATTCAAAGGCATATCAATTAAAAGCGGAATGTCAAAGCCCTCAAGCACTGGGTCTACTAGAATGGTCGTCCCTCTGCCGTTTATCAATAAACCAGAATTTCCCAACCAGTACAAAGTGGTTCCCTCTTGCTTGTTAAAAGCCTTTGTTGGAATCGGCTGTGTCTTATTTGGAATGGCTTGGCCCTTTTGATTTTTCATCTATTTTAAATTCCTTTCTGTTGATGGATTAATGGTTTCAATATAAGTGAAGCCTTCTTCGTGGTAGGCAAATTTTATATAGCCGCAATTTGCCAGCTGCAAAGGTTGCTGACCCAAAGGATAAAATTGTTGTAAAAAATAAAAAATAGCACCATTGTGGGAGACGACTAAAGCCTTTTCTTGAGTCTCTTCCATAATAGAAGTCAATTCTTTACGCATTCTCTGACGCACTTCCTCCGCTGATTCTCCACCAAACTGTTCATAAAAATGCTCATAATTTTCCGGTCCCACTGGTTGCAGTCGCGTACTTTCCCCTTCAAAGCTACCGAAATTCATTTCTTTGAGATTTTTCCGGCGGCTATAAGACTCATCCGTGATTATTTCAAGTGTATCACAGGCTCGTTCCTGCGTTGAAGAAAAATAATGGTCAAAAGTGATATTATGCTGAGTTAAATAAAGTTTAGCTTGCAAGGCTTGTGTTTTACCAGCTTCCGTTAACGGAGAATCACACCAGCCTTGAATTTTGTGCAGCTGATTAAATAAAGTTTCACCATGGCGCATTAGGTATAAATATTTCATTGTGGCCTCCAAAGTTTTTCTTAAGTGTACAACTTAAAGGCCACTGGAAGTCAAGAGGGGATTTGTGAAATGATGTTAGTTGAAAGAAAATAGTTTAATTCTTTTTGATGTGGACAGGTGGGGGAGATAAATAAGAAGTAATTAGTTTGGCGGATGCATGTGATAATGCAAAAAATGATGCAAAAATATTTTCTGTCGTTGAAAGTTCAGGAAATAAAAACTCCGAAACCCTTGATGCTCAGGTTTCAGAGTTTTGCTCATTTCCACTGAATTAATAGAAATGGAGACGGCGGGGTGAACATCGTTCGGGCAATGCAGCGCCATCTTGGAACAGTTCAAGATGGGATTATTAGCGAACTTTCCCTAATGGTCAAGCAATGCAAACTAAACTAAATCAAAACACATTCTAAATCAAAAACCTTAACTGTTTATTAAGTGGCGACTTTTTCTGTTAACTCAGGGTTTAGTAGAATCAGGCACCACCTATAACACAGTGCTTAATGGTAATTATTTTGTAGTTGATTCGAATAATAAATGTAAAAATCAAAATTGACTTAATAAGAGATATTTCGGAATAAAAAAATAAAGAGTGCAAAACAAAAAAATTAAAACTTGAATCGATCATAAATATTAATGAAGTGAAAATAAAATTAGTTTAAGGATTCAGTATTCCGCTAATGGAAACTTCCTACAGCTAGTAAAGTAAAAATTAAATGTTGGGGAGAATAACTATGAAAAATAAAGAGTTAAATAAGATTGAAGTTTTTTTACATGGAGATACTATTCAAGCAATTTTGGTATATATTTCATAAATTTTATTTTACACATATAATATGTGCAGAAAAAATACTAAGTATCTTAATAAAAAACTCCACATTGCATTATTCTAGCTATCTCCTATTCTTTTTCTTTGATACAATTTTTATTAACGAACTTTTGTCATTTATTATGCCTAAACAAAATAAGCCTGGAGCAAACATAAGTGCTGCTAAACCAGAATATATTGAAACTATCGAGCCATGACTTCCTATACTAATAGCATTGTATATTCCAATATAAAAAATGAATATAGAGATGAAGACAATCGAAAAAAAGCCTTTGAGGTTTGCTTTCTTTTCTTTTTCATCATGAATAAACTTTATTACAACTTTCTCATGAAAACAGTTATTTTTTTTAAAGTGGACTTGAGTAGCAGAAAATTAATCAAATTAGTAACCATTACCATTGCAAATAGTACAATAAAACCCAAGCAAATCTGAGCTAGTATTTTGTCGTCACTATAGATGCGATAGTATATATCTTCATGCCTTATAAGTTGTTTTGGAATGACAATTATAGTAACTACAATAGCAAGAAAAAATGGAATTCCTTGAGTAATATATATAGATTTTATATCATTATTAAATCCTTTAGGAACTCGATAAGCTTTAAGTGGCATTATAAATATTAGGAATGGAAAAAATATCAGCAATATGTCACCACGACAATCAAATATTATATGTTCGACATTTTTTCCATTCCAAGTCGTACGATGAAAATATCTTGTTAATAAAAACTGTTGAAATTTTAGCATTTAAACCCTCCATTTTGATTCACCCCTCCCTGTGAGCTAAACAGCAATGGGGAAGGATATGAATTTCTGTTTATAGTATGTGTTTTAGGAGAGAAATCCTACAAAAACATGATAACCCGATTTTTCTCTTTTGTCATGGCATTTCACTGTTGTACAAAAGCATGAGCGAATTAATTCAATGTTTAGTGACTAACGACGGATTTGACCTACTCATAAAAATAATAGTCTACCAAGTATTTCTTGGTGGACTATTTGATTTTCCTTATGTGTCAAAAATAATCAATTTATTGAGTAGGTAAACTTTCGATTTAACAGACTATAAAAAATAAGCATGTCTCCTTGACTGATCATAGGAAGTTGAGGCTGTGACATTAGTTAGAACAGAGCAGAATGTTACGAACGGTATCTAGTGAAAACCACTAAATATTGTTGATTTGTGACAAGGACCTAATGGACCGCGGGAGTAAATATAATATAGTTCGGGATTTCATCTGTTAAAAAGATTAATGTCTCAGGCTCTATATTTTTCTATTAATCTCTAAGATATGCAGTTCTTTTCAAGTGTTCCTCTGCTTTTTTGTAAGATGACTGAGAGAAACAATGAACTTATCTACTTTTTCTTTAGATTCAGAGTTAGGAAGACCATTGAAATGATTTTCTCAGGCGATAAACTTTCTAAAAAATATTTGTACAAATCATTATTAATTCTATCTCTGTTGTTTAATATGTAAAAGTCAATCCTTCTTTTAATTCTATTTCCAAAATACATCTGATCTTTTTTCCTTAGGTAGTTTAAATCACTTCTTTTGTGTAATCGAGGATATCGTTGTCTTTCAGTAAACCAATAAATTCAATATTGATTTGATCTTGCTGTTGGTCAGTTCAATTTCTATATAGTTCCGCATATCTTCACCAAGATTTTTTCTATCATATTCTTCAACGCTAATCATCTCGGCAATGTTACAAGAATGAATGTTCTTTTTTTTAGTAAACAAATTATTTAGAATAAAAGAGTGGGACATAAAATATTCTTGAATGCCATATTAAATGCCATGTTGTTTGATTTAGCGATAATTTCCGAAAACAGAAAAGAGCCAAGACCTTGTAAAATCAAGGCTTTGGCTCTTAGCGAAATGTAGCGAAAACTACCGATGGAGACGGCGGGAGTCGAACCCGCGTCCAAACACATTGCCACTTCAACTTCTACGCTCATAGTCAATTCAATTAAGTTTCACTTGGCCCGCTGCCGAATGACAGGCGACGAACTTCGCTAGTCTGATGAACTCTTCTAAATTTTACAGACGGAAAAATTTAGCGTATCCCACTTAGTTTTGAGACCCTTACCCGAGCACATGGGCGATGCCGGGAGGATCTACGCAAGCAGTTTTTAGGCTGCTAAAGCGTAAGAGTTGTTTTCGTTTTTAGCAGTTATATTTAACTGTAACGTTTTAACGTAGCCGTAACCTACGAAGCGCAATTCAAGCTCAAACTATGCCTGTCGAATCCGTAACGCCCCCGAAAAATAAAGGGTGCACGGGATTTGTGCTCAAACAGTATAACACGCCAGCGAAAAAAAGCAAAGCTCGCAGTTTGAAAAGTTAGTAATTTACTTTGACAGAGAAATTAATTCAAATCCACTAGATGCAAATTTAAATCAATTGAAAATATTTTAGCGCCTGCACAATGCCGCCTTCAGTATTTTTAGGCGTGATATAATCAGCTGCTTCTTTCACTTCAGGGCGAGCATTATCCATCGCAATTGCCGTGTCACAGGCTTCTAGTAAAGCTAAATCATTTAAGCCGTCGCCAAAGCCGAAAGTCGGCACACCTGTTAAGTTCAAGTTGTGTAATAAATTTTTTACACCAGTCCCTTTGTTGGTGCCTTTTTTTACCGTATCAATTGAAAAGGGCGAGTTGCGATAAAAAGTCAGCTCAGGAAATGCTGCTAAATATTGTTCATCATGGTCGCTGCCAAGAACCAATAGCATATTCACTGTTTCATCTGGAAATTCGGAAACAATTTCCGGCATGTTGGCATGGATGAAACTATAGGCTTTTTCCATAGAATCATTTGTGTCAAAGGCCCAAATTCGACGCGCATTGTAAAAGCTGACTTCATGGCCTAGATTTTTGGCAAATTGATAAAAACGCTGATAGAGTTCTGGCGGGAAAATATCTTGATAGACCGTTTCGCCATTGACTCGAATAAATTGACCGTTCATCACGATGCAGGAATCAATACCAGCTGCCTGCATAATTTTATCTATTTCAACTTCTGTCCGGCCAGTAGCAATCACCGGCAGCACGTGATTTTCTTTTAGTTGTTTCATTGCTTCGGTTATTTCTGGAGTAATTTGACTGTTTTCATTTAATAAAGTGCCATCTAAATCAAAAAATGCCACCGCTTTTAGCTCGTTCATGGAAAACTCCTTTAACAATTTTCTCTCATTTTAGCAGATTGTGAAGAAAAACGGAAACTTTCTTGAAAAATGACCGTCAACATTGGTCTTTTAAGGATTTTCTTGTATACTAAAACAGAGGATATTTCAATTTTTAGAAAAAAAGTGGTTTGCTTAGTGCAGGATTTTTTTGAAATAGAAATTTTATATCATGAAATTGTTAAAGGAGCGAAAATGAATGAATATTTTAATGATTGAAGACAATGAATCTGTCTCTGAGATGATGCAGATGTTCTTTTTGAACGAAGGTTGGGACGCAACCTTTAAATATGACGGCAAAGAGGGCCTTGATGCCTTTTTAGCTGAACCCGACAAATGGGATATGGTGACCTTAGACTTAAATCTACCAACGATGGATGGTATGGTTATCGGTCGGGAAATCCGTAAAGTTTCCACCACGGTGCCGATTATTATGCTGACGGCCCGCGACTCAGAAAGTGATCAAGTTATCGGTTTAGAAATGGGTGCGGATGATTACGTGACAAAACCCTTCAGCCCGCTGACCTTGATTGCCCGAATCAAAGCCTTACATCGTCGTTCAGAAATTGCCGAAACTACTGGACCGAGTGAAGGCGGCAGTGATAATAGTTTTGACGTGCAAACAGATTATTTCAAAATGAATACTAAAACCCGTGAAGCTTATCTCAATGGTAAATTGATTGAAGGTTTGACGCCGAAAGAATTTGATTTGCTTCATACTTTAGCCAACAAACCGCGGCAAGTATTTTCCAGAGAACAGCTGCTGGAATTAGTCTGGGATTATCAATATTTTGGTGATGAGCGGACGGTTGATGCCCATATCAAAAAATTGCGGCAAAAAATTGAAAAGGTCGGTCCACAAGTTATTCAGACCGTCTGGGGAGTCGGTTATAAATTCGACGACTCCGGTGCTGAACAATGAGATACCTCTATCAACAACTTTTAGCCTTTTGGTCAGTCATCATTATTGTGATGCTGATCATTGGCTTTTCTTTCACCCAATTGACCAGAAACACTATGGAGCAGAATAATTATCAGCAGCTGTATAGTTATTCGAATTCGGCTTTTAATTTACAGAACCCCCAAGCTCAGCAAACCTTTACAGATGTTTTAGATTCCGCTTCAATATTATTTAGTCCACAAGGGGTCACCTTTGCAATTTTTGAGCCAGATGGCACTTTAAGTTATATTTCAAGTACTGAAGAAAATACCGATTCTTCTGTTGAAGATAGTTCGGTTTTAATTACTAGCAGCGAGTGGTCTCAATTAAGTGAGGCAGGGAATACCCAAACTGTCACTAAGACTTTAAACACGGACCTCTTCGGCCAGGAAGATACAACCTCCTATGTGTTTCGCTCGATGTATAATAAAGCTACTGGCGAATTTTTAGGCGTTTTAGTTACCAGCCAACCCGCCCGCAATCTGCAACAAAGTATCCAAGCGATTAATTCAAACTTAATCAAAGGTTTTATCGTATCCTTATTTATCGCCCTAATCATGAGTTATTATTTTGCTCGTTTCCAAGTCAAAAAAATCAATCGTTTGAAGCAGGCCACCAAGCAAATTTCTGAAGGGAATTTTGATGTGGAAATTCCCAATCACAACAAAGATGAATTTGATGAATTAGCGCAAGATTTCAATAAAATGGCGGGCTCGTTAAAAGAGTCAAATGAAGAAATAGAACGACAAGAGGAACGCCGCAAGCAGTTTATGGCGGATGCTTCCCATGAAATGCGGACGCCGTTGACGACGATTAAAGGCTTGTTAGAGGGCTTAGAATACAATGCGATTCCTGAGAATCAAAAGGAAAATGCGATTCATTTGATGCAGACAGAAACTGAGCGTTTGATTCGCTTAGTTACAGAAAACCTCGATTATGAAAAAATTCGGACCAATCAGCTGAGCATTGTTATCAAGAAATTTGACGCCACGGAAACAATGGCGAAAATTTTAAATCAGCTGGAAAGTAAAGCTCAAGCCTCCAATGATAAATTGGAATTGTTGACCACAGATAAGGTTGATGTCTTTGCAGATTATGACCGATTTACTCAGATTATGGTTAATATTTTACAAAATGCGATTCAGTTTACCAATGACGGCACCATTTCCGTTGCCGTTGACAAAGGTTATCTGGAAACCATTGTATCAATTACAGACACGGGTATCGGCATGGACGAAGCCCAACGGAAAAATATTTGGGAGAGGTATTACAAGGCCGATCCTTCGAGAACCAGCACGAAATATGGTGAGTCTGGTTTAGGTTTATCGATTGTGCAACAGTTAGTCAAATTGCACAAAGGTTCAATTGAAGTGGAAAGTGAAGCCGGTAAGGGGACAACCTTTAGAATTTCCTTCCCTGATATTGAATTGGCTGATGGTGAAGAAAAGCCGCAGCTACCTGAAGAAAGAAGTAAGTAAAGAATAAAGAACCGCCGCTAACTACAGCCGAAAATGCTGACAGTTAGTGGCGGTATTTTAATGTGGCATCAACTTGTTTAGAACCGCTTAATTGATGAAGTTCCTTAGTTAAGAGGAATAAACAACACAAAAAAAACTGCAAGTTTAAATTTTACATTGGTTGTAAAATCAAACTCACAGCTTGAGATGAAACTTATTTTAAAATGTAGCGTCCACATAATTGCTGTTGGCAATGGCGATATTATTTGTATAGCAGTATATTTCCAAATGTTCATTGTGGGCTATTTGGTGCAAAAGCATCAGCAGGTGCTGAATTTCTTTGGTATCTAACTTGTCAAAAAAATCATTTAAATAGATATTTTTTTTATTTTGAATCAAGGCCAACAACAGTTGTAGCTTAATTGCGTTTAGCAAAGTAACTTCTGAAAACTTTTTTTGAAAATTAGCCGTGGGAATCGCTAATTCAGCTGCTAAAGCCTGTAATTCGGCTTCATTAATGCTATTTTTTTTGCTGCCAAGATAAAGAGTATCATTAACGGTTAGATAGGGAATACCAAGTATTTGACCTTCTTGATTGCTGCTGATAATCGCTAAATTTTTATCTGGTTTGACCAGTTGTTGGGCCAGTTTTTGGTTTAATTGTTGGCCGGTATTTTCAGAGGAATCTAGATGAATGAAGAGTCCTGATTTTTGGTTGTCTAATGCTCCGGATGTTGCAATCATATCCTCACCTCAATTTTTTGGTTAAAAAACGTAATCCGATGAACTGCCAAAGCCCAAGCATCAGGCTCAAAAGACCAATCACTAAGCCTAAACTTTTGGCAAAGTTTTGTAAGATCATCAGTAGGTTAAAGCCTTCTTCAAAATTTATATAAAACAGCGAGTTGCTTAAATCAGAGAAGGTCACAGAAAAAGTATCGTTGGTAGCAACTGCTAAAGATTGATTTGCTAGATTTTCACTTGTCAAATGCTGAAGTACGCCGAAATTTATTTGTTGCAAAAGTGTTTCATAATAACTATCAAAAACCGACAATAAAGTCACAATAATTAAACAAACAAATAAAAGGGGAATCAGTAGTTCTAAAAGGGAGATGCCCCAAATCTGCCAAAAGTTAAAACCAAGAAGCTTCCAGTTCAGCAGTTCAGCCAATTTATTTTTTAAAAAGAAAAATAAAATCGCAAACATCAGAACAACGAAAATACCAATCGTTACGAGAATGGCAATCTCGTAAACCTCTTCAACAGATGCTAACCGATTTGCTGAAAAAGGGGTGCTGGTGTCCGTGCTGAAGTAACTGATTTTTTGCAAGATTTGCATGTAGAGCAATTGCGCACTGGAACGTAAGTTGAATAACAAGCTGATAGTAAAAATAAAAAGCCCTAACACAATACCGGTTAAAATCGATTGCTTTTTATAATATTGGGCCCCCGACAGCGCATAGCGCAACTCTTGCATTTTAGTCACCTCTTTATCAATCAATTATAAAAGTAAACTGTGAATAATTTATGAAAACTGTAAGGTTTTGTTTGGAAATTCCCAAGTTTTTAAGCTATGATTATGGCAGCTATGTTAAATGAGGAGGAAAACTGTGAAGACTTGTGGTGTGATTGTTGAATACAATCCCTTTCATAACGGGCATCGTTACCATCTGCAAAAAGCCCGGCAAGAAAGTCAGGCGGAGGTCGTCATTGCTGTGATGAGCGGTAATTTTTTACAAAGAGGCGAGCCGGCAATTGTCGACAAATGGCAGCGGGCCAATGCTGCCCTATTAAACGGTGCCGACCTAGTTTTGGAACTGCCTGTTCAATGGTCGGTCCAATCTGCGGATTATTTTGCAAAAGGAGCTGTCAAAATACTGCAGGAAATGAATTGCCAGGCTCTTTGCTTCGGGACAGACAGTCAAAATCATTTTGATTACCAAAAATTTGGCGAGTTTGTTAGCCAACAGCAGCCTCTAATTGACGAAACATTTCAAAGTTTAGTGGATAGCGACTTGAATTATCCCCAAAAAATGACCGCCGTCTTTCGCAAAATTTATCCTAAGAATCAATTGGATTTTGCTACACCAAATCATATTTTAGGCCTGAGTTATGCCAAAGAAAATGCAAAGTATCCTCAGCCGATGAAACTGTTGCCGATTCAGCGGGAGCAGGCCGGCTATCATGATCAAAAGGCCGGCAGTGGCGATATTGCCAGCGCGACAGCGATTCGCAATTTACTGAAGGAAAACGCAGTTGTTGATGATTTTATGCCGCAAGAAATGGCGACGGCATTAAGAGACTCACCGTTGATTGACTGGGAAAAGCTGTGGCCTTATTTAAAATATCAAATTCTGACCAGCAGTTTAGAAGACTTAAGAAAGATTTATCAGATGAATGAAGGGCTAGAATATCTATTTAAAGAAGCGGTAGTGACAGCTGAAAATTTTGCATCTTTTATTGAAGCTTTAAAAAGCAAACGGTATACGTGGGTTAGATTGCAGCGGCTCTGTCTTTATGTTTTAGGAAAAGTGACAGAAGAGGAAGTTCTACTAGCGCAAACAAATTCGCAATTACGAATTTTAGGCTTTACTGCAGGTGGTCAGCGGTTTATCAGTGAAAACCGGCACTTGCCGTGGCTGAGTCGCTTCAGTAAAGAAAGTGGCGTAGCGTGGAACTTGACGGTTAAAATGGATCGGGTCTATCAACTAGCAGATGCTAAAATCAACGAGGAAAATTTTGGGCGACCGCCGATTAGAGTTTAAAATCGTTAATCAAAGAAAATACTTCACAGAAAAGCCGTGGGCGAGTATAATATTAAAGGATGAATTTCTTTTTAAAGAAATAAACTGCAGAAAGCGAAGTGAGACAAATGGGTCGTAAATGGGCGAATATCGTGGCGAAAAAAACCGCCAAGGACGCAAACAACAGTAAAGTATATGCAAAATTCGGAATCGAAATTTATGCAGCAGCAAAATCAGGTGATCCTGATCCCCATGCCAATCAAAAATTGCGTTTCGTTATTGAACGGGCAAAAACTTATAACGTACCAAAACATATTATTGACCGAGCGATTGAAAAAGCAAAAGGCTCTGGCGATGAACAATTCCAAGAGTTGCGCTATGAAGGCTTTGGACCAAATGGCTCAATGGTCATCGTGGACACATTGACTAATAACGTCAATCGCACAGCCGCTGACGTACGGGCCGCCTTTGGTAAAAACGGTGGGAATATGGGTGTCTCTGGTGCAGTTGCCTATATGTTTGACAACACTGCTTTGTTTGGTTTTAAAGGTGATGATGCCGATGATATTTTAGAATATTTGATGGAAAAAGATATTGATGTCAAAGATGTCGTTGAAGAAGATGGCCAAATCATTGTTCACGGCGAACCAAATGATTTCCACGTTATTCAAGAGGCTTTGAAGGAAAAAGGCATTGAAGATTTTTCAATTGCAGAAATGCAAATGATTCCGCAAAATGAAGTGACGTTGACTGGGGAAGACTTAGAAAAATTTGAAAAAATGATTGATGTCTTGGAAGATTTAGATGACGTTCAAAATGTTTACCATAACGTAGCGGACGCTGAAGAATAAAAAAAGAGAGACTGTGCATTAGTTTTTAACAGACGAAATTCCGAATTATCTTGTATTTGGTAGTGCTTGCTAAATACAAGATAATTCGGAAAAATCAGTTCTGTTTTAACTAACGTCACAGTCTTTTTTTATAAATGCCAATAAGCTTGTGTTGTGCCATCAGGGGCGATAAAGACAATAGTTGATGCATCGCCGACCGGATGCATTAAGGCAAATTTACCGCTAACCATTGCGCCGTTACTTAATATAGAGGTTTGCAGGGCCTGTTCTGCCATGTTAGGACTTAAAGTTTGTTCAATCAGCTGCCCTTCAGCATTCTCAATGCTAAAAGTATTTTCAAGGGTCACTTGCGCAGCGGCGTCTTCTGCGTTCATCATAATGGTCACTTCAAACAAAAGCCATTCTTGCCCTTCAGGTACATTTGGATTGGAAGGGTCCAAATCATGCATTTGATAATAGGCTTCTTCACCAGCAGCAATATTTGTCAAGTTGATTGAGAGCATGGCGGATTGAAGCGCCTCATTTTGATCAGTAAAATTAAACTGAAAATTCAGCGGCTGACCTAATGGTGCTGGATTTTCTTTGGTGCCTAATTCAATCGCAGGTGTTGAGCCTTCAGAATCAGCTGTGGAGGTTTCCGTTTCCAATGTGCTTGAGCTGTTCACACTGCTTGAATCAGTTGTCGTGGTACTGCTGCTGATTTCACTGCTAGAGGATGAATCAGTTTGCGTGTCATCAGTTGAACAAGCAGTCATAAGTAAAGCGGTAGTTAATACTAATGGGATTCCCAATATTTTTTTCACAATAATGCCTCCGAAAATAATCACTTTCTTTTTATGATAACAAAAATCTAACGGCTGGGATAGAGTATTTAAAAGAGGTTTATGAAAGGTTATCATTTTCTTTCGGTTATGTTTTAGCGGCGATAAAATTAGCTTTTGATATTTTTCGATAAATTTGAATAAACATTTTAAACGTCTTTTTATTTTTGCTGAAAATTAATCTTGATAATCTTTATAAGTTTTGAAACCAAGTATTGTTTTTTTACATCAGTTTCACAAACACCTTACACAAAAAACGCTCAATCAACTTGTTCAAAAGAGTTGATTGGGCGTTTGTTTTTCTGTCAAAGATTTTATTTTTAAACTTCTTTTAAATAGGCCGTTTCTGGAACAGCTTGTAAAAAGTGGCTAGTTGGACCATTGGTAAAAATTGTTAATTCATGCATGGCACGAGTAGTCATCGTGTAAAGAATTAATTGATCCTGAGGCGAATTGAAGCTCGTTTCATTGGCATCCCAAAGAAAGACTTGGTCAAATTCTAAGCCTTTTGCTAAATAAGCGGGAATCAAAATGATTTGTTTTTTCATGAAATCATCTTCTGTTTCAATAAATTGAAGCTCAGCTTGCAAGTCTTCCGATAAGGAGCCATATAATGCCTGGCAATCTGCTAAAGATTTAGCGATGATGGCTGTGCGCCAATAGGAATTTCTTTGCAAAAATTCTGTGAGTTTTGCAGTGAGTTCTAAGACTCCTGCTGTTTGATTGTCAGTTTCCAGTAGGACTGGCAGTTTCCCATCTCTAGCCGTAGCTTCAATCGGACTTTCTTCAGCCAAAAGAAAACTGGAAAAATCAGTGATTTGTTTGGTAGAGCGATAGCTGGTGGTCAGTTCAAACTGATGCACCTCTTGATCAGGAAACAGCTGGTCAATCAAGGTGACAATCGTTTCATTATCAAACACCTTTTGATTCAAATCTCCACAGAAGTTAAAGCCAGCTCGTGGATATAAATTTCTTAAAAGCCAAACCTGAGAAGGAGAGAAGTCCTGCATTTCATCGATGAAAATGAAACGAGCCTTCTGATAGACATCCACAGGATAAATCTTGCTCATTAAAAGGAAAAAGAGGACGCCATCTTCTTGTAAAAGTTCCTTTTGGCGCAAACGCTGTTTAACTTCAACAATATTTTGTGCCCATTCGGCTGGGCTGACATTGCGGGCCAGCAAAATACTTTGCGGGACTGATTGCAGAAAATGTAAATACTGCTTGCCATAATTAATAAAGCGGTAGCGATGAATTTTTCTCACTAGCGGTTTAAAGCGGTCGGCCACAATTTTTTGAGCTAATTTTCGTCGTAGTTTGCGCTCATTTTGCTCCGTGTCTTCAAAATTTGGATCGTTGGCAACTACTTCATCAATCACCGCTTCAACGGCGGCTTTGACCCAATCTTTTTTAGCTTCGTCCTTTTGGAGTCCGCCGATTTTTTTCAAAAGCTTCGTTTGTAAGAGCTGCATTCTTTGATACATCGGCAGCTGATCATTGGTTTCTTGATACCAAAAACGAATCTTTTCTTTAGGAATAATGGTTTCGCCAGTAATTTTCAAATCGCTAAACAAAGGTCCTAACTCAGTGATAGAAGCCGCATATTTATCTAAAAAGGCCGGCAGACTGATCCCAGATTTTAAGCGATTGCTTTTATTTTCCTTGCCGGTTAAAAAATTCTCCTCCTGTTGCATTTCATTGATAATCGTATATTGTGGCAACAGACGTCTCAAGAAAATCTGAAAGGTTTCCGTCGGGATGCCGCTTTCGCCTAATGAAGGCAAGACAGTAGAAATATAATCGCTAAATAAATGATTGGGAGAAAATAACAACACTTGTTCCGGATCCAGCCATTTACGATTGCTGTAAATAATATAAGCGACCCGCTGCAATAACGCCGAAGTTTTGCCGCTGCCGGCAATCCCTTGGACCATCAGATGTTTGTGTTTGTCACGAATGATAGCATTTTGCGATTTCTGGATGGTCGAAACAATGTTTTTCATTTTATCAGAGGAGGTCTCATCCAAAATATCCAACAGAAAATCATCCGTCAAAGTGTCGGAGGTATCCACCATTGACTGGATTTCGCCATCACGAATTTTAAATTGACGCTTTAAATCAAGACTGACATCGTGCCAGCCATCGACGGCTTCATAGGAAGTCGCCCCAAGCTCGCTTTCATAATACAGATTGGCAATCGGTGCCCGCCAGTCAATGACCACCGGATTTTCCTTAGTGTCTCTTAAAGAGGCGATGCCGATATAAAGTTTTTCCTGCTCAGCTTCTTCCGTGAAATCAATCCGGGCAAAATAAGGATTGCCCTCCATAATGTCCAGCGCTTTTAAGCGTTTTTCTTGGGCCTCCAAGGTTTTATAGCGGATTAATAATTCCTGCTCATGCAGGCGATAATCCATCGCCGATTCATAGAAAGCTTCATCGGAGCCAAAGCGAATTTGCTGCTCGCCGGTTTGACTGCTGGCTTCCTTCATAATCGATTGGGCAACCTGTTGTTGTTTTTTTAATAATTGTGTTTCGTTATCAATAATGGCGATGGTTTCTGCCACATGTCCTTGTTCTAATTGACGTTGAGTTTTCAAATCAAAAGAGCTCCTTTAGCTTCAGCCTAAACGCTTCAGTCGGTAAATTATTCGTGAAATTTTTATATTTGCGAGTAAAAATTATAGCACAGCCAGCGCCAAAAAGACAAAAGGCTGTTTATCAGAGATAAATTTTCAGCAATGTGAAGGCCAGCGCCAAAGTTTCTCGCAGATAACTATAATATTTCGAGGAATTTTCAGTGGCTGCACTTAAGCCCTGCAGATGCAGCCCTTGATGGTTGGCAATCAGCAAACTGCGGTACATATGAAAATCGCTAGTGACTAAAACGGCATCTGTTAGCGGACGAAGTTGATTAGAAAATTGCAGATTTTCTTTGGTGGTTGTTGCCTGATTTTCTTCAATTATTCTTTCTTTGGCAAGACCACGCTGCTGTAGATAGCGACTCATCACCGCAGCTTCACTAGCTGATTCGTCGGCTCCCTGGCCACCAGAAACAATCACAATCATTGAAGGATGTTGTTGCAGGTAAGTAAAGCCGGTATCCAGCCGCTCCTTTAGAGTTTGACTAGGAAAGGCGTTGCCGTGGCTAGTTTTTACTTGAGCGCCCAAAATCAGCATGGTTTCAGCTGGCTTTTTTGGCCGAGCTTTGCGTTTTAAAAAAATCAGCAAAAAAATTAGCAGGCCAATCCCAGTGAACAAGATGAAAATAAGCGCAACACTGGCAATCAGTGTTTTATAAATTTTTTTCTTCACGCTGTGAAGCCTCCATTTCTCCTTGAACAGTCTAGCAGTCTTCTTAGCTTTTTTCGAGGGTAAAAAAGGATTTTAAATAAATTTTGAAGATAAACTTTGTTATAATAAGAGAAAAACGAGGTTTACTAATGGAGATTTCCGAAATTACAGAAATAACTGAGGTGGAATGGGCGCTTTTATTAGACGCCGACCCCGCTAAAGAGTTGGTGGCAGCGTATGTAAATCGCAGTCGTGTGTTTGGCATGGAGGAAGCGGGCAAAGTTGTCGGCATCATGGTGTTATTGCCAACCAGACCAGACACGTTAGAAATTGTCAATATTGCTACTGATGCCGATTATCGCGGACAGGGCATTGCTACCAAATTAATTCAATTTGCTTTGCATTATGCAAGTAACGCCAAATACCACAGAGTGGAAATCGGTACTGGCTCGACCGGTTTTGAGCAACTGTATCTCTATCAAAAATGCGGCTTTCGCATGGTGGCGATTGAGCAAGATTTTTTTGTTAAACACTATCCAGAACCGATTATTGAAAATAATTTAGTGTTAAAGGATATGGTTCGCCTCGCTATCGATTTATAAACACCTTTATGGAGGTCTTATGAAAATTCAAATTGTCGGCTATTCCGGCAGCGGCAAATCGACACTCGCCAGCTATTTAGCGGAAAGGAAAAAATTACCGCTGCTTTTTTTAGACTCGGTTCAGTTTACCCAAAACTGGCAGGAGCGAGATTTCGAAGAAAAAGAAGCACTAGTGCAAAGCTTTATGCAGCAATCAGCTTGGATTATTGACGGCAATTATCAAACACTTTTTTTCGAGGAACGAATTGCCGCAGCTGATCAAATTATTATCATGACCTTTTCTAGATTGGCTGCTTTATGGCGGGTCTTCAAAAGATATCTGACTTATCGCGGCAAAACCCGGCCCTCGATGGCAGAAGGCAATCTTGAAAAGCTGGATTGGGAATTTATCTGGTGGGTCCTTTATCAAGGTCGCACCAAAGAACGCCGCCAAATGTTTACTGATATTCAACAAGCCTATCCGCAAAAGGTTGTTCTAATTAAGAATCAAAGACAGTTAGATGCTTTTTATCAAAACATTTCTTGATAAAGTTTTTCTGATAGCATGTTAATTGAATGCTTTGATGCTGTTTTCAAGCGTTGGAGATATGCTTGTTTGAGTAAGGTTGAATAGTTTCCTGAAAACCTAATTTTTACGTCAGTTAAACAGGAAATTTTGCATAATAAATTTTCGAAGATTTGAAATTTATTTTAAAGGAGACTTATATGGAAGAAAACAAATTGGTTGTATTAGCGGAAAAGCAGTATTTAAAAACCGAGCGCCTCTTGCTGGAACCTTTGAAACTTGCTTATCTTTTAGATTACCATGAATACATTTCAGATGAAGAGACACTGACCTATGAATTCTTTCCAACAACATCACTGGCTGAAAGTAAAGAGTCGCTGGTTTTGTGGAATTTGGCTCAACCATTAGGTCGCTATGCCATCATTTTGAAGGAAAATTACAAAATGATTGGTCATATTACGCTGCGATTATCTGAGGACCAAAAGTCAGCAGAATTAGGTTATACCTTAAATAAAAATTTTTGGAATCAAGGTTTTGCAACAGAAGCAGTCGCAGAAATCATCCGCCTAGCATTCGCTGAGATGGGGCTTACCGAATTAATTGGCCATTATTTGATAGAAAATGGTGCCAGCAGTCGTGTCCTAGCAAAAAATGGTTTTGTAGAAACGAGCCGAGAAGAACGGGAATCTTTGCGGGGCATAAGTAAATTGCACGGGACTGCGGTTTTGGTTAATTGGAATGAAGAGAAATAAAAGTAAGATAGAAAAAGTTGCGTTTATGCCACGGATTCTTAGCAAATTTTATCAAGTTTTGCTAAACTAATTGGTAATAAAAATTTTATATTATAGGAGGAAATTTATCATGCCATTTATCCACATTGAACTTTTAGAAGGTCGCACTCAAGAGCAGCTGACAAAAATGGTCAAGGAGGTCACGGAGGTTGTTTCCAAAAATTCTGGTGCACCGAAGGAAAACATCCATGTGATTATTAATGAGATGAAAAAAGGGACTTATGCGCAAGGCGGCGAGTGGCGCTAGATTTTACTTGCATTTTCAGTGAATAAGTGTTTAAATAATTTCTATAATTGATTGAAGAAAAAGACAACAGAGCTTGTTAAAGATTTTTTAGAGAGGAAAACCCCGGCTGTAAGTTTTCTAAATCCGCAAGTGCTGACCACTTTTTTTAACCTCTACTAAATCCAGAGGCGGTCGTTCCGTTATCACGTTTAAGGAACAATATGTTCAAACATTAGGTGGAACCACGATGATTCGTCCTAGTATCTAGACAGATACTAGGGCTTTTTTATTTGTCCGGTCCTTCAATCAATCAAAATAAAGGAGGATTTCCATGTCAATTCAAATTACTTTTCCTGATGGCGCCATTCGTGAATACGAGGCAGGTGTGACAACCTTTGATGTTGCAGAAGGAATTTCAAAAAGTTTAGCTAAAAAAGCGCTAGCCGGCAAATTTAACGGCGAGCTGATTGATTTAGATCGCGCAATTGAAGAGGACGGTACAATTGAAATTGTAACCCCTGACCATGAAGATGCTTTAGGTATTTTGCGGCATTCAACGGCGCATTTAATGGCCAATGCGTTACGCCGTTTGTTCCCTCACATTCATTTTGGTGTGGGCCCGGCGATTGATTCAGGTTTTTATTACGATACCGATAACGGTGAAAATCCAGTAACAGTTGAAGATTTGCCAGCGATTGAAGCGGAAATGATGAAAATCGTAAAAGAAAATAACCCGATTGTCCGCAAAGTGCTGACAAAAGAAGAAGCGTTAGAAATTTTTGCAAGTGATCCTTATAAAGTTGAATTAATCAATGAAATGCCAGCTGATGAAATTATCACTGCCTATGAACAAAAAGACTTTATTGATTTATGTCGGGGACCTCATGTACCGTCAACAGGTCGCATGCAGATTTTCCAATTGCTCTCAGTGGCCGGAGCTTACTGGCGGGGTGATTCCAATAATCACATGATGCAACGGATTTATGGCACAGCCTTTTTTGATAAAAAAGCTTTGAAGGAATTTATCAAAATGCGGGAAGAAGCCAAAGAAAGAGACCATCGTAAATTAGGTAAAGAACTTGATTTATTCATGGTGTCTCAAGAAGTCGGCTCTGGTTTGCCTTTCTGGTTGCCAAAAGGGGCAACGATTCGCAGAACTATTGAACGCTATATTACAGATAAAGAAATTAGTCTGGGTTACCAACATGTTTATACACCAATCATGGCGGATGTCGAGTTGTATAAAACTTCTGGTCACTGGGATCATTACCATGAAGATATGTTTCCACCGATGGATATGGGAGACGGAGAAATGTTGGTTTTACGCCCAATGAACTGTCCTCATCATATGATGGTTTATAAAAACGATATCCATTCTTATCGAGAATTGCCAATTCGGATTGCTGAATTAGGTATGATGCACCGTTATGAAAAATCCGGTGCCTTATCTGGCTTGCAACGGGTGCGGGAAATGACGTTAAATGATGGGCATACGTTTGTGCGTCCAGATCAAATTAAAGATGAATTTAAACGGACCTTAGATTTGATGATTAATGTGTACGCTGATTTCAACGTGACTGATTATCGTTTCCGTTTGAGTTATCGTGATCCTAATAATACGGATAAATATTTTGATGATGACGCCATGTGGGAAAATGCCCAAAAGATGCTGAAGGAAGCGATGGATGATTTAGAGCTTGATTATTTTGAAGCCGAAGGAGAAGCGGCCTTCTATGGTCCAAAATTAGACGTCCAAGTTAAAACAGCTTTAGGCAATGAAGAAACTTTATCCACCATCCAATTAGATTTCCTATTGCCAGAACGGTTTGAATTAACTTATGTCGGTGAAGACGGCGAAAATACCCATCGGCCTGTGGTCATTCACAGAGGGATCGTTTCTACAATGGAACGTTTTGTCGCTTATTTGACAGAAGTTTATAAAGGCGCTTTTCCAACTTGGTTGGCACCAATTCAGGCAACAATTATTCCGGTTTCAGTTGAAGCCCATAGTGATTATGCTTATAAAGTGAAAAGACGGTTGCAAGAGCAAGGTCTGCGGGTTGAAGTCGATGATCGCAATGAAAAAATGGGCTATAAAATTCGGGCTTCGCAAACGCAAAAAATTCCTTATCAAATTGTTGTCGGTGATAAAGAGCTGGAAGAAGTGACTGTCAATATTCGTCGCTATGGCAGCAAAGAAACAGCTGTTGAAGATTTAAATGTTTTTGTTGAATCAATGGCAGCAGATGTGAAAAACTACAGCAGAGTCTAAGATTTTTTAGCAAGTGTAGCGGTGACATTAGTCAAAACAGAAGAGAAATGCACGAATAATATCTAAAAAGATCAATCAAGGTTGTTGATTTGCTTCGAGGATTTACTGGGTCGCAAGAACAAATGTATTTTTGTTTTGCGGCCCTAGTGAATTACAGAGACAAATACAAGATAGTTCGGGATTTCATCTGTAAAAAAGACTAATGGCACAGCTACGCTTTTTTTAGTTATCCACATCAACAAAATTTTTATTTTGTTTCACAAACGCTTGACAGCTTTAAAAATTGATTTAGCAAGCTTTTTTTGAAAATGAAAACTTGTTGCCGTGTAACTGTGAAACATCCGTTAACGGACAAAATTTTTAAATATTTATTTATTCCTCCTTTAAGGCTTTTTTCTTAGGGGAAAATTCGCTACAATAAGACAGGTATTTGTAGAAATTTTGGAAAGGTGGATACAATGAAAAAAAATGATAAGTTTGACACGAAGGCCTTCGTGGGCAAACTGATTTCGGGGGGCGAGGAGCCGCAGCAAAAACCCGGCAAACGATCACATATTCCTTTCCGCTTAAATTTATTATTTCTAGTTATTTTTGGATTGTTTGTAGCGTTGATTGCTCGCTTGGGCTACGTCCAAATTATTGAAGCTTCTAGCATTGAAGCGCAAGTCGATACCTCAGACACTGTTGAAATTACTCAAAGCTCACCGCGGGGCATGATTTATGACGCGAACGGCAATGTTTTGGCTGCAAATGTAGCGAACAAGGCCATCACTTATACTCGTGGGAATAATGTTTCCACCGCTTCTGTTTTGACAATCGCACAACGAGTGGCAAATTTGATTTACGTACCCGTCGATGCAGATTTAACCGAACGGGATTTAAAGGATTACTTCTTGGCCAATTCGGACAACTATGATGCCGTAGTTGCCTCCATGACCGATGCTGAAAAACAAGATGAAAATGGCGACGAATTAGGCACCAGTGAAATGTATGCCGCTGTGGTGGCAAAAGTTTCGGCTGAGCAAATTGTTTTTTCTGATGAAGAATTAGAAATTGCGACAATTTTTACTAAAATGAATGAAGCTTCTGCTTTAAACACAATTTTTATTAAAAATGCCGATGTTTCTGATGCTGAAGTGGCCATCATTGCTGAAAACGAAGCAGAATTAGATGGCGTATCAACCGGTACCGACTGGGCTCGTCAATACACGGACAATGCAAATATTCGCGGACTTTTAGGAAATCTGCAGGATGGACTTTTAGCTGATACTGCTGAACAGTATTTATCAGAAGGTTATCTACTGACAGATCGGGTCGGTAACAGCAATCTTGAATTACAGTATGAAAATGTTTTGCAAGGAACCAAATCAAAATACACCGTCAATTTAAACTCTGATGGTTCAATTGAATCCCGGACCCAGACGGAAGCTGGTTCAAAGGGCAATAACTTGATGTTGACCATTGACAGCGATTTTCAAAATCAAGTGCAAAGTATTGTTGAAACAACTTTCAACAGTATTGCCGGCTCAACGGGACTTTATTCACCAGGCGCCTATGTTGTTGTGATGGACCCTGATGATGGCTCTGTTCTGGCAATGGCGGGCGTTTCCCATGAAGAAGAAACTACGACAACGTCGGCTGATATCACAGGAACTTATTTGAACCAGTTTGTACCGGGTTCAACAGTCAAACCTGCGACAGTTGCCTCAGCCTATGAAAATGATTTAATTTCTGGTAACCAAACGTTAGTCGATCAGCCGATTCGTTTAGCAGGAACAGCTTCAAAATCTTCTTGGTTTAATAAATCTAGTACGATGAACATTACGACTGAGCAAGCCTTAGAATATTCTTCCAACTCCTACATGATGCAGCTAGCTTTAAAAATGATGGGCTTAGAATATACCTCTGGCATGAGTCTGCCGTATGCAAATTCTGATACGCAGGAAAATGCTTATGCAAAATTGCGGGCGACTTACGCTGCTTTTGGGATGGGCGTGTCAACTGGTTTAGATTTACCAAATGAAAATACGGGTTACGTGCCGACGAACTTTGAAGATATCGATGCCGGTAATATTCTCGATTTATCCTTTGGTCAGTTTGATACCTATACGGCGATGCAATTAGCTCAATATGTTTCGACAGTTCACAATTATGGAAATCGGGTCCAGGCCCATGTAGTCGATGGGGTGTATGGTAATGACGCTTCAGGAAATATTGACACCAATAATTTGATTCAAGATCTTGGCGGCAATAGTCTTAGCCAAATCAGTGATTTGAGCCAAGCTGAATGGGATATTATTGATACAGGTATGTACAATGCGGTTCACGGTTCCAGCAGTTTAACGACTGTGCGAGCTTTGCAGGCATCACCAGTTACAGCTTACGCAAAATCCGGTACTGCTGAAACGGAATATATTACTGCAAACGGAACGACTGTCAATACAGACAATAGTAATCTGGTCGTTTACACACGAACTGACGATGGCAACGACATCGCAATCTCGGTTATCTTGCCGCAGTTAACGACTGCCGGTGGGGAAAACACCAGCATTGCCTTACAAATTTTAAACGCTTATTACAATTCAGAAAGCTAAAGTTTTACAGGTTGGCAGCTAAGTATCTCAAAACAAAAATTTCTTTTGTTGGGTACTTAGTGTGCCAACCTGTTTTTTTTTATTTTTAGCTAAACTTTGTGGAGTGCAGTTTGATTAATTGCATTTATGAAGAAGATGGAAGAAAATATAGTAAATTTTAGGAAATGAGGAATTCACATGAGTATTTATGAATATCAGATAAAAGAAGTCTCTGGCACTGAAAAAGCTATGGCCGATTATAAGGGAAAAGTTTTGCTGATTGTCAATACAGCAACCGGCTGTGGTTTCACACCGCAGTATGAAGGATTGGAAAACTTATATAAAGAATTTAAAGACCAAAATTTTGAAATTCTAGATTTTCCCTGTAATCAATTCGGTCACCAAGCACCAGGCTCCAATGAAGAAATTGTCGAATTTTGTCAACTCAATTACGCGACTACTTTTGAAACTTTCGCAAAAATCGATGTCAACGGTAAAAACGAAGCACCATTATATCAATTTTTGAAAAAGGAACAGGGTGGTCTGGCCGGCAAAGCCATCAAATGGAATTTTACCAAATTCCTAGTCAATAAAGACGGTGAAGTCGTTGCCCGCTATGCACCAACTGTAAAACCAGAAGAAATCAAAGCAGATATTGAAAAACTGCTTTAAAAGCATTCATTTCTTCGTCAAGTAAAACTACTTAACAAATTTCATTAAAACACTGGTATTCTTCCCTTGTTCATGATAATATATTAAAGTCTGAGAGCAATCTTAGTTGACTCTAGAAAACAAGGGGAGGGAAAATCATGCGCGTAAACATTACATTAGAATGTACTTCTTGTAAAGAACGTAACTACCTAACAAGCAAAAATAAACGTAACAACCCTGATCGCTTGGAAAAGAAAAAATATTGCCCACGCGAAAGAAAAGTTACTTTACACCGCGAAACTAAGTAATTCATTTTACTATTTGCTGTATCCCTTGTGTGAGAAGGGATACAGCTTTTTTTATTTCTTCAAAAATGCGACTGATTACAAAATTGATTACAATCAGTTTTAAAAATTAGCAAACTGAGTGACTTTTTCAACGGTTCTTTCTTGTGCTTTTTTACCTAAGTGAGTATAAGTGTCCATAGTCTGAGTGATTGAGCTTCTTTGTAGATACACCACTATATCCATATCACAGTTTAAGAAATGGTTGAAACATGGAACTAAAATAAAACAACCTATACATTTTCAACTACTCGTACGATTGGCCAGACAAAGCAATTAATCAATCAACAGTAAGTCAATGTCATTATAGACAGTAAAAGTAATCAGATTGTCATGGCGGGCTGGAAAATAGCAGTCGAAAAAAACCATGCAATTATGGAAGCCATCGTTATTGATTTAATTGCCCATGCTGTAGCGCAAGATGTTCATGCTTGTTCTTTGTCAATGCAGCAATGGGGTGGCAGTGTAGAACGTGCGGTAACCTGGTATACAGGAGCCAGCAAGAAACCAAAACCGACTTCTGGACTTGGTACAATAAAGCCGAAAAGATTGCCAAGAAACTTAATCCAAACTATGAAGCAGACGGCTTTGATTACATGCTGACTAGGACAAGACTGTTGTTCCCTAAAAGACCGTTAAACATGCACACAAAGACTTATGAGAAGCTGTACCAGAGGTATTTATACTATGTAATGAAGGGGAACCATCTTGATATTTTGGAGTTAAACAAAGTGCTGGGTTAGGTCGTGTAAACATGGTTGTGAAATAAAGTTGATTATTGCATGATAGTTGTAAAAAAGGTTAGTGATTGATAAAAAGTAGGAAATTCCAACCGTTACAAATTACTATCGGACTATTTTTGGGACATCAAATTATTTATATTGAGTATCTTATAGGCGATCAGGGTAATAACAAAGGTATGCGAATGTTAACAGTTTGCCGTTATAAAATAAAAATGTTAATAGTTTTTCTAGCTAGGTTACTATTTGATACTTCATTTAAAAGAGTCATTGCCAAAACGTTATACTATCAAACATTTTTCTAGATTTGCCAAATTTTTATCAATTTTGGTATACTTTTAATGAGGTGGATATTATGACAGATAGAGACGTGGCTATAGATTATATCAAAAACTTTATAAACGATGATTCAAAACATACTTTCTTAATAAAAGGCTACGATGATGACGAAAAAATAGGAACAGTTTTAGCAGTTCTGAATGAATACTATAAAAAAGGGATTATATTGTGTAGTAGTTTGCAGACTGTTGGAGATTTGATAAATAGAGCTTTTGGAAAGGAATTTTTTAAAAAACCTGTTTCAACCACTAAAAACTATAGACTGGCAAAAATGACTCTAGGTTTCAATTCTTACTATAGACCTAATAAGAATGAATATTATGGAAATGAAGATTATTTTGGAGTTGTTTACCCCGTTCAGATAGCTTTAAGTTCTGCTGAAAGATTTGATAAAATGATTGATAGAGTTAATCAACTAAGAACAAAAAAAATAATTTTCGTTACGACAAGCGATCATAGTATTGATACTTCAAAACTGGAAGATAAAGTAGACGATGTTTTTATTTATAGAGTTGATAATGATAATCCTGACTTGATGGCTATTTTAAAAAGAAACCTGAATACTTTGCCGTATTAAATCATGAATTCTTAAATTATTCCGTTAGGTGATTTGCTATTTTGGCAGCAATTAAACTTCCATAGTTACTTTAAACGCTAATTAAAAATTTAGCCGCAAGATATTTTGCATAGCTTTTGCAAAATTGATGAGATGTAAAGTCTCAAATCTTATTTTTGAAAGGGTTAGGTTAATAAAATGAATACTATAAAAGAAACTTGGAGAAAATTTTGCTATAAATCAGTGATTAATAATCCTAATGAAATATATTTATTTCTGACCCATCTTATTAACGATACTAATGGACACCTTAATGTAGACTTTATTGATAATGGTTATGCCGATCAATTGATAAAAGTAGAACATAAACCACCTTTTTTCTTTTTATATTGGAAAGATTTTTCAAAAATATTTGACTTGATAGAAAATGGAAACAAAGTAGATGAGAACGAGAAAATGGATATATTTTTGTGGGGTGGAAATTGTTTTGTTTATCAATTGTTAGCTATTAAAGATTTGCATATATTCGAAATAGATAAAAATCATCCAGTAGTAGCAATCAATTCGATATATATAAGTGAAAAAGATATATTAAAAGAATTAAATGCTAGTTTTCAAGTAGGCAAAAATAGCATAAAAAAAAATCTATTTGAATTTTCCACATATCAAGAGTTTGTTTTCCAAGATTCACAGGCTAGAAATCATTCTTGCCAATATATACAGCTACCTAACTTCAATTTATTAATACAAGACAAGGTTAAACCAATTGAAAATTCTGAAACAGTTATGGAAATTTTAAATAGAAAAATATTTGAAGATAAAATTTCTCTTTGGAAAAAAGAATTAGTTAATTATAAAGATTTCGTTGATGAAGAATTACTCATGAAAATGTGCTTTGAGATACGACTGTATTCAGAAAAAATCTTTAAATATTTTTTGACTATATTAATTAAATTTAACACTTTTGATTCTTCGGACCATGAGTATAATTTGGAAAGTGCCCGTAAGGCTTACCAAGAGTTACTAGATAAATATCCATATGAACAAATGGGGAAACTAAAGAAAAAATTAAAAAGAATTGGAACAGAAATAGATATACCTGAACGTTTTATAATAAATATGAATGAATTTTGTCATGAAACTGGTAGTATACCAAAAACAAATGACGTCAATATGCTAATTAATGAATTTGAAACATTAAAAGATCAAGTTTTTTCATATAGGAAATAAATAATATAGCTGAAAATATTTTGATAATAACCTACCTTCTATCAGTAGGTTATTGTTATTAACAGAATTACTAGTTTATAATTTTTTGATTCTTGAAGGGAAGCTAACTATAGATTTTTTTGTAGAATTTACAGATTTAACAAAAACAGATTGGTGGAATTCTAACTTTATAACAGCCATCCTATCTTTAAGCGGAGTCATATTTTCAGTGGGACTAACTTATCTCCTCAACTGGAGAATGTCTTCACGAAATGAGAGATTTCAGAAAGAATTGTCTTTAGAACATTCTAGTGAACAAAAGAGGTTGGAACATGAACGGAAAGAGTTTGAAGAAAGGATGCAAAAACTACAAATTGATGCTGACTTAAAAGCAAGTGCAAGAATTGATTGGATCCAAGAAGTAAGAAAGTTAACATCTAAGTTTGTTACAAATTTAAATGGGCATATTGAATCAGACAACGGAAGTTGGCCAAAAATAGAAAATGACAAAAATCTATTTACACTATACTTCGGACCAGATTCTGGTCCTGCTATAGATAATCTAAATACAGATATTTTTGTAGATAAAGACCAAATAGTTGTTACTCAAGAAGCCAAGAGAATAATGCTGAATAGTTTTACGAATTCTAAAAAGAACAATTATATTGTAAAATACATCGATGTTCTTTTTCAGTTTTACAAAAACCCAATAAGAAATGCTAAAATGAAAAAAATTAAGGAACTTGAGTATAATCGCGAACTTTTATATAGACATGGAGATTTTGAATATGAAGAAGTATTTGATGAGGAAGAAGGCCAGTATATTACTGTAGTTAGTGACGTTATTCTGAATGATAAACTTCAAGAAACGGAAGATAGATTGAATAGGAAAATCGAACATCTAGGATTGATAGCGAACAATTATGTTAATGACTTGGATTTTTTCAATGAAATAATGAGAATTTATTTTAAAGTGGAATGGAATCGTGCAAAAAAAGGTGAATAAAAAACCGCCCATAAAATGAGCGGCTCTTGCCCCAGATCATTGAAAATTGATTACGTATTTTGATTACGTTTAACTATTATTGGCTAATTATAAACAATATGAAAAGGCTTAGGAATAGGGATTCTTACAATAATTCTTTCCTATTATATAGCCCGATATGAACACTGCGAAACTAAGTAATTCATTTTACTGTTTGCTGTATCCCTTATCACACAAGGGATACAGCTTTTTTTGTTTTCTGGAATTTTTTTGACCCCGTTTTTGACCCCGTTTAGTTCTTACTGGTTTCCAACATAGGTTATAAACTTGCTAAGGGTTTGCTTTTCATGTTCCTGAGACAATTAAGTAAATATGTCAGCAGTCATGGATATTTCTGAATGACCAAGACGCTCTTGAATATCTTTTAATTCAGCGTCGGATTCAACAAGTATTGGGCATTGCAGTTGACGGGATTAAAGGTCCAAACACAATCAGAGCTATTCAAGCAAAGGTTGGAACACTAGCCGATGGAATCGAAGGACCGAAAACCATTCGGGCCATGAAAAAGTACTTCGGAACAGTTCAAGTTGGGATTATCAGCAAGCCTTCTGTAATGGTTAAAGCTATGCAGGCAAGATTAAATCAGAATAAGTTTTAGACAAAAAATCCCTCACTTTTTTAGTGAGGGGTATTATGATGATATAAGTAACATTATACTTACCACATTGAATATCATCACAAACTATGTGGTGATGTATTTAATTAATTCAAGTAAGCCTCATTTGCTAAAGCTTCATCAATTCTTGATTCGAGTAAAATATATTCATCGGCATTATTGTTAGTTCTATCTATTTGAGATAGTTTCTCCTTAATAGAATTCGCTTTAATAATGTTTGCTTCTATATCAACCCTTTCTTCATTTTTTTCTTCTTCAGTAGCTTCTGAATCATTTAAATAAAAAATACTTTCTGGATAGAACGATTCTAAACTAGTGATTATAAATTGAAAGTCTGCATATTCGTCAGGTGCTTGTTCCTGCATAGCCTCCAATTTTGCTGGATAATAGTCCCAGTCATAACCTATTTGGCTCTTATCATACACAGTTTCAAACGAGAATTCCAGGTCCCCAGATTTGATTGTTACCAGTTCGCTAGAGCTTTCAGTTGAACTATCATTTGTTTCTGATGATGATGCTTCAGTTGTAGAAGTACTTGAAGACGAAGTGTTTGAACTAGAACCACCACCCTCATTACTCCCGCACCCGCTTAAAACCAATCCTGAGAATAAAACTAACCCTAACAATACTTTTTTCATTTAATCCCTCCAAAGTGTATTTTCTAAATTATATCAAAAAAGGGCAGAAAAGGGGTGAAATTTTCGGTTTAGTTTAAACTTGTACAATTTTTCATATGGACAAAGACAGATTATGGTTTGTTTTCATAGCTTTTTAAACCTATTAGTACTAGCTGTATGTAATACTTCGTATAAGGTGGGTAAAAGCTCAGGAGTCAGTTCAAATGAGCAAATCGCTGTTGACGTCTATTGGGGTGCCGCGACAACTCGCCGGATTCAAGACGGGATTATCAGCAAGCCTCTGAAATGGTTAAAGCTATGCAGACAAGACTAAATTAGAATACGTTTTTAAATAAAAAATCCGTCAATCGGTTGAGTGGGGGGTAATCTCGCAACGCCGATTAATTTGACCTTGTTTTTGCCCCCGTTTAGAATACAACAGGAAAATAATTTTACGTGTAAAAATATTGACTTTAAGGTTTTCTTCTATATACCGTTAGAAAACCATAGAAAAAGACGCTTTAAAAAAACACCGCGAAACTAAATAAGCTATTTAGTAATCTGCTGAAACCCTTCTGCTACAAGGGTTTCAGCTTTTTTGTTTCCTAAATTACTTACTGAATCCTAACCATCGAAAGTGAAATAAAAGCTCTGTCTTGGCAATTTTTGGCAAGATAAAGCCACAGCAGCCTTTTTATCAAGAAAAATTGATAGATTTGCTGCCATTGTCCAGATAAAAATAGATTGAGCCTTTGTCTATATTCGATTCTCAGTAGCTTATCCTGTTCAGTATTTTCCTGATGTTCTTCTCGTTTTTCAGGTATAGAGGTAATCTGTGGTTCTTCTTTAAGAGAAATCTCTTTGGGAGTGATTTTTTGTAAGTTGGCAGGTGAAGTATTCTTTGGAGTAAAGCGATCAAAGATTTTAGTAACACGAGTTTCCACATACTTCGCCCCAACAATCTCGGTATAAAGCTGGACGCCATTACGCTCAAAAAGCTTTAAAGCGATTAAGTCCTCCATTGCTTGACGCACGATTTCCGGTGATAAATTTTGATGGCAAAGTTTAATGATAATTGTTTTGCGGCTGCCGTCCGCATTTTTAAATTGTAAATGTAATTTTCGCATGATGTGCGCTCCTTTTTATACAAAATCGAGTCCTCACTATATACACAACTTCAGCGGCGAAAAAATCAACAGGTGAGTGAAAAAAAATATTGGTTGTAACTTTTTATTTCTTTTCGGCAGGGCAAAAATTATTTCAGGATAAAATTTATCATCGGAGTTGGAAAAAAATAAATTGATTTTGTATATTTGCTTGGCTGCATAAAACTGTTTTTTAGAGATTGATTTATATCAAGACAAGTCGGAGTCTTGTTATCAAAAGAACAAAAATTTCTCAGGTTATCTCTAGTTTTTTTCTCCTAAATCCCAACCACCACAGCATCCAAAACTTTCTCAAACACACAAAAAAAGCTGATACCCACTAAAAAAGTGAGCTTCAGCTTTTTCATTCTCACACCGCCAGCAGTGTTTCAGCAATTTCTGCTTCCAGTTCTTGTTGTTGAGTGGCGGTTAATTTATCTGAGGTGCGGATGACAATTGTGCCGTAAAGATTATGCGACCCTGAATTAATCGGGCCGCCATCGAAGTTGGCAAGATAGTCATTTCTTTTCGTTGCGTCCTCAACGTTGGCGTAGACCTCAATAGCGCCACCGGCTTCGGTACCTTTTTCAATCAGCGTATTACCATAGACCTCATCTTGATTAATTAATGGAGAGCTAAAATAAATGGTAGCAGTATATCCACCAGGTTTATTGAGATTTCCGTTAGGGTCGTCGGTTTCAGTGACGGGTTGGTAGCTGGTCATGGAGGTTGCTAATAAAGGTGCAATTTTTTCAACAATAAATTGCTCAGTTGGTGCTGTGACTTGTTTGAGCTGAATAATGCTGACATTTGCAGCAGTGGTTTTAATTTTTAAATCATTGAGAAACTCTGAATAGTCATAGGGAGTTGCTAATTGTTCAGAAAGTGTGATAATTTCAACGGTGCTGTCTGGTAACTCTGGAATCTTGTTTTGCGCTGATGTAGCGTTTTCGATTGAAAGCTCCAAGGCGCTAAAAGTTTCAGAATCATAGGGCTGATCGCCAGAATCTAAAACAGTTTGGGCAGCATCAATGGCTGCTGTCAGCTGGGCATTGTCTGCTTCTCTGTCGGCTTTGACTGCATCAAACTCTGAAATGGCCTCTTGGTGGGGTAATTGAATATTGTTATACCAGTAAAATGTTCCACCACCAAGCAGCAAAAGAATTAACCCAGCAATACTTAAAATAACCCAATTCCTCTTTTTCATCATATTTCCCCCATTTCTAATCCTGCTCTTTAAAATAATTTTAGCATATTCAGTCGCTTCAATAAGGCTTTTTCTCGCGAGGAAATAAAAACTTTTCAGTTCGAATAAAAATTCTCACAGCTAAAGCAAAAATTTTTCGGAAAAATTAGTTTAAAAAACCTGTTCATCATAAAAGCGAGAGCAGTTCGATTATGAAAATTTGATTAAATTTTTAAATGTGTTTTCTAACTCTGTTGATTATGTTACAATTTTATTCATAAAAAAAGTAAAGGTTGGAGAAAATGGCTATTATTAACGGGATTCGAGATTTTTTGTGGGACTATATTATTATTGCCCTTTTGTGTTTTTCGGGAATTTATTTTTCATTTCAAACCCGCTTTATTCAATTTAGAAAATTGAAGGAGAGTTTCAAATTAACCTTTGGCAATATTTCCTTTCGAGGAGACAAAGCTGGTGAAGAGGGAATGACCTCTTTTCAATCGTTGATGACGTCAATTGCAGCGCAAATTGGTACCGGGAATTTGGCAGGCGTGGCAACAGCGATGGTTATGGGTGGACCGGGTTCGGTTTTTTGGATGTGGATTAGCGCAATATTAGGGATGGCGATTATTTATTCGGAGGCAACTCTTTCGCAAATTTTTCGAACGAAGCGGGGCAATGAAGTAGTAGGTGGCCCGGTGTATTATATTAAAGCTGCCTTTAAAGGACAGCTGGGAAAAGTATTGGCAGTTGTCTTTGCGATTTTATTGATTTTGGCGCTGGGTTTTATGGGCAATATGGTGCAGGCAAATTCAGTTGGTCAAGCCATGGAGGCGGCCTTTGGAGTTCCACCGCTTTTAACGGGAACTTTATTGGGATTAGCTAGTCTTTATGTGTTTATTGGCGGAACAGAGCGCGTGGCAGCTGTCACCGAAAAAATCGTGCCTTTGATGGCAGTCTTTTTTGCCGTAGTTTCCATTATTGTGGTAATCATTAATTTTAGAAGTATTCCTGAGGCGCTCAAAGATGTTTTTGTGGGAGCTTTCAAACCAGAAGCGGTTCTGGGTGGTGTTCTTGGTGTCGGTGTCAGAGAGAGCATTCGTTTTGGGATTGCCCGCGGCTTGTTCACCCATGAAGCGGGGATGGGGTCAACGCCCCATGCCCACGCCCTTGCCAAAGTTTCCCATCCGTCAAAGCAGGGTCTAGTGGCGATGATGGGGGTCTTTATTGATACGATTATTCTGCTGCCGATGACTGTTTTTGTCATTTTGACAACCAATTCACTTGGGGTTATGGAAAATGGCGCTTTTCTTGACGGGATTGAGTTAACTCAATATGCCTATTCACAAACGTTGGGGATTTTTGGTTATCCCTTCATTGCAATTTGTGTGACACTGTTTGCTTATGCAACGTTAATTGGCTGGTACTTTTTTGGGGAGGCCAATATAAAATATTTATTTGGAAAAAAAGCTGTGCCAATCTATGCTGTTTTAGTGGCGATTTTTATAGCAGTGGGGAGCTCTTTGAGGGTTGAATTTGTCTGGAGTATGGCAGATTTATTTAACGGTTTGATGATTATTCCTAATATCTTAGCCATTTTAGCTTTGACAAAGACAATCAAGAAAACAACGGTTGATTATGATTCTCTAGATTAACTAGTTTGTTCGCAGCACAAAACATTTTGCTGATAAATGTTTTGACTTCAAAGGCATATCTGTGTATCCTAAATGCATGGAAACTCATACTGGATTACTTACGCATATCAAAGTGTTCAGAGAGAAGCCCTATGCTATCACTGGAATGTTAATTTGGGAAAACGACGAATGTATCAATTGCGTGATTAAAAATAAAATTTTCGCAAATTATGTTTTGTCGCTGCCGATGCACAAGTATACAATCGAAGTGAAAGGGAAATATAATGAGCGTGGTCAGTTTAATGTCAAACATATGCGCATCGTTAACATAGATAGTTATATCGCTTTAATCGGAACACCAGAATAAAAGAATGCCTGCAACGAATTATGACAGAAGAATTTCTGTTGTAACAGAGTTGCGGCTTTTTTATTTGTCAAGTTAATTTTGAAAACTTAAAAAGAAAACGCTTACCTTAATTTTTGGTGATAAGATTTCGATTTTATTCACAAATAATTTGTAATATAAACTTTATCGTGGTAAGGTTACTGATGTAATAGAATTTGATTGTGAAATTGGTTTATCATTAACGAATAATTTTTGATGCTTCTTCTTACACTTCATGATTATATTGCAAATAAGCACAATTGATGTGTATTTGGAGGTACTTATTATGAATAACGGTACAGTAAAATGGTTCAACCCAGACAAAGGCTTTGGTTTTATCACTGCAGAAGACGGAACAGATGTATTTGCTCACTTCTCAGCTATCCAAGGTGACGGATTCAAAACTTTAGATGAAGGTCAAGCTGTTACTTTCGATATCGAAGATGGTCAACGTGGCCCTCAAGCGACTAACATCGTTAAAGGTTAATTTGTTAATTCTTTAAGAAGATCAGCGATGGTCTTCTTTTTTTAATTTGAAATGGAGGAGTATTGAATGGCAAAGACTTATGGTAATCAAGAACCGATTCCTTCCGCATTGGGACAAAAATTTGCGGTGGGGGAAACTGTGATGATTGAGCAAGATCACAAGAGCGAAGCTGTGGTAATTGTCCGCCTGTTAACCAACTCAGCGATTGTCAGTCTTGATAAAAGCGGCTCAAATGAATACGAGCAGCTAAACAATAAAACAGTAATCAATTATTCCCGAATTAAAAAAATTAAATAGCAAGTCAAAAGGCCGCTTACTTGATTCACATCAAGTAAGCGGCCTTTTTATAAAATTAAATAAATTTTTGTTTGCTGTAAAATTTTTTCTATTCTGCTCCTAAGATGGCTTCCCGCACATCACTAAGCATCATTTGTGTTGCAATGGGACCAGTATACTGCCAGCTGTGATCAGAATTAAAGGAGAAGACTTGATTGTTAGCCACAGCAGGAATATTTTGCCAAGCACTTTCATCATAAAGGGCCGCTTCTTCATCGCTATCAACTAAGATTAAATAATCAGCGTCCAGTTCTGCTAAAGCTTCCGTGGAGATAGCGGACCAATCGGCTGTGGCGCTGGCGGAAATATCAGCGACAACATTGGGAACTTGGAAGCCCAAATCTTCATATAAAAGTGTACCGCTCGCCCGATTTTCTGCTACCACAAAGGCACTATTGTTAGTGACCCATAAGACAGCAATTGATTTTTCGCCAATTGAATCTGTCAATTCATTTTTTAATTCTTCTGCATCTGTTTGATATTGGGCGATTGTCGTTTCGGCTTGTTCTTCTTTACCTAAGACGCCGGCAATATCCAGATAAGTATCCTCCCAAGTAACGCCGTCGCCATTTTCGACGACATAAGTTGGGGCAATTTGGCTGTATTGCTCATATTTATCGCCTTCGACTAAATCAGAAGAGCTGACAAATAATAAATCTGGTTCAAAACTCAAGACATCCTCATAAGGCATGTCATAATTTAAAGTGGGGATGTCGGTTAAATAATCCTGTAAATAACTTAAGACACTGCCCGAGCCGACCGTCCATTGTGCAGCTGGTGTCACATCTAAAGAAACTAAATAATCTTCGAGATAAGTTCCAATCACTCGTTTTGGATTTGTTGGCACAGTTAAAGTGTGATCTAAATAATCCGTGACTTCTTTGGTTGAAGCGTCAGTCGAAGTCCCAGTAGAGGATGCTGTTGAATCTGTAGACGTTGAACAAGCTGCTAAGCTGAGCAAAGTAACTCCCGCAGCTAAAACACCTGTAAATTTCTTTTTTGTAATCATTTGTAAACTCCTTTAAAATAATTGAGAACTATTCTCATTTGCTATTATCAAATTTTTCTTTTTGAAAGTCAATAACTTTTTTTATGGTAAAACTATTGACTGCTTGCTTTTTTCGATGGATAATTGAGAATGATTTTCAATAGAAGAGGGCTCTCATGACAACTTTAACGGCAAATAGTCTCTCCGTGGGCTATCAAAATAAATTAATTATTCAAGAATTATCCCTATCTTTTCCAAAAGGGAAAATCACCAGTTTAATCGGACCAAACGGTAGCGGTAAATCAACTTTATTAAAAGCGTTGGCCCGCGTCTTGCAGCCAAAGCAAGGGGATGTTCTTTTAGAAAATAATTCAATTTTTCAAATGAGCACAAAGGAAGTCGCAAAAAAAATTGCCTTGTTGGCTCAAAGCAGTGAGTCTGACACAGGCTTAACAGTGCAAGAAGTCGTTTCCTTTGGTCGCTATCCTTATCAAAAAGGCTTTAGCAGTTTTAGTCAAAAGGATATAGAAAAAATCCAATGGGCTTTAGCAGTCACCAATCTTTCAAAATTGGCTGACCGGAGTATGCAGACCTTATCAGGAGGTCAGCGGCAAAGAGTTTGGATTGCGATGGCCTTGGCGCAGGATACTGAATTTTTAATTTTAGATGAGCCGACAACTTTTTTAGATCCTGCTCATCAGCTAGAAATTTTATTGTTGTTGCAGGAAATTAATCAAGAACACGGTAAAACGATTATCATGTCGATTCACGATTTAAATTTAGCTTCGCGATTTTCTGACCAAGTGTTAGCTTTAAAAAGCGGCACACTACTGCACACAGGTACACCTCAGCAGGTGATTACAGAGGACAACTTGTCGGAGGTTTTTGAAATTCAAGCCGAGATTATTCTAAATCAAAAAACGAATAAGCCAATCGTTTTAGCCTACGACTTGCTTAAAGGGCGTGATCAAGATGAGTAGACGAATGAATTGGCGCCTGTTATTATTTTTTTCACTTATGTTAATGGTTGTAGTTTTTCTTATTTCTTTGAGATTTGGCGCCTCACAAGTCAACACCACGACAATTGTAAAAAGTTTTTTGAATTTTGACGGCGGCAATCAACAAGAATTAATTATCCGTGATATTCGCTTGCCCCGTACCTTAGCTGCTTTTTTAGTAGGCACTTGCTTAGCAGTTGCCGGCGCCATGATGCAAGGCACTACCCGCAATTTATTGGCTGATTCGGGTTTGTTAGGAATCAATGCTGGAGCGGCGTTAAGTATGGCCTTGGTGTTTGCTTTTTTCTCCCGCAGTAATTATTTAGCAATCAGTCTGGCGGCTTTTTTAGGAGCGGCGTTGGCGACTGGGTTAGTTTACTTAGTGACCCGCTATGCCAAAGGTGGCATGTCGCCGCTGCGTTTGATTCTTGCAGGGACGGCAATCAACTCACTACTGACTTCATTAAGCCAAGCGATTTCCTTATCGTTTAATTTATCGCAGGATTTGGCGTTTTGGTTTGTCGGCGGAGCGGCCAATGTGACTTGGGCGCAGTTGAAAATTGTCGGTCCCATTTTTTTCGTTGCCCTAATTGCTAGTTTTTTCATTGCGCCGAGCATCACGCTATTGAGCATGGGGGATGAGACAGCAATTAGCTTAGGAAAAAATCCCAGCCGTATTCGCGGGCTGACGATGGTTGTGGTTTTATTTTTAGCAGGCATTGCCGTTTCTCTAGTAGGCTCAGTCAGTTTTATCGGCTTAATCGTGCCGCATTTTGTCCGCAATCTTGTTGGCTATGATTACCGTCTAGTGATTCCTTTTTCTGCTATTTTTGGCGGTCTTTTAGTAACCATTGCCGATGTTTGCGCCCGGATGGTCAATCCACCCTTTGAAACGCCGTTTGGGATTTTGGTAGCTTTAATCGGCGTACCTTTCTTACTTTATTTAGTTTGGAGGGCAAGTTGATGTCAAAAAAAGTTTTTGCAATCAGCAGTTTAAGCTGTTTGATTTTACTGGTATTTATTATTTCTTTACTGAGCGGTAGCAATCAATTGTCATTAGAAACTTTCTGGCAAATTATTCAGGGCGGCGGTACGGCGGCCCAACGCCTGCTGTTAATTAATTTTCGTTTACCCCGCACACTGGTGGCCATTTTAGCTGGTGCCGGCTTAGCCTTTGCCGGTTTTTTATTGCAGGGAGTCACCCGCAATGATTTAGCGGATTCAAGTATTTTAGGCATTAATAGTGGCGCTGGCTTATTCGTTTTATTGTATCTCGGCTTTTTTAGCGATGGCAGCCGGCCGTGGCTCTTACCTTTATTTGCTAGCTTGGGCAGTTTATTGGCTGGCAGTGTTGTTTATCTGACAGCCCATCGCAGACACGGAGGCATCACTGTTAACAGGCTTTTGTTAGCAGGGATTGCAGTCAATGCCGGTATTTCAGCGTTGACCTTGTTTTTGACAGTTAATATGTCAGAGCAAACCTATAATTTTGTGACCTCTTGGCTCGCTGGCAGTATCTGGGGTGTCTCTTGGCAGTATGTCTTGATTTTGACAATTGCTTTGATTATTTTACTACCAATTACGTTAACTCAAATCAAAGCTTTAGAAGTTTTAGGTTTTGGCGATGAAGCGGCGATTAGTTTAGGCGTCAAAATAAAAAATTTACGGCAAATCAGTTTATTATTGGCCGTTTTAATTGCCGGTTGCTGTGTTTCAATGGCCGGCAGCATTTCCTTTGTTGGTTTATTAGCGCCCCACGCAGCCAAACGCTTGCTGGGTTCTGCTAAAATCAGCACCTATCTCACTAGTGGCTTAATCGGCGCACTATTTGTATTGGCCGGTGATACTCTGGGGAAAAATATTTTAGCCTCCGGAGAAATTCCCGCTGGCATTTTAGTTGCCTTAATCGGGGCGCCGTATTTTGTCTTTTTATTAATGCGCAAGAGTTATTAAATTTCTGAAAAATAGTTAGGCCTATCTGGAGTATAATTTTTTGTGGAAATGAATGAAACTTTGAGTTGATTTTGAGTTCACAAAACAAGGTTATGCTGTAATTTCACGGTAAGGTGACTAATTGTTTTTCAGTTTTTTTATTTTTTTTAATAGAAGGTTTGCGGAAATCCTTGTTTTTAGGTACTATTCTTGAGAGAGGTGAGGGAATGGATAAAACGACAATTAGAAAATTTGGCATCCAGCGTCTGGACAAGCTGGCGCACCAGCCCCACAACAAACAAGCCAAAGAAGCGAGAATTTATCAAAAATTGTTTGACAGTGGCCAATGGCGTGGAGCAAAATCAATTGGTATCACCTTTTCGACAACAGCCGAGCTGAATACTCTGCCGATTATTGAAGCGGCCATGAAAGCGGGTAAGAAGGTCGCATTACCGAAGACTTATCCGAAACGGCAGCTGCATTTTATCGAGATTTCTGAAAAAACGGAATACAAGCTAAGCAAGTTTGGGATTAAAGAACCATTACATACGGATATTTTTTTGGATGAGCCGGACCTATTGATTGTCCCAGGTGTCGTCTTTAAACCATCAGGCTATCGAATTGGCTTTGGCGGCGGTTTTTATGATCGTTTTCTAATGAATTATAAAGGGCGGACAATCAGCTTGGTTTTTACTGAACAGCTGTTTGATGATTGGCAGGTTGAGGCATTTGACTTGCCGGTTGACTTGCTGATTACGGATGAATAGAAAGAAGGAATGGGTTTGAATTATCAACAACAAATGCAGCTGAAGCGCTGGCTGAATAAACCATTTATAACATATGCTTTAGTGGCGATTGAAGTGTTAGTCTTTGTGATTGGCTGGCTGCTACCGAGTTTGAATTTAGTATACAGCGGCGGAATGAGCCGTTACGCAATTATCGAATTCCATCAATATTGGCGGTTTGTGACGCCGATGTTTTTACATTTTAATTTAGAACATATTGTCTTCAATATGATTGTGCTGTATTTTTTAGGCCGACAAATTGAAATGCTATTTGGCCATGGCCGCTTTTTAGCTATCTTTTTCTTCAGTGGTCTGTTAGGTAATGTTTTTTCCTTTGCCTTTAACAATCCGAATGTTCTTTCAGCCGGAGTCTCCACCGCCAATATGGGACTTTTTGGCGCATTTTTAGTCTTTGGTTACCATTTTCGTAATAATCCGGCAGTGAGTGTTATGATGCGCAACTTTATTTTATTGGTTTTTCTCAATTTAATTTCCGGCTTGTTTATCAATGTGGATTTTTATGGTCACTTAGGAGGCTTGCTTGGAGGTGCGTTAACTGCGGCAATTATCGCCCTGCCGAAAAATCGTGGCAATTTTTCGGTGCATCTCAGAATTATCAGTGGTGTCATTTTTATCTTTTTATGCATAATCTGTGTTTTGGTAGCTTTAAAAAGTTCCGGTTTACTTGTATAATAGCTAAGGACGTGGCTTCTTATGAAAACTTTATATGATGTGCAGCAGTTATTTAAACAATTTGGTATTTATGTCTATGTCGGCAAGCGAATTTATGATATTGAATTGATGCAAATTGAATTGCAAAATTTGTATGAGGGCCGCTTGATTGAGCGGGAGGTTTATCTGACGGCTTGGCGCATTTTAAAAAGAGAGCACCGTATTGAAGAATCTAGACAAGAGGAGAATTTGTAATGACGAAAAAAATCATTGGGATTGATTTAGGCGGCACGACAGTAAAATTTGCTATTTTAAATGCGGCCGGCGATATCCAGCAAAAATGGAGTATCGACACAAATATTTTAGACGATGGCAGCCATATTGTGCCAGATATTGTCGAATCCATCAATCATCATCTCGGTTTATATGACATGCAGCCGCAGGATTTTGTTGGCATTGGCATGGGAACTCCCGGCAGTGTTGACCGACAGGCGGGGACTGTGATTGGCGCTTATAATTTAAACTGGACAACCTTGCAAAATGTACGCCAACAAATCGAAGTGGGAACCGGCATTCGTTTTGCGATTGATAATGATGCCAACGTGGCAGCTTTAGGCGAACGCTGGAAGGGCGCTGGTGAGAATAATCCTGATGTCATCTTCATTACCTTAGGGACTGGGGTTGGCGGCGGCATTATCGCCGAAGGGAAATTATTACACGGTGTCGCTGGCTGTGCCGGCGAAATTGGTCATGTAACAGTTGACCCGAACGGCTTTGAATGTACTTGCGGCAAGAGAGGCTGCTTGGAAACAGTCTCCAGTGCAACGGGCGTTGTGCGGGTTGCCCGCCAACTAGCCGAAGAATATGCTGGAGATTCTCAGCTAAAGGCGAATTTAGATGATGGCCAAGCCGTTACTAGTAAAGATGTTTTTGAAGCGGCTCAAGGTGATGATCCCTTTGCCTTGATGGTAGTCGATCGGGTTTGTTTCTTTTTAGGCTTAGCCTGCGGCAATTTAGGAAATACATTGAACCCAGCGAGTATTGTTTTAGGTGGCGGCGTCTCAGCAGCCGGTGAATTTTTACGAATTCGGGTGGAAAACTACTTTAAGGAATTTACTTTCCCGCAAGTCAGAGAGAGCACTCAAATTAAATTAGCCCAATTGGGTAATGATGCAGGCGTTATCGGTGCCGCTTCATTAGCTTTAGATTTTGATCAGGATTAGAAGGAGCGTTTTAAAATGAATTTATGGTATTTGAATTTTTTCCTCTTAGGACTTTTAGTTATTTGGGGAGCATATGAGGGCTATTTGCGTATAATGGCTAAACGGTCAGCCACCTGGTTAAATCAAGATGAATTTCGTGAGGGCTTGCGAAAGGCCCAAGTGATTGATGTCAGACAAAAAGATACGTTTGATGCAGGTCACATTTTAGGCGCTCGTAATTTACCTTATACAATGATTAAGGATAAAAGCTATCGCCAACAATACATCGATTCTTTAAGAAAAGATCAGCCAATCTATATTTACGATCAGCGAAAAGCTCTGAGCATCCGCATGGCCAATCAATTAAGAAAAGCTGGCTTTAAAAACTTATTCTTATTAAAAGAAGGCTATGATGGCTGGGAAGGCAAAGTCAAAAAGAAAAAAACTGTTTAATAGTTGTTGCCTTTTTAAAGACGAAGGATTCGTCAAGTTTTTAAGTTGAAGTTCAACTCTGTTAGAATAAAAAATTTCGACATATTTCAAAGAGAACCAGCCTAAAAAAACAGGCTGGTTCTCTTTATCTGATTTTAGTATAATGGAAGGTGCATTTATTTTTCGATGAGGATTGCCCGCACCGGACATTTTCGGTAGGCTTCTAGAAGGGCCGGTCTAGCTGCCTCAACGATGAATTGCTGCTGGGCCTCGGGCTCTTGTTTAAAAAGCACAATGCCATCATCATCATAATCAAAAATTTCCGGTGCGACGATTTGACAAAGTCCGCAGGCGATACATTTTTCAGGTACAATCAGACACTTCACAGATTTTCCAACCTTTCAAGGGGTGTATTATGGCTAAAACTATTTTACTCTTGTTTCAAGCTGGGAACAAGCTTAAGGAAACGACATTGTTTCATTTGTTAAAAGGGAAAGGCTCGACTTCAGTCCTGCTCTTTGGTTTTTTTCAACACAATCTCAACTTCTTAGGCCTCTATCCAAAACTTTCCCAAGAGGAATATCAGCAGCAGCTTTCACAGCTGCTTGAAAAAAAATATCTCATCCGTAGTGGCGAATATTTGGAGTTAACGGCATTAGGAAAAGCCGTTTTAGCGGAGCTTTTGGCCCAGTACCCGCTGGAACACTTTAATAGTTATCGTTATGGCCGGTCGGAGGAGGAAATGTGGCGCAGTGTTAAGCTAGCGGTGCAGGTAGTTTCTCAGCTGAGCTTCCGCAACAATCAATATGTTCCGATTGAAAATAATCCTCTGTTAATCAACCAGCAGAAAAAGTGGTTAAAAAAAGTTTCCAAAGAAACCTTAATCAAACAGCTGCCACAAGAATTAACAGAAATTTTTGCGCAGATGCCCCAAGAAATGGCTGATTTTTTAGCTCGCCAATTTAGCGGGTATCAGCTGTTAGGCTCGCTCACTTTTCAATTATCAGGGCAAGCGAATGACCCAGTGGCTGCTTTAAGCGCCCGCAGTCAGCTTCATTATTTTTTTGACTTGATTGAAAAAATTCAGCCGCCACTTTTAAGTGATTTACTGGCGCCTTATAGTTTACAAAATCTCAATCAAAGCATGCAGCAGACCAAAGTTCTAGCACAACAGGGGCAGACACCTGCTGAAATTGCTGCCAAGCGCCGCTTAAAAATCGGTACGATTAATGATCATTTGATTGAATGGGCTATTCAAGATCAGCATTTCCCGACGGCTGACTTTGTGCCAGCCTCTGTAAAGGCGGAATTAGCGAAGCTTTCTTTGCCGCCTGACACATGGAATTATAAAGAACTTGCTGGCAGTGGTCAGTTGGATTATTTAGCTTTTCGCCTGTGTCAAATTGATTTTTTCAAAAAGAAGGGGTAGGACAGTGGGGCAATCACTTGAAAATATTTTACAGGAAAAATTTCAGCTACAGCAGTTTCGCCCGGGTCAAAAGGAACTGATCACAGCCCTATTAAATGGCAAAGATGCTCTAGGAATTTTGCCAACTGGTAGCGGCAAGTCTTTATGCTATCAATTTAGCGGCTATCTGTTAGCTGGAACTACCATTATTATTTCTCCATTAATTTCTTTGATGGAAGACCAAGTGTTACAGCTGCAAAAGCAAGGGGAAAAGGCGGTTGTCGCCTTAAACAGCTCCAACAGCTTTGCTGAAAAAAAGTGGCTTTTAGAACACTTAGAGAAATTTCGTTTTATTTTTATGAGTCCAGAAATGTTTTTGCAGCCCCAGGTTTTGCAAAAGGTGCAGCAATTGACTATTGCTCAACTGGTGATTGATGAAATTCACTGTGTCTCATTGTGGGGCAATGATTTTCGGCCAGAGTATCGTCAATTGGCGAAGGTCCTGCAGCAATTAGACAATCCTTTACTATTGGGTTTGACGGCCACGGCGACACCCAAGGTTATCACCGATATTCAGAATTTATTTTTCGATGATTTTTATTTTTATCAAGGGTCAGTCGAGCGGGATAATATTGCCTTGTTTGTAGAAAAAACGGAAGATAAGGCTGCTGCCTTAAAAAAACTTGTACATAAAGCAGCCGCTCCCGGCATTATTTATTGCGGGACCCGTAAAATGGTGGAGGAAATTTATCAAGAGTTTAAGCTAAATTTGAGAATCGGCTATTATCATGGAGGCCTGGCTAGTAATGAGCGCAGGCAACTGCAACAGCAATTCACCGAAGGGCAGCTGGATTGGCTAGTAGCCACTAATGCTTTTGGAATGGGTATTAACAAAGCCGATATCCGCAGCATCATTCACTATGATTTGTCCGACAGTCTGGAAAACTATGTCCAAGAGATTGGGCGCGCTGGGCGTGATGGTCAGGCCAGCCAAGCGATTTTGCTGTATCAAACTGGTGATGAAAGTCTGCATTATTATTTTCAAAAACAGCGGCAAGAGGAACGACGAGTCTTCCAATTTTTAATCCAGCAACCAAATGTTGACGAAAATAATTTTTCTGAACTGCAACGCAAGTGGTATGCTGAAAGTCAGATGGAACAATCAGAGGCGATTATCCAGCGCTTGACCCAGCATGAATCTGATAAATTTTCGCAGCTCAATCACATGCTGGACTACATTCAAGCAAGCGGTTGTCGCAGAGCAAAAATGCTGGACTATTTCGCTGAAAGCATGAAGGAAATCCCCAGAAATTGTTGTGATTTTCATCAAGCTCAGCTACTGGAAAAGTCAACGGAATTTTCTACAGTTGAAAAAACTTTGCCTAGCTGGCAGGAGGTTTTGCTAAAATTATTTAAAGAATAAATTAATCTGAAAATCTAAAGGACAGAGATTTGCGGGATATGCTATAATAACGAACGACAGTATGAGGGCTCGCTAAAAATTAAGAGTCTGCTGTAGGCAATTTTAGCAATTGTGATTTTTTAAAAATAAAAATTCATTTAATATAGAGAGAAATCCTTAACGATAACTGGGAGGTAAAAGAAACTTGAGCAAGAAAGACAAACAAGGCGGCAAAGGCAAAAGTGAAAATTCTGAAAAAAAACCATGGGAACAACCCATCTATGATACCGATTATGAAGTGACCGGCTCCCGTAGCCAGCATCGTAAAAAGAAAACCGGTAACGTGCTTTTTGTAAAATTATTATTGACTATGTTGGCGTTGATGGCCGTGATTATTATCGGCTGGCTGTTATTTCTGCGCTACGATAGCAGCAACTCAGCGACACCTGCTACCTCAGAAACTTCAACCAGCAGTTCTCAAGTGACAAGTGATACTACTACTTCATCAGAAGAGACAGCGGCAACTGAATCTAGTGAAGACACTACAACGACGACTGATTCTGAAAGTGATACCACTGATAATAATGCCACCGACAGTGACGCTGTTTATGCCACAGTTCAAGCGGGTGATGGGCTATATACTTTCGCTCAACGGAATGGTGTTTCTTTAGAGACTGTTTATGAGTTAAATAACTTAAATGCAAATTCCGTAATCATGCCTGGTGAAGAATTGCGGATTTCCTAAGAGGTTAAGTGCACAATCAATCATTTGAAGAGGAGGCTTTGACATTAGTTAGGACAGAGCCGAACTTTATGAACGGTATCTAGTGAAAACCACTAAATATTGTTAATTTGCAATTCGGACCTACTGGACCGTAGGAGCAAATAAAATATAGTTCGGGATTTCATCTGTTAAAAAGACTAATGTCACAGGCTCATCTTTTTTGTTTTAGTTTAAAAGAGGAGTCGAATCATGAAAAAATTCAATATCGCAATCGATGGCCCTGCGTCATCTGGCAAAAGTACTGTCGCAAAAATTTTGGCTAAAAAATTAGGCTTCATTTATATTGATACAGGGGCCATGTATCGCAGTGTTACGTATTTAGCTTTAAAGCATCAAGTCGCTTTAAATAACCAAGAGGGTTTAGTGAAATTAATTGAAAAGTACCCGATTCGTTTTAAACAAGGAGAGCATGGTCAACTGGTTTTCATTGAAGAGCAGGACTGTACCTTGGCAATCCGCCAGCCGGAGGTCACCAATGCTGTCTCAGAAGTTTCTGCCCAAGCCTTGGTTCGGGAAAAATTAGTTTTTCAGCAACAGGAAATGGCTGAAGATGGCGGGGTTGTGATGGATGGACGCGATATCGGCACGCAAGTCTTGCCACGAGCAGAGGTCAAAATTTTTCTGGTTGCCAGCGTGACAGAGCGGGCTGAAAGACGCTACAAAGAAAATATTGAAAATGGGATTGTGACACCATTTGATATCTTAAAAACCGAAATTGAAAAACGCGATTTTTTAGATTCTACTAGAGAAGTTTCGCCATTAAAACAAGCAGAAGATGCGGTATTGTTGGACACAACAGGCTTGACGATTCCTCAAGTGGTAGAAAAAATTGAGGAAATAGTTATAGATAAGGGCTTTTAATAGCAAAAAGAAGCCGCAAAAATTACAAAGTTAAGAAATTTTCAGAAATCGCTTTATTTTTTGACAAATATCAATTAAACTAGTAATAGAGTGTTATTTTGGACATCTGTTGGTTAGGAGGATCAATGTCATGACAGAATTTGATGAAAAGCAAGATTTAGGCAATGAAACGATGGAGGATGCTTTAAGTAGTTTCCACGAAGTAAAGGTCGGCGATATTGTTAAGGGTGAAGTTTTAGCAATCGAAGACAAACAAATTATCGTTGGGATAGAAGGTGCCGGGGTAGAAGGCGTGGTCCCAGCAAAAGAACTATCGACATTACCTGTGGATGACATCAATGAACTTGCAAAAGTTGGCGATGTTATGGAATTGGTGGTAATTGCCCCAATTGGTAAAGACAAAGAGAACGGAAACTATTTGTTGTCTAAACGTCGCATTGATGCGAAAAAAGTTTGGGAACAAATTGAAGAAGATTTCAAAGCAGGTAAGATTCTAGAAGCACCTGTTACCAATATTGTTAAAGGTGGTCTAGTGGTTGATGTCGGTGTACGTGGTTTCGTGCCTGCATCAATGGTTGAAGATCATTTCATCGAAGATTTCTCAGATTACAAAGGACAAACGTTGACTTTGAAGATTGTCGAAATCGAACCTTCAGAAAATCGTTTGATTCTCTCCCATCGGGCAGTTGTCGAAGCCGAAAAAGAAGAGAAAAAACACGAAGTATTAGCAAATCTTGAAGTTGGCGCAACTGTTGAAGGAACAGTCGCTCGTTTAACTGACTTTGGAGCCTTCGTTGATTTAGGCGGCATTGATGGACTAGTTCACGTATCCGAAATTGCCCATAATCACGTAGACAAACCAAGTGATGTCTTATCTGTCGGTGATAAAGTCAATGTGAAAATTTTGGCGATTAATCCTGATGAAGAAAGAGTTTCTCTTTCTATTAAAGACACCTTGCCTGGACCTTGGTCAGATATTGAAGAAAAAGCTGCAGCCGGTAGCGTGCTAGACGGTGTGGTAAAACGTCTGACAAGTTTTGGCGCCTTTGTGGAAGTGTTCCCTGGTGTGGAAGGCTTAGTGCATATTTCACAAATTTCCCATAAACATATTGCGACACCTCATGAAGTGTTGCATGAAGGGGACGAAATCCAAGTGAAGGTCTTAGAAGTGAATCCAAACGAACATCGGATTGCTTTAAGCATTAAGGCTTTGGAAGAAAAACCAGAGGATTCAAAGGTGGAAGACCCAGAAGTTGAAAGCTATGAATTGCCAGAGGAAAATACTGGCTTTACCATGGGGGATATTTTAGGGGAAGCTTTAAAAAATCAAGATTCTGAAGATTAAAATGATTGCAGACCAGATGGCTTTCACAAGCTGTCTGGTTTTTTATTGGAAAAAAATGATTGCTAGAGCTGATTAAGGGCAATCAAACGGAATTATTCTTGCAACTTAACAAAAGATTCGTTAAACTAGTTGAGATTGTAAAGCAATTGTGAAATGACGGAGGTTGTGACCTAAGTAAAAAAAGTCGCTCCGCTGAAAAGCTTATGAAAGTTTTTTTTCGAGGTTTACTGGTTGTTAAAGAAAATTTATTCATCAAAGCCAAGTAAGATCAGCGGAAATTTTTTTAAAAAGTTACAACATCTTAGAGGAGAGTATATATGTCAAATCCAACTATCGCCATCGTAGGGCGGCCGAATGTCGGAAAATCTACTATTTTTAACCGGATTGCCGGAGAACGAATTTCAATCGTTGAAGATACACCAGGGGTAACCAGAGACCGAATTTATGCGACGGGAGAATGGCTGGGCCGTGAGTTCAGCATTATTGATACTGGAGGAATCGATCTGGGGGATGAACCCTTCATGGATCAGATTAAGCATCAAGCAGAAATTGCGATTGATGAAGCCGATGTGATTATTTTCGTTGTCAGTGGGCGTGAAGGCATTACCGATGCCGACGAATCTGTCGCGAAAATTTTATATCGCAGCCATAAACCGGTGATTCTTGGCGTCAATAAAGTGGATAATCCTGAAATGCGCAGTGAAGTCTATGAGTTTTATTCTTTAGGATTAGGCGAGCCATTACCGATTTCAGGTAGCCACGGTCTCGGAATTGGGGACTTGTTAGATGAAGCTGTCAAACATTTTTCAACAGAAGCTGAGGTTGAAGAAGACGATGTCATTAAATTTAGTTTGATTGGCCGCCCAAACGTTGGAAAATCTTCTTTGATCAATGCAATTCTCGGTGAAGATCGGGTAATTGTTTCAGAAATTGAAGGGACCACTAGAGATGCCATCGATACCCGTTTTGTTTCAGAAACCGGCCAGAAATTTTTAATGATTGATACAGCTGGTATGCGCAAACGGGGCAAAGTGTATGAAAATACTGAAAAATACAGCGTTATGCGGGCGATGCGGGCGATTGATCGTTCAGATATTGTCTTGATGGTGCTAAATGCCCACGAAGGAATCCGCGAACAGGATAAACGGGTGGCAGGTTATGCCCATGAAGCGGGTCGCGGCATGGTAATTGTTGTTAATAAGTGGGACCTCGTTGAAAAAGAAACCAACACTTTACGAGATTTTGAAAAAGAAATCCGCGAAGAATTTGCTTATCTGGATTATGCGCCGATTATTTTTGTATCTGCTGTGACTAAGCAGCGGCTAAATCAATTGCCGGCTTTAATTGAAGAAGTCAGCTACAATCAAAATCTGCGGGTGCCATCAGCTGTCTTAAATGACATCATTATGGATGCTGTTGCCATCAATCCGACACCGACTGACAAGGGCAAACGCTTGAAGATTTTTTATGCGACACAAGTAGCTGTCAAACCACCAACTTTTGTAATTTTTGTTAATGAAGAAGAATTGATGCATTTTTCTTATTCCCGCTTTTTAGAAAATCAAATCCGCAAGGCCTTCGCCTTTGAGGGGACACCGATTAAAATCATCCCTCGCCGCAGAAAATAGGCATTTTAACACAGTTGGTTATTTTTGTAAAAGAATAATAGCGATTTTCGGCGATTTTATTTATTTGGACAAAAAGCTGTCTAAAAACGATGAAAAATCTGTCTAAACCCTTGCTATAAAAGGGTTCTTATGATATCGTTTAGAAAGAATATTGAACCAAATCAATATTTGTAGTTCACTTTTTTGGACCACTCAAAAAAACGAACTAAAGATGTTTAACATCAAATTTTATTGTCGAGGAGGTGAAACTATCCATGGCAAACAAAGCAGAATTAATCGAAAAAGTTGCAGCAGCTACTGAATTAACAAAAAAAGACGCAACTGCAGCAGTAGATGCAGTCTTCGCAACTATTCAAGATGCTTTAGCTAACGGTGAAAAAGTTCAATTGATCGGTTTTGGTAACTTCGAAGTGCGCGAACGTGCTGCACGTAAAGGACGTAACCCTCAAACTGGTGAAGAAATCGAAATTCCAGCTAGCAAAGTACCTGCATTCAAACCAGGTAAAGCACTTAAAGATGCAGTTAAATAAGACTGACACTTTGAACCCTTGTTTATCAAGGGTTTTTTTGTTGGCTGGAATTTCTTTCTCAGACACTCAAATAAAAGAACTGTAAAGTTGATTGAAAAGTTTTTTTTAATTTTTTTAGTTTCAAAAAATTCATTAATTTACTAACAACATAAAGCAGATAAACAACAGTCCCGCTAAAAAAATAATGCTGCCCAAACGCAGAAGTAGCCGGTCCAATTTTTCTTCGGGGACAAAAAGTTTTAATAGCTGGTAAATCAATAAACCGATTAAGCCGCCTAAAGTGTTGACCAGTACATCTGTAATATCACTTGCGCCAATTCCCAATACATATTGCGCTGTTTCTAAAAGTAAACTGAAACTAAAGATAAAAAGCAATTTTTTTATTAGCGAACTCCGCTTGTCATAAAGACTCAATAGGCCGCCGAAGGGCACAAAAATCAGGGTATTATAAATAATTTCCTGCAGATAAATTTTGCCGTTCACGATGACGGATTCGCCAAAAGGAATTAGATTGAGACTGCGATTTGGGTGCTCTAAAAAAAATTGCACTGTATTGACAGAGGTGGCGACCTTAAATAAGATAATCCAAATGACCACTACTAAATAGCAAATTAAAAGAATTCCAGCAGCTTTATTTTTTTTCATAGTTCTACTCCTTAAAATTTAGTGTACTACTTATAATAGTACACTCGAAGGCGATTTTTTTCATAGGCCCTTAGACTGATTTGCGCATTTTTTTAGTTTTTGAAATTGTGGCTACACAAGGTCCGTTTACCTTAATAGAAATAACAGTTTGACAAGAAAATCATTTGTTTATTTCTTCAATATTAATAGGTTCACAGCATCAGCTATGATAAAATATAAGTAAGCGGGAGGTGGAATCAATGGAATTAAGTTTCAAAAAAGCTGGCAAGGAAAGTCAGTTAATTTACGGTGAAACTTTAGCGGCCAGTTTAGCTGATTTAGATTATGCCAACAAGCACGTATTGATTATCACCAACCAGCGCTATTACGATTTATTTTCGATGAAAATGACGCAATTATTAGCAGCGGCTGATGACATTGATTGGTACATTTGTCCCAACCATCGCAACTGCAATTCGTTAAAAGAATTAACCAGTTTATTAGAATTTGTCGGGCGTTTTAAGCGCCAAGACTTTTTATTTATCGCTTTTGGAAATGAAGGCGTTGTCGAGTTGACTAATTATCTGCAAAAAAATACCTTATTAGATAGCCAGTTTTGGCTCTTGCCGATTTCATTACGTTCGTTGGCAAAAGGACTTTTAGGCAGCGGGCAAATTCTTGATTCCAAACAGCAACCGATTTTACAAAGTCAAAATCTGCCGGAATTGATTTTTTTCGATCAGACATTAACTCAGGAACAAACTGCCGGTAAGCTTTTGGACTTATTAGTTTTTATCAAGTGCGGACTTCTTATCGATCGGTTTTTTTTAAAGGAATTATTTTTTAATTATCCTCAGGAAAAAAGTGTCTTAAGCAAGCCATTGTCTGGGATGCTGGTGAATCTAGTTGCTTATTACGAAAAAAATGGCGCTGCCTTAGACGAGTATGGTCAAGTTTTTAAACGAGCTTTTTATATGGTCGAAGCCGGTCAGCTATTATCGGACAGCATGAAGGAATTTTTGGGAATTTTATTTCATTTATTATGGAATATCAATCAAAAGCAGCTGAATTTTAATTATCTGAATTTCCTGCAATGGCTAAAAAGATTGGACTATCCATTAGAATTGCCGGCTAATTTTTTCATTGGTGATTATGCGGCGGCTGTTTTAAAAGTGTTAGAAAAAAGCGAATCACTGTTAACTTTAGCAAAAATCGGTACAATAGAAGGAAGAGAAATTCCCAGTAGCCAGGAGTTAATTACGATGTTAGAAGATTACCAAGGCTATTTACAAGAGTAGGAGCATATTATGACAGACAGCGAAAAAGTAATTCAAGCCATTGAAAATGAGGATTTAGTCTTAGCCCAAGAGCATTTGCAGGCGGCTTTAAAACACGATGAGGCCGATTTATTGGCGGCCTTAGGAGATGAACTGTTGACTCGTGGCTTTTTAGAAGAAGCTCAGCAAATTTTCACACAATTGGTGGAGAATTCTCCTGAGACCGGAGCCTTTTATATTCCTTTGGCAGAGATTGCGATTGACAATAATCAAGTGGAGGAAGCCTTTGAGTATTTAGAAAAAGTGACCACTGATGATGAAGCATATCCGCAAAGTTTATTGGTGACCGCCGATTTGTATCAAATGTTAGGAATTCCTGAGGTGAGCGAAGCGAAGCTCTTAGAAGTGCAAACTTATTTGCCAGAGGAACCCCTAATTGATTTTGCTTTAGGTGAATTGTATTTTTCTAACGACCAATTTGGTGAAGCAATTGCCCGCTATCAAAAATTAGTTCATCAAGGAGTTTCAGAAATCAGTGGTGTTTTAATGGATGAACGGATTGGGACGGCCTTAGGGATGGCCGGCGAATTTGAAGAAGCGATTCCTTATCTAGAAGCTGCGGTGGCGGTGGAAGCCACCGATGACCGACTATTTCAATTGGCATTTACTTATTTGCAGATTAAAGAAAATCAAAAGGCGATTCATTATTTACAACAATTAAGAGAAACTAATCCCCAGTATCAATCCCTGTATTTATTTTTAGCGGAGGCTTTACAGGAGGAGGAATTGTTGGAAGAAGCACAGGATGTAATTGAAGAAGGCCTCAGGGAAAATCCTTTTCAAGTGGATCTCTATCACTTCGCTTCGGAAAATGCCTTTCGTTTGCATGATGTAAAACGCTCAGAAGAATTATTGCTGCAGGCCTTGGAGCTTGGGGAAAAGCAAGAGGAAACCTTGTTGACCTTAAGTAATCTTTACTTGAGCGAGGAGCGCTATCAAGAGGTTGTCGACACGATTAATCGCATGGAAGAAAGTGACAATCCATACGCCGAATGGAATTTGGCGAAGGCCTATGAACAATTGGAGGATTTTGATGTGGCGCGGGTCCATTACGAGCAAGCCGCCCACGAATTAGAACACGAAGCAGAATTTTTAAAAGATTACGGAATTTTCCTAAGGGATGAAGGCAATTTAACGCAGGCGAAGGCTTTATTGCAGCACTATCTCCATCATGAGCCGGGTGATTTGGAGGTTGCGTCAATTTTAGAGGATTTGGAGGGTGATCAGGATGCTTATTGAAGTAAAGGAAAAACAAAATTTTCTCAACTGGTTAGTAGCAAACGTCAGCTTTAAACAGCGGGAAACGATTTGGATATTAAATTATTTAGCCAATCATGAGGCGATTTTAGCCAATGTTCATTTTGTCGAACAAGCGGAAAAAACGACCCGCGGCTTGCAAATTCGCGATGAATCCTTTGTCGGTTCAGCCATGACGCTGTTTATCAAAGATAAAGCTTTTTTTGACAGCGATCAAATTTTTCATGAGATTCGCTTAAACTGGAAAAATCCCTTGTATTTAGAATGTTTTTTTAGAGATGCTTGGAAAAATAGTTTGTATCTTTCTATTTTGGAGGACAATCCTGCAGCTCCTTGGAATGAACAAATCAGCTCAGAGGTCACCGAAGAAATTGAACGCTTCTTTCAACAGGAGGAATTGCGGCAAAAAATTGACTTATTGTATCATCAAGTTGATTTGGCCATCGAAAAAGGCGACCAAAATGGCTTCTTGGAATTATCAACTGAAATTAATCAGTTGAAGTTAAAACTGCGGGAGCCAGATGCTGAAAAATTACATTGATTAAAAAAATCGAGACTGTGACATTAGTTAGAACAGAGCCGAACTCTATGAACAATATCTAGTAAAAGCCACTAGATATTGTTCATTTGCGTTTCGGACCTACTGGACCGCAGGAGCAAATAGAATATAGTTCGGGATTTCATCTGTTAAAAAGACCAATGTCACAGGCTCGATTTTTAACTTTATTTTGCTTTTGGTTTAAATAATTTCACCTGTGGTTTTAAATAGGTGAAGCCTTCTCCTTCAACTTCGTGGACATTGATTACGGAGAAAAAGGCTTTCGGGTCCACGCCAATCACAATTTCTTTCACCTGACGCAACTCTCGAGGGCTGACTACCATATAAATTACCCGTTTTTCGTGTTCAGAATAGCCGCCAGCGCCTTCTAAAAAGGTCAGGCCTCGTTCTAACTCCTTCATTAAAACTGGTGCGATATCTTGGCTCTGATTGGAAATTATAATCAAACCTTTGGCTGAATACCCGCCGTCTAAAATCGAATCGATGACGCGACTGAAAACATAGGAAACAATCAAGGTGTACATCATCAATTTCAAATCGATATAACTCAATGAAAGCAACAGAACAATCACATCAAAGCCAAACATCGTTTTCCCCATCGAGACACCGAAATTTTTCTCCAAAATCCGTGCCATGATATCGGTCCCACCAGTTGTCCCGCCAACACGGTAAACTAAGCCGCTGCCGACACCGCCGATTAAACCGGCTAATAAAGCGGCAATCAGTAAATCGTGCTGCAAGTTAATCACGATGGGAATTCGCTGCCAAATCCATAAAAAACCAGAAAGACTCAAGGTCCCGATAATTGTGTAAATAAAAGATTGATTTCCTAAAACCCGCCGGCCGATTAAAATTAAAGGGATGTTGATGACCAGTGTGGAATAGGCGGGATCAATTTGGAAGAGGGCCCGCAGAATTAAGGTAATTCCAGAAATGCCACCTTCAGCCAATTGATTGGCGATATTTAAATAGACTAAGCCAAAGGCATAAATCCCTGCTCCAATAATAATCAATGACACATCACGAACTCTTTTCACAGCCATCCTCCTACTCTATTGTCCAATTTAGCACGTTTTGTCTTTTTTCTCAATTTTTAGTGAAGCCTGTAAAAAGGGATTTCAGCTAGGAATTTTTTCGTGGATTTGATAAGATAGAGGAGAATTTGAGGTGAAAATAATGACAGAACGCTCTTTGAGTTCGCTGCAAAAAGAAATTGATGATTATATTTCCCAATTTAAAGTCGGCTATTTTTCGCCGTTGGCCCAGATGGCCCGCATGACGGAGGAAGTTGGCGAGTTGGCCAGAGAAATCAATCATTATTACGGGGAGAAGCAAAAAAAAGCTTCTGAAGGTTTAAAACCCGTTAGTGAGGAATTGGCTGATGTTTTAGTTGTCACATTGATGCTGGCGAATTCTTTAGACATTGACTTAACGGAAGCCTTTGAAAAAAATATGGAAAAATTTAATCGGCGGGATAAATTTCGCTTTGAAAGAAAGGATGGCTTGACCCATGATTAAAATCGTTGTCGCCGGCTTTAAAGGCCGCATGGGCAGCACAGCTGCTAAAATGGTTTTGGAACACGAAGGTTTTGAATTGGTGGGGGTGTTGGACCCGATTGCCAAAGAAAAAAATTTAAATGAAATCTCAGAATACGGTGCCGTTGATGTGCCGGTGTTCAATGAAAAAGAAGCGATCCTCGCTGTTGCTCCAGAGGTTTGGATTGACTTTACAATTCCAGCCTATGCCATTGAGCACACCCGCTTTGCTTTAGCCAATAAAATTGCTCCAGTTGTCGGCACGACTGGCTTTACTGAGGAAACGGTGGCCGAATTAATTGCTTTTTCAAAAGAAATGCAGACCGGTGGCTTGATTGCTCCCAATTTTGCAGTCGGTGCGGTCTTGATGATGGAATTCGCACAAAAAGCGGCTAAGTATTTTCCCGATGTGGAAATTATTGAGCTGCATCATGATAAAAAATTGGATGCTCCTAGCGGCACAGCGATTAAAACCGCTGAGATGATTAGTCAAGTCCGCCAGCCGAAAATTCAAGGCAATCCGGATGAAGAAGAAACTTTAGTCGGCGCTCGTGGGGCCGAATTTGAAGGCATGCGGATTCACAGTGTTCGCTTACCGGGCTTAATTGCCCATCAACAAGTGCAGTTTGGCGGTGTTGGCGAAGGTTTGACCATCCGTCATGATTCTTATGACCGTTCTTCCTTTATGACCGGTGTGGCTATTGGCTGTGAAAAAGTTGTTAGTCTGCAGGAATTAGTTTATGGACTTGATCAGCTATTATGAGATTAAAAACAATTCCTGAAGAGTTTAAAAAAGCTTTGCCAGTTTTAAGCAAAATAAAAGCAGCCGGATACGAGGCTTATTTTGTTGGTGGCAGCGTGCGCGATGTTTTATTGGATAAACCGATTCACGATGTGGACATTGCCACCAGCGGTTTTCCAGAAGAGATTAAATCTCTTTTTCCCCGGACAATTGATGTCGGCATTCAACACGGCACGGTGATGGTCTTAGCCGACAATCAAGAGACCTATGAAATTACCACCTTTCGCACGGAGTCGACCTATCAAGATTTTCGTCGTCCCGATCAAGTTGAATTTGTTCGTAATCTAGCGGAGGATTTAAAGCGTCGGGATTTTACGATTAATGCTTTTGCTTTAGAAGAAGATGGCGAAATTATCGATTTATTTGATGGACTGGAGGATTTGGCGGCAAAAATTATCCGGGCTGTGCGCAATCCCCATGAACGCTTTCGTGAAGATGCTCTGCGGATGATGCGGGGCCTGCGTTTTGTCAGCCAGTTGGGATTTTCTTTAGAGTCAGAGACCGCAGCGGCAATTGAAGAAAATCATGCACTTTTAGCAAAAATTTCCGTGGAACGCATCAACGTCGAATTTGTGAAATTCCTCTTAGGAGAATACCGTTCCTTAGGCTTGAAATATTTTGTGGAGACGGAATGCTTTGAATACTGTCCCGGTTTAAAAAATCAGGGGGCAGCCTTACTGCGCTTTGCGGATTTACCCGAGGATACTATCAAAACAGAAGCTCAAGCGTGGACATTATTGTTAAAATGCTTGGATTTGTCGCCTGAAGCAGTCGGACCTTTTTTAAAGGCTTGGAAAACATCGAATCAGATGATTAAACAAGTCCAGAATTTATTAAAGGGTTTAAATTTTCGCTTGGAACAGGAATGGACAGCGACGATGCTTTATGAAATTGGAGCAGATGTCGTTTTAGTGGAAGAGCTGCGGCCTTTTTTTTCTCAAGAAGACCAAAGTCTGTTAGCAGAAAAAAAATATCAAAAACTGCCGATTCATCATCTACAAGAACTGGCAATCGGCGGCAAAGAAATTTTAGCAAGTTCAGACCAGCCTCCTGGCAAATGGGTCAGCGAGCTTTTGCACGAGCTGGAGTTAGCGGTTTTAAATGGTGAAGTTGCCAATGATTCAAAGGCTTTATTGACGATGGCAGCTGAGAAAGGCTAATTTCTCAGTCTGCAATCAGATTGATGGCTTTAATTACTGGAAATATGATAAAATTAAATCGTTAGTAAAAAGAAGTGAGGAGAATTTATCATGGCAAAAGAAATGACAGCATTAAAATTCTATTTCCGCAATGGTGAAACATGGACTGTTGAACGTCGCTATATTGGTGACCTTTGGATTAAACGTATTTCAACTAGTTTTGGTCGGATTAACGGCAGTGAATTCGTTGAAATTCATCCAAGTGAAGGCTTTAAAATCGAAATCTTCCCAGAAGGCGATCATGTAACCACAACTGATATCAATTTAGGTGGTCTAGAATTAGGAATGTTTGCTAGAGCGTTGAAATATGAAGATATCGAAAGAATGGAAATCATCTATCGTGCGGGAACTCCTGACTTGGTTTATTTCCCTTACAAAGACAAAGATACTGAAGGCTTGGATAACGTTTATCAATCCACTAAAGTTTCTGAAAAGAATAAGAGCTTGTACATTGTGATTGACCCAACACAAACCGTTGATGAAGTCTACGCTGAATTCTTTTAAACATAATGCTATTAAACCCGCTTGATTGTTGCAATCAAGCGGGTTTTTTTGCAGCAAAAAAATTTTAAACTGCTGTTTAAATGAAAAAATTTCACTGTCGTTAAACAATTCTTAAGAAGTAATCGATATGCAGTTGACAAATTAATAAGGTACCTGTATTATATAGACATAAGGTACCTTATTAATTTTTTAAAACGAAAATGTATCTCAAAAAAGGAGAATGAATGATGACAGAAGAAAAAGATTTAACTAAACAATTTTTAGAATTTGATGGTCGTCTACGGCGCTATTTTGCAATGGAAATGCACAAACAAGGAAAAACTGGTTCACCTCATCGGGGACAAGGCCGCGTGTTAACGCTACTTTCGATGCGGGATAATATTTCCCAAAAAGATTTGGCTTTTATTTTAGGTTTGCGCCCACAATCAGTTGGTGAGCTGTTAGGAAAATTAGAAAAAAATCAGCTCATCGTGCGGACGCCTTCTGATGAAGACAAGCGGGTAATGCTGGTTTCCCTGACTGATGAAGGTCAAGCTGAGGCCAAAAGAATTGCCGAAGAACCAAGCTTTGCCATAGATTTATTTGATGTCTTTTCCGAAGAAGAAAAAATGCAATTTTCAGCATTGATTGAAAAGCTGAACGAAGCAATCAGCGAAAGAGTTGGCGATGATTTTGACAGCCGCAAAGATTTCATGGATCACTTTGGCCCTAAGGGTCCTCACGGTGGCGGCCACCCACACCACGGACCAGGTCATCACCATCACCACCATCATCCTCATCATCATGGTGAATTTCAAAAGGGCTGTCGCCATCAAGACAGACAAGATGATCAAAAAATAGCGGATTGGACAGATTTTTAAACAAATAAACTAAATCGTGGTAAAATTAGTTTGAAGAGGATTTCTTCAAACTTTTTTTGCGTCTTTTTGATTTCACTGTTTTTCGGCAATAAAGCTAGCTGTGAAAGTTTTTTGAAGTGATAAAAGCTGCCACCGCCAACAGGAAAACTGAATTATTAAGAATTGCTGATAGAATTTTAGCCAGTTTCTTTTTGTAGCAAAAAATAGTCGTTTTTTTATTCTTTCTCTGCTATAATTACCGCAGTTAAAAAGGAGGATCATTTGATCATGACTAAGGATTTTGAAGCTCGCTTAAGCGCCTTAAAGGAACAATATAAACAGTTAACACCTGAGGAGCTTAAGAATAAGAAAAACGAGCTAAAGCATGGTAATCCGCTTCTTTATTATCGTTGTCAACGGGCGAAACATGAATTATTGCGTTTGGAAGCTAAAAGAACGCAAATGCAAATTGATGGCAATAATACCCAATTGACAGAAGTTGAAGACAAGATTTTAGAGAAAAAGAAAAATTGGTTGGAAACCCTTTGTGGGAAGAAAGCCTAAAAATTTTAAATAGAACGGGAGGGATGTTATGACATTAGTTGAGATAATTATCGTCTTTGCATTTGCCGTAACCATTTCAAATGTGGTAAACCGAATTTTACCGAACATCCCCTTACCCTTGATTCAAATATTTTTTGGAGTTTTAATCGGGATGACGGAGATTGGCAGTGATATTACCTTTGTCCCTGAATTATTTTTGGTAATGATTATTGCGCCGTTATTATTTCGTGAGGGTGAAACAATCAATGTTCGCGCTTTGTTAAATAATCTCGGAACAATCATATTTTTGGCTTTCGGTGGTGTAATCCTCACGCTTTTGGGTGTGGGGGTTACACTTTATTATTTGCTGCCGACGGTTCCTTTGGCGGCCTGCTTTGCCTTTGGTGCAGCACTGGGCCCAACGGATGCCGTTGCGGTGAAATCTTTGTCTGGTCGTCTTTCTTTGCCAGAGCGCTCCCTACAAATTCTTGAAGGGGAAGGCCTGTTAAATGACGCATCCGGCGTTACCGCCTTTCAGTTTGCCATCGCCGCTTTAACCACCGGTAGTTTCTCTTTACTAAATGCCTCTGAAACACTGCTCTTTTCAACAATCGGCGGGATTTTGGTGGGAGTCATTTTAGTCTGGCTGAAACGACAAGTCGTTCAATTAATAGAAAAAGCGGCGGCCAAAGATGTGGCCGGCTATTTGCTGATTGAATTACTGCTGCCATTTTTAGCCTATTTAATCGCTGAAGAATTTCATGTCTCAGGGATTATCGCAGTTGTCGTTTCTGGTGTTTTGCAGGCTTCTGAATTTCAAAAAGTCAGCATTTTTGATGCGAAACTTTCAAATGTTTCGGATACGACCTGGTCAACGATGGCCTTTATGCTTAATGCTTTAGTCTTTATTTTTCTTGGTGTGGAATTATCCCAAGTCTTTTCGCCAATTTGGCAAAGTAGTGTTTATTCCAACTGGCATTTATTTTTTGTCGTCGTTGTGATAACGATTATGCTTTTTGTTTTACGGTTTGTCTTTATCACAGTCTTTTGGGGCTTTAAAGACGGCTTTAAAAAATTGCGCAGCCAGTTTCATGATATTTTAGTCTTAACTTTTGGTGGAGTAAAAGGGACTGTCAGCTTAGCGACTATCTTTATTTTGCCGCTAACCATTAACGATATGACCTTTGAATATCGTTCACTTTTACTTTTCATCACCGCCTGTGTCATCTTGATGACGCTTTTGGTGGGAATTTTAGTCTTGCCGTTACTAGCCGGTGATGAACCAGAAGAAGTCTCAGAAACTGACCGTTTAAATATCGATATTTTGCGGGAAGTGATGGATGAATTGAATCAAGAGCTGCCGACAAAAACTGAGGCCATTCAAAATATTGCCGCTGAAACGGTGATTGATAATTATCAGGACCGTATCAGTGAACTCCATGGCCAGCATATGACCAATTCAGAAAAGCAGGAAGTGCAAGAGTTACAAGCCTTAATTATTTCGATTGAAAAAGACAGCTTGGACCGCAGTTATCGGGAGGGCAAAATCAGTGCCAATGGTTATCGCTTTTATTCCCGTTTTATCGCTGATTTTGAAAACTCTGTGACCCGGCAAATTTTATCATTCTTAGGCTTTTGGCTCATCTTTGTCCGCCAGATTGTTGTCATATTCACTCATCCAAGATTATGGTGGGAACGCAATCGCACCCCGAGAAATCGTTTGTTAAATGAAAAAGACGTGACGGCAATTCGTGAGTTATTGGAGCATAATTCCCAATTAATCTTCGACAGTTTTGAAAACTTAGAAGGGGTTTACGATGAGAGTTTGTTACAATATTTTACGAATAAACGGAAAATTCTTTTAAGCCGTATCAATCAAGGCACTTTAATTACGGCCATGACCATTCAACAAGAACCTGTCTACGAAAAGGAAATGATCCGCGGCTATTATTTAGAGCGGAAGATTATTGATAGCTATGAAGTCTCTGAAAAGATTTCGACACTAGAGGCTAATTCCTTCCGTCAAGAAGTCAATTTGTTGGAATCTTATTCGATTAATAATCTTAATGAGCGGGAACCTTTGAGTCTATTAATTCGGCGCAAAGGCGGTACCAAAAAAAATGTATCCCAAGTGTCGCAAAATGAAGATGGTGAGAATTAGCAATGTAATTCTCACTTTTTTTGTGGTAAAATCAGAAAAATAAGACGGTTCTGTTTTAAAAAATTCAGCCGTTTAATAGGGAAAGAAGGCTGACATGAAAGAATTAACAGTTAGCAAATTAACCAAAACTTATGGTGAGAAGACGTTGTTTGACCAAATGTCTTTTTTGATTCATGAAAAAGACCGCATTGGTTTGATCGGCGTGAACGGCACCGGCAAAACAAGTTTATTAAATATCTTAGCGGGGCGTGACAGTGGTGACGGCGATGTCGCTGCCGTTCAATATCCTAATGATTATCGGATTGGCTATCTCTCACAGGACATGGCGATTGATGAAGAGCTCACCGTCTTAGAGGCGGTTTTTCAAGGGGACAATCAACTGATTCGCACGGTTCGCAATTATGAAGCAGCGCTGTTGGCCTTAGATGAACAAGGCGGCGAAGCAAGTGTTCAAAGACAATATGCTCAAGCCGAAGAAGCGATGAACAAAGAAGACGCTTGGCTGACAGATACCAATGCCAAGATTATTTTACAAAAATTAGGCATCTCAACCCTTGGAAAAAAAATTAAAGAGCTTTCCGGCGGTCAAAAAAAACGAGTGGGCTTGGCGCAGGTTTTGATTGACGAACCGGATTTATTATTGTTGGATGAACCGACCAACCATCTGGACTACGAGGCAATTCAATGGCTAGAGGGCTATTTGAATCAATATCGTGGTGCTCTTTTGATGGTCACCCATGACCGCTACTTTTTAGATCGGGTTACTAATCGGATTTTTGAGTTGAGCTTTGGCAAGTTGTATGAATACAAAGGCAATTATGAAGCTTATATTATTGAAAAAGCTGAGCGGGAACGAATTTCTCAAGAACAAGAAGGCAAACGCAAGCAGCTGTATAAACAAGAATTGGCCTGGATGCGGGCTGGCGTTCAAGGACGGGGAACGAAACAGCAGGCGCGGATTAATCGTTTTGAAGATTTGCAGGATAATCTTTATCAGGTAAAAAATAATGACGATGTGGAAATCAATATTTCGACACAGCGCTTAGGCAAACAAGTTTTAGAAATCCAAAATGGTGACTACACGATTGCACAGCAGCCGATTCTCAGAGAGTTCAATTTATTGATTCAAGCCCGTGAACGCTTAGGGATTACCGGTCAAAATGGTGCCGGTAAGTCAACTCTTTTAAATATTTTAGCTGGACGCTTGCCATTGGATTCAGGAACCTATATAATCGGCGAAACTGTTCACTTAGCTTATTACACCCAGCAAAATGAAGAGATGGATCCCGAAAAACGAATGATTGCGTATTTACAAGAGGCTGCAGAAACGGCCAAGCAAAGTGATGGCAGTCAAATTGGCGTCGCTGAATTATTAGAACGCTTTTTATTTCCCCGCTTTATGCATGGAACGAAGATCGGCAAATTATCCGGTGGTGAAAAACGCCGATTATTTCTGTTAAAATTGTTGATTCAACAACCAAATGTTTTATTATTAGATGAACCGACGAACGATTTAGATATCGCTACGTTGACGGTCTTAGAGGATTATCTGCAAAGTTTTCCTGGCGCTGTTATCTGCGTGTCCCATGACCGGTACTTTTTAGACAAAGTTGCCCGAAAGCTACTTGTTTTCCAAGGTGCAGCGAAGATTATCAGTTATTTTGGGAATATGAGTGAGTATTTAACAGCCGCTGAAACATTTACTAAACCTAAAGAAGCTACACCAGTCAGAACAACTACAACCAGTGGGGAATCCGATAGCCCGGTTAAAGAAAAAACGAAATTATCCTATATGGAACAAAAAGAATGGGCAACAATTGAAGATGAGATTGCCCTATTAGAAGAAAAAATTACTGAACTTGAAGAAGAGATGAATCATACCGGTTCTGATTTTCCTAAACTACAGGCGTTGCAACAAGAAGTTGAGACAACCCAATTAAGTTTGGATGAAAAGTTAGAACGTTGGGAATATCTCAGCGAGTTCAGTTAAACGGAGGGATTTTTGTGGAACAAGCCTACTTAGAATTAGGCCGTAAATTAATTGCAGAAGGAAATCATAAAGGCGACCGCACAGGTACCGGTACGTATAGTTTATTTGGCTATCAAATGCGTTTTGATTTAACAAAAGGCTTTCCGTTATTAACAACTAAACGAGTGCCTTTTGGTTTAATTAAAAGCGAGCTGCTTTGGTTTTTGAAAGGTGACACCAATATTCGCTACCTGCTACAAAATAAAAACCATATTTGGGACGAGTGGGCCTTTGAACGTTATATTCAAAGTGACGATTATACCGGACCTGATATGACGGATTTTGGCCGTCGCAGTTTAGTCGATGAAACCTTTAATCAAGCGTATCAAAAAGAATTGGCAGATTTTTGTGAAAAGATTGTCGCCGATGAAGCCTTTGCTAAAAAGCATGGCGATTTAGGGAAAGTTTATGGCTATCAATGGCGTCATTGGGAGACTGCAGATGGTAGTTTTATCGATCAGATTAAAGATGTCATTGAAATGATTAAAACCAATCCTGATTCCCGCCGTCTAATTGTTTCAGCCTGGAATCCAGAAGATGTGCCAACGATGGCTTTGCCGCCTTGTCACACGATGTTCCAATTTTATGTCAATGATGGCAAATTAAGCTGCCAGCTCTATCAGCGCAGTGCTGATGTCTTTTTGGGGGTCCCTTTTAACATTGCCAGCTACGCCTTGCTGACACATTTAATTGCCCATGAAACAGGTTTAGCAGTAGGCAATTTTATCCATACTTTAGGAGATGCGCATCTTTACAGCAACCACATTGAGCAAATGAAAGAACAACTGAACAGAGATGTTAGAGAGTTTCCGACCTTGGTCTTAAATCCCGACAAACAATCAGTTTTTGATTTTGAAATGGAAGACATCACCGTTGAAAACTACAATCCTCATCCAACAATTAAAGCACCAATTGCTGTATAGTTTGCTAGTTAATGGATTTACGAAAACCAGTTTAACGGAATGGTAAACGGCGTGAAAATCAACCTAATTTTTTGCAAAAAAAATTATTACCTTAATACGAACGAGGATGCCAGTTCCGATTTTCGCAGTATCAAAGATTGGGTAGCACTTAATAAGATTTCCAGACACCCCAACAACACAACCAGTTTAACAGAATGGTATACGGAGTGAAATCAACCTAATTTTTTGCAAAAAAAATTATTACCTTATTAATGAACAAGGAGAACAAAAATGTTAGCAGCTATTTGGGCGCAAGATGAAAAGGGATTAATCGGTAAGGATGAAACATTGCCGTGGCACATTCCCAACGACTTAAAGTTTTTTAAACATATGACTGAAAATAATACGGTTGTGATGGGACGCAAAACCTTTGAGGGGATGGGCAAGCGGGCATTGCCTAATCGCAAAACCATCGTTTTGACGAGTGATGAGAATTATCAGGCGGAGGGCGTTAGGGTCTTTCATGATATTGAAGCTGTTTTAAACTACGCTGAAGAGAACGAAGGGATTACCTTTATCACTGGGGGCTCAGTCGTCTTCAAAGAATTTTTACCCTATTGCACGATTTTATACCGGACCGTGATTGGACATGTTTTTGAAGGGGATACTTATTTTCCGAATTTGGATTGGGATGAATGGCATCTGGTAAGTGTTAGTGAAGGGGAAATCGATGAGAAAAACCGCTATAGCCAGTCATATGAAACGTATCAAAGAGGCTAGTGCTAATTTTATTTTTACATAATTTTCAAAAAGAACTTTAAATTAAAACGAAAAAAATCCTCCGATGATTTATTTTTCATCGAGGGATTTTTTTGGCTAAAACTATTTTTTATGACATCATTTTTTATCAGGTGTAAAATAAAACTGAAAAATACATGAAGCCCGCGCCTAACATAACAAACAAATGCCAGACAACATGCATAAAGCGAACATTTTTTAAACTATAAAAGGCTGCGCCGATTGTGTAGGAAAGACCGCCAGCGACTAACAGGCTAATGCCAGCCACGCCTAAGGAATCATATAAAGGTTTCGCCGCAATTAAACAGAGCCAGCCCATGATAATATAAATAATTGTCGAGGCCTTGGAAACACTTTTAGTTCGGTGCAAAGTGACTGCCTTAAAGACCACGCCGATAATTGCAAAGGTCCAAATTAAACCAAAGAGTGTCCAGCCCAGCCAACCTTGAATACTAACTAGGCAATAAGGTGTATAACTGCCGGCAATCAGTAAAAAAATTGAGCTGTGATCGAAGACTTGGAAAACTTTTTTCGCCTTAGTGAAAATTAGGCTGTGAAAAAGTGTTGAGGCCAAGAATAAAAGAATCATCATCGAGCCATAAATAGTATAAGAGACCACTCGAATTGGTGAGTCCAAGCCCACTCCTTTGATGATTAATAAGACTAATCCGGCTACACTTAAGCCAAACCCAATTCCGTGGGTCACGGCGTTTAGGACTTCATTTAAAATCCAGTAGTTCCTGGTGAATTTGCTGTTTTCCATGAAATCGACTTCCTTTTCTTAATTTAATGAAAAAAAAACTTTTGTCTGTTATACTATGAAAGAATAAATTCTAGGATTATTTTACCACGTAATGTCCATATTTTTAAAGAGAGAGTGATCAATCAATGAAAAAAATTAAGATCGTGACGGATTCTTCGTGTACAATGGAGCAATCGCTGCGGGATAATTTAAACATACACATGATGCCTTTGTCTGTTATGATTGACGGTGTTGTCTACCGAGACGATGATAACTTAAGCGGTGAAGATTTCATGAAAATGATGGCCCAAGCGAAGGCTTTACCAAAAACCTCACAGCCACCAATCGGTGAGTTTGTCGAGTTGTATGACCAATTAGGCGCTGATGGCAGTGAAGTAATTTCCATTCACATGACAAAAAATTTAAGCGGTACCGTGGAAGCCGCTCGCCAAGCTAGTCATCTGACCAACACGAAGGTCACGGTAATTGACAGTGACTTTACTGATCAGTCTTTAGCTTTTCAAGTGATTCAAGCGGCTCAACTAGCCGAAGAAGGCGCCAGCCGTGAAGAAATTTTAGCAGAAATTGAGCTTGTTAAAAACAATGGCAAATTATTTATCGGCATTGCCGGCTTAGATAACTTAGTCAAAGGTGGCCGTATTAGTCGGGTGACCGGTATGTTATCCAGCTTTTTAAATATTAAAGTTGTGATGAATTTTGAACATGCAGAATTAGTGCCCGTTGCAAAAGGCCGGGGAACTAAAACTTTTATGAAATGGTTTGATGAATTAAAAACCGAGTTGTCAAAATTGACAACTGTTCGTAAGATTGGCATTTCCCATGCCAATGCCGCAGAATTGGCAGAAGATTTCTATCGCGGGTTAAAGGATCTTTTCCCGGATAAAGATATTACTGTACTGCACACCAATCCAGTTATTGCAACCCATACTGGACCGGGTGCTTTTGCGATCATGTATTATACTGATTAACGATTGAAAGCAGGTATTGGATTGGTTAGTTTTTCAGGAAGTATCCTGTGAAACTAACTGCCAATTCCTTTTTTTCTATCGATTTCAAAGAAGTTGAGTGGCGAAAAATGAAAACAATTCATAAAAAAATATTGATAATTATCATGGCTTTTTTAGTGGTCTTAGGTTTGACGATTATCATTTTAAATCAATTGGTACCAAAGGCCCAGCCCCGTTGGAATGTCGCCTCTGAAGAAGTCAGGGAAGCCAATGCGGGAACAGAGCTAAATTATACAGCGGTCGGGGATTCTTTAACAGAAGGCGTTGGCGATGTCACCAATCAAGGGGGCTTTGTTCATCTGCTGGCCAATAATTTAGAAGATTATTATGGCTTTAGAACGGTTAATGATAGTAATTTTGGCGTTGCGGGAGAGCGCAGCGATCAAATTAATAAACGCTTAACCAATGATAGCGACCTACAGGAGAGTTTGCAGACCGCTGACTTTATCACAGTGACCGTCGGTGGCAATGATTTGCTGCGGGTTTTTCAGCAAAATTTTTTTAATAATCTAAGCGTGGAGACTTTTACCGAGCCAATGGAGGAATACCAAGGGCGCCTTGAGGAAATGTTTGACCTGATTCGCCAGCAAAATGGCACGGCGCCGATTTATGTTGTTGGCATTTACAATCCGTATTACCTAACTTTTTCGGAAATCACGGAAATCCAGACAATTTTTGATAATTGGAATGTCAGCACAGAAGAAATTGTCGAAGCAGAGGCGAATGCTTTCTTTATTCCGGTAAATGATTTATTGTATCAAGGAGTCAACGGGAATGTTGGCGTTGGAGAAGATGTTTCTGATGAGGAAATGGATTCGGCCGCTACTTTAGATACGGCTGAAACGACCTCTTCGTCAACGGTTGAATCCAGCACAGCAGAGTCCTCTACAATTGATTCTAGCAACAGAAGTACCAGCAACAATGCATTATATGACGGCGATAATTTTCATCCAAACAATTTAGGCTATCAGCTAATCGCCAATGCTGTACGCAATGAATTAATCGATACAGAAGCATTGTGGATGCCTGAAGGGGGAGTGCCAAGTGAAACAAGTCAATAATCATGAGCAAGAGCAACCGGTTGAAGAAAATCCCCAGAAATCATTAGGGAAAATCAAAAAAAATGGCGGACCCAAAAATCCAAAAAAAATAAAGCTCAATCCTTGGCAACTTGCTTTTTTTGCTTTGCTGGCGATTGTTGTCGGCAGCGGGATTTTTGTCGTCATGCGGGTGCTTGAGCCCAGAGAAGATGCGACGAATCTTGTCGAGACCGACATTCCAACGGGAGATGCCCTCTTGTCAGTTAATACGGATAAAGCACATGTGAATGCCTTGATTGATCATTACTTAGAAGATTTTCAACAAGGGCAAGAGGTAACATATTCTTTTTATTTAGACAATGAAGCACTCTTGACCGGTCAATTCACACTATTCGGTTTTCCGATTACCTTTTATTTTTACTTTGATCCATATGTTTTAGAAAACGGCAATGTTCAATTGCGGGCCACCAGTTTGTCAATTGGCGCTTTAAATATGCCGATTACAGATATGTTAAATATGGTGCGACGCAATTTTGATTTTCCCGACTGGGTAGAATTTAATGCTGACGATCAGACGGTCATCTTGCATCTTGATGAATTTGATGTGGGCGGCTTGCGGCTGCGGGCTGAGAGAATTAATTTAATTGATGATGAGCTGCGTTTGAGTATTTATTTGCCGGGGGAAACAGTCGGCTCAACAGACTCAACGACAGATAGCGAAGAGTGATGGAGGAGATAGTGATGGAACGAGCAATTTTTGCCGGCGGATGTTTCTGGTGTATGATTCAGCCTTTTGATTCGCTGCCGGGCATTCAATCGATTTTTTCCGGTTACACCGGTGGACACGTTGAAAATCCAACCTATGAACAAGTTAAATCCCATGAGACAGGTCATACTGAAGCGGTTGAAATTATTTTTGACCCGGAGAAAATCAGTTTTTCTGATTTAATCGACATCTATTGGCAGCAAACGGACCCGACAGATGCTTTGGGCCAATTTGAAGATCGTGGCGACAATTACCGGCCAGTGATTTTTTATTTCAATGAAGAACAACGGGTGGCGGCTGAAAACAGCAAAGCCGAACTAGCAGCTAGTAGTCGCTTTAAAGAGCCGATTGTCACAGCCATTGAACCAGCGCAAAAATTTTTTCTAGCAGAGGATTATCATCAGGATTATTATAAAAAAAATCCTGAGAACTTTCAGCGAAATCATGCCAGAAGAGAGCAGTTCCTCAAAGCAAACTGGTAAAATTTAACGAAGGGAAGAAACGGATGAAGCGCAGTTTTTATCATTATGTAATGACGTTAAGAGGTCCTAATACTAAAATTACTGAAACCAAGTTAGCCAATGAGATTGGTAATGATATTCAATTTCCCAAACAATCCAGCGATTATCATGAAATCTCCAGCTATTTGGAAATTGAAGGCCATTATGTTGAGAATATGGATGACTTTGATGCCCTTTGGGAAAAATATACCGAAAACAATCGCTAAAAAAGGAGGCAGGCTGCGTGATCAATAAATTTAAATCCTGGTGGACAACAGTTCGCCAAAATTGGCGATCACGTTTTCCTAAAAAGGAACTGCCGCCAGAAAAGCGGGCCAAATTAAATAAAGTATGGGGGCGTTTTTGGCTAATTGTTAAACTGACCGTGGTCGCAATTGCGCTGGCCTTTGTGATTCGTGGCTTTTTATTGATTCCAGTACCTGTGGTTGGCAATTCGATGGAAAACACCTTGAGTCAAGGCGATATGGTGACGATGGAGCGCATCAGCAGTGTTGATCGCTTTGACATTATCGTTTTTCAAGAACCAGATGGTCGGATTTATATCAAACGAGTCATTGGCTTACCCGGTGAAAGTGTCAGCTACCAAAATGATCAGCTTTTAATTGATGGCGAAATAGTTTCCGAAGATTTTTTAACGAATAATCAGCAGGGGGATACCGCCAGTAACGCTCCTTATACAACCAATTTTACATTAGAGGAGCTGACTGGTTCGACGACTTTAGGTACGGATCAATACTTCGTGTTAGGGGATAATCGGCGGGCTTCCAAGGACAGCCGTTCTTTTGGAGCTGTGAGCGGTGACAATATTTTAGGCATTGTCCGTTTGGTGTATTATCCAATTCAGCATTTTAAATGGCTGCATTGAGGTGTTGAACAGCTTGCACTTTTTATGAAATTTGCTATACTAAAATTAACTTAAACTTTCAGAGAGGAGGATACAGAGATGGGACGCTGGTTAAAAATAACAAACATTGATAATTATCAAAGATATCATGTCAGTTTTAGCCATGCAATTGGTTTCACTTGGACTGTTTTAGGGAGAAGTGTGTCTAAAAATAGCATAAAACAAGTAAATCAATGACCATTAAAAGTATTCTCGTACATATACTACGATAAAAAAGATAACAGGTCATGGATTTTTCCATGACTTTTTTTGATGGTCTGACAAGGGAGCAGACAAATGATTATTCAAGGCAATAAATTAAACAAAAATTTCGGCGGAGATCCGCTTTTCAACGAACTTTCCATCACGATTAACCAAGGTGCCAAAATTGGCTTAGTCGGTGCAAATGGCAGTGGTAAATCAACCCTGCTGAAAATTTTAGCTGGTGAAGAGGGTGTCGATGGCGGAACAGTTAGCCGCCAAAAAGGAATTCGTATCAGCCAATTAGTTCAGATTCAAATGGATTCTAATTTAACAGTGGAGGCCTATTTATTAAAAAACTTTACTGAGATTGAAAATGTTGCTCAGCGAATGCGGCACTTTGAAAGAGAACTGGCAAATCCTCAGGCTGATTTTGATTCGCTACTGGAAAAATACGGTCGCCTGCAACAAACCTATGAAGAATTGGGCGGCTATACGTTAAGTGATCGAATCACGACTACTTTAAAAGGTCTTGGATTAGGGGATAAAGCTGACGTGTGTGTCAATCAATTAAGCGGTGGTCAGCGGTTGCGCTTAGAACTTGCGAAGGTTTTATTGACCGAAGCCGACTGTTTATTTTTAGATGAGCCCACCAACCATCTGGATTTAGCTGGAATTGAATGGTTAGAAAATTATTTAAAAAATACTAAGCAAAGCTATGTTTTGATTAGTCATGACCGGGAATTTTTAAATCGTACAGTCAATCAAATTTTTGAGATTGAAGAAGGCAAGCTGATTGACTATCCCGGTAATTATGAACGCTTTATCGAGCTGAAAAAAGCCCGCATTGCCGAAATTCAGAAAAACTTTGAGCTGCAGCAAAAAGAAATCTTACGGCTGAAAAAACAAATTCGCCAATTCCGCCAGTGGGGCCACGAAGGGGATAACGAAGATTTCTTCCGTAAAGCCAAAGAGCTAGAGCGCCGATTAGCTAAGATTGAAATAATCAAAGCGCCGACAGAACATAAAAATAAATTGGCCGATGTCAAAACAACCAAAAAAGTCAGCAAAGAAATCCTGACTGTACAGGATTTGGCTCTGTTCGGCGGGGAAGAACTATTATTTTCAGATGCGAATTTCACGATTTTCCGCGGTGAACGAGTGGCTTTAAAAGGAGCAAATGGTAGTGGCAAAAGTACCTTGATTAAAGCTATTTTAAATGATATTGCTGCTGACGAAGGCTCCGTTAAACTCGCTGCTTCTGTCAAAGTCGGCTATTTGCCACAAATCCTGCCTACTAAAGACAGCCCTGAAACACTCCTTTCCTACACCCAAGAATTTATTGGCGAGGAAGAAAAAACGCGTCGGAAACTAGCTCAATTTGGTTTTTATGCGACCGATGTATTTAAACGAGTTAAAAATTTATCCGGTGGTGAGCAACTGCGCTTGGCACTTTTAGAAATCCTGCAAAAAGAAATCAATTTTTTAATTATGGATGAGCCCACCAACCATTTGGATATTGCCACTAGAGAAGAAATCGAAGAAATTCTTTTAAATTATTCCGGTACCTTGCTATTAGTTTCCCATGACCGCTTTTTCTTGAAAAAAATCTGCCAAAAAGAGCTGAGGATTGAAGCGGGCACTCTCATTAAGTTTGAAAATTATGCTACTTAGGTTTTGCGGATTAATTATCTGTCAAATTCTAGAAATTTGGTTTGCTGATTTTAACAAGAGTGCTATAATTATTTAGATAAAAGAAGAAATGTAGGGTGACAAATGAATTGGATAAAAAATAATATTCGCGATATTCTCTGGTTAGTAATTGTAGTGATAGTGGTTTTCGCCGCTCGAGCTTTTTTATTCACACCGGTGATTGTTATCGGCGAATCGATGAATCCTACGCTACAGGATGGCGAATGGCTCTTTAGTTTAAAAGTTGGCGGTGTCAATCGCTTTAATATTGTGGCTTTAGATGCTCCCGATGAAGGTCATGAAGGGGAAGAATATATTAAACGCGTAATTGGTCTGCCAGGTGATACCATCACCTATCAAGCTGATATTTTATATGTAAATGGTGAGGCAGTTGATGAGCCTTATCTAGATGAATACAAAAGCGAGTTAGCTTATGGAGAACAATTAACGGAGGATTTTGCAGAAATCACCGTACCTGAGGGCTATTACTTTGTGATGGGGGATAACCGCCAAAATTCCAAGGACAGTCGCTACTTTGGTCCAATTCCAGAATCATCGATCACCGCAAATGCGAAATTTGCGATGTGGCCCTTTGATCGCTTTGGAGAATTAAATATTCCTGAGGATACCACGGCCAGCGGTAATTAAACTACTCAATAATGATGAACCAAGATACTGAAGCAATCGGTGTCTTGGTTTTTTTGTATATAACCCTACTTGAATTCAGGAGAGCATTGGAATTTTTTTGCCAAAATAATTATCAGCAGCCGGCTTTTGCGGGGAAATAGCCAGTCATAGAAAACTTACTAACACTAAAAAGTTTAACTAATTTTTCAGCAATCAGGAGGAATTGATTGTTTAGATATTTTTCTCAAACTCCCGAATTCTCTAAACGTCCATCTTTTCAAAATAAAAAAATTTTGGATTGTTTTTGTGGGGTGGCTAGCGTAAACTGAAGAAAATCATTGTTTCATTTTTGAAACAAAGAGAGGTGATTCAATGGCAACTTATGGGGAAACTTTTAGAGATCTGCGAATTCAGCGGGGCTTTCAAGTCATGGAAGTGTATGGTGGAATAATCAGCCGTACGACAGCTTATCGTTTCGAGTCAGGTGAAAATCAAATCAGTATCGAAAATCTAACGCAGCTATTATACAATATCGGTATCTTTTCGGTCGATGAATTTTTATTTTTGCATAATCAACGCAATCAGCTGCCGCCGCAAAATCTCGATCTCTATGTTTCAAAATTAATGCAGGAGGATTCAGCTGATGTCTTTTCGAAATCAAATGGGGCCACCATGGCATTTTATCAGCAATACAAAGACAGCTCTAAAAAGGAAGAGCGCTTTTACGCTTATTTAGTCCATTACAATATCTTAACTAGTTGGCAACAGGAGTTAAGTTTGCCGCCAGAATTTAACCATGAATATCAATTTATGCAAAATTATCTCCTGCAAATTGAGAGCTGGGGACTTAGGGAGTTGGAAAATTTTGGCTTTCTCAGTGGCTGCTTTGATCGGGAGACTCGTCGCCTCTTACTTCCTCGCTTTAAAAGTAATTTTTTGCGTTATCAAGATTATTTTTCTGACTGGGCCGACCACTATATGCTAAACCTCGTGAATTATTCCATGAACACATCCCATAGACAAGATTTTCAAGACTTACCAGAGGAGCTGGTGGCTATTCGAGAACTGATGGAAAACAATCCCCGCTTAAATTGGTACACAGTCCATTTGATTCGCTATCTCCATCTGCAGATTTTGGCGGCCGCAGTTCAGGGAAACAAACAAGAGCTCGTTTTGAAGCTAGAGCGGCTAATTGCTTATCAAAAAGCCGTGCCAGAGGTGGCAAATATTGCGGTTTTTTACGTGGACCATACACGGAAAAAAATTAAGCAGATTAATGCGAAATTGGCAGCAGAAATTGAACTTTCTGACAACTAAAATAGGTCTTTGAAAATAAATTTTTTTCATTGAGTAATTAAGCCAGTAATAGCCCGAAAATTTTTTATAGAGGAATTTTTGTGTTAATTGCAAAACATTCTGACTAAAGCAGATAGCTCTGGCTAGCATGTTAAATATAGTAAAAATAAATCAGAAGCCGCAGTCTATTCTCAGCAAGGAAATTGCTGAATGATAGACTGCGGCTTTTAATCGTTCAGGATTAGTTTGGCTGTGAAAAAATTGTTTTCCTGACTTAAGAAGAAAAAACAATTGTGATAGCTGCCAAGGATTTTCTTTAGATTCCAAAGCCCCAATCCAGAATGGTCTGTTTTAGTACTATGGCCTTTTTTGAAGATAGTAGTGAGATCTAATTTTTTGCAAGCGGGATTTGATATTTTGATGACAAGGCCGCCATTTTTGTGTTCAAAAGAGGCGGCGATTTCTTTGACGGGCTCAGTTGCCACTGCTTCCAATGCATTGTTCATGATGATAGACAGTACTCGAATAAAATCAATTAGCGACATTGCTGGCAAGCTGCTCAAAGGGTCAATCTTTAAGCTTAAAGTAATAGCATCTTCTTCACAACGGCGAATAAATTCCGTTACCAAGCCGCGGATTGCTGTATTTTGAATCATAATGACTTGATTGTAATGATAACTCTTTAAGTATTGCTGAGAGTTTTTCAAAATTTCCTGAAGATAAAGCTGCGCTCCAGCAATATCTTCATTACTCAAATATTCATCCATTGCAGTTAAAATCCCTTTGAAATCATGGCGATATTCTCTAGCTAATTGAAAATTTTCTTTTTCTTCATCGATGGAGAGAGTTAGATTTTCAACAAATTTCTTCTGTTGATAGTTTTTATTAATCAAAGTTAAGACAGATATCAAAAGGGCCGCAATCACAAAAATCAGGACTAGTATTAAAACTAGAGTAGTAAATTTTCCACGCAATGCGATATAAAGATGCAACAACATTAGAACCTGAAATAAAAGGAAAGTACCGATACCTAGTTTAGTATATTTTTTATGGATGTCATTGAGGGAATTCCAAGCGTCGTATTTGATATCCAATTTATTTAAAAAATAGGTTAGCAGGAGGATTAGAAAAACTTGTAAAATAGTCAGCACTAGCATTTTATATTCGATAGTCATATTGAACAATGCGAAAACCCTTCTAGGAAAGTGGAAAGTAAAAAACCACACAATGGCAACTAAACTATATTCAAGAATTAATGCAACTGCTGGCAGTAGCCAGTTTTTGATGTAACGTTGCATCATCAAATATTGTAAAAAGAAAAAAAATAGGATATTCAAAAATAAGTAACGATCATTTGTGTAAACACCAATGAAAGTGGTCAGGAGCAAAAATAATGATAAAATCCATGATTGTTTGCTAGAAAGGAGTTTCCGATAAAATATACTCCAGACAATCACTAGATAATTTACCGCATACGAGGCAATCATCAAATCAAAATTCACCAATGCCAAGTCCTTTCAAATAATTCTTTGTTTTACGCGCTCCTGCTTTACCGATTTCTAGATAACTACCATCAACAAATTGAACACTCCCCTCACTAATACTAATCCGTTGAACTAGATTTAGATTAATGATAAAAGACTTTAACTCTTTGAAATAGTATTCACTATGGATTTTACCTTTGACAGAGTTCAGTTTCTCTTGGACCATACACTCACCTTGTAGGTGTTTCACAATTAGCATTTGTTTAAAACCAGGGACAGTAGCGATATAAAAAATATTGCTCTCTGGTAATAAAATGTCTGATTCAAAATTATTAAAGACAAGGATGTGTCTTTTTTTTTGTCTTTTTTGACTTATCATGCCAGCTTTTTGCAAAATATTTTTCACTGTAGCTTTAAATAGACTACGCTCCTGACTTTTTAGTAGAAAACCAAGGGGGAAAATTTGCTTGTTTAAAACCTCCAGCCCTTTTGATTCAAAATCGGTTATAAAAACAATAAAACATTGCTGATTTTTCAAACGAATTTGTTCGGCTAAATCGATTCCGGTAAAGTAAGTTTTCAAGTCAATATCCAAAAAGAAAAAGTCGTCGTCTTCAATAATCATGTTAGGCAATCCGTTATAAAACTCCTGTACAATGGCTATCTCTGTGATTAAGATAGTCGGAGAAGCTAATTCTTCAACCGTATCTTTTATTTTATTTCGAATTGTAAACTGATCATCAATAATAAATACATTCATTCTTTTCAACCTTCTACTTTTGATAGTTTATACTAGCACATGTCAAAAAAAAAAATATAAAAATGCCTCAAGTTGAAAAGAAAACGGTTTCAATTAAACGTTTAAAAAAAAACCTTGTAGTAATATTTTGTTAAACAAAGGAGTTGATTGTTTTTTTTACCCTTCGCTATTCAAGTTTTATTAAAAATGAGAATTTATTGAAGGTCTAGTGTTTTGTTTTGTCGGGGGTATTAGAATTTGATAAACATTTTTGACTCAAAAAATGTGCATAGAAAATGAAAAGATGTTTTTGGTAGTTTCATTTCTCTTTGCGGATTGATTGATACAAGAAGCTTGAAAGAAGTGAAATGATGACGAAAATTTTAATTTTGACAAAATGCGTTTCAGCAGAAGGCGAATTACAAAGGAATTTGGAGAAGTTAGGACATGAGGTTCTCTGCTCTAGTTCAGCGATAGAATTAGTAGTGAAACAAGAAGAAAAAAATTGGCTTTCTTTTTTCGATGTAATCATTTTTTCTGAAAGTTTAACCAATCAGGTTGTTGGTTTGTTAATCGAAAGATTTTCCCCAAAGGACTTACAACTTTTTCGGGTAGAAGAATCTTCAATTGATGAAACAAAAACTTGCTTTCAGAATAGTAATTCGGAAATTACTTGGTTATCTCCTGAGATTTCTTTAGCAGAATTACGTGAGGAACTAGCTAAGTCGGCTAGCAGACAGGAGCAGACGCTACCTTTGTTAGCTCCGACGTTCTTTTATGGAAAACCAGAAGAGAATGAGACAAACCGATTGCAAAATTTTTTAAGCAATTTGTCGAAGAAAGAACGACAGACTTTTGTTCTGTTATATAGGGCTAAGGGGCAAACAATAAAACGAAAAGATTTAGCGAGTGCTTTATGGGGCGGTAGTGTCACACAATCTAATTTGGCTCAGCTTTCACAAATTATTTCAAAACTTAAAATGAAGCTGATGAAAGTGACAGCTGACGAAGATTCACTGACTACAAGCTGGCGGAAAGGTTACGCTCTTTCGAAAATACTGTGTGAAAAATTTGCCCCCTTTGAAGAAGAGCAATTCATTCAAAATCATTAGACTTAATTAATGAAGCACTAGAAGGAAGGTTAAAATGAAAAATCAAAAAAAGAAGGGATTGGTTGTCAGTTTGTTGGCTAGTTCAGTATTAGTCTTTATCAGTAATGCTGGATTGGTTCAAGCTAGCGAATCAGTTTCAAAAACGGCAACAGATGTTGATGAAGCAATAACAAATTCAGTTTCATCAGCACCTCAAATAGTCGTTCCTACGGCGTCTGTCACAACTGGTCAAGTGGATATGAGTGCTAGAGATAACAGCTTGACCGGTGCTGGATTAACAACTATTCCATATGGAGCTAAAGCTTTAGCTGGCGTATTTGACACAGTCAATGTTGCTGGCTCGGGTTCTGGAACTACACAAAATGTAATTGTTCCACAATATCCAACCGATGGAACCAATGATAACCGCCCCTACGATGAAATCCGTTTGAGTGGATCGAATAATTGGTTATCGATTTTTTCAACAGAATATCAAAAATTAAATTTTTCAACTAATTTCAGTGGAAGGGTCTATATTAACTTTGATAAAGCTAATACTGATGGTCTAGCTTTTGTCATCCACAATGATTCAAGGAAGACACGTTCAATAACCTCTGCAGTGACTAGCCAAGACGGACAAAACTTAGGCGTGTATGGTGCTAATCAAGGAGTTCGAGATAACATCTTGCAGTCTTATCGTAATCCTGCTGAGAAAGCTATTCAAAATTCTATAGCTGTGGAATTTGATATGAATAATAATAACCGAGTTGACTCCAACGCTTTCGACAATCGATTAGGTTTATCTTCAACCAATCCTAGCCATATGGCTTATTCTTTTCCGGGGAATACCAACACTTACATTCCGTATGATGGTAGTTCTTGGACAACTCTGCTCGGTCAGCCGAGAGTAGCGACGCAAAAACACTATACCAGCATCGGAGTTGAAGGTAGCCAGTCTCTGTCAAGTGTTCAAAGTAATACTTGGTATGAATTTCGCTTTGAATATCAGGTTGGATATGGTTTGTCTTATTACCTTAGTAATCCAGCAAACGGAACACAAACATCACCAATCCTAATCAGTGAAGCAGAATTACAAGCTTATCTCAACCTAAGCGCAAATAATAATACGGCATATTGGGGCTTTACTTCAGCTAATGGGAAATTAAAAGGAACAACCCGCTTTGTTTTCACAGAGACGCCAGTAGAAAATGATGCGACTGTAAAAAATCAGCTCTACAATCCATCAAAATCGGAAATTTCTGTAGATAGAAACACTGAAATGACTGATAAGTACCTCACTAGTGGAGAGACACTAACCATTAATTCTACCTTTGATTTAGTTAGCTCTGAAAGAGACTATACAATTTCAAGTTGGCAGGGAAAAATCAATCCAGGCATTTTTGTTATTCCAACTACTGGCCAATTGGCAGTCACTTATGCAATCAATGGTGGTACAGAAATGCCAGCAACAGCGACGATTGACAGTCAAGGAAATATTTCTTTAAACGGGATTAATCTTTATGTACCTAAGACTGGAGGTAGCTTAAGCGTTAAATTGACTTTGCCGACAGCAACAGGGCTAACAACTCAAAAAACCGGTTTTTATAGTTCAATCTCTGGACGATATGGAACAGACACTGCCGATACTGCCATTCAAAGCGATATTAGTTATTTTTGGATTAAAAAAGGAAATAATGCGCCGATAGTGGATGAGATTATTTTTGATAAGAGTAGCTATAGCGACTACATCGACACACTCTCTTTTAGGTGGGCATATCACGATGATGATGCGACAGAAAACGAACTACAAATGAGTTTAGCGATTAATGGACAGACTATCCAAACCGCTACATTAGTAGATGCAAAAGGGCAAGATGTCCCATGGACTCAAACAACAGCAATTGATCTCTTAGCAGAAGACAATTATTTTCTTCGGGGTGAGAATACCCTGGAAGTTACATTAACTGATGCCCATGGAGCAATTGGTAGCAGAGAGATGAAATTTGAAATTGAAGGATATAAAGGCTTTGAAGCAATAACGGATGATTATAGCTGGCAATATAGCCTGACAGAACTACCAACAAAGCCTGAACCGCAAAATCGCCAGCAATCCATGATAATCAAAGCCCGGGATACAACCGCCCCTATCTCTACAAGTAGGGTTACTGTCTCTGCATCACAAATTGCATCAGACAAAAGTAGTCTACCCGCAACGAATTTTGTTTTTAAAGAAAACGATGTAATTTTGAATCTGAATGCCGTCTCTCTTGAAATGAATCAGGAATATGACTTTGCTGCAAGTGAGGGACTTTTATTAAATTTAAGTGATCAAGATAGTGTGGGCAGTTATAAAGGGACCATCACATGGACGATTATGGATGCTCCATAAGGAACAAGGAGGGGTGTATATAGAAATGATAAAAAAAATAGTAATTGTTAGCTGTTTGGCTTTCCTCATGAGTTTTTGCTTTCAGCTACCTGTGTTTGCAGCAGAAAATCCTAATAATAGCGTTGAAAGTCAGTTAACCATCGAATTGGTTTCTGGGGATGGAACGAACTTACCAACAACAGGAAAACTCCCCCAAACCAATGAGATTGCCGGCTTTTCACTCGCCTTTTTGGGCACAATTAGCTTAGTCATTGGGTTGTACTTATTCAAAAAAAATAAACGGCGAGGTGGTGATGGATGAAAAAAGGAAAAAAATTTGTTGCAGTTTTATTAATATTTTTAGGTTGTGTACCAATCAGAGCATTAGCATCACAAGGAAAGAGTTCACTGACGATTATACCTTTGAATGAGGAAAATCCTCGAATTTATGAGGTTAATAATTTAGACTTTGGTTCCCATCAACAAACAACCACAGATGTAAATTTCCCGGCGGCAGAAGATTTATCAATAAAAATTTTCGATCAACGAGTTATTTCAAAATCATGGAGCTTACAAGTAAAAGTTGGCGATTTTGAAAATCAGCAGATTGCCACACTACCGAAGAGTAATTTTACAGTTGGAAAAGGAGAGCCGATTGGTGAGGACATTAACGGTTTAACTGCGGGCTCTTATTCTTCTACTATCAGTGACGACTATCAGACTATTTTAAGTTCTGTATCAAATCATAATCGAGGCTGGCTAGAATACCATATACCGAAAGAAAATATAACTATCTCTTTTGGCGAAGGTGCCACCATCGGGAAATATCAGGCAACAGCTTATTGGCGTATGATAAACGCCGAAACTTAAATCGTTATCAATTATTTGATAAAAATATTTATTATAAACGGAGGAACAAAGAATATGAAAAAGAAATTTGGTATTACACTTATTGCAGGATTAGGATTATTGGCGGTAACGACACCAGCATATGCTGCTGAAACAACAGTAAGTACAAAGGATGGTACAACGCAATTAACTATCACTGACTTTGCTATTGATCCTGATACAGATTTACCTTTAGACCCAGGTGCATTTTCTTTAGTAAATGTTTCTAACATTGATTTTGGCTCCCACACGTTAGATAGTTTAGCCGGTGTAAATCCAACTTTCAGCGGAACTTATGATCAAGATATGACAATCAAAGATTCTCGTCCAAGTGCGGCAAGCATCATCGCTGCTAAAGACAAAATTGCAGAAGTTGTAGCTGATCCAGATAAGACTGCAACACAAGCTGAAATCGATGCAGCCACTGCTGCTTGGGATGCAGCCGTTGCAGCTTCTCCTTGGAGAGTAGAAGCGAAAGCAACAACACTTGATAGTATTGGAAGTTCATTGAAAATCGGTCAAACCGAAGTTTTAACTGCTACCGGCAGAGTAATCGAAGAAACTGCTACACTTCCAGTCGGAACAAAAGCTTACACTTTAGACACACCAGAATTGACTTTGGCAACAAACAATATTGAAGCAAAAACCTATAATGGTACGATTACTTATACAGCAATCAATGCCATCTAAAATGATTTCAAGAAACTGTGACTTTAGTCAAATAGAATTTTTTGAAGATTAGGTTGAATAAAACGAGTTGAGAAGGTGACATAAGTTGATACAGAAAAAAGCATCTAAACCGTAATAAAAAACTTAGTAAATAAATATTCCTATTAAAAGTTTAGAAAAGCTATTGTCTTTTTTTGATTCGCTGATTAAACCGAGACATTTATAAGGATTAAAAGTCTATCTGCGAAAAGACTTATGTCACATCTCAAGACTTGATTACCAATTAGTTCAAAAAAATTCTGCACAAGAGACGTAGGTCACAGTCTCTTGTTCTTTATTATTTGGAGGATATATTTTGAAAAAAAACAAATTTTTACATACTTTTTTAGTAATTTTGCTTTTCATACTACCAATTCATCAAGTCAATGCTACTGAGGGTACGGCGGTTGATTATAGTATCAAAGCAATCTTGCCAGACAATCAGAAAAATCAAGACTTGTCTTACTTTGATTTGCGCGTTGAACCCAATACAACACAAACGATTGAGGTTCAAGTGAATAACTATTCCGATGAAACACAGAAGTATTTTGTAGAAGTTAACACGGCACAAACGAATGGCAATCTATTAATTGATTACGGTAGTTCTGAAATTCCAGAGACTTCAAACAATCAAACACCGATTTCAGAGTTTATCAATTATCCAAAAGAAATTGAGATTCCTCCTCAAAAAGCAGGGGTTATTAGTTTTGAAATCAACGTTCCAACAGATGCTTTTGATGGTGTGATGTTGGGCGGCATACATATAAAAAAAGATTTTTCTGATGAGTCATCTAATGATAATCAAATTACAAGTCAGTATGATTATGTTTTAGGATTGGTTTTATCAGAGAATGATAACCCAGTTATACCTGAAGTAGTTTTTGACAGCATTAATCCAGAAAATATTACCAATAATGCTGGAATTGCTGTTCGACTAGAAAACCCAACCAAAACAACTATTAAAAATGTTACGATGAGTGGACATATTTATCAGGATGGTTCAGATACCCCTTTGATTTCACGAGAGATTTCCAAAGGTAGTATTGCACCGGAATCAGTTTTTGATTTATTTTTCTTTAACGGTGATACAGGAACCACTAAGCCATTAGAAGCGGGCGAATATCGATTGGAAATGACTTTGGCTGATGATCAAGAACATAAGTGGACGATAAATGAACCTTTTACAATCACGGCAAAACAGGCTCAACAGGTCAACAACGAAGTATTTACAACCACTTCGGATAATACTTTACTCTATATTGCTATTGGTGTTCTTTCAGGATTAATTCTAGTTGCTCTGTCAATCGTAATTTTTAGAAAAGTTCAGTTAAAGAAGCATCAAAAAAAAATGATGCAGCGAAAACAAGCAGCAAAGAAAAAAAATCACAAAGCGAGTTTCGAGAATCCTCAGGGAGGAAAAAAACGAAGGAGAACCAAAAACAAGAAAGAAAGCTAATAATTTTAGCTTTGTTAACAGAATGGTACTCATCCTATATTAAAAATTCCCAATGATAATTTTGGGGATAATCCGAGTTTATCTTACAGAAAAATTGAAATATTTTATTGCTGAAATAATTTTGTGGTTATGACTTTATTTCAGTTTTTTTGCTATAATGAAAAAAATTATCTTAGGAGTTTGCCATGACTAAAAAGCCAATCGGCACCGTTCTAAAAGAAATCCGAACTGCAAAAGGATTGTCGCAAAAGCAAATTTGTGGCGATTATATGGCGCGGATGACCTTATCAAAAATCGAGAATAATGTAAACAGCCCTAGTTATCATTCGCTAGTCCATATTTTAGATGGATTAGATGTCAGTTTTGATGAGTTGGCTTTTTTGCTGCAAAGAGACAATTCTAAGAAAAAAATTTTAGCAAAATTTTCCCAAATACCTGACGATAGCTATGTAGAAGAATTGAACAGCGTGATTCAGCTGGCAGAAGACTACCTAAAACAACAAGCTGATTTTCAAATCAGGGAAATTAAACTGATTGCAGAGGTTATGCTAGCTGCGCCCAATCTTGCCGCTGATGACCTAAAGGAACCTGAAAAACAAAAGTTGGCGCAACTTTGGCAGCGGTTGAACCAAATGAATGGATGGACCTTATCAGAATTAAAAATGGCCAGCACGATTGTCGTTTACTTTCCTAGTGAAACAGCGTCAGCTATTGGCCAGAGGATTCTTAGGGAACTATCCCGTTATGAAGATTTTGCACCGTTGCAGAGTTATTTTCTAACGGTGTATCTGAACCTCACTAGCCTTTTTATTCGTAATAAGGATTATCTGCAGGCTGAAAAATTGAATCAACGAGCCCTGACTTTAGCAAAAAAGTTAGAATTGTATCATTTTTATTATTTCACCATGGTGCGAAAAGGGATTTTTGATAAAGATGAGACGTTAATTACCAAAGGGGAAGCCGCTTTAGCCACGCTTGAAAAAGATAGTTACTTAGCTGATTTAATGGAAGAAAAAAGACAATTTCAAAAAGAGACTTGCTGATATGAGACAAACTGAAGTGGCCTCAAAAAATAGATTTTTGGTTTAACTTTTGGGAGTAGCTGTAAACTTACTTTTTTATAAAAATTTGAGGTACAGGATAAAATTAAAAAACAGCTATTACTTTGTTGCATCACGAATTGTTAAGACATTTCGCAAATCAATCGGAATACCTTGAAGTCTCAATCAAATTTCTATCGAAAAACTCAGTCTGGTTCTCTTATTTTTCTGCAAGAAAAGTAACCAATGAACCTGCTGCTTGTTTATTATAATTAAGCTCATAATGAATATTTTTAAAATTCACTTTTTCTAAAAGCAGGCTGAATTCCCGCAAGCCGTACCATGCAAGTTCAAAATGCGAAAGCTCAGTTTCCAGCACCGTGCCGTTTTTGACTAGTTCATAACGGTGCAGGTAGCTGGTTTTTTGCTGTTGCCAGTCAATTTGTTGCGGCGTTCCCGTAAAGAGAATTCCTGATGTGTCATCAATCGGAATTTCCCGAAGGTCTAGCTGGTTTTTGTCATACCACACCGGTAATTCTAAATCAATTATCAGTTTGCCAGCTGGCTGTAACTGTCGATAAAAGTTGGCTAAGACTGCCTCGACTTTTTTATTAGGCAGTAGGCAAAAACTGCCAGTCGGCATAATAATTGCCGCGTATTGCTTTTCTGCGGACCAATTGGTTAAATCAGCCTGCCAAATTGAAGCTGTGAGGCCAGCCTGTTTCAGATTTTTTTGACATTGGGCTAACATTTCATGCGATAAGTCCAGCCCCTCCATTTTAAGTCCCTTTTGCAAAAAGGGAATGAACAAGCGACCAGTTCCCACGCCGGCCTCCAGAATGGGGCCCTTGATGGCTTGCAATTTTTCTAAATAATACTCCAAATCACCATTTAGTGAACTGCCAACGGGTTTTGTCAGTTCGTACATCAAACTGCTGAGTTTTCCATATTCTTTAAACATGAATACTGCCTCCTAAAAATTTTTGAGATCTCTTAGATAGTTTACCTAAATTTTTTTATCGAGTATGAAAATGCTAACAAATGTTTACTTCAAAATAAATTGATCACTCAGTCTGATTGCGTAAGAGAAAATCAGTCTTAGGTCCAATCTGCTGGCTACCGTGCTCAGGTATACTAATAGTAGGGTATCAAAATGAAGCGGGGGCGAGAAAATGAAAAAGATAGTGGTGGGATTGTTATTAGTTGGAGCTGTGTTATTGGCAGGTTTTCAGTTGAATCAAAGTGTTAGTCAAGACAAAAAAGTTTATGAATCCTATGAGGAACTTAGCTCATTGACAATTGAAGATCAAAATTCAGAAGTTTATTTAGAAGCGATTGATGGGGATGAGCCTTATGTTTCCATCAGTTACATGGAAAATAATAAGTACCGTTACGAGATAGAGCAAAATGGCGGCGAGTTAGTGTTAGTCAAACATAAAAATTGGTCTGCTTTCTTAACCTCTTTTTTAAATAATTTCCAGTTGGGGGATAATTCCGTCTATGTGGAAATTTCGCAAGCGGCGCTGGAGGATTTAAACATCAAAACCAGTAACAGCGATATTTCAATTGTCAATGTAGTCAGTCAGAATGCCAATTTAGAAACTAGTAACAGCGAAATTACTTTTTCTGACGATAAAGTTGCGGAATCCTTGATGGCAACTACCAGTAATGGGCAAATTAGTTTAGATTCTTCTCGCATCGGTTCAGCCTATTTAACGACAAGCAATGATGAAATTTATTTAGATGATTTAATTTTAACAGAGTCCCTCGTCGCTAAGACAAGTAACGGAATGGTTGACGGTTACCTACGGGGCAAACGCAGTGATTATACGGTGACCTCAGATACCTCAAATGGTAGCAATACTTTAGGCAATGGCGGTAGCGGTGATAAAACGATTGAAGTGTATACTTCAAACGATGATATTAATTTTGAATTTTTAGGATAATTTTCAGAGACTGTGGCATTAGTCAATTAACAGATGAGCTCCCAAACTATATTTTTTCTCTGTGGTCCAGTGGGTCCACAAGACAGAGAGAGTGTGTGCTTCTGTGGTCCAATAGGTCCTCGTCGCAACTTGACAATATCTAAGAGCGTTTACTAGATATTGTTAATAAAGTTTGGTTCTGTTTTAACTAATGGCACAGCCTTTTTCTTTTTGACAGTTTGCTCAATATCCATTACAATAAACAAAAAGGGAACATTTGTTCGTTTTTTTGGAAAAGAGGATAGATATGGAGCTAGCCAGAAAAATTGAAATTTTAGCAGAATCCGCAAAATATGACGTGTCTTGTTCCAGCAGCGGTGTTGAAAATAATCAACGACAAGGAACAGTTGGGAGCACGGCAGCGGCCGGCATTTGCCATTCCTTTACGGCGGATGGCCGCTGTGTCTCCTTATTAAAATTATTATTTACCAATGCGTGTATTTTTGATTGCCACTATTGCATTAATCGCAAATCGAACAGCATCCCGCGGGCGACCTTCACACCGCAAGAGGTCGCCGATTTGACGATGGATTTTTATATGCGCAATTACATAGAAGGTCTGTTTCTCAGCTCAGCAATTATTAAAAATCCAGATTATACCACTGAGTTAATTATTAAAACCTTGGAAATTTTACGGAATGAAAAAGGGTTTCGTGGTTACATTCATGTGAAGGTGATACCGGGGACGGATGAAAAACTTATCGACACGTTAGGCTATCTCGCTGACCGGATGAGTGTCAATGTTGAGCTGCCTTCACGGGAAAGCTTGTCATTGCTGGCCCCGGACAAGGATCCTTACGCACTTTATAAGCCGATGAAACAAATAACCCAGACCAAAAATGAAAATTCGTTAGTGCCAGCGATACGCCGCCGGCAAAATTTTGTGCCGGCTGGACAGTCGACTCAGATGATTATCGGCGCATCGCCAGAAAATGATCGGCAAATTGTAAAAATTGCCGAAAATTTATATCAAAAATATCAGCTTAAACGGGTTTATTATTCTGCTTATATTCCAGTTAATCAAGATAATTTACTGCCGGCGGTTGATAGTGAGCCGCCTTTATTAAGGGAGCATCGTTTATATCAAGCCGATTTTTTGATGCGCTTTTATAAATTTTCAGCGGATGAAATTTTGACAGTAGATAAGCCAAATTTCAATTTATATTTGGACCCCAAGGCCAATTGGGCGATTCAAAATTACCAGCTATTTCCAGTGGATGTTCAGACAGCCAGCTATGATTTATTGCTGCGGATTCCCGGGATTGGTCCTAAAGGGGCTAAAAATATTTTGAAGGCCCGCAAATATTACACGCTGCATGTCGCCGATTTAAAAAAAATCGGCATCGTCATGAAACGGGCTCAGTATTTTATTAAGTGCGGCAATCAGACTGTTGCCGGCTTAATTCACGACCCAGAATGGATTATTGGTTCGTTGATTTCCTCCAAGCAATATCAAGTTTTAAAAAGCTTGAACACTCAAAGTGCGGGTGAACAGTTAAGCCTCTTTGATGTTGAAAAATTTGAATATCAAAAAGCCAAAGAACAGCGTTTGCTTTTGGCAAATTAGAGTGAGAGGAGCTTGCAGATGGAAAAGACAGCTGAAGTTTGGGAATATGATGGCAGCTTTGCCGGCTTTATGACCGTTGTCTTAACGGCCTTTAATCGGCGCCAGTTTCCTGGAGAAATTTACCCAACCGAAGATACAACGATTACCTTATTTGTCAAAGAAATGATTGAAACACAAGCCGAGCTAGCGCAAAGAATTTTTTCCCGCCTACAAAAAAGGTTGACTGCCAGCAATTTAAAGTTTATTCAAGATGGTTTTTATTCTTCTGCAGCTAATAAAGAGGTCTGCCTGTTAGAGGCAATCGAAATCGCCTTACAAACTAAAGATTCGTTAGAAAACTTTATCGGCCAGCCGGCGATTTTAAATTTGCAAAAAGCCATTAAAGCCTTGTATGGTGAAGCACATTTACTGACAGGCTTCCTGCGTTTTGAATATGTCGGTAACATTTTATTTGGCAAAATCAATCCCAAACATTTTTCTTTGCCGTATATTTGCCCGCACTTTGCTGAACGTTATCCATTGGAAACTTTGATGATTTATGATGAGACCCGACAATTATTAGCAGTGATTGAAAAAGGGCAAACCACCTTAATGGAAGGTGTCCAGGCTCCCAATATTCCCGAAAATACCATCGAACGGGAAAAGCAGGAACAATGGCGGACTTTTCTTGAAGCGGTGACTATCAAAGAACGCATCAACCCCAGAGCCCAGATGAGCCATCTCCCATTGCGCTTTCGGGGCAATATGGTTGATTTTAATTAGCAACGGTTAATTCTTATTTTTTGTGCCCTCTTCACAGGAAATTATAATGGAAGTATGTGATAATTAAAGGCTGAGGAGGGGAAGTATGAAGGAGCGGGATAGCTATTTTGATAATGCCAAGTTTTTTTTGATGGTGCTGGTGGTCTTTGGTCATCTTTTGCAGCCATTTATTGAAGATGGCGATTTTTATCGGGATATTTACTACACGATTTTTACCTTTCATATGCCAGCCTTCATTTTGATTGCCGGTTTCTTTTCTAAAAAATATCAAAGGCCAAGGTATTTACTGAACTGCTTTAAGACCTTTGTTCCTACCTATTTTATTTTTCAAATTATTTATTCTTTGTATGATTGGGCTGTTGGAGGTTCGCAGGGTTTTCAAATTGATCTTTCGATTCCCCATTGGTCCTTATGGTTTCTCTTGTCGATGTTTTTTTGGAATCTGCTGCTTTTTATCTTTGGAAAAATTCCACCATTACTCGGGTTTATCTTAGCCTTCTTGATTGCCATTACTGCAGGCTATCTGCCTTTTATCAATCGTGAACTAACCTTGCAGCGGACATTAGTTTTTCTGCCGTTTTTTGTATTAGGCTTTTATTTATCGCCGCAGGTGTTTAAAAAAATTCAAAATAATGCCGCTCGTGTCAAGGGGTTGGTGCTTCTAATCGGTATTTATATTTTCATTCAAGTCAATGAATCGCTAAATAAATACTAGCTTTTTGGTTCAAAGCCTTATGATGATTTTCTGTCAATTCCCGAATTGGGGGCAATCGTACGGGGGATTGTTTTGAGCTTAGGTGTAGTGGGCATCTTCAGCTTTTTAAGCCTAATCCCAACGAAAAAAAAGTTCTTTACGAATTGGGGTCGTCATACATTGACCGTTTATCTGCTTCATGGCTTTTTAATCAGGGGCTTGCGGACACTTAATTTTGGCGATTTTAAAATTAATTTTTTCGGTTTTCTCTTGTTGTTAGCAGGAAGTTTTCTGTTGACTGCTGTTTTAGGCAGTCAAAGACTAGAGAATTATCGGGTTTCCTTGAAACAATTTTTTAAAGGAATCCCACGTAAAACGACCACAAAAGATTAGAGCTTCACCTAATCTTCTGTGGTCGTTTTCTTTTAGCTTTTAGCTTGTTCAGCTTTTCGTTTTGTGCGGGAAGCGTGGTGGATAATCCATGCGGTCGCTTTGCTTAAATCTGTAGTAGACCAGGCGGAAATAATTTCAGAAAATTTTTCCGGGTCCTCTTTATAGAGATCATTTAAATTATTGGCGACACTTTTTTGAATGGATTTGTCTGGGTCATCCTTTAAGTTTGTTAAGATTTCTGTGTATTCTGGAAAATAATCCAAAGCGATGGTCATTTTTTTGGCCCAAGGCAGACGAATGCGAATACACTCACTGGCTAGACGACGCACCCGCTGATTGTCATCTGTACTCCAAGTAATCAATAAGTCCATGGCCTTTTTTGGCTGTGCTTGAATCAATGGGCGCATGGCAAATTCGCCAGTAAAGCGCTTGGTTAATTCTTTTGCAAATTCAGTGCTGACAGCAAAATTGACTGTTCCATAGAGTTCCACATATTTTCCTAACGGCCACAGCCAATAACCTTCAGTAAACATTCCCAGACTGCCTTTAAGCTCAGGGCCTAAAATTTTAGTGAAAACGGCAATTGTCTCTTCATAGGAAAGAGGCAGGCTGGCCTTTAAAGCTTCAGCGATGAGAACTTGCCGGTCATTGAAGGCCAAATTTTCCAAATCAGTTAGCTGTTCAATAAATTTTTTAGTGTCAAAATCTGGGTAGACCCTCGTAAATTTCTCAGCCAGTTCCTCACAATATGAATAATCATAGTAATCCTTAAATTTTTGGCTCATAGCGATTCCCTCTCTCAAAAAAATGATAACGCTCTCTTTTTGAGTATAGCATAAATAGCAATGAGAAAAATATTAGTTTATTTCCTTAAATCAGTTTTTACTTGCCAAACTGCAAAAAGCAGGTAAGCTTAAAGAACTAAGGTAGTTTTAGGAGGCGCTTATGAAAACAATCGGTTTATTAGGTGGCATGAGTTGGGAAAGTACAGTAACGTATTATACAGAAATCAATCAGCTCATCAATCAGCACTTAGGAGGACTGCATTCAGCTAAAATTTTACTGGCCAGCGTTGATTTTGCAGAAATCGAAAAGCTGCAAGCAACGAATGATTGGCAAAAGGCAGGAGCAGTGCTGGGTCAAAAATCTCACGAATTGAAAGCAGCAGGCGCTGACTTTTTAGTCATTTGTACCAATACAATGCATAAAGTTGCTCCGCAAATTGAAGCGGTGAGCCAACTGCCGCTGTTGCACATTGCCGATGCGACAATTGCGGAACTTAAAAAGCAAGCGGTAAAAAAAGTTTTATTACTTGGCACAAAGTACACGATGACCCAAGATTTTTATAAGGAACGGATTATTGCCGAAGGAATTGAGGTGATTATTCCTGAAGCCTCAGAGGTCGAGCAGGTGAATCGAATTATTTTTGCTGAACTCTGTCATGGGGAAATTCGCGCCGATTCAAAAGATTATTTCCAAAAGCTGATTCAAGTGGCTGCAGAAAAAGGGGCGACTGGGGTTATTTTAGGCTGTACAGAAATTGGTTTATTAATTCAAGCTAAAGATGTGGCGGTAAAGGTTTTTGATACCACAAAAATACATTCACAAAAAGCTGTCGAGTGGGCGTTGAATAAATAATAAAAAATTGCGCCGTTGTCTAAAGCAGCGACGCAATTTTTTTAGCTTTAAAATAAATAACCGAAAAAGATGCCATTGAAGAAAGAAAAGCTCAAATAGAATAGAAAAAGCGTAGTAATTGCTAGTGGCAGTCCTTTAATAAATGCTGGGATGTCGGCCATCGCCATCCGGTCTAAAGCACCGCTGTATGCGATGCTGAAAATAAAATACATCCCGCCATAGACAACCACCTGCAAAAGAAACTCGTTAAAAGAACCAGCTGCATTTGCAGGGAAAACTGCTAGACTTAGTAAAAAGACGACACTAAGCATCATTTTTTTCAAGCTGCTGGTCAGCAATTTTTTATTTTTAGGAGCAAAAAGAGTTATACCACTAAAAATTAGAGCTAAAATGCCTGCCAGAACTCTTGGAATGACTTCTTCAGTTCCGGGAATTCGGATGTTTTGGTACATCCAAATAAAACTGATGCCAGCTACGACAAAAGCTAAATAATTTAAAAAAGCAGAATAGAAGACCCGGGCAATCGGACTGGGTCCTTTTGCGGGGACAGTGGTTTGCTGGTATTTTTCTGCAGTGTAGCAGGTCAATAGAATACAAAGAAAAAATACTAATCGACTTCCTAAAGCCATCTCAGGACCTCCTTATTTATTGAGTTTGATATTCAAGAATTTATTTCCCGGCTCACCTAGCACACGATTTCGTAATAGGTAATCAATTAGCGGCGTCAGACAGTTCATAATTAAAATACTGTAGCTGACTCCTTCGTTGGTTAAACCATAAAAACGGAAAATCATCACGAGCATCCCACAGGCGGCAGCAAAAAGACATTCTCCTGCTCTTGTCGAAGGGGTGGAGGAATAATCAGTCGCCATAAAAACGGCGCCGAACATCGCACCGCCACCAATCACATGACCAATCACCACCGAATAGTCTGCTGAAAAAAGACTATTTCCACCAAAGATAAACGCCAATAGCCCAATGGTGCCTAACATCGTTAATGGAATCCGCAGATGGATAATTTTTTGCCACAGTAAAATTGCGGCACCAATTAAAATTAAAATACTACTGGTTTCTCCTAAACGTCCGCCAATATTTCCTACAAAGGCATCTAATAATTGCTGATTACTCAAAAGGCCGCCTTCTTTTAAAATGGCTAAGGGAGTGGCCGAGGTGACAATATCTGGTGAAATTCGATCAAAGGGCGGATTAGGCCAGCTGATTTTAAACATTTCCGTGAAAAACAAGGCGACGAGTAAAGCTCGGCCCCCTAAAGCCGGATTAATAAAATTAAAACCGATGCCGCCAAAAAATTCTTTGACAATTATTACCGCAAACGCTGTACCGATTACCGGAAAATACCACGGGGCTGATGGTGGTAGATTCATCGTCAGCAACATAGCCGTGACGACAACGCTTAAATCCCATGTCAATGTCCGATTGCGCAGCTTGAACCAAAGAATTTCGCAAAGCTGACCTGTTGCAATGGCAAGGAAAAATAAACCCCAGACCCGGAAACCAAAATAATAACCAGCACCAATAAAACTTGGAACAAGAGCGATAATGACCCAGAGCATAATTTTTCTAGTTGTCTGGTCCCCCCGCAGATGAGGGGAGGCTTCGACAACTGTGTCTTGTACCTGGGCAAATTCTTGAGCACTTTTACTGGGAATATATTCATACTCTTTTGTTGACTCTTGATTAGGCACTTTCCTTCGCCTCCTCAATTAATTTTTTAATGTCACCAGCGGCAGCCGTAATATTACGAGCCAAATCCCGGCGAGCAGGGCACACATAAGAACAAGCCCCACAATTAATACAGGCATCGGCCTTTAAATCCTGACAGCGTTTAGAATTTCCTTGGCGGTAAAATAAATCAATATTTTGCGGCTCTAAGCGCATCGGACATACCTCCGAGCATAAATTGCAGCGGATGCAAGGACTTTCTTCAAAGGCTTCGTTGCTCTTTTTCCCGATAATAATTAGGCCATTGCTAGACTTTGTTAAAGGAACATCCAAAGTAGCTAGAGCTTTCCCCATCATCGGGCCGCCCATCAGAATTTTTTCCGGCAGGCCGTCAAAGCCACCACAAAAATCAATGATATCACCGGCTAAAGTGCCAATCGGAAAAATGACCGTTTGCTTTTGTCGCACATCTCCAGAAATTGTACAGTAGCGGCTGATTAATGGCTGTTTGTTTTCAACTGCGGAAGCAACAGCCGCTGAAGTTGAAACATTCATTAAATAAGCGCCAGCTTCTACCGGTAGCCCGCCGTCGATTGCCACTTCGATTTGCAACAAGCTTTCCAATAATTGTTTTTCTCCACCTTGAGGATAATTGGTAGGCACAGGAACAATTTGTACATCAGCAAATCCTGCTGCGCTTTTTTGCATCGTTGCAATCGCTTTTGGCTTATCAGTTTCAATGGCGATTAAAATTTCCTCTGCTGCAAAAATTTTTTGAGCAATTTTTGCACCGGTGATGATTTTTTGACTTTCTTGTTCCATCAGCAGAGCGTCTGCTTCTAAAAATGGTTCACACTCAGCTCCGTTTAAAACAATACTTTTGACTGTGATATCATCATCCACCGTTAATTTGACGTGGGTGGGGAAGGTTGCGCCTCCCATGCCAACAATTCCAGCATCAGAAACTCGTTGAATTAATTCCTCTTTTGTTAAGGCCTGATAATTATCTTTTTTATTGAAGCTAACTTCAGGGGCATTTTTATCCCTTTGTATCACGACAGTTGGCACTTGATTGCCTGAAGCATCCGGCCAGTCAACAATTTTTTTGACGGTTCCCGAAATACTAGCATGGATAGTTGCACCGACAAATCCGCCGGCCTGCCCAATAACATCCCCTTGTTTGACTACGTCCCCTTTTTCGACGACTGCTTCACTTGGTGCACCGATTTGCTGTTGCAAAGGAATATACACGCGATCAGGCTGGAAATAAATTGACTTTTCCTGCTGAACATTCCATCTTTCCTTTAAGGCCTTGGTGGAAGGGCTGAAGATAATCCCACCGGTAAACTTTCCAGATGCAGTCCGTTTCATAGTTTTCCCCCTTAGAGTTTTTAAAGACAACAAAAAACTTGTCATTTTAATGATAGCATAGGCCCCTTTACCGGTAAAACAATAGCTTGTTTTTCAACTACTTAATCAAAATAAAATTCAGAAATGTGATGTAAAAAACGCTGTTTTTGTAGGAAGTTCTTTAAATGGAAAGCGCTGAATGCTCAGAATAACTTAAACAAGCTTGCTGATTTTGCATCTTTTTATCTGTTTCGTTGTCTTTGAGCTTTTTTCAGCAACAAAAAAGCTTTTTCAATCCACGACAGTCTTTTCAATTCATTAATCTGTTCTTTTTATCAAATCTTGACTGCTATCTAAAGAAACGTAAAGTCAGACTTTAGCCGGTGGTAATAAAGCTTAAAAATCGTTATCATGTAAAATAACTATGAACACTAGATAATTCCTGCCATAAAATTGTCAGAAATAAAAGGGATTTTAGGCAGAAAGAAGAGACGAAAAACGAATTCAGTTTTTCCTTAGATAGTTTAAGCTGAGACTAAGGATGATATTTAACAGTCTTACCCAAGCGAGAATCAATTTCGCTAGGCTAGAATACTTTTTAAGGATTTTTTAATCCACTTGGCTTAAGACTATAAAAAATACCCAGCAAAGCTGGTAGTCTGAAAAGGAGATAAAATGAGTAAACGGAGAAATCCTCGACGCAAAAATAAATCAGCGCAGTTGCTGTTAGCCGGATTGTTATTATTATTAGGCTTTACTTGGTTTTTAACGAAGGCCCCTTTTGAGAATCTAACTATTTTTCAAGCCTCCATCAGTCAAACAGCTTTTGCCAAAGAAGCTAACCAAAAGCTCCAAGCCGAAAATGAGCAGCAGGTTGCCCCGTTAATTTTGCAAACTGATGAGCAGTGGGCTGAAACTGAATATGGGTTCAGCGATGACCCTCTCAGTGAAAATACGTTGGCCACGAATGGTTGTGGGATTGCTTCGTTGGCAATGGTCTTGTCCTATTGGCAGAATCAAGAGATTTCTCCTTTAGAGATTTTAAACTGGGCCCAAAATAATTATTATGTGGCGGACGCCGGCACCTCATGGCAAATTTTCGCTGACTTTGCGGCTGCCTATCAGCTACAATATGTCGATTTAGGTGATGATATCTATGCTGCACAAACTTATTTAGAACAAGGAATACCAGTTGTTGCATCTGTAACGGCAGGTGAGTTCACTCAAGGTGGGCACATTTTAGTTTTAAGAGATTGGCAGACAGAGGGTATTGCCGTCAACGATCCTAATGACGATCCAAGTAAAAATCATCTTGAAAAACGCTATTCAGCGGAAGAAATTGCTGGCCAAGCAATTCATTATTGGACCTTTACCCGCTAAAAATGTGGAGAGCTTTGTGGATGTTTAAAGCTCTCCATGTTTTTGTTTTTACCTAAACTTTTACTTGATAATATTTTGCAGATGGCGAGATTTTTTTTTATTGTTTGATACAGGACAAAAAATGCTCTGATTTACAATTCTTTTCGGTATAATAATTGAAAGAGATGGAGTTACAGCTTTCTTTTTAATAAAAATTAGCTGTTTCATTTATTAGGAGGGCAACATGAAAATTAGAAGGTATCAGGAAACGGATATCCAAGAGCTTTTTGCTTTGATGACTAGAGAAGGGGAAGAATGGACTTATAATTCTGAAGCTTTAGCAGAAAAATACGAACTTTGCATGAGCCGCTCAATTGCTTTTGTGGCGGAAATCGAAGACCAAATCAATGGCTATATCCGCTGTAAAAATGACGATGGCTTTGGAATTTATGTTTTAGATTTATTGGTGGATCAACGCTTTCGTGGGCGTCAAATTGGTCGTCAGCTGATTGAGCAAGTCCAACAACTGCATCCAAGCGAGCCGCTGTACATCACCAGCGATGCCGATGGCTATTACCAAAAACAGGGCTATCAAGTTGTTGGTACCATCTTTGAAGTAAGCTAAATTCTATTGCAAAAAATTTTCGCAGGTAGTTTTGCTTTGAGGTTTTACAAAAACTAATGATAAAAAAAGTTAAGCTACTAAATGAAGCGGGCTCTCAAGGATAGACTAAAATCTAATTTTGAGAGCTCGCTTCATTAATAGAGCTTAACTTATTTTTTTACCAATATTCTGGTTGATCCAAGATTTTATTTGTGGCGACTTGTCCGGCAAATTTTTTCAAATCAAGCGGCTTTAAAGCTTGCACCATCCAGGCATCCTCTAAACCAGCTTGGATTGGAAACGGCGGTTGCAACCCATAGGCCATGGCCGGCTGAAAGCCATGACGAGGATAGTACTCAATATGACCTAAAACAAAAACAATATCGACAGCTTTCTCCTGTAAAATCTTCAAGCCAGATCGAATCAGTTCGCCGCCAATTCCTTGACGCTGATGACTAGGAATAACGGCTAAGGGGGCTAAGACCATCGCTGAAATTTTATCTTCAAAACTTTGAATGCGGGCTTTGGTGAATACAATATGTCCCACCGGCAAATCATCTTGATAGGCTAAAAGGGATAATGCTTCTGTTGTGGGTTCCTTTAACAGTTTTTCTGTGAGGTCAGCTTCAGCCGGTTCATTAAAAGCTCGATATTCTACATCGTAAATTGTTTGAAAATCTTTTTCTGTCGTTTCACGGATTAATAGGGACATCTTGTCACTCCTCGTTGATAAATTTATTTTTTGTTAATTAATTTTTACAGTCTGTCAATAATTTCATGAGACAATATTGGGTTACTTAACACTTATGAAATTCGCAAAAGTTGATAGGTGCTATCACTAACATTATACAGTATTCAGAAGAATAGTTTTCTTGAAATTAAAATTCAACAAGCAATCTAAAGATAAAGCTTGTTGAAAAGATGATTCCATTTGCTCACTTCCAGTAATTAATGGGTGTGAATAAAAAATTCGCTTTACCGCTTCTCATTTCTCTATTGTTATTAACGAATCAACAGGTAAATCAAGCTAGTACAGGTGGGGTGGATTTTTAAAAAATTTATCTTAAAGCTGATTAGAGCAAGTTTTGCCGGGTTTTTAAAACGCACAGCATTTGCTGAGTCTCAGAAAATAAATAAAATTTTGAAACAATACCGATTCACAAATGCTATTTTTGTCTAAGCTGTCAATAATTTTTAAGTAGAAAAAAATTTGCCTTGCTACTGATCATATATCCGCTGACTTTGTGAAATTTTCCAAAGTTACCTCTTGTCAGCACCAATTAAACAGGTTAGGATTAGATAAGAAAGCGCTCTAAGAAAGGGTGAGGTAAATGAGCTTCAAAGAAAAATACGGTACTTGGGCTTTTGTTGCTGGCGGCTCTGAAGGTATGGGAGGAGCATTTTGCGATCGTTTGGCTAAAGAGGGTATGAATGTTGTGGTGACCGGCAGACACGCAGAAAAAATTGCGAATAAACAAAAAAAATTGGAAGCAGATTTTGGTGTTGCCACAAGGGGACTAACAATTGATTTTGGCGATGATGAAATTTTATCACAGGTTAAAGCGGCGACCGATGATTTAGAAATCGGCTTTCTCGTTTACAATGTTGGCCTAGCTAGTATGGCACTTTTTACTGAGCGGGATATCGACTTTGAATTGTACCGCTTGAATGCAAATACCAAAAGTATGCTGACTTTGAGCCTACATTTTTCAAAACAAATGAAAAAGCGGGGCAAAGGCGGGATTATTTTACTTTCTTCTAGCGGCGGCGTGGTCGGCAGTCCTTATATCCAAACCTATTCGGCAACTAAAGCCTATGCCTTCACGCTGGCAGAAGCATTATGGGGTGAGCTGTCAGATTTTGGAATCGATGTGCTGGCGATTTTACCGGGAAATACGATTGGTCAAAACTTTGCAGAGGTTGCCCCGGGTACGCCTGGTTTTCAAACTGGGGCAGAGGTTGTGGAGGAAGCTTTTCAGGCTTTTGGAGTTGATCCGACTGTTATCTGCGGGGAATATACACGCCAGGAGGTTGGCGATAACTTTAATATTCCTAGACGCAAGGAGCAGATTTTAAAATTTAAGGCGGCCATGCAGGCTCTGCAGAAAGATTTTGGTACCGGTAACGACACCAAAGGCTAATGTAATATCGAGAATCTCAATTTTCAATTGTTGAAACAAAATAAAAACTTGTGCCATCATCATGAATGAGGCAATTTCCAAATGTTAATTTTTGGTAATTGTCTCAGAGAGGGCACAAGTTTTTTGTTATCCAAATTTTTAAAATAAAAGCGGATGCTTTCACCAGCTCTATTTTAAGCTAGCTAACTGTCATTAATCCAACAGTTGAACGCCAACGCCTAGCAAGCCAGGGCCAGTGTGAACCACTAGGGCCGGTGAAATCTGCCCAAAATAAATTTTATTGGCAGTTGGAAAAACCTGCTGCAGCTGTTGTTGCATCATTTCGGCATCTTCAAGGGCATCGCCATGGGCCACAGCCAAGTTAAATCGCTGATGATTGCCGATAAATTTTTTAACCAGCTCAACAGTTTTTTCCAGACTTTTTTTGCGGCCACGGGTTTTGGCCACGGTGTGGTAAACGCCATTTTCATTACAAGAAATAATTGGCGCCAATTTTAAAGCATTGCCTAAAATGGAAGCGACTAAGCCAATACGACCACCCTTTTGCAAATATTCCAGCGTGGCAACATTAAAGAAGACTTTATCTTTTTCAATTTGCTGATCAATTTTTTCTAAAAGAGTGCTCCATGAATAGTCTTCATTGAGCCATTGATCAGCTAAAATCGCTAAAAAGCCAGCGCCAATCCCGATATTTTTTGTATCAATCATCGTTATATCAAGACCTTCATATTGTTCACCTAATAATCTAACGGCATTGTAGGTGCCGCTCAAGCCGCTGGAAATAGTAATCGCTAGAACTTTTTTATAGCCCTGTGCTTTTATCTCATCAAAAATTGCTTGGATGGTTTCACCATCTGGTAAAGAGGTTTTAGGTATTTCAATTGGCAGCCGCTGATAAATTTCTTCAGCGGAGATATCCACTTTGTCGGTGTACTCACCATCTTGGTAAATAATTTTTAACGGGATGGTAAAAAAATGCTCCTGTTGGCTAATTTCGGTAGGGACATCGGTGCCAGAATCGACTAAAATGGCTGTTTTATGTTTGTTCATCACTATTTTCCTCAACTTTCATACGTTCATCTTCTAAGCGAATTGCTTCTTCTGCTAACAATTTTGCCGCAAAAGCAAAGGCCGCTGATTTAACCGCCAAATAATAAGGGGAGTTGACCTCGCTAAAAATCCCTTCGCTGGCTTTTCCCTGAGCCTGCAGCGCAACAATCTGCAAAGCCTTTTCCTGCTCTTCGCAGAAAATATTATAAGCATTGCGAATGCCATCATGCTGACCTTGAAACAAAATCCCTGCGCGAATTTCTGGAATCGTTAAGACTTGCTTCAATAAGGTAATTGCAATTAAAAATGCCAGATGACGTCGACTGTATCGTTTTTTTTCAGGTGCAGGAATCAACTGCAACTTGACATAATTATTGACCATCGCCTTGGTTAATAAAGGCGGTTTATCCTTCGAGATAAATTTTTTGAAATAATTATCTACAAGGTGTAGCACTTGATCCATATATAAATCTAGGTCAGGCAGCTCATCCCAACGGGGCAGATGAACCTCAGCCAGTTCTTCTCCCCAAATTTTTAATTTATCTTCCATTAGAACTCCTCCATAATTTCTAAAACATGATAACAAAATTATCGCAACTATACAATATAGTTTTTGAAACTATATAGAAAATTTGAGAATTGGATAAAAACCACGATTTTTATTTTTGAAGCTTTTGTTAGTTCTCTAAAAAAACAACATAAAAGTTAAACAAATAGAAAATCTGTTTTTATCAATGCTAAAAAGTTTAGTTTTTCCTGTGCTAAGGGATTAGTTCTAATGGCAGCAAATGTCGAATAAGTTTTGCATTAGTAAAACTTATTCATGAGATTAGTAATTGAAATTGTTTCAAATTTTAAAAAGTCTAAAATAAGTATCAGAAAGAACATAAAAAAACTTTGGAGGAATTTGAAATGAGTAAAACAAAAGACGTTGTTGTATTAACTGGAGCGGGTTTAATTGGCGTTGCGATTGCACGTCGGATAAGTAATGGTAAACATTTAGTTGTGGCGGATTTATCATTGGAAAATGCCCAACGTGTAGCAACCGATTTATTTAATGCTGGCTTTGAAACAAGTGCGGTGCAAGTAAATATTTCATCAAGAGAATCGATTCAAGCCCTTGTCAAAACAGCACAAAGTTATGGAAAGATTACTGGCTTTATTAATGGTGCCGGCGTTTCACCATCACAAGCACCGATTGAAGCTATTTTGAAAGTTGACTTATATGGAACGGCAGTATTATTAGAAGAATTTGGCAAAGTCATCGCTGAAGGCGGCAGTGGGGTGGTGATTTCATCACAATCTGGTCACCGTTTAGGAACTTTATCTGAAGACGAAAGTCAATTATTGGCGACAACTACAACAGAAGAATTATTGAATCTAGAAATGTTACAACCTGAAAATGTGAAAGATACCTTGCATGCTTATCAATTGTCTAAACGTTGTAACGTTTTGCGGGTAATGTCTGAAGCTGTAAAATGGGGCAAACGTGGAGCACGAGTTAATTCAGTTAGCCCCGGAATTATTATCACCCCCCTTGCAAACGATGAATTGAACGGTCCACGTGGAGAAGGTTACCGCCGCATGATTGATGGCTCACCCGTTGGCAGAGCGGGTACGGCTGATGAAGTGGCGAATGTTGCCGAATTATTAATGTCTGATAAAGGTTCATTCATTTCTGGAAGTGATTTTCTAATGGATGCAGGCGTGACGGCTTCTTATTGGTATGGTGACTTGGCACCTGAAAAATAATGAAGGATAAATTGAAAATTCAATCTTTTTTCTAATTAGCGCCCAGTGAAAAGGTTTAAGAGTCTTGGGTTAATGATTTGATTAATTGATGCCTTCAGCCAGAAGCTGTAACGAATATAAAAGGTATCAAGCAGAAGCAAAATCAATTGCTTCTGTTTTTTATTAATTCAATTCTTTAACTTTTATTCACGCCCTTCTTTCACAATAACCAAAACGCTAGTGTAAAAAATAGAAAAGAGTCTACATGATGAAAATTTTTTTAGGAGAGGAATACCATGAAAAATTCAGAAGAGGTAGTTATTTTAGAGGCTTACCGAAACCATCACAGATGGATGGTTGCTGCCGATATTGAAAAGTTAAACCAGAGTTTAGCACCAAACTTTTTCCTACGCCATATGTCAGGTTTAAAACAGGAAAAGACAGTCTGGTTAAAAGAAATTGCAAGTGGAGGTATGAATTACATAGCTAGCCATGAAGATGATGCTGAGATAAAAATTCAGGGAGATAAGGCTGAGCTAATTGGTCGTAATCGAGTAGAAGCCATCATCCACGGAAGTCATGGAACTTGGCCTTTGCAATTAAAGATGTCTCTTGAGAAAATCAATGATCGATGGATTATTCTACAAGCTGTTGCTAGTATGTATTGATATTTAGGCAGAAATAAAGGTAAAGCAAAAATCCAGTTATCTGAATTTTAGATGACTGGTTTTTTTTAGATAAAGTTTTTAATATTATTCAGGTCGATTAATGCCCACGCTTTCTTTTACATAAAGAGTGTCACTATCAGCAATCTTCACAACTAAATCCGCAATACTTTTACGAGACACATCATGTCCACCAAAAGGTTCTCCTTTAAGTGTTACTTGATAATTTGTGTCATTGGAGCTGTCAAACCAACCAGGACGAACAACTGTATAATCCAATCCTGAATTTTCAATCACATCTGCTGCATCACGATAGGTTCTTAAAGTTGGATTGCTACTCAAATTGCCAGAGGCACCGACTGAAGCAGGGATTTCATTATAAATTCCCATAGAAGAGATAAAAATAATTTTTTTTACTCCAACACGTTTCATAGAGGCGACAATTGCTTCGGCCATTTTTTTCAGATTGCCACTGAGGCTAGCGAAAACGACATCTTGATTTTCCATAGCAGCATCTAAATCTTTGTTAGTCAGCACGCTACCTGAAACTACTTTTTCTCTTTCAGAATTAATTCCACTGATACGGTGGGCATTTCTAGAAAACAATGTTAACTGATCATCTGTTTCATCTAAAAAAGTTTGCCTTGTTACTCGACCAATTGAACCAGTTGCACCGATAATTAATACTTTTTCATTCTTTATTCCTTCTTTCTTTCTTGAATTGAACTTAGCGTATCAGTTGGAGTGCGCTCCAAGTCAAGAGGAAACTATAAATAAATAATTCGTTGATTACTTAGCAGGGAGGGTGTTTCTAACGGATTTTTTTAAACCGAGTTTATAGTGAATCGACAGGATGCTAAAACACTGGCGGGTATATTGAAAGCTTATATATGGCTAAATTAAAATAAAGAGTACCGTAGCTTTGTCAATTTTCTCAATAGAATGAAGGGGCTCGCTCGTGGCAAAATTATTAATACGTTTAAGCTAGTTTGGGATGTTGACTCTTTACCGCTAATTATCTATTCGTCACGAGCAATCGAATCAAAAGGTGCTTTTATTTATTAAAAAAATAGAGATGCTAGGTTTTGCTAACCTGATGATTGGCATCAGAAGAGAAAATTAATAGTATAAAATAATCTAAGGTTCAGAAAGTTAACGTGTTTGAGCTTTTTTAGCTTTCCTTGCCTATTAACGGAATTTCTGCTTTACTTAATTTATCGAAAATAGAAGTGGTGAGGAAATGCTTTTTAAACAGATGAACTATTTTGTAACTGTTGTCGAAAAAAATAGTTTCACAGAAGCTGCAGAAGAGTTGTTTGTCTCGCAGTCGGCGATTTCACAACAAATACAAGCTTTAGAAGAGGAGTTAGGGGTTGAGTTGTTGCAGCGACAACATCGGAAATTTACAGTGACGCCTGCCGGAGATTATTTCTATCGGGAAGCCAAACGAGTGTTGGCAGATATTGATCAAGTAGTTTCCGAGACCAAAAGAATCGGCGAAAATGATGAAGCGCAATTGAATTTGGGGTATTTACGGGTTTACAGTGGTCAAGAGCTGCATCAAGCGATTGCTGAATTTTCGGAAACCTATCCAGAGGTGTCCATTAATATTGTCAATGGTACCCATGAAGAATTATATCAAGAGCTGCGTCAGAATACAGTGGACGTAGTTTTAAGCGACCAAAGACGAGCTTTTTCAGAAGACTATGTCAATTATGAACTAATTAAACCAGAAGTATATATTGAAATTTCTGCTAGAAACTCACTTAGTAAAAAAAGTGAAATTGATATTGAAGAATTGAACACCACACCTTGCATTTTGATTGCTAGTAAAGATCAACAAGCCTTTGAAGAAGATTTTTATCGAAACACATTAGGTTTTAATGGTACCTTTCTTTTCGCGGAAAGTTTAGAGGAAGCTAGAATGATGGTGATTGGCAATCGCGGATTTTTACCTGTTGAAGCTGCTGGAACACTACCAAGTCCGGCAATTTCAGTGAATCGCTTGCCACTAGTTAAAAATGGGAAAGCGTTAGTCCGAAATTATTGTGCCTTTTGGAAAAAAGAACGGACAAATTATTATATGGAAGAATTTGCCAGCTTGTTGCACAAGTTGTTTGAATTAGAAAAGTAAATTGCATTTTGAATATAAATTACGGCCTGTGGGGAAAAACTCGCAGGTTTTTTTGCATAAGTAAAACTTATCCATGAGATAAGAAAGACAAATTGTTCCATTATTGTTTGGCATCTATACTAATCCATGTAGAGAACAACAAATGAAATGAGGAAAATAAAATGAATTTAACCCCAAATGCTCAAGAATTTCACGAAAAAATGTTTCCTGGCTATGTCTCGGACTTTCTAAGAACCGATCCGGAATTTATTGAACGCTTTGATAATTTCGCTTTTGATGAGGTTATTGAAGAAGTGGATTTAGAAGATAAAACACGATTTATAGCAATTTTGGCGACATTATTGGGTTCCCAAAGTATTGATGAGTTTAAAGCAATGGTGCCTGCTGCTCTGAACTTTGGTGTCACGCCAATTGAAATTAAAGAAATTGTCTATCAAAGCGTCGCTTATTTAGGAATTGGCCGAGTGTTTCCATTCCTAAAAGCTACCAATGAAATTATTGAATCACTTGGTATTCCGCTACCCCTTGAAGGACAAGCAACTACCACAACCGAAAATCGCTTAGTCAAAGGTGGCGAAACATTGGTGGCTATCGTTGGCCCGCAAATGGAAAGTTTTGCGACCAGCGGCCCAGAGGAATCGCGACATATCAATAAATGGTTGACGGATAATTGTTTTGGTGATTACTACACCAGAAATGGATTGACCCATCAAGAGCGAGAAATGATTACCTTTTGTTTTCTTTTAGCTCAGGGTGGTTGTGAACCACAACTGACTTTCCATTCAAAAACCAATATGCGAATTGGCAATGACAAGAAATTTCTAATTAAGATCATTTCACAGGTTCTACCATTTATCGGGTATCCCAGAAGTTTAAATGCATTGGCTTGTGTCAATGCCAATGCAAAATAAATTTGAGTTTAAACAATTCTTACTACAACCAACATCCTTAAAGGAGCGATTTCAATGAATATTAAAGAAGCCAGCTTAACACTACAGTTAACACCTGACACTATCCGTTATTATGAAAAAATTGGTTTGGTGCCACCCCTCTCCCGCAACGAAAATGGTGTTCGCAACTTCACTCCTGATGATTTATGTTGGTTGCGCTTTGCCAAAGAAATGCGAGACAGCGGGCTATCGATTGATGCCAGTACTCGTTATATCAAGTTGTATGATGATGGTGGCGATGCAACTCTCAATGAACGAAAAGCAATCTTGGCGGAACAACAGGCAAGTTTACAAGAAAAAATTAACGAAATGCAAGCGTCGATGACAGCTATTGCTTTTCGAATGGCAAATATTGAAGCATTAGAAGGCGAAACTGAAGCAGTTTATGCTTAAAAAATGGAGGAAAAACACATGTCAAAAACTTATTTAATTACCGGTGTCAGCAGTGGTTTTGGGTATGAAATGACCAAACAATTATTAGCTAAAGGGGAAACAGTCATAGGCACTGTCCGCAATGATAAAAATGTCCATCATTTAATCAAAGAATATCCGGATACTTTTTTTAGAAAATATTTGGATGTGACCGATCAAAGGGCGATTCAAGAATTAATTGAAAAAATTTATGCCCATGACATACAAATAGATGTCCTGATTAACAATGCTGGTTACGGATTATTTGGTGCCGCAGAAGAATTGAGTGATGAAGAAGTCAATCATATTATTGCGACGAATTTAACGGGCTCCATTCAAATGATTCGTGCAGTCTTACCCCATATGAGAAAACAAGGTCACGGTCGGATTATTCAAATGTCGACTTATGGTGGTCAAGTGGCTTTTGCTGGAAATTCCATGTATCACGCAACGAAATGGGGCATTGAAGGATTTGTCGAATCGGTTGCTCAAGAAGTTGCGCCGTTTAATATTGGCATGACAATTGTTGAACCTGGCGGGGCTCGCACAGAATTCCGCTACGGTTCTGCTCAAGTTGCCAAATTAATGCCAGAATATAATGGTAATCCCACCCATGCCTTTTTATCAATGTTAGATCCAGCGAATGGCTTAGCTCCTGGAGATCCCAAAAAAATGGCAGAAAAAATTATCGCAAGTGTTGAGATTGAACCAGCACCACTACGAATGGTTTTAGGGAGCATTGCGTTAACCGCCACAATTGATACACTTGAAAAACGTTTAGCAGATTTTAAAACTCAAATAGATTTAGCCGGGTCAACAGATATTGTCGAGTAAAAATAATCGTTAAAAAGATATTACAAAATTCGAGCTTGTTTCAAAAAAATTAAGCAGATTTGGTGTGATAACTAGCAAATTTAATAATTAGACTAGAGGAGAATCGAGAATCAGATGAGAAAAATTTTTGGACTAATGGGTGGTGTTTTTTTGTTAGGCACTCTAAGTGGATGCTCTTCAGATGGTGGGGCTTCCAGAGGTACAATGTCTAACTCAAGTAACACACAAGTGGCTGAGTCGCAAAATAGTAGCCAGCAAAGTACTGAAGCTTCTAGCAGGAATCAGCCGACTCCAGCCACAGATGAAACGATTCTCGTAGCCTTCTTTTCCCGAGCTGGTGAAAATTATAACGTCGGGTATGTTGAGAGAGGTAATACCGAACTATTGGCTGAAATGATTCATGATCAAGTTGGTGGAGACTTATTTCAGATTGAAACGGTGGAAACCTATCCCGAAAGTTACGATTCGATGACGGAGATTGCCCAAGAGGAGCGGACTGCTAACGCACGCCCTAAACTTGCGACAACCATTGAAAATCCTGAACAGTATGATGTAATTTATCTGGGGTATCCCATTTGGTGGGCGGATATGCCGATGGCCATGTATACCTTTTTAGAAACCTATGATTTTTCTGGAAAAACGATCATTCCATTTTCTACCAATGAAGGTAGTAACTTGGCCAGTACCATTTCCAGCATTCAAACAGCACAACCGGATGCGACTGTTTTAGAGGGTTTTACTATTCGTGGTCAAATGGCTCAGGAGGAACAGGATGAAGCGAGCAATCGGGTCAACGATTGGTTAGAAAACATTTCGTATTAAAAAGATTTCATTGAAAAAATTTAAATTATCAAAGGAAAATGGAGGCTAACGTCTATGAAACTATTAATTTTAGGTGCAGCAGGTCAAATTTCTAAAATCTTTACTACAAGATTACTTCAAGAGACAACTGATGATTTAGTCTTATATGCGCGTCAGGCAGAAAGGTGCATTAAGAATGTTGATCCAAGTAGAGTAACAATTGTTTCAGGGGATTTTAACAATCAAGAACAACTGGAAGCCGCTATGAACGGGGTAGATGTTGTTTATCTGAATGATATGAATTCACCGAAAGCAACGGGAACAATTGTCGCAGCTATGAAAAAGCAAAATGTACCTTGGATAATTGGCGCCACAATTCTAGGGATTTATGATGAAGTAATTGGTGAATTTGGCAAATGGAATGCCCGCATGGTTGGAGCAGAAGGTACACGTCGGCATAAAGAAGCGGCAGAAATTATCGAAAATTCTGGTTTGAATTATTCTCTGTTGCGTTTAACCTGGTTATATAACGAACCTGGAAATGTGCAGTACGCCATTAGTCAAAAGGGTGAGCCTTTCATTGGAGCGGAAGTCTCTAGAGAAGCGGTGACGCAATTAGTAATGGATATTCTAGAAGATTTAGACACGTATAAAAATACTAGTTTAGGAGTCAGTGAACCTGATACAGATTTTCCTAAACCATCATTTTATTAAAAATAAAATGAGTGGAATAAAGCCTATTACACTAAAATAAAACTTGAATAACAGATTTTATACTAAAAATGAATGGAGAGAACCAATTATGAAAGCAACAATTTTTGTAGAACCAGGAAAAATGGAAATTCAAGATATTGAAAAACCAGAAATTAATGGGCCAGACCAAGCAATCATTCGTGTCGTGAGAGCCAGTGTTTGTGGCTCTGATTTATGGTGGTACCGCGGGATCTCTGATAAAGAAAAAGGGAGTACAGCAGGACATGAAGCCATCGGTGTTGTCGAAGAAGTCAGTGAAGATGTTACAAACGTTAAAGTTGGCGATTTTGTAATTGTACCATTTACACATGGATGCGGTCATTGTGCGGCTTGTCTTGCAGGTTTTGATGGTGATTGCCTGACTCATTCAGCTGGCTCAAGCAGTTTCCAAGCCGAATATATTCGCTATGTCAGTGCTAACTGGGCACTAGTAAAAATCCCTGGTCAACCTGAGGATTATTCCGATGACATGTTAAAATCTTTCCAAACTTTAGCAGATGTAATGGCGACTGGTTTCCATGCAGCCAAAACTGCGGAAGTCAAGGAAGGCGACACCGTGGTGGTGATGGGTGATGGTGCTGTTGGTCTCTGTGGTGTTATTGGAGCAAAATTATTAGGCGCCAAAAGAATTATCGCCATGAGCCGGCATGAAGATCGTCAACAATTAGCTGTCGAATTTGGAGCAACTGATATTGTCGCTGAACGTGGTGAAGATGCGGTCAACAAAATCATGGAATTAACTGAAGCTGGTGCCGATGCTGTCCTAGAATGTGTTGGCACGAAAGAATCCATCGAAACTGCCGTGAAAGTTGGTCGTCCTGGAGCAGTTGTAGGCCGGGTAGGGGTGCCTCATATTGATGAGTTAGATACAAACGCACTCTTCTGGCGTAATATTGGCTTGCGAGGCGGTGTTGCGGCAGTAACAACTCATGATAGAGCTATTTTATTGGAGGCCGTTTCACAAGGTGAAATTAATCCCGGTAAAGTATTCAACAAACAATTTGTTTTAGACGATGTGCAAGCTGCTTATGCTGCGATGGATGAACGAATTGCGATAAAATCTTTGTTGGTGATGGATAATTAAAGTCAAATTGTGACTTTCTTTTTAAATATAAACGCAAAATAAGCGATTATCAAAAATACCTGTCAAAATTAATTTTGATAGGTGTTTTTTGCTTGGGCAGCTCTTCAGGGTAGCGAATCATTAATAGGTGACAAATAGAATGGGGCAAAAAACCAAGAATTTTATCAATACAATTCACATAAGATTTTGGAAAATATTAAAAAATAGCAGCTCGATAATGCTATTTATTGTGCTACAATGGGGCGTATTAAAGGAAATGAAAGTGGAAATGAAATGAATTTTCGCTTAAAATAATGAGTGGATTAAAAATAGTAAGCAATTGAAATTGTAGAAAGCATGAAGGCAGCTTTTTCGAGAAATCTTCATTGCAAAATAATGCTGCATGGCGAAATGGATGGAAGCTTTTATAACATATAAAAGCTTATAAAACAAGGAGAAAAATCAATAATGAGTAATGAAGTAACAATACAATGGTTTCCCGGCCACATGGCCAAAGCGCGGCGGGAAGTCTCTGAAAAATTAAAATATGTAGATATTGTCTTTGAGCTGGTGGATGCTCGGCTACCTTTGTCTTCAAGAAATCCGATGTTGGATCAAATTATTCAGCAAAAACCTCGGTTAGTCTTGTTAAATAAAGCGGATTTAGCTGACCCTAAACAGACTCAGCTGTGGGTTCAGTATTTTAAAAATCAAGGGGCTAAAGCTTTAGCAATTAATGCTCAGGATAATCAAGGGACGAAAAAAATTATTCCGACTGCTAAAGAAGCCTTGGCTGAAAAAATTGCTAGAGATAAAGCACGGGGACTAAAGCCGCGGGCGATTCGAGCGATGGTCATCGGTATTCCAAATGTTGGCAAGTCCACTCTGATGAATCGTTTAGTTGGTAAAAAAATCGCTGTGACAGGGAATAAGCCTGGGGTCACGAAGGGTCAGCAATGGTTGCGGATGGGTACTGATTTAGAATTATTAGATACACCGGGAATTTTATGGCCGAAGTTTGAAGATGCTGAGATTGGCAAAAAATTGGCCTTAACAGGAGCCATCAAAGACCAATTGATTCATCTGGATGATATGGCCCTTTATGGCTTAGAATTTTTTAGCCGATTTTATCCGGAACGTTTGCAGGAACGTTATAATTTTTCAGAAGAAGAAATCTTTTTGGCACCAGTTGAACAGCTCATGCTGATTACCAAAAAAAGAGGCTTTCGTGATGATTTTGAACGGGGTAGTGAGATGATTGTCCATGAGATTCGCGGGGGCAAATTAGGCGGCTACACGTTAGATCGTTACGAAGAATTTGGTGAAGCAAATGACTGAGAAGCCAACCTCAATTGCAGAAATAAAAAAACAATTAGGCGAGATTTCTGATGTAAATGACAATCGTATCCAGCTGTGGCAAAATGATTCCCGCAAAGGCGTCCAAACAGCCCTTAACCAATGGCAAAATCGCTTGGCAAAAGAAGCGCAGCTTATTGAAAATTATCAAAAAATGCAGGAGTTTGAAAAGCAGGCTTACCTCAAGGGCTACCAGTATATTGCTGGGATTGATGAGGTCGGTCGTGGTCCTTTAGCTGGCCCGGTGGTGAGTGCGGCAGTCATTTTAAAACCAGATGCCAATTTAATTGGCATTAATGATTCCAAACAGCTTTCCCAGCAAAAGAGAGCAGCACTTTTATTAGAAATAAAAAAACAAGCTGTCGCAATCGGTGTCGGTATCATTGAAGCGGAGGTAATTGATCAGGTCAATATTTATGAAGCGACGAAGCTGGCGATGCAGGCGGCAATTGATCAGTTAGAACCGCAGCCTGATTTTTTACTAATCGATGCCATGAAACTTGCCAATAATCTTCCCCAAGAAAATTTGATTAAAGGGGATGCCCGCTCGATTTCGATTGCAGCGGCAAGTATTGTTGCCAAGGAAACACGGGATCAAATGATGCAGGAGTTTGCGGAAGTTTACCCCGGCTACGGCTTTGAAAAAAATGCCGGCTACGGCACGAAAGAACACTTGGCTGGTTTAGAAAAATTCGGTATCACAGCAATCCATCGCCGCAGTTTTGCGCCTATTAAGGATATGTAAGATGAAAGAATCTTTTTTCTGCGAATACTATTGAAAGTATTTCAGAAAAGAGGTTTTTTTATGTTAAATGAATTAAAAAAATTAGTGTTACGATTGGTTTATTGCAGAGGAATTGGTAATCTTGGTCGGCTTAAAGTCCTGCGTTTTTGTCTAGCGAATGAGACGACTCAGTTGAGTTTGTATGAGATTCAGCGGATTGCTCGGATTGAGAAGTATCGTTTGGATTTTTATGATTCTTGGCCCAAAGCACAAATTATGGCGGAAAAGAATCAGCGACCTTTTTTTACAATTTTGGATGAAAAGTATCCTTTATTTTTGCAGGAAATTTATAATCCGCCGAGCTTGCTTTTTTATCAGGGTAATTTGGATTTTTTGAAAACATCAGCTCTTGCAATAGTCGGTACGCGGGATGCTTCTGAACAGGCTGGCAAAGTTGTTCAGCAGGTATTGCCGGAATTGATTGAACATAATTTTACAATTGTCAGCGGCTTAGCTAAAGGTGTCGATAGTCTAGCTCATAAACTAACGGTAACAAAACAGGGGCGAACGATTGCGGTCGTCGGCTGCGGCTTGGATCGAACCTATCCCAAGGAAAATTATTATTTGCAAAAGAAATTAGCAGAGGAACATCTGATTTTATCTGAATACCCTGATGGCACTCAGCCGCTACGCTATCATTTTCCAATGCGTAATCGAATTATCGCCGGATTGACTGTGGGGACCTGCGTTGTCGAAGCAAGACAACGCAGCGGTTCACTGATTACAGCACAAATGGCGTTAGACTTTGGTCGGGAAGTCTTCGCATTTCCGGGAGCCTGTGATAATCCTCGGGCCACCGGCTGTCTGCAGCTAATTCAGGAAGGGGCAAAATGTGTGATTTCGACTCAAGATATTTTGGATGAGCTAACGCCATACTTGTAAAAAAAATCTCAAAAATAGTTAAAAAAAGAAGCTGTATTTTTCTTCAGCAAATTTTCTCTCCTTGACAAATGTTTTTTCAATCGCTATCATAGGCTACGATTTGTAACATGTCTTCCAAGTGCTCTATATAATAGAAGAAAAAGAAAAGAGGTAGCCCAATATATGGCTTATAAATACTTAGTTATCGTGGAATCACCAGCTAAGGCAAAAACAATTGAAAAATATTTGGGGAAAAATTATAAGGTTGTGGCCAGTGTCGGACACGTCCGAGATTTACCAAAAAGTAAAATGGGAGTCGATTTTGAAAATAATTTTGAACCCCATTATATTTCGATTCGTGGTAAAGGCGATGTCATCAAAGGCTTGAAGTCTGCAGCTAAAAAAGCTGAAAAAGTTTATCTCGCAAGTGACCCGGATAGAGAAGGGGAAGCCATTGCTTGGCATTTGGCGTTTCTGTTAGGTCTTGATTTAAAAGATAAAAATCGGGTAGTCTTTAACGAAATTACTAAAGATGCCGTTAAAGCAGCCTTTAAAGAACCACGGGCGATTGACTTAGATTTAGTGGATGCCCAACAAGCTCGCCGGGTTTTAGACCGGATTGTTGGCTATTCGATTAGTCCAATTTTATGGCGCAAAGTTAAAAAAGGTTTAAGTGCTGGCCGGGTGCAATCAATTGCCTTAAAGATGATTATTGACCGGGAACAGGAAATTCGTGATTTCATTCCAGAAGAATATTGGAGTGTTGACGGTAATTTCCAAAAATTAAAGAAAAAATTTAAGGCAAACTTTTGGGGCATGGACGGTAAAAAGAAAAAATTGCCGAATGCTGAGAGTGTTAAAGAAGTGACCCAACGGATTACCGGTAAAGACTTTGATGTTACCAAAGTTGAAAAGAAAGAGCGCAAACGCAATCCAGCGTTGCCTTTTACCACGAGTAGTCTGCAACAAGAAGCGGCCCGCAAGCTAAACTTTAGAACCCGTAAGACTATGATGGTTGCTCAGCAGCTGTATGAGGGAATTAAAATTGGTCGGACTTCTGTCGGATTAATCACTTATATGCGGACGGACTCAACACGGATTGCCGATAGTGCGAAGGAAGAAGCCGCAGAGTTTATCGAAACGACTTACGGCAAAGAATTTTCAGCCCATGGTCAACGGAAAACTAAAAATGCCCAAGGGGCCCAAGATGCCCATGAAGCGATTCGTCCTTCAAGCACGCTGCGGACACCGCAGGAAATGGAAAAATATTTAGACAAAGACCAGATGAAATTATATTCTTTGATTTGGTCTCGCTTTGTCGCTAGTCAAATGACACCGGCAATTTTAGACACGATGAAGGTGACCCTTAACCAAAATGATGTCATTTTTATCGCTAATGGGTCTAAGGTGAAATTCCAAGGCTTTATGAAGGTCTATGTTGAAGGTCGCGATGATGGTAAGGAAGAAAAAGATAATATCTTACCGGATTTAGTCGAAGGAGATATTGTTCAGTCAGTGGACATCGAACCTAAACAACATTTCACCCAGCCGCCTGCTCGCTTTAGTGAAGCGACGCTCATCAGAACGCTAGAGGAAAATGGTGTCGGTCGTCCGTCAACTTATGCCCCAACTTTAGATACCATTCAACGCCGCTATTATGTGAAGCTCACGCAAAAACGCTTTGAACCTTCTGAGCTAGGGGAAATTGTCAATTCATTAATTGTCGAATTTTTCCCAAATATTGTCGATGTTCACTTCACGGCTTCGATGGAATCTGATTTGGATAGCGTCGAAGAAGGTAAGGAGGAATGGGTCAAAGTCATTGACCGCTTCTACGGACCTTTTGAAAAAGAGCTGACAACAGCGGAAGAAAAAATTGAAAAAATTCAAATTAAAGATGAGCCAGCTGGTTTTGACTGTGATGTTTGTGGTCATCCAATGGTGATTAAATTGGGGCGTTATGGCAAGTTTTACGCCTGCAGCAATTTTCCTGATTGCCGCAACACCAAGCCGATTATTAAAGAAATCGGCGTGACCTGTCCTGTCTGTCATGAAGGCCAGGTTGTCGAACGCAAGTCGAAAAAAAATCGTTTGTTCTACGGCTGTACCCGTTATCCTGATTGTGATTTCACCTCTTGGGATAAACCAGTCGGTCGGGATTGTCCAAAATGTGGCAAATATCTTGTTGAGAAAAAAGTTAAGGGCGGCAAACAAGTCGTCTGTATCAACGGGGACTACGAAGAAGACGTACAAAAATAAAATATAAGTTAAAATTGGTGCATTTCACAAATTGTTTCGATATGATACAATCAGTGAACATGTACCAATTTTATTTTTTTAAAGCGAGGGAAAAAGATGTATCCAACTGTAAATGTCATCGGAGCGGGTCTGGCCGGCAGTGAAGCTGCTTGGCAAATTGCCGAAAGCGGCGTACCCGTCCGTTTAATTGAAATGCGTCCGGTCAAACAAACACCGGCACACCAAACGGAAAATTTCGCAGAATTAGTCTGCTCAAACTCTTTGCGGGGCAATAGCTTGGCCAATGCGGTCGGCGTCTTAAAAGAAGAAATGCGCCGTTTAAATTCAGTGGTCATCACTTCGGCTGATGCAACAGCGGTTCCCGCTGGTGGTGCGTTAGCAGTCGATCGAGATACTTTTTCTGAAATGATTACCAATCGGGTGAAAAATCATCCACTTGTCACGGTGGTCAATGAAGAAATAACTGAGATTCCAGAAGGGATTACTGTTATTGCGACAGGCCCATTGACTTCTGAAGGATTGAGCCAAGCAATCAAAGACTTTAACGGCTCAGATGGCTTTTATTTTTACGATGCCGCTGCGCCAATCATTGATAAAAATACGATTGATATGGACAAGGTTTATCTGAAATCCCGCTATGATAAAGGGGAAGCTGCCTATCTAAATTGTCCAATGACTGAAGAAGAATTTAAAGCCTTCCATGAAGCTTTGGTGGCAGCTGAAGTTGTGCCATTGCGAGAATTTGAAAAAGAAAAATATTTTGAAGGCTGTATGCCAATTGAAGTGATGGCAGAGCGGGGCTTTAAAACGATGCTCTTTGGTCCGATGAAACCAGTCGGCTTAGAAGACCCCAAGACCGGCAAACGACCATACGCTGTCATTCAATTGCGCCAAGATAATGCGGCTGCTTCTTTATACAATATTGTTGGTTTTCAAACCCATTTGAAATGGGGCGAACAAAAACGCGTTTTTCAAATGATTCCTGGTTTAGAAAATGCCGAATTTGTCCGCTATGGCGTGATGCACCGCAATAGCTTTATGAATTCACCAGAACTATTAAAGCCAACTTATCAATCAGTTAAGCGGGATGATTTATTTTTTGCTGGACAAATGACAGGTGTCGAGGGTTATGTGGAAAGTGCTGCTAGTGGTTTATTGGCTGGGACTAACGCCGCTCGTTTAGCAAAAGGTTTGGCACCGATTGAAATGCCGCAGGAATCCGCTATCGGTTCCATGGCCTATTACATTACCCACGCAGCTGGCAAACATTTCCAACCGATGAATGCCAACTTTGGTTTGTTCCCTGAATTGCCGGAAAGAATTCGCGATAAAAAAGAACGCTATGCGGCTTTAGCTGAGCGGGCTTTAAATGCAGTCGCAGATATGACGACAACAGCTGAATAAGTGAGTTTGTAAAAAGAATTTAAGAAAAGCAGAGGGATTGTATGCCAAAGACAACTTTTTTTAATTTATCGAAGGAAAAACAAGAGCGGATTTTTAAAGCGGCAGTCGGCGTATTTTCAAATACGCCGTTACGGGAAGCAAAGGTTTCTGAAATTATTAAACAGGCTGATATTTCCCGGGGGGCTTTTTACAAATATTTCGAAAACGTCGATGACTTATTTCAGTGGACCTATCAGCAGATTAAAGTCGATGCCCATAACTTAATTTTCACGGCGCTTGAAAACACCAAAGGCGATTTATTTTTGGCGCTGGAAATGTTTTTCTTAGATTTTTTAAAAAGTGTCGACAGCTCCCATTACCAAGGCTATTTCAAAGTTATGATGCTCAATGGCGAAGTTGAACTAGATCAGCAGGTCTTGGCAACGCCGCCGAATGGGGAAACCCAAGAAGTCGGCATTCAAAAGCAATTTTTCACCTTGATTAATACGCGGGATTTAAAGCTGACGAATGGTCGTGAATACCAAGAGCTGGTCAATTTTATTATGGATATTATGCACCAGCTGATCAAACAGCATCTGATTATGCATCAACCGTCAAAAAAAACTAAGGCGCAATTTCGCCAGCGACTTTTATGGATTGAAAATGGCGTAAAAAAATAAACGACTAAATAATTTTTGCAAGAGTTTTCCTGTTTGGTAACGGGAAGACTCTTTCTTTTTTTTAAAATAATTTGCATAAATCGTAAAAATATTTAGAATTGTTTTATATGAGAGTTTAATTCTGACAATTAAATTGTTTTCTAATATAGCTTGTGGTAGAGTTTAATTTAACGAAGGGAAGGATTGCAATGACTGAAAAAAATTGGCCTTCAGAATTTTATCGTTATTTGCTTTTTGAACGGGGGTATTCTGAGAAAACACAGCAGGCATATCAAGAAGACTTAGAAGATTTTTTAGAATTCTTGCGTTTGTCCGGTGATGAAGAGTATCTAAAAATTGACCATCTAGATGTCAGGGCTTACTTGGCCTTATTAGCCGAAAAAGCCTACAGTCGAAATTCCCTCAGCCGTAAGATTGCCAGTCTGCGTTCTTTTTATCAATTTTTATTGAAGCAGCAGGTCATAGAAGAAAATCCTTTTTCCTATGTGCATCTCAAACGCGGCAGTATTCGGTTGCCCCGCTTTTTCTACGAAGATGAAATGGCGGCGCTTTTTGAAAGTGTTCAAGGGGAGAAGCCGCTGGATTTACGAAACCGAGCGCTTTTAGAGGTGCTATATGGTTCTGGTCTGCGGTTAAGCGAAGCCGCCGACTTAGAAATGACAGCTTTAGATTTTGATAATGAAGTCATGTTAATTCACGGAAAAGGCAATAAAGAGCGTTATGTTCCGCTGGGTTCCTTCGCGGCAGATGCCCTACAAGATTATTTTACTAATGGCCGTGAGACTTTGATGAAAAAATATGGCCAAGAGCACAGTAAAGTTTTTATTAATCATCGAGGTGAGGCGATTACCCCGACTGGGATTGAATATGTTTTAAACCAAGTCATCAAAAAAAGTAGTTTAAACAGTGACATCCATCCCCATATGCTGCGGCATACCTTTGCCACTCATTTATTAAACAACGGAGCAGATATGCGGACCGTGCAGGAATTATTGGGGCACGCCAATTTGTCGACGACACAGATTTACGCCCATGTAACTAAGGAGAGTCTGCAGAAAAATTATCGCAACTTTCATCCTCGAGCCTGATGAATTTTTTGAACACGCACTTTATACTAACTACTCTAAGATTTAAGTTCCTGTTACTTCATTCTGAGTTCATCTGCTGGACTTATTTTAAAAGGAATCTAAATTTTACCAATCTTTTGAAATTTAGCTAAATGCGATAAAGGAGACGTAACTATGACAGAATCACAATTTCACTCAACAACAATTTGTGCCGTTGAATTAAACGGCAAGTTTGCCATGGCGGGTGACGGCCAAGTAACAATGGGGGAATCCGTTGTTATGAAGGGCACCGCCCGCAAGGTTCGGCGGATTTATAATGGCGAAGTGGTAGTCGGCTTTGCCGGCAGTGTCGCCGATGCCTTTACTTTAGAAGAAAAATTTGAAGCGAAGTTAAACGAATACAACGGCAATTTGCAACGGGCGGCCGTTGAATTAGCACAGGAATGGCGCACTCAACAATCGATGCAAAAGCTTGAAGCGATGCTGATTGTTATGAACAAAGAAGAAATGTTATTGGTTTCTGGAACTGGTGAAGTGATTACCCCGGACGATGGCATTTTGGCAATTGGTTCTGGCGGCAATTTTGCTTTGTCCGCTGCTAGAGCGATGAAACGCTATACCAAGCAAGAAATGACGGCCGCTGAAATTGCCAAAAATGCGCTGGAAATCGCTGCAGATATTTGTATTTTCACCAACCATAATATTATCGTCGAAGAAATTAAGTGAGGTTAAATCATGACTGAATTAAATAAAACGCCAAGACAGATTGTCACAGAACTAGATGAATATATTGTCGGCCAACATGAGGCCAAAAAAGCAGTTGCAGTTGCCTTGCGCAATCGTTATCGCCGGTTACAATTAGATGAACAGATGCAAGAGGACATCACGCCGAAAAATATGTTGATGATTGGGCCAACCGGTGTTGGTAAAACCGAAATTGCCCGTCGTTTAGCCACGATTGTTGATGCGCCGTTTATCAAAGTGGAAGCGACTAAATTTACCGAGGTCGGCTATGTCGGCCGTGACGTTGAATCGATGGTCCGGGATTTAGTAGAAAATGCTATTCAAATTGTTGAAAAGCAACAGTATTCCGGTGTCTATAGCCAAGCGCTAAAAAGAGCTAATGATCGCTTGGTCAAAGTATTAGTACCCGGCTTAAAAAAAGAGCAAAAGCAAAGCAATAACCAATTTGATCAGATGATGCAGATGTTTAACGCCGCGCAAAAGCCAGAAGAACAAGAAGAAGTTACTGATGAAATCCGCGTAAATCGCAAAACTGTCTTAGAGCAATTAGAAAGAGGACAGCTGGATGAGCGGGAAGTCACCATTGAAGTCGATGAAGTTAAAAAGTCTGCTCCAATGATGAATAACGGACTTGAACAGATGGGCATTGATTTAAACGAAACTTTAGGGGCGTTATCGCCGAAGAAAAAAATCGAGCGGACAGTCACAGTTAAAGAGGCCCAAGAATTACTCGTCAAAGAAGAATCCTCCAAAATTGTCAATGATGCGGACATTCACAGTGCCGCAATTAAGCTCGCTGAGTCAAACGGAATTATTTTCATTGATGAAATGGATAAAATTACCTCTAAATCGCAACAATCCGGTGAAGTTTCTAGAGAAGGCGTGCAACGAGACATTCTACCGATTGTCGAAGGTTCTCAAGTCAATACCAAATACGGAGCGATTCAAACGGATCACATTCTATTTATCGCTTCAGGAGCCTTCCATCTATCCAAACCAAGCGATTTGATTCCAGAATTGCAAGGACGTTTTCCAATCCGCGTTGAGCTGGATGATTTATCAGCAGAGGATTTTGTTAAAATTTTGACGGAGCCAAATAATGCTTTGGTGAAACAATATATCGCGTTAATTGCTACTGAAAATGTAACAGTTACCTTTACCAAAGAAGCTATTGAACGGATTGCGCAAATCGCCTTTGATGTCAATCGGGATACTGACAATATCGGCGCTCGCCGCTTACACACGATTTTAGAAAAATTATTAGAGGATTTACTTTTTGAAGCACCAGATATGCAAATGGGAGAAATTACAATTACAGAGGCTTATGTCAACGAAAAATTGGACAGCATTGCCACCAATGAAGACCTAAGCCGCTTTATCTTATAATTTAAAAAATGGGAGGAAACACAATGAACTTATTGGAGAAAACTCGGGAGATTAATCAATTACTGCAACAAAAAAATTCTTTTGATCTAAACACGGAACTGCCCTACGATAAAATGGCCTTAATTCTGGGGGATGTCTTGGATAGCAATGCTTATATCATCAGTAAAGAGGGAGCTTTGCTGGGCTACAATGAACGGCATGACGTGAATAACGATCGAGTGAAATCCATGTTCATTGAAAAACAGTTTCCCAAAAATTATACAGATCGCGTCGATTTGTTAGACAAAACAGAAGCCAACATTCCAATCGACAGTGCAATGACTGCCTTTCCTGTGGAATTACGCAGTGATTTCCCCAATGGTCTAACGACGGTTGTCCCCATCTTTGGAGCAGGAGAACGTTTAGGAACGATTATCTTGTCCCGCATGAAGAAAAACTTTGATGATGATGATTTGGTGTTAGCAGAATATAGCGCCACAGTTGTTGGGATGCAGGTCTTGTATCAAAAATCCCGCAGCATTGAAGATGAAGTCCGCAGTGCAACCGCCGTGCAAATGGCCGTTAATACTTTGTCTTACAGCGAATTAAAAGCTGTGCAGGCCATTTTTAAAGCACTAGATGGCGACGAGGGCCGCTTAACCGCTTCAAACATTGCAGATGAAATCGGGATTACCCGCTCGGTGATTGTCAACGCGCTCCGCAAATTAGAGTCGGCGGGCATTATTGAATCCCGTTCTTTAGGGATGAAGGGAACGTATTTGAAGGTCTTAAATTCTCGTTTCAAAGAAGAATTAGCCAAGCACGACTACTAAAATAAAAAAGGAGGAGCAGCGTATGATTACAATTGAAAATCAACAATTACAGGCAACCTTTAGCACATTAGGAGCAGAATTGATTAGCCTTAAGGGGAAAAAGACAAATATTGAATACATTTGGAATGGTAATCCTGAATTTTGGAATCGCCATGCGCCTGTGCTCTTTCCTTTTGTGGGGCGTTTGAAGGACAATCAGTATCAATTTAAGGGCAAAACTTATCAGATGGGTCAACACGGTTTTGCCCGGGATATGGAATTTACTATTACGCAGCAAAGTCCAACTGACATTACTTTCACTTTAGTTAGCGATGAAAAGACAAAGACCAATTATCCCTTCGATTTTCAGTTGAACATTCGTTATTCAGTTGGCGGCGATGGGTTGATGGTGGTATATGAGGTAGTTAACACGGGTGCTGACGAGATGTATTTTTCAATTGGTGGACATCCGGCATTTAATGTACCTTTAGAAGCTGGTCTAAATTTTGAAGATTACTTTTTAGATTTTTCACCAAAAAAATCCCGCACTAAGTTACCGTTAGCAGGACCCTATATCGATTTAGATCAAAGAACTCTAGCACAAACCAATACCGCCATTAGTCTCAGCCATGCGCTCTTCAAAGAGGATGCTTTAGTGTTTGAAACAAGAGGCTTAAACAGTTACACCATTGCCAGTGAAAAATCAGAACACAGCGTCACCTTGAGCTATTCGGATATGAATTTTGTCGGCATCTGGTCGCCTTATCCCAAAAAAGCGCCTTTTGTTTGTATCGAGCCTTGGTGCGGCGTGGCGGATACTTTGGGAACAACCGGTGAATTAAGCGAAAAATTCGGCATTAAGCACTTGGCTTCTCAAGGAAAATTTACTACCAAATATGCGATTACGGTAAAATAAAAAACGTTTGAGTGCTCAAACGTTTTTCTTGCTACTATTTAAGCCAAAGGGAATCCGACTTTCAGTACCATTCTTTATTCGTTGAATATTTTCCTTGTGACGATAAAAAATGAAGGCGGAGACCCCGATGGCGATGATGTGCAATAACCAATCCTGCTGTGCCAAAATCCATGGAGCAATGTAGGGAATCACAAAAGTTGAAATAGTAATCAAAACAGCGGCAATCATGCTGGACAAACTAACCATGCTGGTGAGTGCTAAACAGATGATAAAAATGCAACAGCTGTAAATGAAAAATGGTGGCGAATAAGCTAGTAGCATACCGGCGCTTGTTGCAACGGCTTTACCCCCTTTAAATTTGGCGAAAACTGGGAACGTGTGGCCTAAGATGGCGCAGACACCAAACCAAAGCGGATTGACATTTGTCAAATGGAAAATCAGCGGCAGGCTAGTGGCCAATGTGCCTTTCAAAATATCCATAAATAAGACGATGGTGCCAGCGGTTTTTCCCAATACGCGAAAGGTATTGGTAGTTCCGCTATTGCCACTGCCAAATTGGCGGATATCCTTATGGAAAAAGATTTTTCCAATCCAAACACCAGAGGGAATTGAGCCTAATAAATAGGCAATAAGTAGAAAAAATAGTATATTCATTTTTGACCTTCTTCTTCAGAATTTCTTTGTAAAGTTTAACATGTTTGTCAGGTAAGCTCAATAATAAACGGAGGGATTATCATGAGTTTTAACAATCCAAGTCAAGAAGTAATTTTTGATTATTTAACCAAAGCTAAAAAAATTGCCATTGTCGGCTTAAGTAATAAAGAGGAACGTACTAGCTATCAGATTGGGGAGCTTTTACAGGAGCAGGGCTATCAAATTTTCCCTGTCAATCCGGTTTTAGCTGGACAAACTATTTTAGGAGAACCGGTAGTCGCAAGTCTTTTAGACCTTGAAGAGCAAATGGATATTGTCGATATTTTCCGTCGCAGCGAATTTTTACCAGAGGTCGCTGCTGAGTTTGTTCAACGAAATGACGGTGTGTTTTGGGCTCAGCTTGGCTTAGAGAACGACGAGGCAGCCGAAATTTTACGAGCTGCAGGCAAAAAAGATGTCGTGATGAACCGCTGCATTAAAATTGAGCTTGCCAAAATGGATATCCGTTAATTTTTGAAAAAAATCTGCCAGATACCTGAACTATTTTTGACGAAACCTTCAAGAGGATGTATAGTAACAAAGCATCCGTTCTTTCTGCTGATGTGCCGTCTGCTTCGCTTTAAGACAGCGACAGTCAGCCTCAGAAAAACTCTGAAGGGGACTTAAAAGTGGTCAGGTATTTTATTTTTGGTAAATTATATGACATAATAAATTGTTTGACTCGAGTCAAGAAATGCTAGGAGATTAAATTTTTTAAAAAAGTTTCTTAAAAATTTTTATCCACATTTCGTAATAGTTTATGATAAGATAGTTGCAGTATTTTTGAAATAAGTTAAAAGTAGTGAGTATGAAGGGGTTTTTTAGATGCCTAAAGCAAAAAGTAATGAATACAATGACGCCTCGATTCAGGTATTGGAGGGTCTTGAGGCAGTCCGCAAACGGCCGGGAATGTACATTGGTTCCACCGATAGCCGCGGGTTGCACCATCTAGTTTATGAAATCGTCGATAATGCTGTCGATGAAGCGCTCTCTGGTTTCGGGAATGAAATCGATGTAACGATTCATCCGGATAATAGTATCAGTGTAGCAGACTACGGTCGCGGAATGCCTGTGGGGATGCACGCTTCTGGCAAGCCCACTGTCCAAGTTATTTTTACCGTCTTGCATGCCGGTGGGAAATTCGGCCAAGGCGGCTATAAAACTTCCGGTGGTCTGCATGGTGTTGGGGCCAGCGTGGTGAACGCTCTTTCTAGTTGGCTAGATGTCATCATTGTGCGGGATGGTGTCGAATATGAAATGAAATTTAAAAACGGCGGTCAGCCGGTGGGCACCCTGAAAAAAATCGGCAAAACTAAAAAGAAAAATGGCACGTTAGTTCATTTTCTGCCAGATGATACGATTTTTTCAGCGACTAAATTTTCTTACGAAACGCTGTCTGAGCGTTTGAGAGAATCAGCTTTTCTTTTACGAGGCGTCAAAATTACGTTGACAGACTTAAGAGGAGAGGAAGCCGTCGAAGAAGTTTTCTTTTTTGAAGAAGGTATCAAGGAATTTGTTGATTATCTAAACGAAGAAAAAGATACATTGACTCCGGTTGTTTATTTTTCCGGTGAAAAAGAAGGCATTGAAGTCGAGTTAGCTTATCAATACAATGATGGCTATTCTGAAAATGTTTTGTCCTTTGTCAATAACGTTCGGACTAAAGATGGCGGGACCCACGAAGTCGGTATGAAGACTTCCATGACCAAAGCCTATAATGAATATGCTCGTAAAGTCGGTCTGCTAAAAGAAAAAGACAAAAATCTTGAAGGCAGCGATTTTCGTGAAGGTTTGGCGGCAGTGCTCTCGATTCGGGTGCCAGAAAACTTATTGCAGTTTGAAGGGCAAACGAAAGAAAAGTTAGGGACACCAGCTGCTAGAAATGTCGTCGACAATGTCGTCGGCGAACAGATGGGCTTTTATCTACAGGAAAATAGTGAAATGAGTCAGATGCTGATTCGTAAGGCGATTAAAGCCAGAGAAGCTCGAGAAGCTGCCCGCAAAGCCAGAGAAGAAAGCCGTAACGGTAAAAAACGTAAAAAAGGCGAATCTCTTTTGTCTGGCAAATTAACGCCAGCCCAATCGAGAAATGCGAAACGCAATGAACTGTATTTAGTCGAAGGTGATTCGGCCGGAGGTTCTGCTAAGCAAGGCCGTGATCGGAAGTTTCAAGCAATTTTGCCTTTACGAGGCAAGGTTATTAACACCGAAAAAGCTAAGATGCAGGATATTTTGAAAAACGAAGAAATCAATACGATGATTTATACGATTGGTGCAGGCGTTGGTCCGGAATTTTCAATTGAGGATTGTAATTACGATAAAGTCATTATCATGACCGATGCCGATACCGATGGTGCTCATATTCAAGTCTTGTTGCTAACCTTCTTTTATCGCTACATGAAGCCTTTAATTGAAGCAGGCAAAGTGTATATCGCTTTGCCGCCTTTATACAAAGTATCTAAAGGCGCCGGCAAAAAGCAAGTTGTCGAATACGCTTGGACGGATGAAGAATTGCAAGATGTCACTAAAAAAGTGGGCAAAGGCTACATGCTGCAGCGTTACAAAGGTCTTGGGGAAATGAATGCCGATCAGCTTTGGGAAACAACGATGAATCCAGATACAAGAACCTTGATTCGGGTTCGAATTGATGACGGTGCGTTGGCAGAACGCCGAGTAACCACCTTGATGGGGGATAAAGTTGAACCCCGCCGGAAATGGATTGAAAGCCATGTCCAATTTACCTTGGAGGAAGATAGCAGTATCTTAGATCGGCAAGATGAAGGTGCAGTCGCAACGGCAGCTTTAGAGACCGCTACTTTATCAGAAAATGAAATTTCTGAAGTGGAAAATATTAGTTTATTTGAAGACGAGTAATATCTGTCTTTAAGAAAAGCGCTATGAGAAAGGAACAAACTTGTGGAAAAACGACAAGAGATTCAAGAACTAACCCTTGAAAATGTCATGGGGGATCGTTTTGGTCGCTATTCAAAATATATTATCCAGGAACGGGCTTTGCCAGATATTCGTGATGGTCTAAAGCCGGTTCAGCGGCGAATTTTATTTTCGATGGACAAAGACGGCAACACCTTTGACAAGGGCTTTAGGAAATCGGCAAAATCCGTCGGGAATATCATGGGGAATTACCATCCCCATGGTGACAGCAGTATCTATGAAGCGATGGTGCGGATGAGCCAAGATTGGAAGCTGCGGGAAGTTTTAATTGAAATGCACGGCAATAACGGTAGCATGGACGGTGACCCGCCGGCAGCGATGCGTTATACAGAAGCCCGCCTTTCTGAATTGAGCGGCGAATTGTTGCGGGATATTGAAAAAGAGACGGTTGACTTTGTTTGGAATTTCGATGATACCGAAAAAGAACCGACCGTTTTACCGGCAAAATTTCCCAATTTATTAGTCAACGGCTCCACTGGGATTTCCGCTGGTTACGCCACAGAAATTCCGACCCATAATTTAGGGGAGGTCATTGACGGCACAATTCATTTAGTCGACCATCCAAATGCAACTTTGGAAAAATTAATGACCTTAATTCCTGGACCGGATTTTCCAACTGGCGGCATTTTGCAGGGGAAAGAAGAAATTCGCAAAGCCTATGAAACCGGCCGGGGAAAAGTTATTTTGCGGTCATTGACGCGAATTGAAGATATTAAAGGCGGCAAACAGCAAATTGTTATCAATGAAATCCCTTATGAAGTCAATAAAGCCAATCTTGTCAAAAAGATGGACGAGATTCGTTTGACAAAGAGAATTGACGGAATTGCTGAGGTGCGGGATGAAAGTGATCGGACTGGCCTGCAGATTGTGGTGGAATTAAAAAAAGATGTCAATGCTCAAGGGGTTTTAAACTATTTATTTAAAAATACTGAGCTGCAGATTAATTATAATTTCAACATGGTCGCCATTGATAATATGACACCCCATCAAGTTGGCTTGAAACGCATTTTAGAAAGCTATATCACCCATCGTAAAGGGGTGATTATTAAACGCAGTCAATATGAATTGAACAAAGCGGAAAAACGCGCTCATATCGTTGACGGTTTAATTAAGGCCTTGTCCATTCTTGACGAAGTGATTGCGGTAATCCGTGGCAGTAAAGATAAAAAAGATTCTAAAAATAATTTAGTTGCCCGCTTTGATTTTACAGAAGAGCAGGCAGAAGCGATTGTGACTTTGCAGCTATATCGTTTAACCAATACAGATATCACGCAGCTGCAACAGGAACAACAAGATTTACAAGCAACAATTGCTGAGCTGAAAAAAATTATCGAAGACGAAGGCGAACTGCTAAAAGTTCTCAAGTCAGAGTTAAGAGACGTTAAGAAAAAGTACGCCAACAAACGCCTGACAAAAATTGAAGATGAAATCCAAGAAATTACAATTGATACCAAGGTCTTGATTGCCCAAGAAGATGTTGCGGTTACGGTAACCAGAGAAGGCTACATCAAACGCAGCAGCTTACGTTCCTACAGTGCTTCTAAGCCAGAAGAAATCGGTATGAAGGATGGCGACCACATTTTATATAGCGGTCAGCTGAATACGTTGGATCATTTACTCTTGGTTACCAACAAGGCCAATGTAATTTATCGGCCGGTGCATGAACTGCCGGATTTAAAATGGAAAGACCTAGGCGAGCATATTTCTCAAACGATTCTCAATTTGGCAATTGATGAAGCCATTATTGGTGTCTTTCCTTACAGTGACATTTCTGAGACGAAAAATTTCGTCTTTATTAGTAAAAATGGTTTGATTAAGCAAACGGCCATGAAGGAATTTGAACCATGGCGGACCTATAAGAGTCGCCCTGCCAGCTGTATGAAATTTAAAACCGATGACGATGCGTTGGTTGCCAGCTACTTGACTGATGCTGTTGCCGATTTGGATGTTTTCTTAGTTAGTTACCGTGGCTTTGGTCTGCGCTATCCACTGAAGGAAGTTCCAGTGGTGGGAGCGAAGGCAGCTGGTGTTAAATCAATGAACTTAAAGGACGGCGACTACGTTGTCAATGGCCTTTTAGTTTACAGCGAAGGCGATAACCCAATTATTATGGTGACGCAGCGGGGAGCAGTTAAACGAATGCTAGCCCAAGAGCTGACTCAATTAGGTCGGGCTAAGCGGGGGCTGATGGTGCTGCGGGAATTGAAAAATAATCCGCATCGGGTCTTTTATATGGGAGCGTCAAACGGCGATTCTTTAATTTTACTGGGAAATAATGGTGAACAAAAAGAATTAATTCCAGCTGATATCCCAATTAATGATCGAACTTCAAATGGTTCTTTTGCTATGGATGAAAAACAAACCGGCGGAATCGCTGAAGTCTACATTAAAAAATCACCAAAAATTCTTGAAAACGACTAACACTGTTACACTTTCTGTAACAGATACCCTTTCTGTTTTAGTACAGAAAGGGTCTTTTTTTGTTCCTGTTTAGTTTGCTTTTTAATAAATATTAAGTTTTATTAAAACGTTCACAAGAGCGGAAATGGCTTTAAATCAAAGTTTATCTTGATTTAAAAAACAAATGTTTCTAAGATGTTAAAAAATCTACAAGCAAAGGCTTGCAAAATGATTCGAACGTGTTATACTATCGTTGTAAAGCTGTTATGGTTTTAAAAGACATTGAGGGGGTCTTCACAAATGGCAACAACAACTAATATCGATACTAAAAAAGCAGAACAATGGCAAGGATTTAAAGGCGGCGAATGGGAACATTCAGTTAACACTCGTGACTTTATCCAAAAGAACTATACTGAATATCGCGGTGACGATAGCTTCTTAGAACCAATCGCACCAAGCACTGATAAATTATGGACTAAATTGCAAGAACTGTTTGAAGTTCAACACGAACAAAACGGTGTGTATGACATGGATACGACAAATCCTGCGACAATTACTTCTCATGGTCCTGGCTACTTAATCAAAGAAGAAGAAAAAATTGTTGGCTTGCAAACGGATGTACCTTTGAAACAAGCATTCATGCCTTTTGGCGGCATCAACATGGCTAACAACTCTTTAAAATCTAACGGTTACGAAGTAGATGAAGAAATGACTCACATTTTCACAGACTACCGTAAAACACATAACCAAGGTGTGTTTGATGTTTACACAGCTGATATGAGAGCTGCTCGTAAAAATAAAATTATCACAGGTTTACCAGATGCTTACGGCCGCGGCCGGATCATCGGCGACTACCGTCGGATTGCTTTATACGGAATTGATTACTTAATGGCTGAAAAGAAAAAAGACCATGACAATACTGGTAATAAAGTAATGACCGATGACGTGATTCGTCTTCGTGAAGAAATCATGGAACAATACCGTGCCTTAAACGACTTGAAGAAAATGGCTGCTTCATACGGCTTTGATATTTCTCGCCCAGCAGCTAACGCTCAAGAAGCTATCCAATGGTTATACTTCGGTTACCTTGGCGCTATCAAATCTCAAAATGGTGCGGCAATGTCAATTGGACGGATTTCTGCTTTCTTAGATATCTATATCCAACGTGACTTAGATAATGGCGCAATTACTGAATTTGAAGCACAAGAATTAATCGATCATTTAATCATGAAATTAAGAATGGTTAAATTTGCTCGGACTCCTGAATACAACCAATTATTCTCTGGTTACCCAATCTGGGCTACTTTATCAATCGCTGGTATGGGTCTTGACGGCCGTTCATTAGTTACTAAAAACGACTTCCGGATCTTACACACATTGACAAACATGGGACCTTCTCCAGAACCAAACTTGACTGTTTTGTATTCTTCTCATTTACCAGAAGGCTTCAGAACTTACTCTGCTAAAATTGCGAAAGAAAGTTCATCTATCCAATTTGAAAATGATGACTTATTACGTACTCACTGGGGTTCTGATGACACTGCCATTGCTTGTTGTGTATCTGCAACAGTTATGGGTAAAGACATGCAATTCTTTGGCGCTCGTGCGAACTTAGCAAAAGCTGTTTTATATGCAATTAACGGCGGCGTTGATGAAAAAACTAAAGCTCAAGTTGCTCCTAAATATCGTCCAATGACTGGTGATACAATTGATTTCGAAGCTTTCATGGATCGCTACAAAGATATCTTAGACTGGTTAGCTGAACTTTATGTGAATACTTTAAATGTTATTCATTACATGCATGACAAATATGCTTATGAAGCTCCACAATTAGCATTGATGGACAGCGATTTGAAACGCACCTTTGCAACTGGTATCGCTGGTATCTCTCACGCAACTGATTCAATCATGGCAATCAAACACGGCAATGTTCAAGTTGTTCGTGATGAAGACGGCATGGCAATTGATTACATCCCGCAAAACGAGTTCCCAACTTACGGAAACGATAATGAAGAAGCGGATGCAATGGCAAACTGGATCGTGAAATACTTCATGGACCAAATCAACCGTCAACACACTTACCGTAACTCAATGCCTACATTGTCATTGTTAACCATCACTTCAAACGTGGTTTACGGAAAAGCAACTGGTAACACTCCTGATGGACGTCGTGCTGGCAAACCATTAGCACCAGGTGCCAACCCAAGTTATCAAGACGGCAAATTCTTAGGTGAAAAGAACGGCTTATTGGCTTCATTGAATTCAACAGCTCGCTTAGAATATACTAACGCTCAAGATGGTATTTCAAATACCCAAACAATCAATCCAAACGGCTTAGGTAAAGATGAAGAAACTCGCATCAACAACCTACGCAACGTAATGGATGGTTACTTTGACAAAGGTGGCTACCACTTGAACGTGAACGTATTTACGAACGAATTGTTATTGGATGCGCAAGCTCATCCTGAAAAATACCCTAACTTAACAATCCGGGTATCAGGTTACGCTGTTAAATTCCGTGACTTAACTCCTGAACAACAAGCTGACGTGATTGCTAGAACTTCCCACGACAGACTTTAAGATTTATTAGTCTAAATAGTGCTGCCTCTTCAGTTGAATAGCTTTCGCTGAAGAGGCAGTTTTTTTGATTGCAGGTTTCATTCGTGTTATCCTTCAATTATTGTTACATAAAGAAAAAAATGACGACTTTCTTCAGAAGCAATTCTGATTGATCATAGATGGGATGCGATGAGATATGACTGAAAAAATAGTAGGCCGAATTCATTCAACGGAAAACTTTGGTACTGTCGATGGCCCCGGCGTCCGCTTTATTGTGTTCGCGCAAGGCTGCAAGATGCGCTGCGAATTTTGCCACAATCCAGACACTTGGAAAATTGGTGAAGGTGGTCGTGAGGTGACAGCCGATGAAGTATTATCAGAGGCCTTAAAATATCGTTCCTATTGGGGTGCTAAAGGGGGCATCACTGTTAGCGGAGGAGAACCTTTATTGCAGCTGGACTTTTTAATCGACCTATTTAAAAAAGCTAAAGCGGAAGGCATCCATACAACGATTGACACCTGTGGCAAACCCTTTACACGAGACGAACCTTTTATCGGCAAATTCAATGAGCTGATGAATTACACTGATTTATTATTGTTTGATATTAAACACATCGACAATGCAGGTCATAAACGTTTGACTCACCAAAGCAACGACAATATCTTGGACATGGCGAAATATTTATCAGAAATTGATAAACCGGTTTGGATTCGCCACGTATTAGTGCCAACGAGAACCGACTACGACGAATTTTTAATTCGTCTGGACGCTTTTATCAAAACCTTAACTAATGTGGACAAGGTAGAAGTGTTGCCTTATCACACGATGGGTAAATATAAATGGGACGAATTAGAGTTGAAATATCCTTTGGAGGGCATTGAACCGCCGACGGATGATCGGGTAACGAACGCCCGCGAACTCTTACACGTTACTGACTACACCAAGTATCAATCCCGTTAAACTTGTAAAGACTAGCTTCTGATATCAAGTGAAGTTTTGAAAACAGTAAAAACTGGCTTTCTAACTTCATTCCATGATTGTCGCTAGTCTTTTTTTTTGTTATGATAATGAAGGATTAATTTTAAAAGTTTAAGTTTATTTATCAAAATCAAAGGAGCGTTTTCCATGTCAAAAATTTTAGTTTTCGGTCACCAAAATCCAGATACAGATGCGATTGGCGCAGCGATTGCCTTTAGCAGCCTACAAAATGCTTTAGGTAAAGATACCGAAGCGGTCGCTTTAGATACACCAAACGAAGAAACTCAATTTGCTTTGGACTATTTTAATGTAGCAGCCCCCCGGGTTGTGGCGACAGTTGCCAATGAAACTAAAAATGTTATGTTAGTCGACCATAACGAATTCCAACAAAGTGTTGCCGATATTGCCGAAGTTGAAATTCTTTCTGTTGTTGACCATCACCGGATTGCTAATTTTGAAACAGCTAATCCTTTGTATTATCGGGCAGAACCAGTTGGCTGCACGAGTACAATTGTCTATAAAATGTTTAAAGAAAACAATGCTGTTGTCACAAAAGAAGTAGCTGGCATGATGCTTTCAGCGATTGTTTCAGATACTTTATTGTTTAAATCACCAACATGTACTGATGAAGATGTGACAGCTGCCAAAGAATTAGCCGACATTGCCGATGTTGATTTAGACACATATGGCTTAGCTATGTTAAAGGCTGGTACGAATTTAGCGGATAAGTCAGCTGAAACACTTTTGGATTTGGATGCTAAGAGTTTTCCAATGGGAGACCAGACTATCCGTATTGCCCAAGTGAATACCGTCGACTTACAAGAGATGATTAACCGTCAAGGTGAGCTAGAGGCAGCGATGGCAGTTGAAATTGCTAAAAACAGCTATGACTTGTTTATCTTAATCATCACCAATATCTTAGACAGTGATTCAGAAATTTTAGTGATTGGCGATTACTTGGACAAGGTCGAACAAGCCTTTAACATCAAATTAGTCGACAATCGCGCCTTCTTAAAGGGCGTTGTTTCCCGTAAGAAACAAATCGTGCCGCAATTAACTGAACAATTTAATTAAGGAAATTTGGACTGTGCCAATAGCTGTGACCTTTTAATATTTCTCCTTTAGGCTGATGACTTTGCTTGCTGCCAAGTAATTACAAAACTTGTGCAGATGCGCTGTTTTAAAGCTTAAAGTTTGTGGAGAAATATTTGAGATAAGCAGCTAGGCACATTTTTTTTGAGGTGATGAGATGGAAATTCAGATTCAAACACAAAATAAAGACCTGCAAAAATTAGCAGCGGATCCATTATTAACACAACTCTTTGATTACCTTTGGGAAAATCGTACAGATGAGATTATTTTAAGACAGCTAAAGCAGCAGTTTTCTGAAGGTCGCTTTGAAAAAATGCTAGAGGCATCGGTGAAGGCCGGTTGGATTGAAAGAAAGGACCGGCGTTATCGCTTATTAGTTCCAGTTGTCAAAACAACTGAAAAATTGGAAGCAACACCAGAGCTCATATCTGCTGTTGAAGAATTAAAAAAACAATCCATTGAAGAGCAAGCAGCCTTCCTTTATTATTTCTATCAAGAGCAGCTGACTGAGGATTATTTATTTTTAAGCGAGACTAAACAAAATTTTTTTGAATTGAGACAGGCGGGAAACGATGGTAGCTTGCTTTATTTTCATCTGATTAAGCGTAATGATTATGAGCCTGATTTGGTGGATTATTTCAGTTTCAGTGGTAGTGGTCAAACTGTTCCGAAGGTTTTAAAACCCTTTGAAACGCTCCTTGGTGATGTGAATCCAGAATATTTCTTCAATCAAGTTGAGCACATCTTTGAAAAAGTTGCTAAGGGGAAGGGAGCTAAACTGCGTCCTAGTATTTTCTTACAGGCAGTGAGTCTAAGCGAATGGGTGACGACAGATTTCAGCGCCATCAAACTTATCAACTTACCTGAATTAGATGAACAACTTCGTAAAAATTTGAACAAAGTCTCAACTTTTTCATCATCTTCCCAAGAAAATTATGAGAAGCTACTGCTGCTAGATTTTTTTATGGAGAATTTATCAATAAAATCATTAAAATTTTATCAAGGTTAATCAAAGAAAACCCTTCAAAATAGTTTTATTAAAAGATAATGATAGCGACTAGGCTAATTTGTGAATTTTTTAAAAAGTATATTTTTTTCACTTGTTAAAATTGAGAGATAAGCTATAAATAAATAGCTTTTATATTTGAATTCACGAGTAGCCAACTTACTTTTTCACAAAAAATCTTATTTGAAGATTTTGACACAAAGTGCTAATCTGGTCTTTGTAAAATAACAATATTTATTTGAGGGGAACTGATTTATATGAAAAAACAGCTTGGTTTAGGTATGGCAACACTTGCAACATTATTACTATTAGGGGCTTGTGGTAGCGATAATTCAACAGCTTCTAGCAGTTCTAGTTCTACGGAATCTTCTTCAATGGCAGCAAGTACAACGGAAAGCTCGACTAATGCAACTACCGAAGCTTGGCAGGATGGCGAATACACTGCTGAAGCAAGTGAATATAGCAATGGCTACAAAGAATATGTAACAGTCACAATTGCTGATGGTAAAATTACAATGGTTGATTTTGACGCTAAGGACGAAAGCGGTAATTTGAAAACTGCCGATGAATCTTATAAAGAAAAAATGGAAGCTTCTAATGGGACTTACCCTGAAGAATATATGAAAACTTTAGAAGACGAATTGGTTAAAACACAATCGACAGCAAGTGTTGATGCAGTAACTGGAGCCACTCATTCTTCTGGAGACTTCAAAGTTTTAGCAGACGCCGCTTTAGCAAATGCGGCAAAAGGCGACACTGAAACGGCTGTTGTAACGTTAGCTGCAGAATAAAACATGGGTTATCCCGCTGTTTTTGGATAGTTTGACTGTGTTAGCGACTCAAAAACAACATTCCATTTTAAGTTGCTACTTGCAAAAACAAGTGCTGGAAAAGGTAGCTATCTGACAAATTAACAGATTTTATTGTGACAATTAATGGATATAAAAAAGACTAGAATGATGAAGCGACTCTTAAAAGTTAGAGGGAAAATCTAACTTTTTAAGGGCAATTCAAACTAGTCTTTTTTATTTTTCTCTTTCCGAATAAAAATCATTTTAAAAAATCTTGAAGCCGTTAATTGAAAGGAATAGCGCTAGAATAATCGCAATTGTTATGTTAAAATTAAAAGGACATAAGAAAAAATGGTGGTTATAACTATGGAAGAAAAAATCGAAGTCAAACGCAGACACGCTAGATTCCCCGCCTATGATGATGAGACTGGGGTAAAAATATATCGAGAAAAACGTGATATTTTTGGTGGAGGAGAGTCACTGATTACGGCGCCTCCCCATGAAAATCGCCGCTATGAAAATCAAGTTAGGGCTGATGTGGTTCCGCCACTGCGCACCGAGTCGACTGTTCGTTTTGATGAACCGGTTAAATCCAGTGAAGAACGGACCTATCGCCGGCATACTAAAGGGATTAGCGAGCGGGCAGGGTTGTCCATTGAACAGCAAAAGGAAATTGAAAAGCATCGGGCAAACTTGCCGGACTATTCAAAACCCCAGTATCCAGAAAAAACGCGGACTGGTAAAACCAATATATTTGGCAATCGGGGACCTGGTCGGGCTAGCTATGTAGTTCGCAGAACCCATAGCGATCCTTATGATGCCTCAGTGCAAATGCACAAGGATTACAATTTTAAGTCGAGTGAACCAACTTTTGAGCCGACCTATGTACCAGCTTCGGTTATTCCTGATAAAGTCGAAAATGAATTTACGAATGATGAGCTTTTGAAGGCCATGAAAAAAGATAGCCAATCGTTTTTAGTTTTTGACAATGAACCAGCTGCCTATCAAGTTAAAGATACGGAAGAAGAACCCACTGTACGTCGTTTTGGCAACAGCGAAGAGCCCACCGCCATGACCCGCAGCGAATATAAAAAAATTGGCAAAAAGCGCAATAATGGTGAAAAAAATAAAAGCAAGTCAATCTTGGAACGTTCATTAAGCGGCCTGATTGAAGACGATACAAAGGAAGCTGATCATCATAGCTATTTCCCGGAAAATTGATAGATAAAGAAATTCTCTGATAATAAGTGTATTTCGTCTTAAAAAGTAATTGAATTTAAGCAACAATTTAAATTGAAGCACATAAAAAACTTTCTCAATCATTGGGAAAGTTTTTTTATGTGGTTATTTTCAAAAAATTCTTAACAGGATAATTGGTTGTTGAACCAAAAAAATCAGTAATCTTTTTAAAATCTACTGGTCATCTTTATTTTTTAAGTAGAGAGCATAGAGGTTGTGGACCCATTCCATTGCAATGCTGATAATCACACCCAACATAAGTCCTAAGGGGAAATTACTGGTGGCTAGGGCAATCAGCAAACCAGTTAGCATTCCTAATAAACTATAAAAGCCATCTTGTTTATCTTCTTGAGGTTCTTCCGGTTGCTCTTTCATTTTCTAGCTCCCCTAAATAAAAGAAAAAAGCTGCTGACAATTGCCAACAACTTTACAAATGCAGAAGACGGGATTTGAACCCGCACGAGCGTGTGCTCACTACCCCCTCAAGATAGCGTGTCTGCCGTTCCACCACTTCTGCGAATTTACTGGCAATCAATTTAAAATAAATTCATCACTTTTTATATAGTAAATTTTTGCAGCTCATCTGTCAAACTATTTTTGAAAAAAAGCCCAAAAAGGCTTGACATATGAATAGCGATTCATTTATTATATACATGAAGATAAATTCATGTAAAGGGTTTAAGGAGGTTAGTCAGATGGAAAAAACATATGAGTTGAAAAATTTAGACTGTGGCAATTGCGCTGCAAAAATTGAAACAGCGGTCAAAAAAATTGATGGCGTTCAAGCGGCAACGGTTAATTTTGTACAAACGAAGATGGCAATTACTTGTCCAGCCGAAGATTTTGCCAAGGTTGAAAAACAAGCGCAAACGATTATTCATGAACTAGAACCAGATGTAGAGATGATTGATTTAAGTCAGCAGTCTGAAGGGCATCAACATGACGATAGTCATTTGAAAAAGGATATCTGGCGGGTAGCTCTTTCGTTTGTTGCATTAATTATTTTAAGTCTCGCTAATTTAAATGATCTGCCAAGATTGATTGGTTTCTTACTTTTATATGGATTCATTGGTGGCGATGTTGTGTTGACGGCTGCCCGCAATATTATCAAGGGGCAAGTGTTTGATGAACATTTCTTAATGGCGGTTGCAACGATTGGCGCAATGCTAATTGGTGAATATCCAGAAGCTGTTGCGGTAATGCTTTTTTATCAAGTTGGCGAGTTGTTTCAAAGTGTAGCCGTCGGAAAATCCCGCAAATCGATTAAGGGCTTGTTGGCAATTCGTCCGGATTATGCCAATCTTATGACGGCGACTGGTGAACAGCAGGTCGCGCCGCAAGAAGTTGCAGTCGGTGCAGAAATTATTGTTAAACCAGGAGAAAGAGTTCCTTTGGATGGTGTCATTTCCAATGGTGAAACAATGGTGGATACCTCGGCTTTGACGGGAGAAGCCGTGCCACGAAAATTAGTAGTCGGTGATCAAATTCTAAGCGGCTTTGTGAATCAAACGGGTGTCATTCAGATTACAGTTGAAAAAAATGCAGCGGATTCAACCGTCAGCAGAATTTTAGATTTAGTTGAAAATGCCAGCAGTAAAAAAGCGCCGGCTGAAAATTTTATTACGAAGTTTTCCCGCATCTACACACCCGTTGTGGTTATCTTAGCGCTTTTGTTAGCGGTAGTGCCGCCGCTATTGTTTCAACAAGCTTGGTCTGAATGGATTTACCGTGGATTGACCTTCTTGGTAATTTCTTGTCCCTGTGCATTAGTGGTCTCTGTACCGTTGACGTTTTTTGGTGGAATCGGTGGGGCCAGTAAAGCCGGCGTCTTAGTCAAAGGCAGTAATTATTTAGAACTGCTTTCACAAGTCGAAACAGTCGTTTTTGATAAAACGGGCACGTTAACCAAAGGTGTTTTTGAAGTCCAAGAGGTTGCGACTAGTCTACCTGAAAAAGATTTTCTAAGATTAGCAGCGAGTGTCGAAGCAAATTCTAATCATCCCATCGCCCTTTCGATTTTAAAGGCTTATGATGGTGAGTTGTTACCGGCTGAAGATATCCAAGAAATTTCTGGAGCAGGTGTGTTGGCTACTATCAATCAAAATAGAATCGCTGCCGGTAATCTACGGTTGATGGTGGAGTTAGGTATCTCAGTTCCAAAAGTTGCCACAGTTGGAACGATTATTTATCTTGCTGAAGATAATGAATATTTAGGTTATTTGATTATTGCTGATGAAGTAAAAGCGGATGCCCAAACAAGCATTCAACAATTACATCAAGCCGGCATCAAGCAAACAGTCATGTTGACCGGGGATAATCAAAAGGTCGGGACTGCGATTGCTGAAAAATTAGGCATCGATCAAGTCTATGGGGATTTGTTACCTGAAGGAAAAGTTGAAAAATTAGAAGAACTGATGGCAACCAATCAAAAGATTGCCTTTGTCGGCGATGGCATGAATGATGCACCAGTGTTGGCTCGTGCTGATCTAGGCATTGCGATGGGTGGTTTAGGCAGTGATGCGGCGATTGAAGCCGCTGATGTCGTGATTATGAATGATGCACCTTCACTAATACCAAAAGCGATTGCGATTTCTAAAAAAACATTGCGGATTGTTAAACAAAATATTATTTTTTCAATTGGTATCAAAGTGTTAGTCTTAGCTTTAGGAGCTGTTGGTTTTGCTTCAATGGGAGCTGCCGTCTTTGCCGATGTCGGCGTTACTCTGATAGCTGTTTTAAATGCAATGCGGGCTTTAAGAACAAAAAATTAGAAAATAACCTTCAAATGGAAGTTTTCTTAATTTACAAGCAGAAAACTTGCTCATAATTAAACGCTGGCTTATCAAGGATAAGTCAGCGTTTTTTATTTTTTATGGCTAAAAAGTGACGATAAAATTAAAATTAAATGGTTACTTTGCAAGATTACTTCAAATGAAAATGAAGGGAAACTAAATTTATTGCCAGATACTTATTGAGAAGCTGTTTAAGTGGTCTATACTGCTGTAAAATTGTTCTGTACTTATTTGCATTTTTAAGGGGAGAGATACATGAATGATAAACAGCTGCGCTGGTTTTCGGTAGCATTTATTGCCTTTAACATGGTTTGGGGCATGGGAAATGTTGTCAATAACTATGCACAACAAGGAATATCAGTAGTCACATCATGGATATTGATTCTGGTATTGTATTTTGTTCCATATGCTTTAATTGTTGGCCAACTAGGCTCAGCTTTTAAAGACAGTGATGGCGGGGTCAGCTCTTGGGTGGAAAAAACATCTCACTCAAAACGGTTAGCCTATTACGCTGCCTGGACCTATTGGGTGGTGCACATCCCATATTTGGCACAAAAACCACAAGCGATTATGATTGCCCTCGGCTGGGCGATTAAAGGCGATGGCACGATGCTAGCCGGTATGTCGGTGGGGATGATTTCCTTAGCTTCACTAGTAATTTTCTTGGCGTTTTTATATTTGTCGACTAAAGGCTTATCGGTTTTAAAATTTATCGGTGGAATTGCTGGGACAGCAATGTTCGTCATGTCATTATTATTTATTTTATTAGCCGCCACCGCTCCATTTATCGGTGATTTTACAGTGGCAACACCTGAGATGACCAATGTCAAAACGTATATTCCAACTTTTGATTTAGGTTACTTCACAACAGTTTCCATGTTAGTCTTTGCTGTTGGCGGAGCCGAAAAAATTTCTCCATATGTTAACCAAACTAAAAATCCTGCCAAAGAGTTTCCAAAAGGCATGATTCTTTTAGCAGCAATGGTCGGAATCTGTGCGGTATTAGGCTCTGTGGCAATGGGAATGCTCTTCACTAGCTCAGCAATTCCTGAAGATTTGATGGCCAATGGTGCCTATGCAGCCTTTCAAATTTTAGGCGATCATTATCATCTAGGGAACGCCTTGATGTTTATCTATGCCTTAACTAACGGGATCGGCCAAATTGCCGCGCTGGCTTTTTCAATTGATGCACCATTGAAAATTTTATTAAACGATGCGGATCCAAAATTTGTTCCGGCTTGGTTAAGACAACGAACAAAAAAAGGTACATTAAAAAATGGTTACTTGCTAACAGGTATTTTAGTCAGCGTCATTATCATGCTGCCAATGATTGGTATTGGTGATTTTAATCATATCGTGTCTTGGCTAACTAATTTGAATTCGGTTGTCATGCCGATGCGTTATATGTGGGTCTTCTTAGCCTATATGTTGTTAAACAAAGCCTACAAAGAATTTAATTCGGAATATAAATTTGTTAAAAATCCTAAAGTTGGTTTTATCTTTGGCGCTTGGTGTTTTGCTTTTACAGCCTTCGCCTGTATTTTAGGGATGATTCCTAAAATCGATTATGCTGTCGACCCGCAAGGATGGATTTTCCAATTGGGAACCAACATTGTCACACCACTAGTTTTAATCGCGTTAGGTATGCTGCTACCATTTATTGCCCGTCGTGGTAAAAATAAAGAATTAGCCGAATAATCTATTTCAATAAAAAAGTCTGGGAAACCTGATTTTTTTTATTGACTTTTATTGATTACAGTTGTAAACTAAAAATATCTTAAGATTACTATTGTAAACAGAGGAGGTGCGAGATGCCCGTTTTAGATCAAGTCAATCAACAAATAAAAATCAGTGACTCTGAATGGGAAGTCATGCGGGTTATTTGGACATTAGGCCAAGCCAATGCTCAAGAAATTATCGGTGTACTAGGGGATTCTAAGGACTGGAAGCCGGCAACAATCAAAACCCTTTTGGGGCGATTAGTTAAAAAAGAAGTCGTCTGGACAGAGCAGGTTGGCAAGAAATTTATTTACCATCCAGCTGTCAGCGAATCAGCGACTGTCAGAAGTGCAACCGAAAATCTGTTTTCCCATATTTGCGCCAAACGAATTGGCCAAACCTTATCCGAGTTAGTCGATCAAGCGGAGTTAACCCAAGCAGATATCGATCAACTAAAAGAATTATTGGAACAAAAAGTTGCCAAGGAGACGATTGCCTGCAATTGTATTCCGGGACAATGTGAATGCTCCCATCATTCAGCTTAAAAACAAAAAATGGAGGAATTATTATGAAAAAAGAATTTGCAATTAAAGGAATGACCTGCAAGCATTGTGTAGCTCGTGTGGAAGAAGGAATCAATAGCCTGCCGGGAATTGAAAAAGTCAAAATTAATCTGAAAAAAGAAAACGGGGTTGTTAAGTTTGACGAAAGTCAAGTGAGCCCGCAAGCCATTGCCGATAAAGTGACAGAAGTCGGGTATGCAACTGAGGTCTTATAATGAGCAGCCAGACAGAAACTTTTGTCATCACAGGGATGACCTGTGCCAATTGTTCGGCAAGAGTTGAAAAGGAATTAAATAGTACGCCGGGGGTCACAACAGCGACAGTTAATTTAGCAACTGAAAAAGCGACGGTCCAATTCGCGGAGGAATTAAGTACCGAGCAGATTATTGGGACAGTCGAAAATATCGGCTATGGGGCAATTTTATACGACGATGCCCACAAGCAGCAAATTGCGGCTGAGAAAAAAGCTTATGTCGCAAAAATGAAACGGGATTTAATTGTCAGTGCTATCTTGACTGCTCCTTTAATGATTTCGATGATTTTGATGATTTTAGGCAATCACAGCGGAATCGTTATGTTTTTCCATCGACCAATTGTTCAGCTGGTCTTGGCAACCCCCGCTCAATTTTGGATAGGGGCCCGCTTTTATAAAGGGGCCTATCACGCTATAAAGACGCTCGCACCAAATATGGACGTGTTGGTGGCGATGGGGACGACTGCAGCCTATCTGCTAAGTATTTATAATGGTTTTTTCAGCGATAATCACACGGAGCTGTATTTTGAAAGCAGTGCAATGATTATCACCTTGATTCTTTTAGGTAAATATTTAGAACAAGCGGCTAAAAATAAAACCGGCAATGCAATCAAGCAATTGATGGCGTTACAAGCTAGAGAAGCGACTGTTTTAATAAATGGACAGCAGGTCAAACTACCGATTGAACAAGTCAAAACCGCTGATTTAGTTTTAGTAAAACCCGGCGAACAAATTCCAGTTGACGGCATTTTGGTGGCAGGACAATCTGCTATTGACGAAAGCATGCTAACTGGCGAGAGCCTGCCGGTTGAAAAGCAAGTTTCTGACAATGTTTTTGGCGGGACTGTCAACACTAATGGTAGCTTGACGGTAAAAGCGACAAAAGTCGGCGAAGGCTCAGTTCTTTCGCAAATTATTCGAATGGTAGAGGAAGCGCAGGGGAGTAAAGCACCCATTCAAAAAATTGCCGACCGCATATCTAGCATTTTCGTTCCAGTTGTTTTAGGAATTGCGTTACTGACACTTTTAGTTACCGGCTTTGTAGTTGATTGGCAGACAGCCTTAATTCATGCGGTCTCTGTTTTAGTCATTGCTTGTCCGTGTGCTTTAGGACTGGCGACGCCAACTGCTATTATGGTGGGAACTGGTTTAGGGGCTAAGCAAGGAATTTTGATTAAGGGCGGTCAAGCATTGGAAGGCGCTGCTCATTTGTCCAGTATTGTTTTAGATAAAACGGGAACGATTACAGAAGGCAAACCGGTTGTTACTGATACTGTTGGCGGCCAAGTGGAGTTAGAAATCTTTGCAGCAATGGAGAAACAATCAGAACATCCATTGGCAAAAGCGATTGTTAATTTTGCTGACGAAAAAAACTTTTCGCAAGATTTTTCCGTGGAAAACTTTACCAGTTTACCTGGACAAGGCATCAGCGGAACAATCAACGGGGAAACGTATTTTGCTGGAACTGTCCGCCTATTAGATTCTTTAGGCATTCAATTAACTCAAGCATTTAATCAATATCAAGAACTAGAAAGCATGGGTAAAACGGTGATGTTTCTCGCCAATCAAACAGAGGTGTTGGCAATGATTGCGGTTGCCGATCAAGTCAAAGCCTCCTCTAAAGAAGCTATTGCCTCATTGCAAAATCGAGGAATTAAAGTTTACATGATGACCGGCGACAATCGGGCTGCTGCTCAATATATCGGACAACAAGTTGGATTATCAGCAGAACAAATTTTTGCTGAAGTGCTGCCAGAAGATAAAGCCAGTTATGTCGGCGAGTTGCAAAAAAATGGTGATTTAGTTGGAATGGTTGGTGACGGCATTAACGATGCGCCTGCGCTGGCCTTAGCTGATATTGGAGTCGCCATGGGAACAGGCTCAGATATCGCCATGGAGACGGCTGATGTTACCATTATGAATGGTGATTTGAAATCCCTCAGTAAGATGGTGAAATTATCGCAATTAACCCTGCGGAAGATAAAACAAAATCTATTTTGGGCTTTTATTTATAATACGATTGGCATTCCCTTTGCCGCTTTTGGAATTTTGAATCCGATTATTGCGGGGGGCGCAATGGCCTTTAGTTCAGTCAGTGTCTTGTTAAATTCCTTGAGTTTAAATCGCAGCAAATTATAAAAAAAATGAAAGTTAGCTCTTTGTGGCGAAACAAATAGTTTACGATAAAATTACTATCAAAGATTTTTTCAAAAATATCTTTTGAGATAGAAGTAATAGTTATCCGTAAAATGACTAAGCCTTTAAGCAGATAGTCAATTTGTTTAACAATCAGCTAGCTTTCTTTTGTTTTGAGAAAAAAGACTTTAAAAAGTTTTTTTAAGTCAAAAAACTCTGCCAGTCACGGATTCTTATGCTATAATTGGCTAAGATAATTTTGAGAGGGGTTCGTGGGTTTTATGGAGTTAAAGAAATTAGAAGTTCCCACATCTTCCATCACTGAAGTGAAACGGTCACCGATGGAGGTTTTTGAGCAAGCCCGTAAAGAAGGTACAGGGGTGTATATATTTAACCGGGAAAAAGTTGCTGGCGTAATGGTCACCAAAGACCAGTATGAAAAATTAGTCGAAGAGTTGGAGGCTTTGAAGGCCGAAAAGACAACTATTAGCAAGCAGCAATTATTAGAAGAATTGCAGGAAGCGGTCAAGGATTCTTTAGTAAAGGAAACTAAAATCGGCTTTGAAAATATGGACAATATTTTAGTAGGCTATGGTTTTATTAGCCGTCGAGATGTTGACCAAAGTTTAACGGAAATGATTCAAGAGCTTTCAGAGACCGGTAAAATTATTTATCGTTCTTGGAAATGGCCCAATCTAACATTAGAAATTGTTGGCGAGCTCGATCCTGATGCGCAACAAATTGAAAAGATTATTATCAAGAAATTGTATTTTCTCGGCGTGGAATAAAGTCAGTATGCTTTAATCAAGTTCCACCTCAAAAAAAATTAAACTCTTATGCAGCTATCTAACAGAAGCGGCATAAGAGTTTTTTTATAGATTCTATGGTGAAACAAAATTTCAATTAACTATTTGACGAAAGTAATTGTTGAATAATTTGAATGACACGGTTCATTTCTGAAGGAGTCCCAATTGAGATGCGTAAATAATCTTTTAAACGTTCCTGTTTGAAATAGCGAACAAAAACATGTTGAGCCTTGAGTTCATTAAAAAGTTTTTCTGCAGAAATTTTAGTTGGCTTGGCAAAGACAAAATTTGCCAAAGAGGGGAGCACTTCGAAACCTAACGCTAAAAGGTCTTTTGAAAAAGCTTCCCGGGTTAAGCTAATTTCCTTTTGTAGTTTTTGATAATACTCACCATCCTCAATGGCAGCTGTCGCCAAAGTCTCTGCCAAGCTATCGACAGAATACGGGTTAAAGGATGATTTGACTCCTTCCAAGACCTGAATTAAAGCCCGTTGGGCCACGGCATAGCCGATACGGAGACCTGCCAAAGAGAATCCTTTAGATAAAGTGTGCACGACAACTAGATTAGGATAGTTGTCAATCAGCGGCATTACGGAAGTGCCGCCAAAATCAATATAAGCCTCGTCGACTACGACAACTGACTCGGTATTCGCTTGTAAAAATTTTTCGATTTCAGCTACAGTAAGATAGTCACCCGTTGGGGCATTAGGATTTGTCAAAATGACTCCACCATTGTCTGTTGCATAGTCGGCTAAATTGATTTTAAAATTGTCTTGTAATGGAATTAACTGAATCGGGACTTTGAAAAGGTCCCCCCAGACAGGATAAAAGCCGTAGGTGATGTCCGGAAAGAGTATCGGATACTCGCTATTAAAAAAAGCCAAAAAGCAAAAGGCTAGAACTTCATCAGAACCGTTTCCGATAATAAAATTTTCTGGAGCAAGCTGAAATTTTTCGGCTAAGGCCTGCTTTAGTGGTCGTTGGTCCAGTGAAGAGTAACGTTTTAATTGATCATAATCAAAATCTTGTAAAGCTTTTTTGACCTTTGGCGATGGTGGGTAGGGATTTTCATTGGTGTTGAGTTTAATCATATCCGTGAAATTAGGCTGTTCGCCAGCTGTGTAAGGCTCAGTTTTTCGAATACCGCGCATAAGGAGACCTCCATGTTTTTGTCTATTATGACCCATAAGCGGGACTTTTCGCAAGAATAAAATGAGTGTTTGAAAAGAAAAGTAGAAATTTCCCCAATTGAAATTTCATATTGCTGGAAATGTGGTACAATAAACTGAAAATTTAAGCAGCAAAAAGGTAGGCTAAATGATGAACAACTTAACACAGCGTTTTAATCCGCAGGTCGATAAAATCCAAGTGTCTTTGATTCGCCGTTTTGACGAGCAAGTTACGGATATCCCGAATATTTTAAAATTAACCTTGGGGGAACCGGATTTTAATACGCCAGAGCATGTCAAAGAGGCCGGCGCACAGGCTATTTCTGATAACTTTTCCCACTATACCGGTATGTCTGGTTTGATTGATGTCAGAACAGCGGCAGCAGCCTTTTTAAAGGGGAAATATGCTGTAGACTACAATCCACAAAATGAAGTCCTCGTGACGGTCGGTGCAACTGAAGCGATTTCTGCTAGCCTGCTGGCAATTTTGGAACCCGGCGATAAAGTGTTATTGCCGGCACCGATATATCCCGGCTATGAGCCAGTGATTACACTGGCGAATGCGGAACCGATTTATATTGATACGACGGAAAATGATTTTATTTTATCTCCGGCGATGATTGATCAAGCGATGGCGGTTCATGGTGAGCAGGTAAAGGCGATTATTTTAAATTATCCTAGTAATCCGACTGGCGTGACATACAATCGTGAAAAGGTTCAAGCGCTAGCTGAAACCTTGAAAAAATATGATATCTTTGTTATCAGTGACGAAATTTACAGCGAACTGACCTATGAAGGGCAGCATGTGTCAATTGCTGAATATTTAAGGGAACAAACCATTCTAATCAATGGCTTGTCAAAATCCCATGCAATGACCGGTTGGCGCATTGGTTTTATCTTTGCCCCGCAGGAGCTGACCGCTGAATTGATGAAAGTCCATCAATATTTAGTGACAGCGGCTTCGACAATTTCGCAAAAGGCTGCCGTGCAAGCCTTGATTGAGGGAATCAATGATGCTCAGGAAATGAAAACTGAATATATCAAACGGCGGGATTTTTTAATTAGCCAAATGAGGCCATTAGGTTTTGAGATTGCCCATCCCAACGGTGCTTTTTACATTTTTGCCAAAATACCTGCGGGCCAAATTCAAGATTCTATGAAATTTTGTTTGGATTTAGCGGAAAAAGTTGGATTGGCAATTATCCCGGGCATCGCTTTCGGTCCAGAGGCAGAAGGCTATGTCAGAATCAGTTACGCTGCATCAATGGAAAATTTAACAGATGCGATGGTCCGACTAACTACTTACATTCAAAATGAGGTATAATTATCTTTATAAAAGAATGTTTTTTTGAAATCACGCAGCAGGAGGGCGCTTGAATGTTAAGAAAAGAGCTGAAGGAACTAGCACAACGTTCCTTAAAGGGAAAATATGGTAAATGGAGTGTTTTTATTATCATTCCCTTTGCAATTATGGCAATCACTTTCTTTTTTTCCTTTATATTTTTGGGAATCGCTAGTATCTTAAGTTATACAGATGATTATTCCAGCGGCTATGAGGATAGTTATTACGAAGAAGATTACGACAGCGATTTTTGGGATGACTATTGGGATGATGATTATTACACCTATGAAGAATCTTCTTATACACCGGCATATAATTACGGCTATGCCTTAGGTTATCAAGCCGGTTATTTGCAGGGCTGGCAGGACCAAGAAGATGGCACCGAGTATTGGGGCACCTTATCTTCTGACCAAGCAATTTTGGCCAATATCGAAGGTCGACCTGTGCAATATTTAGGTTCGGATGATTTCAATGAAGGTACTTTAGATGCCTATTATTATAGCTATGATGAAGCGTGGGAAGATTATCTAGGTTATTCACTAGAGGGCAATAGCTATCAATTGCCAAATTCAGCACCGGCCTTGAATCAAGTGTCGCCGATGAATAATGGTTTTGAACCGTATTTCCCAGAATCCGGCTATACGGAAATGCCACGCCGCAGCAACCCATTTTTATCATTTCTCATCAGCTTCATCTTTATTGCTTTTATCATTGCTGTAGCACTCGTCTATAACTGTGTCTATGTTCCGCTATTACGCTGGACGGGGATCGATACCATTGATGGAGAAAACTTTAATTTTAAAGATAGCCTCAAGAAAATCCGCAAACAATTTGGAGTTGTTCTTTGGTCAAATGTTAAAATTGCCATCTTTACTACCTTATGGAGCTTTTTGTTTGTTATTCCTGGGCTGGTTAAAACGGCCAGCTACAGTATGACTAACTATCTTTTGAAACGGGAACCGGATTTAAATTCCTCTAAGGCAATTGCTCTTAGTGAAGAATTAATGCGGGGCTATAAGATTGAATATTTAATTTTCAATCTATCCTTCTTCTGGTGGTTTTTAGCGCAAGCCTACAGCTTAGGCTTTGCAAGTTTTTATGTAATGCCTTATTACTACACGTCTGAAGCAGCTTTCTTCGATGAAATTTATTTCGAAAAAAGAAGGTATACTAATAGTGAGCTAGCTGCAAAGCCAGTTTATCAGCCAGTTCCTAAGACTGATAGCAACTCAAATGAATCAGTAAACCAATCAAACGATTCAGTAGTCACAGAAGTTTCAAAAACCCCAGAAGCTCCAAAGGCACATGTTATTGAAGAAACGGTTGTCGAAACCCAAGAAGAATCTGAGCCAACAGGAATTTTTGAAAGACCTTCTTATTCCTTTAGCCAGTCAGCTGCTGAAAAGAAAGAGTTGACTGAGGAAACAACGCAAAACTCAGATACTATTGAGACAAAAGAAGTTTCTGATACAGAGGAAGTTCAAAGTCAATCAGAAACTGCAGAGCAAGCGACAACAGCCGCCACTGATTTGACAGAGGCAACTACAGCTGAAGATTCTGCAACAGAAGAAACTAAAGCAGCGGATTCTGATTCCGCTGAAAAGAAATCGCCATTTGAATAAAAGCTTACTCTCATCAAAGCTTGTTTGAAAATGTGTCAGGCTTAGACCCTCAATCAGCTATTGATGAGGGTCTTTTTTTAAAATAAGTTTGTTTTTTAGAATTTTAATTGCAAAATTTTTGTGTTCGAGGTAATTTAATCTTATTAAAGAAAATTTTAAAACTGTAAAAATAAAAGATTCAGAGAGGGATGCCTTATGCGTAATTTTGATAAATCACAAAAACTAGAGCATGTCAGCTATGATGTGCGGGGACCGGTTTTAGACGAAGCCGATCGAATGAAGGAAGAAGGCATCAGCGTTTTAAAATTAAATACTGGGAATCCAGCACCCTTTGGCTTTGATGCGCCAAATGAAATTGTGCGGGACCTTATTTTGAATGTTAGAGAGTCAGAAGGTTATTCTGATTCAAAAGGGATCTTTTCTGCGCGAAAAGCGATTGAACAATATTATCAATTACTAAAATTTCCCAATGTTACGATTAATGATATTTACACTGGTAATGGTGTCAGCGAATTAATTACAATGTCGATGCAGGGCTTATTAGACACTGGCGATGAAGTATTGGTGCCGATGCCGGATTATCCTTTGTGGACGGCGTCTGTTTCTTTAGCAGGAGGCACACCGGTTCATTATATTTGTGATGAAGAGGCAGAGTGGTTTCCTGATTTAGCCGATATTCGCAAAAAAGTTTCCAGCAATACGAAAGCCATCGTGATTATCAATCCTAATAATCCAACCGGAGCTGTTTATCCAAAAGAAATTTTAGAGGGCATTGTTGAAATTGCCCGGGAAAACGAATTAATCATTTATTCTGATGAAATTTATGACCGGATGATTATGGACGGCTTTAAACACATTCCGATTGCAACTCTGGCGCCTGATTTATTTGTGGTGACCTTTAGCGGTTTATCTAAGTCTCATCGGGTAGCCGGCTTTAGAGTGGGCTGGATGGTCTTGAGTGGCAACAAAAAAAATGTGCAGGGCTATATTGAGGGGCTAAACATGCTGTCGTCAATGCGGCTCTGTTCGAATGTCTTATCTCAACAAATTATTCAAACGGCTCTCGGGGGCTATCAGAGTGCCGATGAGCTATTGTTGCCGGGTGGCCGGATTTATGAGCAGCGGGAATACGTGTATAATGCGATTCAAAGCATTCCCGGTCTTTCTGCAGTCAAACCCAAGGCAGCCTTTTATATTTTTCCTAAAATTGATACAGCCCGCTTTAACATTGTCGATGACGAACAATTTATTTTGGACTTTTTGCATAAACACCATATTTTGATGGTCCACGGGGGTGGCTTTAATTGGCAGACACCAGATCATTTTAGAATTGTATATCTACCTCGCATGGAGGATTTAAAATTGACGATGGATAAGATGGCGGAATTTTTAAGTAGCTACAAACAAAAACATCGTTAAGTAAAGAAAAGACCATAACAGCGAGTCGGCTGTCAGAATTTCCCTTGAGGTTGTCTGTTATGATGCATCACAGACAACCAGAGGGACTCCTTCAGCTCGACAAGTGTTATGGCCTTTTTGGATTTTGAAAATGTTAAAAGCTACACGGCTTTATCCGCAATTAGCTCGCAATTCTTTTTTGAAACAATCATGCGATTGGTATACTTCTCTACCATATCTGCGGATGGATCGTTTACATGGACTAAATAAGAATTTTCATACTCCTTTTCAATGTAGCCGCAATGTTTTGCTTTCTCCAAGTTAAATGTTACTTTTTGACCGTATGTTTCAGACATCTTAACCACCTCAACCTTAAAAAAATAATATGACTATTCATTTACCTTGACATTATTATGATATAAAGTATTATGATAACAAAATGCGAATTCGCATAATTTTTAAAAGGGGGAAATTTTGTGGAAAAATCTTTAGGGCAAGTCCTGAAAAAAATTAGAAAAGAACGCAATATGACCCAAAAAATGCTTTGTGAAAATATTTGTTCCCAAAGTGTCCTCAGTCGGATTGAAGGGGATATTGAACTGCCGAATGTCCTCGTAGTTCAGCAATTGTGTGACCGCTTAGGGGTTTCTATCGATCAAGTTGTCAATCACAATGTCTTTGAGAAAACCGACAATGTGATTCTTTTTGAACAATTTGCTGACTTGTATCGTCACAATCGCTTTCAAGAATTATCTATTAAAATTTCCTCATCAAACATCATCGATTCTTTATTTAGTGAAAAAGAATTCTTACTTTTTTACTATTATATGGGAAGTTGCGAATATTATTTACATCGCAATTTAGAAAAATCCCTCAAATATTTGAAAACTGGCTTAAATTACATTGGAAATGTAAGTCACTTGAGTGCAAAAGACGAAGATGTGCAGCTGATTAGCTGCACAGGGAAAGTTTATGCTGAAATGGGCAAGAGCGATAAAGCCGAATATTATATGAGTAGAAGTGTCGAATTGTTCGCTGATATCCCCAGCGAGCGAGCAGCGGCGGAATCCATTAAAATCTTCTTTAATTACGCGAGTTTTTTGCAAAAACAAGGCTATTATGAGACCTCGATGGAAATGATTGATAAGGGCTTAGATTTGGCCCATAAAAAAAATAGTTATTATTTTGTCGATCAGTTATTTGAATTGAAGCGGGATTATTATTCTTTCCAAGGAAATACTGGTAAGGCTGATAAATACCATAAGTTGTCCTTGCAGCTAAAAAAAATTGTCACCGCGACGTAAATGGTGTAGACCTTTTGTTGACTATTTTTACTTTTAGGAGTAATTTATAGGGGTACATATCAATGGAATTGAAGGGATGATGAAGCGTGAAACGGTTTATCTATGCAGACAAATTTTTTTATCCAAGTGATGTTAAAGGACCGGGTTATTTAGAAATTACCGATGGCTTTTTTGGTGATTTTTATCAAGCAGTACCAACAGGTGAAGTTGAAGTCATTGATTACACAGGACAATGGATTGCCCCCGGCTTAGTCGATACCCACATTCATGGCTTTTTAAACCATGATGTGATGGACAATGATGCTGAAGGCTTGAAGGTAATGTCAGAAGGCCTGCTTTCTTGTGGCGTGACTTCCTTCTTACCAACAACTTTAACTTCAACTAAGGAACGACTATTGGCGGTTGCTAAAACCATTGGCGAGGTGCATCAAGAAGTTCCCGGTGCCAAGGTGCAAGGAATTTATTTTGAAGGCCCATTTTTTACCCCAGAACATAAGGGCGCTCAAAATCCAAGTTATTTCAGCGACCCTGATTTAGAGACATTTAACGAATGGCAAGAAGCTTCCGGCGGATTAATTAAAAAAATTGCCTTGGCGCCTGAACGTGAAGGGGTCAAAGAATTTGTCAAAGCAGTGACAGATCAAGGTGTAGTAGTTTCTTTAGGTCATAGCAATGCTACTTTAGCTGAAGCGACTGAGGCTGTTGAGGCTGGTGCTAGTGTTTTTGTTCATGCTTATAATGGTATGCGGGCATTAAACCATCGGGAACCAGGAATGGTTGGCGCCTTGATGTCTTTACAGCATGTCTTTTCTGAATTAATTTGTGATGGGCATCATGTGCATCCCAATGCGGCTGATATCCTAATGGAAAAAGTCGGTCATGATCATGTGGCGTTAATTACCGATTGCATGATGGCAGGTGGTATGCCGGATGGCGATTACATGTTAGGGGAATTTCCTGTCGTCGTTGCTGAGGGAACGGCTCGCTTAAAAGACTCTGGCAGTTTGGCCGGCAGTATTTTAAAATTAAAAGAAGCAATTAAAAATGTGGTGGATTGGAATATCGCAACACCGGAAGAAGCAATTATGATGGCCACCTATGTGCCAGCTGTTAGTTGTAAAATTGCTGACCAATGTGGCTCAATTGCCAACGGCCGAGCAGCTGATTTTATCGTGTTAGATAAAGACATGGAATTAGTTGCAACTTATCTAGACGGTGTTGAACGTTTCCACGCTGAATAAGTCATGTCCAGTTCATAAATAAATGGGAAAATCAGGCTGCTCGTTGGTCTGATTTTTTTTGTGGAAAAATCTCGGTTGATGAACAGCTTTTTAGAAGTTCTTAAACCTTAGTTATGTTAAAATCTATGGGAGGAGTGATGAATGTGAGTTATCTTGAGGTTATTAACGAATATAAACGCTATCAGATGGGGGACACAACGATTGTTGCCAATGATGGCATTACCTTTGATGTTGAAAAGGGCGAGGTCTGCGTTATTTTAGGACCAAGTGGTGCAGGTAAGTCCACCGTCTTAAATATTTTAGGAGGCATGGATAGCTGCGATGAGGGCCAGATTATTATCGATGGCACCGATATTGCCAATTTTAATGAAAAACAGTTGACTACCTATCGCCGTGATGATGTCGGCTTTGTCTTTCAATTTTATAATTTGGTCCCTAATTTAACTGCCAAAGAAAATGTTGAACTGGCCGCTCAGATTGTCAAAGACGCTTTGGATGCTGAATCTGTTTTAAAATCTGTCGGCCTTGGAGAACGGATGAATAATTTTCCTGCTCAATTGTCCGGTGGTGAGCAGCAACGGGTGACGATTGCTCGGGCGATTGCCAAGCGCCCGAAATTATTATTATGTGATGAACCTACTGGAGCCTTGGATTATGAAACCGGAAAGCAAATTTTAAAAATTCTGCAGGATACTGCAAAGGAAACCGGCACAACGGTTTTAATTATTACCCATAATTCGCAAATTGCGCCGATGGCCGACCGGGTGATTCGCATTAACGATGCGAAAGTCAGAAGTATTAAACTTAATGAAAATCCACTGCCGATTACTGAAATTGAGTGGTAGGAGGCAGTAAATGAAAAAGTCAATGATGCTTAAGACCAGTCTGCGGGAAATTTGGCAGACCAAAACCCGTTTTCTTTCGATCTTTGGAATTATTTTTTTGGGGGTTGCTTTTTTTGTAGGGATTGGGGCAACCGGTCCTGATATGCTCCAAACTGCAACCAATTATTATCAACAACAAAATTTGGCTGACAATCAAATCATCTCTAGTCTAGGATTGACAGAGGATGATTTAAAGATTGTACAGGCTGACGAGAATGTTGCAAGCGCTGAGGCGTTTAAATTTGCAGATATAAATTTAACCTCGCAAACGGCAGTGGTGCGCTTTTATGGCTATACACCAGAGCAAAAAATTAATCAATACAATGTTGCAAGCGGTCGATTACCTGAAAAAGCTGATGAAATTGCTTTAGACAATCGAGAAGCTTTAAGTGGCAATTACCAAATTGGCGACAGTTACGAAGTTTCTGAAGATGATGACGTGGACGGGCTACTAGCGAATTACGCTTATACAGTTGTCGGCTTTGTGAACTCACCGACCTATGTTGAAAATGTTTCTCGTGGTTATACAAATGTCGGTACTGGTTCGGTGGATTATTTTGCGGTGGTATTTGAAGAAAATCTAACGGCAGACGTCTATTCAACAATTTATGTCACCTATCAAAATTTAGCTGACTTGCCGGCCTATTCAACAGCTTACGAGGATGCTTTAGCGACTAATCAAACACAGTTGGAGCAGGAATTAGCTGAGCGGCCAGCTGAACGGCTATCCGAATTAAAAACAGAGGCCCAAGAACAAATTGATGAGGCTAGTCAAGAAGTCGCTGACGGGGAACAAGCTTTAGCGGATGCGCAGACCACCCTGGAAGATTCGGCAGCTCAGTTAGCTGATGGTCAGAGCCAGTTAGAGGCTGCCCGGCAGGAATTAGCCACTCAAACAGCTTCAGCGCAAGCCGAAATTGATCAAAGTGAAGCCCAATTGAATGCTTCGCAAACCGAGCTGGATAATAATCGGCAAACTTTAGCCAGTCGCAAAAATGAGTTGACCGCAAATGCCGGCCAAGTTGAAGCTGCGAAAAATTCATTAACGGATTTAGAGCAGCAAAGAAGTCAGGCGCAAGCAGGTCTCGACCAAATTACCACAGCACAGCAGAGTTTGGAAAGCTTGTTCAATCAGCTTTCCCTCGCTTCACAAACGAGTGACGAAGAATATGCCATCTTGGCCCCGCAATTAGCTCAAGGTGTTGCGGCTAGTCTAGGGCAGCTGCCAGCTGAAGTAGCCGGCGTTTTGCAAAACTTTGTTGCTGATCCCAGTCGTGAAAATTTGCAAATCAGTATCGGCGCTCTTAGCGAATACCAAAATCAATTGACTGCTCAAGCCCAAGAAATTCAAAATGGGCTCAATCAGATTGACGCTGGCATTGCAGAAATTAACAGTCAGGTGCAGCAGTACAATGATGGTTTAGCGCAGATTCAATCAGCCGAGACACAACTGGCGAATGGCCAAAGTCAAATTGACAGCGGCCGTCAGCAACTTCAGGCTGCTAAAGATCAATTGGCAACAGCGACAGCAGAAGGCCAAGGGCAAATTGATGCTTCTCAACAGGAGTTGGATCAAGCACAGGCTGCCTATGATGAAGGTTTGGCTGAATACCAAAGCCAGTTAGCGGAAAAAGAACCTGAATTAGCCGATGCCAAAAATAAAATTGCAGAACAGCAGAGTGAATTAGATCAGCTGACAGCCAGTGATTATACGTATTCAACTAGAAATGATAATCCTGGATATAGTGAGTTTGAGGACAATGCCAATCGAATTTCTTCTTTAGCTACCGTTTTTCCAATTATTTTCTTTCTGATTGCCGCCTTGGTCAGCTTAACGACGATGACTCGCATGGTGGAGGAAAAACGTTCAGAAATCGGAACCTTTAAGGCATTAGGCTATGGCAATTCAGCCATCTCGATGAAATTTATTATCTACGCAAGTTTAGCGGGAATTACTGGTGCCTTTGCTGGCCTTGCGTTAGGCTTTTATCTATTTCCAGTGATTATTTTTACCGCCTATGGTCAGCTGTATAATATCGGCAACTTTGTTTCACCGTGGCATTTGAATTACGCAGTGATTGCGATTATCGTGGCGATTTTATGTACAGTCGGTACCGCCTTATTAGTTTTGCGCATAGATTTATTGGCAACCCCTGCCAGTTTAATGCGGCCCAAAGCACCAAAGGCCGGCAAACGGATTTTCTTAGAGCGTTTGACACCGATTTGGAAGCGCCTGAGTTTTATTCAAAAAGTGACAATGCGTAATCTATTCCGCTATAAGCAGCGGATGCTGATGACAATTTTGGGAATTGCGGGCTGTATGTCGATGATTATCACCGGTTTTGGTTTGCGGGATTCAATTTCAGATATCGTGACCATCCAATTTGATAAAATTTGGCATTACAGTGCTGTTGTGACCTTCAATGAAGAGCCTGACGAGGAGCAAACCACAGATTATGAAGCGATTTTAGCTGATGTCGCTGATTTTTCCGGCGATATGTTTTTCAGTAATCAAACGCTGCAGCTGGAAAAAAGTGGTGAAACCACCCGCGATGTAACAGTCTATGTTCCAGAAAATCCCGAAAGAATGTCAGATTTTGTCTTATTCAATGACCGAAAGACTGGCGAAGAATATACCTTGGATGACAGCGGCGCCATCATCAATGAAAAACTAGCCGAGATGTATGATTTACAAGTGGGAGACAGCTTTCCACTGACCGATAGCGATGGCGGGGAGTACCAAGTGAAAATCGCCCATATTGCGGAAAATTATACAGGTCATTTTGCTTATCTAACCCCGGCTTATTATCAAGAAGTTTTCAATCAGACACCGGATTATAATAGTGATTTACTTTTATTTTCTAAAGATTTAAGCACTGAGGAAGAAAATCAAGCTGCCAATCAAATTATGGCGGATTCTCAAGTAGTGAATATCAGTTTTATTTCTCAATCACGGGACGCGCTGGGAGACACGATAAATAGTTTGAATATCGTTGTGTGGGTCTTGATAATCTCTGCTGGCTTGTTGGCCTTTATTGTCTTGTACAACTTAACAAATATCAATGTCTCAGAACGAATTCGTGAACTATCGACGATTAAAGTCTTGGGCTTTTACGATAAAGAAGTCACTATGTATGTCTATCGGGAGAATATTATTTTAACCTTTATCGGGATTTTCTTTGGATTATTCTTAGGAAATATTGAACACGCCTATGTGTTAAAAACGGTGGAGGTCGATATGATTATGTTTAGTCCTGACATTCATCTGCTCAGTTATCTTTACGCTAGTTTAATTACTTTATTGTTCACTTTAATTGTTGGCTTGTTTATGCATCAGAAGCTGAAAAAAGTTGACATGATTGAAGCCTTAAAATCAAATGAATAGTTTTGAAAAGCCTCGGAAAATCACGTGTAATTCACGATTTTTCTAGGCTTTTCAGTTTTTTATTGGTATTATTATTTATAAGAGAACTAAGGAGGTGGCAGGATGATTGCTGGAATTTCTTTTGAAAGCATTTATTTTTATCTATTGATTATCTGTGCTGTGTTGGCGATGGTGATGCTGATTTTTGGGGACATATTTGAATTTGATGGCCCGATTGACCCGATTTTAGTGATTCCTTGGTTTGCCTTTTTAGGTTTGTTTGGTTACCTGGGGGAAAAATTAACGGCCCTAAACAGCTTCGTTATTTTAATTGGCGCAGGTATCTTAGCCTCCATTTTGGTCTTCCTGCTGAATTTTTATTTTATTTTACCAATGCGGCGGGCTGAATCGACTATTTCGATTTCTGAAAAAGACATGGAGGGCAATGTTGCCACAGTCGTTACGCCAATTCCCATTAAAGGAATGGGAGAAATTCAATTTAAAAGTGTGACCGGTTCTTTGAGTCGACCAGCGGCCTTTTTTGAGCCACAGGAGACAGAGGCGCTTCAAGGGTCGCAGGTGCTGATTATTGAGGTCAAAGAAAGAGTATGCTATGTAGTTCCTTATCAAGGAAGTTTGCCTATATAGAATAAAAAAGATGGGGGGAGAAAAAATGGCAGGAATTATTATACCAATTGCCATCGTTGTTTTTATTTTGTTGATTTTGTTAGTCGTATTTGTTTCCAAATACCAAACAGCAAAACCAGATGAAGCGCTGATTATCAGCGGGAGTTATTTAGGAACAAAAAATGTCCACGCTGATGAACGGGGCAATAAAATCAAGATCGTCAGAGGCGGCGGTGCATTTGTTTTGCCGGTATTCCAACGGTCAAATCGAATCAGCTTGCTTTCCAGCAAACTGGATGTTTCTACGCCTGAGGTTTACACCGAGCAAGGGGTTCCGGTCATGTGTGACGGTACGTCAATCATTAAAATCGGTTCTTCAGTTGAAGAAATTGCAACGGCAGCGGAACAATTTCTAGGCAAAACCCGAGAAGAATTGGAAAATGAAGCTCGCGAAGTTTTGGAAGGTCACCTGCGTTCGATTTTAGGCTCAATGACGGTGGAAGAAATTTACCAAAACCGCGACAAATTTAGCCAAAGCGTACAGGAAGTGGCTTCTGTGGATTTAGCTAAGATGGGTCTGATTATCGTATCCTTTACGATTAAAGAAGTTCGGGATAAAAATGGCTACTTAGATTCTCTAGGTAAACCACGGATTGCCCAAGTCAAACGGGATGCCGATATCGCTGAAGCCGAAGCTCTAAAAGAAACTAGAATTAAAAAAGCGGAAGCTGAAAAAGAATCGCAACAGGCTGAATTGCAACGGCAGACTGAAATTGCCGAAGCCGCTAAAGAAAAAGAATTAAAATTAGCGACCTACAAAGAAGCCCAAGATGTTGCCAAAGCCAAAGCCGACCAAGCCTATAACTTGGAAAGTGCTCGGGCTCAACAAGAAGTTATCGAACAAGAGATGGAAGTCAAAGTCATCGAGCGGCAAAAACAAATCGAGCTGGAAGAAAAAGAAATTACCCGGCGAGAAAAACAATACGATTCTGAGGTTAAGAAAAAGGCCGATGCGGATCGTTATGCGATGGAACAAGAAGCCCAAGCGAAAAAAGCTCAAGATGTTGCCGAAGCCGAAGCCGAGCGTTTTAGAATTGAAGCGCTAGCCGAAGCCGAAGCGAACAAAACCCGCTTAGCTGGGCAAGCTGAATCAGAAGCGACCTTGTTAAGAGGGAAAGCTGAAGCCGAAGCCAAACAAAAAATTGCCGATGCCTTCAAGCAATATGGCGAAGCAGCTGTCTTGAGCATGATTTTAGAAATCTTGCCTGAATTAATGAAAGAAGCAGCTCAGCCATTGGGGAACATCGATAAGATCACGGTTGTCGACACAGGCGGTTCTGAAGGACCTAACAGTGGCGCTAATAAAATTACCAATTATGCGACTAATTTATTAGCTGGCACGCAGGAAACTCTGAAAGAAACAACTGGTTTGGATGTTCGTGAATTAATCGAAAACTTCTCCAAACGGGGCGGCACCAATTTTAATTTAAATGAGCCAACTGACTCAACCGATGGCGCTGAATAAAATCAGCTGGTGGTTGTGATAGAAGTCAATACAGAAAAGCGAAGTAACTACATTGCTGAAAAGTAGTGGGAGTGAGCCGCGGATTTGCTTTTGAAACCTAAGCGGAATCAAAAGCAAATCCAAGTTACTTGCCATGAATCCCTGTAAAAAAGACTCCTATCACAACTACTATTTTTTTGAACTTATTGTTATACTTTAAGTAAAGGTTTTCACAAGTTAAGCAGTTTAGTCATTTATTACATAATTTGATTGGTAAAAATCAAAATGTTTATTTAATTAGATGTAGGAGGGATGAAAATGAATTTATTGCATGGCTTAGAGATTACACTGGTTTCAATGTTGGTAGTTTTTGGCATTTTAGCAGCACTATGGGGTGGCATTTATTTAATGCATAAATTGATTGGGGAGGATTAGCATATGGGGGCGGTTTTTAATGAATTAATTCAAACATCTGGATTTGCCAATTTAACTTGGAAGCACTTATTTATGATTTGTTTGGCCTGTGTCTTTTTGTATTTGGCCATCAAAAAAGAATATGAACCCTATCTACTTTTACCAATTGCCTTTGGTATTCTTTTGGTAAATTTGCCGCTGGCCGGCTTAATGTCCGGGCCATTAGGGGACAATCCCGGTGGACTTTTATATTATTTATACAAAGGGACTGAGCTGGGGATTTATCCGCCACTGATTTTTCTTTGTTTGGGTGCGACGATTGACTTTGGACCGTTGATTGCCAATCCGGTTGTTTTACTGTTAGGCGGGGCGGCTCAATTTGGGATTTTTGCGGCCTTCTTTGGTGCTTTGATGCTGGGAATGACCGGTATGGAGGCGGCCTCAGTGGGGATTATTGGCGGCGCTGACGGACCGACTGCCATTTTTCTAACGACTAAATTGGCGCCACATCTACTTTCAGTAATTGCCCTAGCCGCTTATTCTTACATGGCGCTGGTACCAATCATCCAGCCGCCGATTATTCGAGCGTTGACCACAGAAAAAGAACGAAAAATAAAAATGTCACAACAGCGGAAGGTCAGTCGCACTGAGAAAATTGTCTTTCCTATTTTCACAACAATCTTTGTTGCATTAGTTGTACCGACAGCCGCAACGCTGATTGGTTCGTTGATGCTAGGGAATTTAGTAAAAGAATCCGGTGTGGTTCCGCGAATTGCCGAGGTGCTTCAAAATACCTTGATGTATATTGTGACGATTATCTTAGGTTTGACAGTCGGAGCGAAGGCCGAAGCCAGTTTATTTTTATCCGCAACGACGTTGAAGGTCATTTTCCTCGGCCTGTTTGCCTTTGCGATTGGCACAGCTGCCGGCGTTTTATTCGGTAAACTACTATGTAAAATCACCAAGGGTAAGATTAATCCGATGATTGGCGCTGCCGGTGTGTCGGCTGTCCCAATGGCCGCTAGAGTCGTTCATCAAGAGGGCTTGAAGGCCGACCCAAGTAATTATTTATTAATGCATGCAGTTGGACCAAATGTGGCCGGTGTCATTGGCTCTGCGATTGCTGCTGGTGTCCTGCTGGCTTTCTTTGGGGGATAATTAATTTCTGAAGATAAACTAACGGCTAATGGATTTCTTAGGAAAAGAAATCCATTAGCCGTTTTAGTTTATTTTTCTTCGTGGTCTTGTTGATTAATCTTGCCTCTAACTTCCTCTAGCTGCTGACTTAAAGCAGCTTCTTTTAGTTTCAACTGGGCTAAATCTTCTTCTAATTCGGCCTTTTGTTCGACAACTTTTGGCTGACCAAAAAAGTTAATCGCAATTGCAATAAAGGTGCCGATAAAGGTTTCGATTACTCTGGAAAGCGCGTAAAACGCCGATTCGCCTTGGGGAATGCTCAAAGAAATTAACAGCAGCGTGGCGATGGAAGCGATAATGCCTGAATTATTATTAATCCCATCAGAAATGACGATACACAGGGCGACTAGGACCGGCAGTAAAAATAGTTCCACTAAAAAATCATAATCAAAATAAGATTTAATGACAAAATAGAAAATGGCTAGCAGGCCCCCCAGACTGTTGCCGAGGATACGGGACTTGCCAAAGGAGAGACTCGTCGATAAATCTTGCCGCAGCGAAAATACCGCTGCTAAAGCCGCAATCAATGGCTGACCGCCATCGACGAAATGAAAAACCAAAATACAAATCATGACAGCCACAGCACTTTTAATCGTTCTTAGGCCTAAACGAAATTTGCCAATATGCATAAAATCACCCTTCAAATTTGCGGTAAAAAGCTACCTGTCTCTTTATACTATCGAAAAGTCTTGAGAATTGCTAGTTTTTAAAGAAAGCTTTTAGTATAATTTTTGCAGGAGGTGACGCTGTGAGAATTGGTTTACGAACGATTAAGACCGCCGTTTCAGCGACGCTGGCGATTTTTTTAGCTGCCGGCTTAGGCTTGCAATACACAACTGCGGCAGGAATTATTGCAGTCCTCAGCTTAACTAATACAAAACGCAGTTCATTATTTACCGGCATAAGCCGTTTAATGGCATTGACATTGGCGACGATTGTGGCAGGCGTTTGTTTCACATTGTTTGGCTATACGACTTGGGCATTTGGCATTTATTTATTGCTATACATTCCTTTGACTGTCCGTTTTGGCTTAGCTGACGGGATTGTAGTCTGTTCGGTGCTGGTCACCCATTATCTGATAGAAGAGAGTCTCAGCTGGCCTTGGATTGCCAATGAGTTTGCCCTGATGATTATCGGAGTTGGTTTGGCTCTATTGATGAATTTATACATGCCAAATGTCGAAAAAAAATTAAAGATGAATCAAGAGGAAATCGAAGCGGGCTTTCGGGAAATTTTACGGGAGATGGCTAAGGGGATTTCCCAGCAAGGAAGTTTGACGGGGATTGATGAAAAGTATCACGAGTTGGCTCGCTTTATCCGTAAAGCCGAAGAGCAGGCCCAAAATTTCCAAGAAAATCAATGGTTCACCCCAAATTTTTATTACAGCGATTATTTTTCGATGCGGCGGGCGCAGGGGAAGATTTTAGCAGAGATGATTGACTGTCTGAAAAAAATCCAAGTGGCGCCACAGCATGGCGAGAACATGCAGTTTTTATTAAACTATACTGCCAAAACCTTTGCGCAAAATAATGACGGGCAAACGATTTTAGCGATGATTGCTGAAGTTTTAGATGATTATCGAATGATGGCACTACCGCAAACCCGGGATGAATTTGAAAAAAGAGCAGAACTTTTTCAATTTCTGCAGTCCTTTAAGAGTTTTATTGAAGTCAAAGCAGAATTTGCCGGCAAGCTTGAAGGTTAAAGTCTTATTGAAACATTAAAAAAAACAGTCGTACAAGCTCCGCTTTGGAAATTTTTCCAGAAGCTGAGGTCGTGCGGCTGTTTTTTTAACTTTTTTTTAGTTTTGCGACCAGGCCGTTTGCATCTGGTCTAAGATGTCAATCACGTCTCGTGTGAGAAAGAGCGAGCGATTCGGCTTGTTGCCTTCAATAAAGTCGACCATGTTGCTGATTTCATAATTCATAGCCATCTGGGAACTGCCGGCTTCAATAAATTCTTTGCCGCCATCATTAAAGAAAATTTCCGCTTGATCTGCACGGGGATAATCCGCCACCGTAATATAGCCATTCTCCCCAGCGATAATGCCGATTTTGGGCATCTTTGCTTGGAAAGTCAAGGTAATGCTGGCCATCTCATCCAGCTGATTGCGTAAAATCGTTACCGATTGCTCATCGACACCACTGCTAAAAGGAACCATTGAAGATGCAATAACTTTTGGTTGTGCTGAAAGGAAATAACGGGCAAAAGAAACAGCGTAGGTGCCGATATCTAAAAGAGCACCACCGGCTAAATCAGGATTAAAAAAGCGATTGGTCGGGTCTGGTTCTTTATAACTGCCAAAGGGCGCTTGAATCATTTTGACTTTGCCAAGGCGACCAGCATCGATAATGCTTTTTAAGCGTTCAAATAGCGGCATATTGAAAATTGTCATCGCCTCAGCCAAAACTAATTGTTTTTCCTCCGCTAAAGCCATAGCTTCGGTCAATTCACGACTGTTCATGGTAATCGCCTTTTCACATAAAATGTGTTTGCCGGCTGCTAAACCTTGTAAGATATGGTCGCTGTGTTGTTTGTTGGGCACCGCCACATAAATAATGTCAATATCTGGATTGCTCAACATATCTTGATAGCTGCCATAGGCCTGTTCAATCCCAAATTCAGCTGCAAAGGCCTGCGCTTTTTCTAAAGAGCGGGATGCAACTGCGACAAGCTGACTATTTTCCTGTTGAAAGTCTGTTGCAAAATCTCGGGCAATGCCTCCTAAGCCAACAATGCCCCATTGATAAGTTTTCACGATACGCCACCTCAGATTCTCTCTTTTTTGATAGATTCAGATAAAATATTTTGTTTATCTTTCAAACTCCAGTATAGCAATTTTTAAGAGTTAAAAAAACAATAAGCCTACAGGATTTTTTGGCAATATTATGTTTTTTCGTTAAAAATCGCTATAATGATAATGAGACCCACTAGGGAAAAAGAATTTCATTTCGTTTGGAGGGAAAAGCTATGCATCAAGTTTATGTCAGAATTGTCTTAAGTACAATTTTAGAGGAGTTTGAGTCAGAGGTTCAATTTTATACTGAACAATTAGCAATCACAGAAAAAAATTGGTTGGACTGGAAGGAAGGTCAGGTGAATTTATCGGCTGAAAACCTGCAGAAGATTAAAAATTTATTCACTGATTATGAGTGGCTCGTTTTACAAAAGGTCCTGCGGCAAACAATTTTATTTCCTGAAAAACGCAATACCGCTGTTCAAGAGTATCGCCATATCAAAACGGCGATTGCTAAAAAATGGCTTGCGGGGGATTTAGCTGAGGTGGAATTAATTGCGCCTGCTAAGGAAAGCCCGAAGGTAAATCCTTTTATTAATATCCGGGTTACGGTGAAATACGGCGAATGGGGCTATGATGATATTTTAAGTTTCCGTTTACCTTCGATGATTCAACAACAAATTGAAAAAGCCGAAGTACCCTTACTGGATTGGGTCAATGAAAATCTAGTGGAAACCTATACGAAAGATGATGAGGCAGTTAGTTGAAGAAACTGAGTAAGAAACGTTTTGTTTTTGGATTTATTTTTTTAGGAGCGTTTATCGGCGCCCTTTTTCTAGGGGCGCAAATTTTTGTCTGGACCCAGGGCACGACGATTGTTGCTAATCAGCAGCGAACAGCCACCAGTGAGTCGACAACCACTTCCACCAGTGAGACGCCAACTGCTAGTGATTTACCGGCGGTATCACCGACGGATTGGGATTTAGTTTTAGTTGGTCCTAATAATCAAATAGCTGAAGAAGTAGCTGCCGATCAGCTGACTGCAATCTCTGGTTCTGAAGAGGTAGACGGTCGGATTGTCGATGCCTATAATCAATTGGCGAGTGCGGCCGAGGCTGCCGGTTATCCGTTAGTTGTTGTGTCCGCCTTTCGTTCTGTTGCCGATCAGCAACAGGTGTACGACGCTTCGGTAAATCGGCGAATGAGTGAGGAAAATATTTCTTATGAGCAGGCGGTTGAAGAAACGAATGTTCAGGTGACACAACCAGGCTATAGTGAACATCATACGGGACTGGCAATCGATGTAGTTGACAGTGATTGGTATAATAATTATTCTAATTATGCTAGCGATATGTTAGACCCGCTGTTTGGTCAGCAACCGGCTGCTCAATGGCTAGCCGCTAACTGTGCGCAATACGGTTTTATTATCCGCTATCCTGAAGGTCGGGAGGATATTACTGGCATCACTTATGAGCCATGGCATCTGCGCTATGTTGGAGTGGCTTCAGCCGAATATATCACCAATCACAATTTAACTTTGGAAGAATATTTAGCTTTATTTAGTTAAGAACGGAGAATTTATGGCAAGAAAAGTCCGCAGGTCGGGACAAAATCTGACGCTAGAAAAAATCATTATGACTATTTTTTTACTGTCCGTGGTCGGGGCTGCTTTTTTGTATTCGATTTTTTCGTTAGCGACTAGTGCACCAGAAACGGTTAGTGAAGATCCGGTTGAACTGAGTCATACTGAGTTTATTACGACTTTAGTGCCCCATGCCCAAGAGCTGCAAAATCAATATGGTATTTTACCCAGCATTATCTTAGGGCAGGCGATTTTAGAATCCGATTGGGGTCAAAGCTCTTTAGCCAGTGAGTATCATAATCTTTTTGGCATCAAAGCTTCAGAGGGCGAATCCTCGGTCACCTTAGAAACAATGGAATTTGTCAATGAAGAGTGGATTACTATTCAAGGGGACTTTCGCGTTTACAACGATTGGAATGAATCCCTTGATGATCACACACAATTATTCGTGAATGGTGTTTCTTGGAATCCAAGTTTGTATACAGAAGTTTTAGCGGCTCAAACCTATCAAGAAGCCGCTGCGGCCTTACAGACGGCAGGGTATGCAACAGATCCCGATTATGCTGCAAAAATTATTGCAGTCATCGAAGAAAATCAATTAAATCTATATGATCAAACTTAAAATTGAAAGGAAGTGGCAGCATGGAAAAGAAAAAAATTCCTGAAATTATGACGGAGCTAAAACAAGATTTAGTGCGGGTTCCGCAAGTGATTCGCGAAGCTAGCGGCATTTCATTTTTCGGTAAAAAAATTAAATCGATTATTTTTACCACAGACATTGCTATTATCCGCAACACAGATGCCAATGCAGTCATTGCTGTCTATCCTTTTACGCCTCATCCGGCGATTACCAAAAGTATTATTGAGGCCGCCGATATTCCCGTTTTCTCTGGCGTTGGCGGAGGGACGACACAAGGTGCCCGCAGTATGTACATGAGTATGTTTGCTGAAGCGCAGGGGTCATTGGGCGTGGTTTTAAATGGCCCGACGCCTTTAGATACCGTTATCGAAGTCTGTAAAGTGGTCGATATCCCCGTGATTGCGACGGTGACGTCAATTTATACCGAAATTGAAGAAAAATTGAAGGCCGGCGTCACGATCATCAATATTAGTGCCGGTAAAGAGACGGCAGAAACGGTCGCCCACTTCCGAAAAAAATATCCTGAGCTGCCGATTATTGCAACCGGCGGCCCTAGTGATGAAAATATTTTGGAGACCATTCGCGCTGGTGCCAATGCGATTACTTATACGCCACCATCAAGCGGCGACCTCTTCAGCTACAAGATGGAAAAGTACCGCAAACAGGAGAAAGAAAATTTAAAATGAAAAAATGCTAAAAAGGCAAGAAAATTTCTTGCTTTTTTTGTTATATAATTTCATAATAGCTTTTATTCAAAACTAAATCACTGCTTGTATATCGTCAAAATCTGGTTGACAGTCTCTACCCGGTGCCGTAAACACCGGACTATAAGCAAAAAAAGGAAGGTCCACGCTTTTTTTGCTTACTTTAAGAAGTAGCAGAGCGGGACCTTTTTTGTAGTTGTGCTGATTTAGTAATATTTTTAACGGGAAAATTCCCAAGGAGGAAAAAAGTGGAAGAGCTAGTATCTAGAATCAAAAAAGACGGCTTAGTTTTAAATCAAGATGTGTTGAAGGTGGATAGCTTTTTAACCCACCAAGTCGATCCCGATTTGATGGCGGCGATTGGCGGCGTTTTTGCTGACGCCTTTAAAGGTCAGCAGATTACCAAAGTGGTAACCATCGAGGCTTCTGGGATTACCCCAGCTATTTTTACCGCGCAAAAATTGCAGGTGCCAATGATTTATGCCCGCAAAGCGAAAAGCCTAACGATGAATGAAGAATTGTTGACTGCTGAAGTCTATTCCTTCACTAAGCAGGTCACCAGCACAGTTTCGATTTCGAAAAAGTTTTTAAATGAAACAGATAAGGTCTTAATCATTGATGACTTTTTAGCCAATGGTCAAGCAGCTAAAGGCTTGATTGAATTGTGCCAGCAAGCCGGAGCAGAGGTTGTCGGCATCGGTATCGTGATTGAAAAATCCTTCCAAGGAGGCCGCCAGCTGATTGAAGATATGGGCTTACCCGTAGTCAGTTTAGCGAGAATCAGCGGCTTTAAAGATGGCGCAGTAGAATTCTTAGAAGGAGATGCTTAATTGATGGAAAGACAAAATGGAAAAGCGGCTGTTTTAGGGTTGCAGCATTTATTGGCGATGTATGCCGGAGCTGTTGCAGTTCCTTTATTAATCGGTCAAGGCTTAGGTTTTAATCAAGAGCAGATGACTTATTTAATTTCAATTGATATTTTTATGTGTGGCGTGGCGACCTTATTGCAATTAACAGTCACTAAGTTTTTCGGGATTGGCCTGCCGGTGGTTTTAGGCTGTGCCATTCAAGCAGTCGCGCCATTGATTATTATCGGCAGCCAAAAGGGCATCGGTGCGATGTATGGGGCGATAATTGTTGCGGGTATTTTTGTAGTGTTGATTGCTGGTGTCTTTTCTAAGGTGAAAAAACTATTTCCACCGATTGTGACCGGGACAGTCATTACAACAATTGGGTTGACTTTAATTCCCGTTGCCATTGAAAAAATGGGCGGCGGCAGTGCAACAGCAGCAAATTTCGGCGACCCGAGCTTTTTAGCTTTAGCATTTATTACAATTTTATTGATTATTTTGTTGCAGATTTTTGCAAAAGGCTTTTTACGTTCGATTGCCGTTTTAGTTGGTTTAGTTGGCGGCACGGTAATTGCGATTCTCATGGGCTTGGTGGATTTCAGCGCCATAGGTGAAGCGCCGGTTTTCCATTTGCCGCAGCCCTTTTATTTTGGGATGCCGACCTTTGATATTTGGTCTATTTTATTGATGATTATCATTTCGATTGTCAGCATGGTGGAATCCACTGGGGTTTATTTTGCCTTAGGGGATATCACCGGCAAAAAAATCGGTGAAACTGAACTGAAAAAAGGTTATCGGGCAGAGGGATTGGCCGTAATCCTCGGTGGTATCTTCAATACTTTTCCTTATACGGGATTTTCTCAAAACGTTGGTTTAGTTCAGCTGTCGGGTATTAAAACCAAAAAGCCAATTTATTTTTCAGCTATCTTTTTAATTATTCTCGGCCTGTTTCCGAAAATCGGTGCCTTGGCCCAGATCATTCCTGATCCAGTTTTAGGCGGTGGTATGCTGGTGATGTTTGGGATGGTTGCTGTCCAAGGCATGCGCATGCTATCAAAAATTAATTTTGCCAACGATAAAAATCTCTTGATTATCGCTGTGTCTCTTGGCTTTGGCTTGGGCTTCAATGTGATGCCGCAAATTTTTGTCCAATTGCCGGAAACAGTCCAAATGTTTGCTGGTAACGGTATTGTGATGTCAAGTTTTGCTGCCATCATTTTAAATTTGATATTTAATGGCGTGCAAGATGAAGCGCCGGATTTCAGTGAAACCAGTCACGTTTAATTTTAAATTTGTTTCACCTTCTGACAGTTCAGAGGGTGATTTTTTTCTAAAAAAATTTTCCACAAAAATCTATCGAAAAATTTACGAACAATTTTTATTTTTATTTATAAAACATTCGATATTATTTTGACAAGCTAAATAGATTGTTGCTAGAATATGGATGAATAAGTAAAGGGAGCGAAAAACATGACGCCACAAGTTGCAGTTATTATGGGTAGTACTTCAGATTGGGAAACCATGAAGCACGCCTGTGAAAGTCTCGAAGAATTAGCAATACCCTATGAAAAAAAAGTAGTTTCAGCCCATCGAACTCCGGATTTAATGTTTTCCTTTGCAGAAAATGCTCGTCAGCGGGGGATTAAAGTGATTATCGCCGGCGCTGGTGGAGCAGCTCATTTACCGGGAATGGTCGCGGCGAAAACAACCTTGCCAGTCATCGGCGTGCCGGTGCAATCCCGAACATTAAACGGCTTGGATTCTTTATTGTCAATTGTTCAAATGCCCGGCGGTGTACCGGTAGCGACCACTGCCATCGGAAAAGCCGGTGCCACGAACGCTGGCTTGCTTGCAGCCCAAATGCTTTCCATGTATGATTTAGATATTGCCGAAAGAATTTCAGACAAACGCAAAAAAATGACAGCAGCAGTGCTGGAAAGTAGTGATCAACTTGGATAAAGCATTATTGCCCGGCGCCGTTATCGGAATTGTCGGTGGCGGCCAATTAGGCAGAATGATGGCGATTAGCGCCAAAGAAATGGGCTTTCGGGTCGGAGTATTAGATCCGGTGGAAAATTGTCCGGCAGCGCAAGTTGCTGATTGGCAAATTAAAGCCGAATACAGCGACATTACAGCCCTTGAAAAATTAGCCAAACGCTCAGATGTCGTGACTTATGAATTTGAAAATGTCGATGTGGCTGCCCTGGTAGCCGTCGAAGAACTTGTTCCCCTGCCTCAAGGAACAGATTTATTAGCAATCACCCAAGACCGCATTTTAGAAAAAACTTTTTTAGAGGAAAATGATATTATTATTGCCCCCCATGCGACGATTATCAATCCGTCAGATATTCTAGATGAAATTGACAGTATCGGTTACCCTTGTGTTTTAAAAACGACAAGGGGCGGGTATGACGGCAAAGGGCAACATGTCATCTATAGCTCTAGCGACTTAGCTTCAGGCATGAATTTACTCCGTAAAGGAACTTGTGTTTTAGAAGCATGGATTCCCTTTGAAAAAGAAATTTCAGTGATGGTTGCCGGTAACGGTGAAGACTATCAAGTTTTTCCAGTCGTCGAAAATATTCATCGGAATAATATTTTACATGAAACTATTGCACCAGCTCGCATCAATGATGAAATCACTGAAGAAGCTCAACGGATTGCCAAAGTAATCGCCGAAGCCTTAGATTTATCGGGAGTTCTAGCAGTGGAAATGTTTTTAACAAAAAATGGTGGCATCTATGTCAATGAGTTAGCACCTCGGCCGCATAATTCCGGTCATTATACAATTGAAGCCTGCAACGTCAGTCAATTTGATATGCATATTCGCGGCATCTGCAATTGGCCTTTGCCTGAAGTCCAATTGCTAGAGAGTGCCGTTATGGTCAATGTCTTAGGGGAAGCTTTATTAGAAACCTACAATTTAATTTCGCAAAAACCGGCTTGGCAATTTCATTATTACGGGAAAGCCGAAGCTAAAAAAGGCCGCAAGATGGGGCATATCACCATTTTAACGGACAATGTCGAAGAAACATTGGAAGAAGTTTACCAAACAAAAATTTGGGATTAATATTTTATTTATGATAAAGGAGCAGACAAGATGTTAGAGCGTTATACTCGCCCAGAAATGGGAGCAATTTGGACAGATCAAAATCGTTATCAAGCGTGGCTTGAGGTGGAAATTTTAGCAGATGAGGCGTGGGCTGAACTAGGTGAAATTCCCGTTGAGGATGTCAAAAAAATTCGTGAAAAAGCGACTTTTGATATTGACCGCATTTTAGAGATTGAAGAAACTACTCGCCATGATGTGGTGGCCTTTACCCGGGCAGTTTCTGAAAGTCTTGGGGAAGAAAGTAAATGGGTTCACTATGGCTTAACTAGTACCGATGTGGTTGATACAGCTTATGGCTATTTGATGAAACAAGCCAATGACATTTTGCGACAAGATTTGAAAAACTTCACAGAAATTATCGGAAAAAAAGCTAAAGAACATAAATACACGGTGATGATGGGCCGGACTCATGGCGTCCATGCAGAGCCAACGACTTTTGGCTTGAAATTAGCGCTGTGGTATTCTGAAATGAAACGTAATATTGAACGGTTTGAACATGCAGCCAAAGGAGTTGAAGCCGGCAAGATTTCTGGTGCCGTCGGAACTTTTGCAAATATTCCACCCTTCGTCGAAGACTATGTTTGTACCCAGTTAGGCATTCGTCCGCAGGATATTTCAACGCAAGTCTTACCAAGAGACTTGCACGCAGAATATTTTGCCGCTATGGCCTTAATTGCGACAAGTATTGAAAAATTTGCCACAGAAATCCGCGGCCTGCAAAAATCAGAAACCCGCGAAGTCGAAGAATTTTTTGCCAAAGGACAAAAGGGCTCTTCTGCAATGCCCCATAAACGCAACCCAATTGGGTCAGAAAATATGGCAGGCTTAGCGCGTGTGATTCGCGGACATATGGTGACTGCTTATGAAAATGTTTCCCTTTGGCATGAAAGAGATATTTCCCATTCGTCAGCGGAGCGGATTATCATTCCGGATACTACAATTTTATTGGATTATATGTTGAATCGTTTTGGTAATATTGTCAAAAACTTGACAGTCTTCCCAGAAAATATGCAACGCAATATGCAGGCTACTTTTGGCCTGATTTACAGCCAACGGGTGATGCTAAAATTAATTGACAGCGGCATGACTAGAGAAGAGGCTTATGATTTGGTTCAGCCGAAGACAGCCTTAGCTTGGGATAACCAAACTGACTTTAGACCGTTATTAGAAGAAGATGCCAAAATTATGGATGTTTTAACCAAGGCAGATTTAGATGACGCCTTTGATTATCATCATCATTTAAAAAATGTCGACGTGATTTTTGATCGGGTCGGTTTAGGAGCATAAAAAAATTGCGCCTTCAGCTAGCTGAGGGCGCAATTTTTTATTTACGGGCTTTAGCCGCTGTTTTAACATCCTTGCGCTTCATCAACCAGCCAATTGCAATCCCTAAGATAAACAGGATTAAAATCAGAACTAAGAGGGGACAGCGGACAGAAAAGAAAATAAAATCAATGGTCACTGGCGTCCAGTTTTGAAAGGCAAAAACAATTACAAAAAGACTCACCACAATCCCAATAATGCGTTTAATGGTTAGAAATTCTTTGACACGTTCCATTTTTACACCACCTTTAAGAAAATTTTAGCGGACTCTTTACTAAGGTGCAATTTTTTTGACTAACAAAAAAGCCAAGTCTGCAACATGAGCTGACAGGCTTGGCGAATTGATTAGTATTATGCAGGTTGTAAATTGTTTTCCAGCATGTTTTTCCGGAGTTCTTTTTCTAAAGACTCCACAAAGGTCATGTTCAAATCCTGATCATCAAAAGAGACCGTCAGATTGTAACAGGTCTTCAACCAATGCTGTTCTTGAATTTGTTCAATCACTAAGCAATGATTGTCATTTTTATACTCAAAATGTTTTTTCTTGTCGTTAAAAAGCCGGCGACTAGCGCGACGGATTTTCCGTAAAGAGTAGTGTTTGACATCTTGGTTTTTTTCATGGACGCGGGAAATCGCCAAAAGATCATTGTATAAGCGATTTTTTTCCTCATCCGCTAAGCTTTGTAAAAAATCCTGAGCCGTTTGCCACGAATTATTCATCCAAATCCTCCATCCGCAAATGCAATTCTATTGGTACTATATCATATCCAGAAAGCATAGTAAACGTTACCATAATAAGCCTGCTTTTATCTTTGCTGAAAACACGAACGTTTTTCTAATAGAATTATTAAAACGTCAAGAAAATCGTTGACCAAGATTTTTTCCGTTGTTACAATATAGGCAGAAAATATTTCGTGTTTTTAGAAATAATTGATGAAAAAGGAGCAAACCACCCGTGGAAAAATTGGAACTGCTATATGAAGGCAAAGCCAAAAAACTTTATCGTACGGACAATCCTGATATCTTATGGGTTGAATACCTGAATCAAGCAACAGCTTTAAACGGTGCCAAGAAAGATGCGATTCAAGGAAAGGGCCAACTGAACAATCAGATTACCAGCCGTATTTTTGATGAGCTAAACAAAAACAATATTCCCAATCATTTCCAAGAAATCCTCTCAGAAACCGAACAATTAATAAAAAAGGTCGACATTATTCCCCTTGAAGTTGTCGTCCGCAATGTAGCTGCCGGCAGTTTTTCAAAACGCCTAGCAATCCCTGAAGGAACACCTTTAAACTTTCCAATCCTCGAATTTTATTTCAAAGAAGATGCCTTAGATGATCCAATGATTAATGATGACCATGTCTTAGTGCTAGACATCGCCACGCAAGAAGAAATCGATCAAATCAAAACGATTGCTTTTGCTGTCAATAAAGCGTTGCTTAATTTATTTAAAAACATCGGCATTCAATTAATCGATTTTAAAATTGAAGTCGGCCGCACAGCAGACGGAATTTTATTAGCAGATGAAATTTCTCCCGATACTTGTCGTTTGTGGGATATAGATTCTGGTGAACATTTGGATAAAGATATTTACCGCCGCGACTTAGGGGATTTAGTTCCCATCTATCAAGAAGTCTTAGATCGTTTAGAAAAAATTTCACAATAAATCAACTACACAATAAAAGGAGCAAACTCATGTATTTCGTTAAAGTTTATGTTACATACAAGGATTCAGTTTTAGACCCTCAAGGAGAAGCCGTGAAAGGTGCAGTCCATCGGATGGGCTACGAAGAAATTGAAGAGATTCGGATTGGGAAATACTTTGAAATGAAAGTTGCGAAAAGCGACCGTCCAGTTGAAGCGATGATTGAAGAAGTTTGTGATAAATTATTGGCCAACGTCAATATGGAAAGCTACCGTTACGAAATTGCTGAATTGGAGGAAGTTTAACATGAAATTTGCAGTGATCGTTTTTCCTGGTTCAAACTGCGATATGGATATGTTATGGGCAATCAAAGATATCATGGGAGCCGATGCTGAATACGTGCGCCATGATGCAAAGAGCCTAGCTGGTTTTGACGGCGTCTTATTACCAGGAGGTTTTTCCTATGGTGACTACCTACGCTGTGGTGCGATTGCTCGCTTTTCTGCCATCATGTCAGAAGTGGTGCGCTTTGCTGAAGAAGGCAAACCAGTCTTTGGTACTTGCAATGGTTTCCAAGTCTTAACAGAAGCTGGTTTATTGCCGGGGGCTTTAAGAAGAAATGATTCGCTACATTTTATCTGCAAAACAGTTCCTTTAAAAGTTGAAAATAATCAGACAAACTTCACTTCAGAATACGAAGCCGGTGAAGTGATTCAGATTCCCGTTGCTCATAACGATGGCAATTATTACTGTGACGAGGCGACTTTAGCGGAATTAAAAGCTAACAATCAGATTGTCTTTACCTATGAAGGTGAAAATATTAACGGGAGTGTCGAAGCAATTGCCGGCATCACCAATAAAGCCGGTAATGTGATGGGCATGATGCCCCATCCAGAACGAGCGATGGAAAGTCTGTTGGGTTCAGAGGACGGCAGAAAATTCTTTGCGTCAATGTTGAAAAATTTCGGGAGGGTCACAGCTTAAATGAAAACAATCACAGAACCAACTGGCCAAGAGATTAAAGATCAAAAGATTTATGCACAATGGGGCTTAACCGATGAAGAATACCGGATGATTTCAGAAGATATCCTCGGCCGTTTACCTAATTACACAGAGACGGGTTTATTCTCGGTAATGTGGAGCGAACATTGTTCTTATAAAAATTCCAAACCCGTTCTTAGAAAATTTCCGACAAGCGGCCCGCAAGTTCTGCAGGGTCCAGGAGAAGGCGCGGGTATTGTGGATATCGGCGACAATCAGGCGGTTGTCTTTAAAGCGGAAAGCCACAACCATCCATCGGCAGTCGAACCTTATGAAGGTGCGGCCACTGGTGTGGGTGGTATCATTCGCGACATTTTTAGCATGGGAGCTCGACCAATTGCTGTTTTAGATTCATTGCGTTTTGGTGAATTGGACAATGCCCGCACCAAATATTTATTAGAAGAAGTGGTTCACGGTATCAGCGGCTACGGAAATTGTATCGGCATTCCGACAGTTGGTGGTGAAGTGGCTTTTGATCCTTGTTATGAAGGAAACCCTTTAGTCAATGCAATGTGTGTTGGTTTAATTGACCATAAAGATATTCAAAAGGGTCAAGCCAAAGGTGTTGGCAATTCGATTATGTATGTCGGTGCTAAAACTGGTCGGGATGGCATTCACGGTGCGACCTTCGCCTCGGAAGAATTCGTTGAAGGGGAAGAACAACAACGTTCAGCCGTCCAAGTCGGCGACCCTTTTATGGAAAAACTTTTATTAGAAGCCTGCTTAGAATTAATTTTAGATCACGCTGATATTTTAGTCGGCATCCAAGACATGGGAGCCGCTGGTTTAGTTTCTTCAAGTTCAGAGATGGCTTCAAAGGCCGGTTCTGGTTTGAAATTGTATTTAGACGATGTACCGCAACGGGAAACTAATATGACGCCTTATGAAATGATGTTGTCTGAATCTCAGGAAAGAATGCTGATTTGTGTCGAGCAAGGGCATGAGGCTGAAGTGGTTGAATTATTTGAAAAGTATGACTTAGATGCGGTGACCATCGGTGAAGTAACCGATGATGGTTTGTATCGCTTATTCCACAAAGGCGTTGAAGTAGCGAATCTACCAGTTGACGCTTTAGCAGAAGATGCGCCGGTTTACAATAAAGAACGCAAAGAGCCTGCCCGCATTCAAGAATTTGCTGAGATGAATGATTTTCAACCAGCAATTTTTGATGCCTCACAAACTTTGATGGCTTTATTGCAACAGCCAACGATTGCTTCTAAGAGAATGATTTATGAAACATATGATTCACAGGTTCGCACAAATACCGTAGTGCGCCCAGGTAGTGATGCGGCCGTTTTACGTGTTCGCGGCACGAATAAAGCTTTGGCGATGACCACTGATTGTAACGCACGCTATTTGTATTTAAACCCAGAAATTGGCGGACAAATTGCCGTAGCAGAAGCTGCCAGAAATATTGTCGCTAGTGGCGGCCAGCCTTTAGCAATTACCGACTGTTTAAACTACGGCTCACCAGACAAACCAGAGGGCTTCTGGGAATTATGGACTTCTGCTGACGGAATTTCTGCCGCTTGTAGTATGTTGGATACGCCGGTTATTTCCGGTAATGTTTCTTTGTACAATGAAACAAACGGCAAAGCGATTTACCCAACGCCGATGATTGGCATGGTTGGTTTAATTAAAAACTTAGAAGACATCACCACACAGGAATTTAAAAAAGCTGATGACTTAGTTTATGTAATTGGTGACACTAAAGCTGATTTTAACGGTTCTGAATTGCAAAAAATGCAATTAGGCAAAATTGAAGGGCGTTTGATGGACTTTGATTTGGCTGTCGAAAAAGCCAATCAAGCAGCGGTCTTAAAAGCGATTCAAGCCGGTTTAGTTGCCAGTGCTCACGATTGTGCTGAGGGTGGTTTGGCTGTTGCTATCGCCGAAGCCAGCTTCAAAAATAATTTAGGGGTCGAGGCCAGCATTTCTATACCTCAAGCGAATCTTTTTTCAGAAACCCAATCTCGCTTTGTAATTTCAGTGGCGCCAGAAAATCAAACTGCTTTTGAAGACTTGTTGAAGTCTGAAAAAGTACCGATGACTTTAATTGGTAAAGTTACTCAAATGCCACAAATTAAACTTACCGCCGAAGACGGCTTAATTGATGTTGCGACGAAGGAAGCGAACCAACTTTGGGAGGAAGCTATTCCATGTCTTATGAAGTAAAAAGTCTAAACGAAGAATGTGGCGTGTTTGGCGTCTGGGGTCACCCGGATGCCGCCCGCGTCACCTATTTTGGTCTCCATAGCCTGCAACACAGAGGGCAAGAAGGCGCCGGTATCGTTGCCAATCATCAAGGCAAACTAGACGGCTACCGTGACTTAGGATTGTTGTCAGAAGTTTTTAAAGACGAACGAATTTTAGACCGCCTGCAAGGCAATGCCGCAATCGGGCATGTCCGCTATGCGACTGCCGGCAATGGCAGTGTCGATAATATTCAGCCGTTTTTATTTAAATTTTACGACGGTTCAGTTGGCTTAGCTCATAATGGCAATTTGACTAATGCCAAAACGCTAAGAACCAATTTAGAAAAACTCGGCGCCATTTTTCATTCTAATTCCGATACGGAAATTTTGATGCATCTGATTCGCACCAGTCCTAAACGGGAATTTTTGGATCAGTTAAAAGAAGCGTTGAACCAAGTCAAAGGGGGCTTTGCTTATCTTTTAATGCAGGAAGACTGCATGATTGCCGCCCTTGACCCTAATGGATTTCGGCCATTATCGATTGGCCAAATGAAAAACGGCGCCTATGTGATTGCCTCAGAAACATGTGCCTTAGAAGTAATCGGTGCTGAATTTATTCGTGATGTCAATCCGGGAGAAATTGTAATTGTTGATGATGAGGGGATTCATTATGACAAATACACCGAGGATACTCAGCATTCCATTTGTTCGATGGAATATATTTATTTTGCCCGTCCTGATTCAAATATTGCCGGTGTCAATGTCCATACTGCACGAAAAAATATGGGCCGCATTTTGGCCGAAGAAGCACCAGTCGAAGCTGATATGGTTGTCGGCGTACCGAATTCTTCTTTATCGGCTGCCAGTGGCTACGCTGAAGCCAGTGGGATTCCCTATGAAATGGGGCTGGTGAAAAACCAATACATTGCCAGAACTTTTATTCAGCCGACACAAGAGCTACGAGAGCAGGGCGTGCGGATGAAACTTTCAGCGGTTCGAGGCGTTGTTGAAGGCAAGCGGGTCATCATGGTGGATGATTCGATTGTGCGGGGCACGACCAGTAAGCGCATTGTGCAATTATTAAAAGAAGCCGGCGCAAAAGAAGTCCATGTCAGAATTGCTTCGCCGCCATTGCGTTATCCTTGTTTTTATGGGATTGATATTCAAACCCGTAAAGAATTGATTGCCGCAAATCATACAGTTGATGAAATTCGTGATGTGATTACTGCTGATAGCTTGAGTTATTTAAGTGAACAGGGATTAATTGATGCGATTGGCCTAAATTTTGATGCGCCTTATTCTGGGTTGTGTATGGCCTATTTTAACGGCGATTATCCAACGCCATTATATGATTATGAAGATCGTTATTTGGCGTCATTGAAGGAACATGTTTCATTCTATTAAAGAGAAGAGGAAGTCTAATGGCGAATGCCTATGCAAAAGCCGGCGTTGATGTCGAAGCTGGTTATGAAGTAGTCGAACGAATAAAAAAACATGTCAAAAAAACCGAGCGTCTAGGAGTGATGGGAGCTCTAGGCGGTTTCGGCGGTTGTTTTGATTTATCTCAGGTGGATGTGAAGGAACCAGTTTTAATTTCGGGAACAGATGGTGTGGGCACCAAATTAATGGTAGCTATCCAAGAGGACAAGCACGATACAATTGGGATTGACTGTGTCGCGATGTGTGTCAATGACATCGTTGCTCAAGGAGCCGAGCCGTTATACTTTTTAGATTATATTGCTACAGGAAAAAATATTCCTGCTCGTTTGGAACAAGTTGTGGCTGGTGTCGCAGAAGGCTGCTTGCAGGCCGGTGCTGCTTTAATCGGTGGCGAGACTGCTGAAATGCCCGGCATGTACGATGAAAACGATTATGATTTAGCGGGCTTTGCAGTTGGCGTTGCGGAAAAGAGCAACCTCGTGACTGGTGAAAAAATTGCAGCAGGCGACATCTTATTGGGCCTGCCTTCAACTGGCATCCATTCCAATGGTTATTCTTTGGTTCGCAAGGTGTTCTTTGAGGAAAATAAATTTGACGGACAAGCCGAGCTACCTGAATTAGATGGTAAAACGCTAGGGGCTGAACTGTTAACGCCGACCAAAATTTATGTCAATGCCTTGTTGCCTTTAGTCAAAAAGCAATTGGTCAATGGTATCGCTCATATCACCGGCGGCGGTTTTGTTGAAAATATTCCCCGCATGCTGCCAGCAAACTTAGCAGCAGAAATCAAACTAGGTTCATGGCCGGTGTTACCAATTTTTACAGCTTTAGAAAAATACGGTAAAATTCCTGCTTTAGAAATGTATGAAATTTTCAATATGGGTATTGGTATGGTCTTGGCTGTCGCACCGGATAAAGCCGCTGCAACTAAGCAAGCATTAACTGACGCCCATGAGGTTTATTTTGAAATCGGGCAAGTGGTTGATAAAACCAATGAAGCTGTGGTATTAAAAAATGACTAGGCCCAAAGTTGCAGTCTTAGCTTCGGGTAATGGTAGCAATTTTCAAGTTTTAGCGGAAGCCTTCCAAAAAGGGAACATTGCTGGTGAGTTACTCTTACTTTTTAGTGATCAACCAAAAGCTTATGTTTTGGAGCGGAGCCAACAGCTAGGGATTGAGGCAAGAAGCTTTTCACCGAAGAATTTTGCTTCAAAAAAAGCCTATGAAGTAACTCTTTTGCAACTGCTAATGGATAAAGAAATTGATTTAGTTTTACTGGCGGGTTATATGCGAATTATTGGTGACACGCTTTTAAAGGCATATCCCAATCGGATTATCAATATCCATCCTTCATTGCTGCCGGATTTTCCCGGATTGCATGGGATTCAAGACGCCTTTGAAGCTGGCGTCACGGAGACTGGTGTGACCATTCATTTTATTGATGATGGTGTTGATACCGGACCAATTATTGCCCAAGGGAAAGTTACTGTCAGTGAGGATGATACCCTCGAGTCTTTAGAGGAAAAAATTCATGCCCTAGAACACCAGCTTTATCCGCAGGTGGTTGCTAAAGTCATAGCAGAAAACTTTAAATAAACGAATTTATCATAGATAAAGGTAAGGAGCAAATAGTTCATGAGAGCATTAATCAGTGTATCTGATAAAAACGGTATCGTCGAGTTTGCCAAAGGTTTAACGGCCTTAGGGATTGAAATTATTTCAACCGGAGGCACAAAAAAAGCTTTGGAGGACGCTGGATTAGCAACAATCGCCATCGATGATGTGACTGGTTTTCCAGAAATGATGGATGGCCGGGTTAAAACCTTGCATCCCAAAATTCATGGTGGCTTATTGGGCCGTCGTGATGTAGAGAGTCACATGCAGGCGATGGCTGATCACGACATTCAGCCAATTGATTTAGTCGTGGTGAATCTATATCCTTTTAAAGAAACGATTTTGAAAGCCGATGTTACCGAAGCTGAAGCCATTGAAAATATTGATATTGGTGGACCAAGCATGCTTCGGTCCGCTGCTAAAAATCATGCAGCAGTGACAGTCGTTGTAGATCCTTTAGATTATCAAGTCGTTTTAGATGAGCTGCAAGAATTAAATGCGACAACTCTTTCAACACGGCAACGCTTGGCGGCTAAAGTTTTCCGCCATACAGCAGCTTATGATGCGCTAATTGCCGGTTACCTTACAGACTTAGTTGCAGAGGAAACACCGGAGAGCTTGACGCTGACTTATGATTTGAAACAAACGCTCCGCTATGGGGAAAATAGCCACCAAGAGGCTGCCTTTTATCAAAGCGGCCTACCGGTTGCTTTTTCAATAGCCCAAGCAAAACAGCTTCACGGAAAAGAATTGTCTTATAATAATATTCGAGATGCTGATGCAGCGATTCGGATTGCTAGAGAATTTGAAGAGCCAACTGTGGTGGCGGTCAAACATATGAATCCTTGCGGTATTGGTACAGGGGCAACTATTTTAGAAGCCTACGATTATGCTTATGAGGCTGATCCTGTTTCAATTTTCGGTGGTATCATTGTTTTGAATGGAGAAGTCGATTTAGAGACAGCTAGTAAAATGCATGAATTATTTTTAGAAATTATCATTGCGCCAAGCTTTACTGATGATGCCTATGATATTTTAGCCAAGAAGAAAAATCTCCGTTTAATGACTCTAGATTTTTCTGAAAAAGCTAAAGCTGCTGGTGTTGAGACTGTTTCTGTTTTAGGCGGACTATTAGTGCAAGACCAAGATACGGTCAAAGAAGTCGCTAGTGAATGGCAAGTTGTGACCGAGCGCCAACCTTCAGCAGAGGAATTAAAAGCCTTAGAATTTTCTTGGAGAGCTGTTAAGCATGTGAAATCCAATGCGATTGTCGTGGCAAATAATCATCAGACTTTGGGCATCGGTGCAGGTCAAATGAATCGAGTGGGCTCAGTGAAAATCGCCATCGAACAAGCAGGCGACCGCATTTCAGAAGCTGTTTTGGCCTCAGATGCTTATTTCCCAATGGGTGACAGTGTCGAATATGCAGCAGAACATGGCATCAAAGCCATCGTTCAACCTGGTGGCAGCATTCGGGACCAAGAGTCAATTGATATGGCCAACAAATATGGCATTGCGATGGTCTTCACCGACATCAGACATTTTAGACATTAAAATCTTATAGAGAGCGCTAGATTTTGCTGCGCTCTCCTAAATTTAAAATTAAGGTCTGTAGCAAAGGCTTAAGTGACCGCTGCTGCAGACCTTTTTAAAATTGGAGGAAATCATGGGATTAAATATTTTAGTAATCGGCTCAGGTGGTCGGGAACATGTCATCTGTCAGAAATTTTTACAAAGTCCTCTTGTTGACCAAGTATTTTGTGCAAAGGGAAATGCTGGCATGATCAAAAACGGTATTCAAATTGTCGATATTGCTGAAGATGACCATGCGACGTTAATTGCTTTTGCCAAAGATCAGCAAATCGACTGGAGTTTTATCGGTCCAGAGGTTCCTTTATTAAATGGAATTGTCGATGATTTCGCAGCGGCTGGTCTGAAAGCCTTTGGTCCGAAAAAGGCTGCGGCGATGATTGAAGGTTCAAAGGATTTTGCGAAAGAAATTATGACCAAATATCAAATTCCAACAGGTGCCTACCAAACCTTTTATGAGTTTGAAAAAGCTAAAGAATATGTTGAAAAAATGGGTGCTCCCATTGTAATTAAAGCGGATGGATTAGCTGCAGGCAAGGGAGTTGTCGTGGCATTGACCATAGAAGAAGCGACGGCTGCTTTAAAAGATATGCTGGAGGATAATAAATTCGGGGCATCCGGAGCCAAGGTAGTTGTCGAAGAATTTTTAGCCGGGGAAGAATTTTCACTATTGGCTTTTGTTCGCAATCAAGAGGTTTATCCAATGGTGATTGCCCAAGATCATAAACGGGCCTATGACAATGACTTAGGTCCAAATACTGGCGGAATGGGCGCTTATGCACCGGTGCCACAAATTCCAGAAGCGATGGTAACAGAAGCCATCGAAAAGATTTTGAAGCCTGCCGCTGCTGGCTTATTAGCTGAGGGCCGCGATTTTACAGGGATTTTATATGCGGGTTTAATCGCAACAGAAGCGGGCCCTAAGGTTATCGAATTTAATGCTCGCTTTGGCGATCCAGAAACCCAAGTGGTCCTGCAGCGTTTAGAAAGTGATCTAGCGAAAATTATTTCAGATTTATTAAATGGTAAAACCCCTGAAATCTCTTGGCAAAAAACTGGTTATTCTTTGGGAGTGGTCGTGGCTGCAGATGGCTATCCTGGGGAGTATCAAAAAGGGCAAGTCATTCCTGAGTTCACAGAAGGCAATGTCTATTATGCAGGTGTTGCCGAAGAAGACGGTCGCTTAGTAACTAACGGCGGCAGAGTTTATCTAGTTGAAGCTTCTGGTGCAACTTTAAAAGAGGCGCAAACTAAGGTCTATCAGATGTTAGATGAGGCTGATACAACCGGGACCTTTTATCGCCATGATATTGGTGCAAAAGCGATTCAAGAATAAAATAAACCCTTCATCTATTACTCACTTAGAGTAACGGATGAAGGGTTTTTAATTTTAAAATTTATTTCCACATCAATTAAGCAGTCTCAATCTTTTTTTCAGAAGTTAAAGCTTGGGGATTGCGTTCTTGCTGCATTTGCACCCAAACCATAAAGGTTAATAAGGTCCACAATTTTCTAGAGACATCTTGCTTGCCACTGGCGTGTAATTCCAACAGGGAGAGGGCATACTTTTTATCAATCCATTGATCGACATCAGACGTTTGAATAATACTTTTAGCCCAGTCATACAATTCATTTTTTAACCAAAAGCGGATTGGCACAGGGAAGCCTAATTTTTTACGGTAAATCACAGATTCTGGCACAAAACTTTCCGCTGCTTTCCGTAAAATATATTTTGTAGTATTGTGGGCAATCCGCATATCAGAGGGGATTTTGCTGGCCACTTTAAAGACTTCTTTATCAACAAATGGTGTTCGCAATTCCAAAGAAGAGGCCATTGTCGTCCGATCAGCATTTGTCAGTAAATCGCCAATCAACCAAGTGTTCATGTCAATGTATTGCATGCGGGTGATTGGATCAATATTTTTTGAATCATTATAAAAAGGTGCTGTTACCTGCATATAATTCACATCATTGCGGTATTGCTTCATAAATTGCCGCTTTTCTTCTTCGTTGAAGATTTTGGCATTTCCCACATAGCGTTCTTCAATCGGGGTCGTTCCCCGGACTAAAAAGCTCTTACCTTTAACGCCTTCAGGAATTATTTTTGACATCTGCCGCAAAGCTGAATTTAAGCTCCGGGGGAATTTATCGAACATCGCTAAAGAATTTGGTTCATTATAAATCGTATAGCCGCCGAATAATTCATCGGCACCTTCACCGCTTAAAGCGACTTTACAAATTTTCCGGGCTTCTCTGGCTAAAAAGTATTGGGGTACAGCCGCCGGATCTGCAAGGGGCTCATCCATATCCCAGACAAATTCTGGGAAGCTCTCCGCAAAAGCTTCAGGGGTAATCAGACTGCTGTGGTTTTTGACACCAAGCTCATCGGCAGTTTGTTTAGCCAAGTCAATCTCGCTATAGCCTTCCCGTTCAAAACCAACAGAAATGGTATTTAAATCATTATTAAATTCCCGGGCCAAGGCAACAATAATCGAAGAATCAATGCCGCCGGATAAAAAGGAGCCAACGGTCACATCAGAGCGCATGTGTTTTTCAACACTGTCGTATAAAACATTGCGGATTTCTTCAACTAAAACTTTTTCCTCCGTATGAACCGGATGGAAGGCCGGCGTAAAGTAGCGTTTAATTTCTAACGGCTTGCCAGCTTCTTTAAAGATGTAATGACCAGGCACCAAGCGTTTAATTTCATGAGTCATTGTCATTGGGTCAGGTACAAACTGATAGGTCATATATTGTTGTAACGCTTCATTGCTAAAGGTCTGTTCAGTTAAAATCCCCCGCAAAGATTTTGACTCAGAGGCAAAATACAAGCGGTCGCCGACTTCTGTATAATGAAAAGGTTTGATTCCAAAATGATCTCTGGCACCGAATAAGGTTTTTTCTTGGGTATCCCAAATAACAAAGCCAAACATACCTCGCAGGTAATTGACCACATCTTTACCATGTTTTTTATACATGCCCAAGATTACTTCGGTATCACTATGGGTCGCAAAAGAATAGCCTTCAGCGATTAGTTCTTCTCTTAATTCCACATAATTATAAATTTCGCCATTGAAGGTAATCCAATAGCGTTGATTATCATAGGACAAAGGTTGCCCACCATGTTTGATATCAATAATACTCAAACGACGAAAGCCTAATGTCACAGCGTCATCCTGATAATATCCCTCATCATCTGGACCACGGTGAATAATTCTTTCTGTCATCTTCTTTACTTGCGGACGAAAATCCTCTGCTTCATTGTAGTGAACACAGCCAACGAATCCACACATGTTATTGCCTCCCATATCTATTTCCATTTTCCAAAAAGGTAAACTTGCTTAAAATCATTTGTTTTTGAAATAAAGGTCAGACGGTCTTTTAAACCGGCTCCTTCACTCGTAAAATCATAGCACAGCTAGCTTTAAAAGTATAATCTGAACCACAAAAAAACTAGAAAGTCTTAAAAATATTTAATTTTTTATGCTGACAGTAAAGTTTTGTCAGTTTATTTGATTCTGTTATTTCATTTGAAATAATGAAACCCCTTTTAAAGAAATTGTGGTACACTTTAAGATGGAACCAAAAAATCTTTTTATCGTTTTTCAAGAATAGGGAGGAATCATCAAAATGCGGACAATGAAATTTGGACCAACCGATCAAAAAGTTGATGCAGTGATTTTAGGAGCAATGCGGATTAATAATGCGGAAAATCCTCAGGCAGTGATTGAAACAGCCGTTGATGCAGGCATTACTTTTTTTGACCACGCTGATATTTATGGAGCAGGCAACTGCGAAACAATTTTCGGTGAAGCCCTCAAGAAAACCTCAATTAAACGGGAAGATTTATTTATTCAAAGTAAATGCGGCATTGTTCCAGGAAAATTATTTGATTTTTCAAAGGAACATATTATTGAATCTGTAGAAGGCAGTTTAAAACGCCTGCAAATGGATCATTTAGATGCTTTGTTGTTACACCGTCCAGATGCTTTAATGGAGCCAGAAGAAATTGCAGCGGCTTTTGATGAGCTAGCAGCTAGCGGTAAGGTCAAACACTTTGGCGTCAGCAACCAAAATCCAAGCCAAATTGATTTATTGAAAAAAACAGTTAAGCAGCCATTAGTTGCCAACCAATTACAATTTGGCATTATGCACACTGGCATGATTGATTCAGGCATTCATGTCAATATGACTGATGAGGGCAGCGTTGATCATGACGGGGGCATTTATCATTATTCCCGCCTGCATGATATGACAATCCAAGCGTGGTCGCCATATCAATATGGTTTCTTTGAAGGTGTCTTTATCGGCAATGAAAAATTCCCTGAGTTGAACAAAAAGCTTGAAGAGATGGCTGAAAAATACAATACAACACCAACAGGAATTGCCTCCAGCTGGATTTTACGTGTGCCAAATATGCAAGTGATTGCCGGCACAATGAATCTTGGCCGCATTAAAGAAATTGCGGCTGCTTCAGAGATTAAAATGTCAAAAGATGACTGGTATGATGTGTATTTAGCTGCTGGAAATATTTTGCCATAAGCCATTAAATTGTGAGTCTGTGACATTAGTTATCATAGAACTGAAAATTCTTAACAATTCTGATATGCGCGACAGGATACTTAAAAAATTACTACGAAGTGTTGTGCATTTGCGATGAGGACCAACTAGGTCAAAGGAGCAAAGCCAATCAGAATTGGGATTTGTCTATTGATTAAACTAATGGTGCAGGCTCTTTTTTTATTTTTCAAAAAAGCAATCAAAGAATTGCTTTTTTTGATTTTTTAGGGAAAAATATAGGAAAAGACAAAGTAGGTGGTGAGACAAATGCAACTACTATGGAAAAATCTTGAAGATCAAAATCTGCGGGTGAAAATTCGCCAAAATCCCGAAAATTTTGTCGGCCATGATGGGCAAACCGCTCTGCAGAAAATGATTCTTGGGGCCTTAGACTGTCTGGTTTCGATTGCTACTGATCTGCGGCAATGCCATCTGCTTTTAGCAATTAATAATCACGAGCTGACGGCGACCCTGCGTTTGCCAGAGGAACAGCCGTTAGAGCCTTGGTTAAACAGCCAAAATATCATCGATTTTAGTGAGTTGTTGGTTTTAAAAAATCTTTCCTCTTATTTTACAATTGAAGTTCAAAATCAGCAGCAGTTTATCAGTCAAACTTATCATGATGGACTTCTAAAAGATAAACAACAGGCTTTATTTGAAGGTAATTTCAAAAAAGTCAGTCTGCGCTTTATTCCAGATTTTAAAGGCTTTGACAGCCAGCCTTTAGCTTATGGTGTGTTTTATAATTTTTGTCATCAGCTGGCTTTTTTAAACGATGGGCTGATTGTTGAGCTGAAGGAAAATCAAACGCAAAAAAATTATTTTTTGTTTCGCCAAGGACTGGTGGAGTATTTGTATGAGCAGGATGAATTTTCCTCCCGCCGCCGCAAACCTTTTTACTTTGAAAAACAAGTTCAGCATGTTCAGCTAAAAGTTGCATTATCCCGCAATGATCAGGGGCGAATTGCCGCCAGTTTTGCCAACAATTTACAAACCTATCAAGGTGGAACCCATTTGGAGGGCTTGATTGACGGAGCGCTGTTGGCTTTAAATGACTATTTCAAAAAGCAGAACAATATCGCCGTCTTTGACGAAGAAAAATTATTGACCCGTTTTGATTTGGCCGTGGCTGTTAAGTTACCTAGTGCGAAATATTTTGGAATTACTAAGTTGAAGTTGCGCAATCCCGAGGTTCATCAGCTGGTTGAAGAGACAGTAGCTGATGAGTTCGCTACTTTTTTAGACCGTTATCCCCTCTGGTACAAGGATAAATAAAAAATGTTCGGTTTTTCCTTGTTTGACGAGAGGAAAGCCGAACATTTTTTTGATTTGTTTGCAAAAAAGTTATTTTTTATCAGAGAAGGGCTTGCTTTTTTTATTGATTTCGTGTAATTTACTTATGGCGAAATAAATCAGCGGAACAATAAATTAATGTTCGTGTTTTGCCAGAATAATGGGAGGTCATTTACTATGAAAGTATTTGATTACGAAGATATCCAGTTAGTACCGAATAAATGTATTGTGAACAGCCGTTCAGAATGTGATACAACAGTCACTTTAGGCAAGCATAATTTCCGTTTGCCAGTCGTGCCTGCAAATATGCAAACGATTGTGGACGAAACAATTGCGACATTCTTAGCTGAAAATAATTATTTCTATATTATGCACCGTTTTGATGAAGATGACCGCATTTCTTTTATTCAAAGAATGCAGTCAAAAGGCTTAATCAGCTCAATTTCTGTCGGTGTCAAAGAAAACGAGTATGCTTTTGTTGAACAATTGGCCAAAGAAAATTTGGTGCCTGATTATATTACAATTGATATTGCCCACGGCCATTCCAATGCCGTGATTAACATGATTGGTCATATTAAAAAGCATTTGCCTGACAGTTTTGTGATTGCCGGCAATGTTGGGACACCAGAAGCTGTTAGAGAATTAGAAAATGCTGGTGCGGATGCAACCAAGGTTGGGATTGGACCAGGAAAAGTTTGTATCACCAAAATTAAAACCGGTTTTGGCACAGGCGGCTGGCAATTAGCAGCCTTGCGCTGGTGTGCGAAGGCTGCCCGCAAGCCGATTATTGCCGATGGCGGTATTCGGACCCACGGCGACATTGCCAAATCGATTCGCTTTGGTGCTACTATGGTGATGATCGGTTCGTTATTTGCCGGTCATGAAGAATCACCTGGGGAAACTAAAGTTGAAAACGGCGTTGTCTACAAAGAATATTTCGGAAGTGCCTCAGAATTTCAAAAGGGCGAGAAGAAAAATGTCGAAGGCAAAAAAATCTGGATTCAACACAAGGGTAGTTTAGCTGACACCTTAATTGAAATGGAACAAGATTTGCAATCTTCTATTTCTTATGCCGGTGGCCGTGACCTTGAAGCGATTCGCAAAGTGGACTATGTGATTGTTAAAAATTCAATTTTTAACGGTGATACCATCTAAATTTTATGAAGCTTGTTTAATAGTTTTACCAAAAAGCCTATCAGTTTTGATAGAAAGCAGTCAGTCCAAAAATTATTGAGACTGATTAGGCGAATTTTGGGTTAACCTATTCAGCAAGCTTTTTTGTGTTTTACCTGATACACTAAAGATAGCAAAATAGTAAAGGAGCAGGTATGAAACTTTATTTAATTCGTCACGGAGAAACTGATTGGAATGTCGCCAGTAAAATTCAAGGCAAATCAGATATTCCATTAAATGCAAATGGACAGGCTCAAGCTGAGCAATTGGCTGAGAAACTGGCAGCAAATCCTCTGAAATTTAGCAAAATTTATAGCAGCCCTTTAAAAAGGGCCGTCGCAACAGCCGATATTCTTAGTCAACAGCTAAAGCTAGGATTAATTGTTGCAGAAGGCTTAAAGGAAATTAATCTGGGCGTTTGGGAAGGCTTCACTTGGCCCGAAGTTGCGGAAAAATATCCGCTGGAATATCGGCAATGGTACGAAAATCGTCGGAGGACCCGACCACCAGCAGGGGAGTCTTATCAGGACTTGCTGGATCGGTTACTACCAACTTTGGTGACAATTATTGGCGAAAATTCTCAAGATGTTGCACTTGTCACCCACAGTGCGGTGATTATGACGCTGGAAAGTTTTTTACACGACACGCCTTTTGCCAAGATGGGGCAATATAAAAATGGCAACACAGGCATCACTGAGGTTTCGGCAGAAATGTTATTGACTAAAGTCCGTTAAAGATTTTTGAAGTACATTAACATAAAAATATTCAAAAGCTGTTACACAATTTTTTTAGATATTATTCCCGAAACTTATTGAGTTTGTCTTTCTAGTCTAAGAAGAAGATTGGATGGAAAATCTAGCTGCTTATACAATCTGGCTGATTTGATGCACAAGCTCACAATAGTTAGTAGCTTTCACTAATTATTTTTCGGAAAAAAATATCATTAATTAAATTTTGTGTCACAGTTTTTTTTATACAATTTTACTTTACCTGTCGTAGTAATTTTGCTATACTATTTACAACGACAGACGTAGTAATTGTTAGGAGGGGAGCAGATGATCTCAAGCGACGGGATCAGAGGCTATAACGATGTGATTATCTTATCCATTTTAAAAGCCGGCGAATCCTACGGTTATGGTATTTCAAAAGCCATTCGGGAAGTAACAGAAGGAAAATATATTATCAAAGAGACGACTTTGTATTCGGCCTTTAACCGTTTGGAAAAAAACGGCTATATCGAATCGTTTCCCGGAGCAATCACCCACGGAAAAAAGCGCACCTACTATCGAATTACCGATTTAGGCAAAACTTTTTTAACTGAAAAAGAAGCAGAGTGGCAGCTGACAAAAGCAGTTGTTGATTTATTTATTTAGGAGGACAGGAAAATGAAAACTATTCGGGATTACTTGGAGAGCCTATTTTTAGGAGTGCCTGAAAGTCTGGAAAAAGACCAATTAAAAGCCGATTTAATGGCAAACATGGAAGACCGCTACGAGGAATTAATTAGTGAAGGCAAAGGTGAGCATGAAGCAATTGGCATCACCATTACTGAATTTGGGTCAATTGATGAGTTGCTAGCTGATTTAGAAATTTTAAAAGATGGGCATCAACAAGAGGAACCAGCAGATGACAATTGGCACGATGCAATTTCTCGAGAGGAAGCCTTTGCCTTTTTAGAAATATATCGCCGTTCTGCTTTTAAAATTGGCTTGGGTGTTTTACTAATTCTGTTGAGTGTCAGTCAGCTGATTTTCCTTAGTGAGATGTACGCCGAATATGTTGGTCTTTTTCTATTTTTCATTTTGATAGGTTGTGGTGTGGCCTTGTTTATTGTCGCAGGAATGGCCATCACAAATGTCTCCAAATCTTTAGACGATCGGCCAATCCCTAGAAATGTCGCCCAAGAAGTCTCAAAGATTAAAAATGATTTCCGGCGTTCTTTTGCAGCCAGTATTACAATTGGCGTACTGATTATTATTTTTTCGGTGGGCTTACTTTTTATCGGTGAAATGCTAGGTGGCGACGGTCTAGGAGTTAGTATGATGTTCTTTGGTGTTGGCTTTGGGGTAACCCTGCTCGTCTATGGCGGCATGGTGCAAGGGAGTTTTGAGAAATTAACCAGTGAACGGATTTTTGTAGCAGATGAAGATCAACCGGGACCTAGAGCCCGTCAAGCGAAAAATCTGCCTCCCTTTATCGTCTTTTTAAATGGAATTTACTGGCCAATTGTGGTCGCTATCTTCTTAATCGGCGGCTTTATCTTCCACGCCTGGAGTATTTCTTGGATTGTTTTTCCAATCGCCGGTGTCCTTTATGGCAGCATTCAAGCCGCTGTTGAAAGGTAAGCGTTCTTTAACGATTCACTTATAAAACTGATTTGCCACTTTTATTTGAGAAATTTGTCTAGGAAACAGCTAGGACAATTTCTTGAATTGAAAAGCGCAAATCAGTTTTTTATTTGTAAAAGGAAAAAATGCAACGAGTCAGAGGTCTCCTTGTAAACTATTGCCAACAAAAGTGATTTTCTCAGCTAATCCCCTATAAAAATGCTATAATGTTTCTTGTGAAAAGTACAAGTTTTGGAGGAATTATGAATCAGCAAGTGTTATCCAAACGTTTAGCTAGCGTCGGTGAATATGTTTTAGAAAATGCCCGACTAGCCGACATCGGTTCTGACCATGCCTATCTGCCAGTCGCTTTAGTGCTGCAGGGGAAAATAAATTTTGCAATTGCCGGTGAAGTCGTTAAAGGCCCCTTTGAATCGGCGCAAAAGCAAGTCGCAAAAAATGGCTTGCAAAAAAATATTCAAGTCCGCTTAGCAGATGGTCTAGCGGCCGTTGAAAAGACCGACCAGATTACCGCTGTGACAATTTGTGGCATGGGGGGCAGTCTGATTCGAGATATCTTGGCAGCGGGTGTGCAGCAGGAAAAGTTAAACGGCAGTGAACGGCTCATTTTGCAACCGAATATTGGTGAAAATATTTTACGCAGTTGGCTAAAAGAGCAAGAGTATCAAATTGTCGCAGAAACAATTTTAGAGGAAAATCATAAAACTTATGAAATAATTGTCGCCGAAAAAGCAGCGACAGCAGTTGCGTATTCACCAGCGGAAATTTTACTTGGTCCTTTTTTGAGCCAAGAAAAAAATCCCGTTTTTATAAAGAAATGGCAGCGGGAGTTAAGCAATCGACAACGCATTCTCAATCAATTAAATTCAGCTACTAGCGCCACACCAGAAAAAATTGCCCAGTTCCAAGCAGAAATTGAACTAATTGAAACTGCATTAGCAAATCAATAAGCGCAACTACCCGCAAACCTTATGAAATTTCAGGTAAGCTGCTCCACAAATTATCTAAGTAAAGGAGTTAACCATGGTAAAAGCACAAACCGTTATTCAACGCTTTGAAGAATTTTGTCCGCAATGGCTCTCAATGGAGGGCGATATCTCTGGTCTGCAGGTGGGGAGTCTGGACAAGGAAATAAAAAATGTGATGGTGACCTTAGATATTCGCCCCCAAGTGGTGGCTGAGGCGATTGAAAAAGAAGTTGACTTGATTATCACCAAACATGCGCCACTGTTTCGACCGGTTCAGATGATCACCGATCAAGATGTGCAGACAAAAATGACGATGGATTTAATCCGCCATGATATTGCCGTCTATGTCGCCCATACAAATATGGATATTGTTGATGGGGGCTTAAATGATTGGTTTATGGAAGCTTTAGCTGTACCTGTGACGGGTTATCTTTCTGAAACCCACCGTTTTCCGATGATGAAACTGGCGGTTTTTGTTCCGACAGATGGAGCCAAAGCTTTGCGGGAGGTTTTAGGCAAAGCGGGGGCAGGCGTTCAAGGGAATTATCAGCAGGTTAGCTTTTCAACAACTGGTACCGGCCGTTTTACTCCCGTGAAAGGCGCCCAACCGGCAATCGGCAAAATTGACGAAGCCACGACAGTGCAGGAAACTAAAATTGAAGTGAGTTTTCCTGAACCGCTGAAGGAAAAAATTGTGACGGCGCTATTAGCTGCCCATCCTTATGAAGAGGTAGTATATGATATTTATGAATTAAAAAATGCCCCACAAACTTTTGGCATCGGGCGGATTGGCGAATTGCCAAACGCAATTTCAATCGATGACTTTATTGAGCGCAGTAAAAAAGCTTTTGGATTGGCCGAAATCAAAGTGGTGTTTCCGGCTGAGACGAAACAACTGGTCAAAAAAATCGCGATTTGCGGTGGCAGCGGTGGCAATTTTTATAAAGATGCCTTACGGTTAGGAGCGGACGTCTATATCACCGGGGATGTTTATTATCATACAGCCCACGACATGCAAACAGCCGGGCTAACGGTCTTAGATCCCGGCCATTATATTGAAACTTTATGCAAAGAAAAAATTGCCGCTTTATTAAAGAGCTGGCAAATAGAAAATAACTGGGAGCTGGAAGTTTTTCCTTCAGCTGTCAGTACAAATCCTTTTACTTATCGCTAAACAGAATGGAGATTATGAAAATGTACGAAAATTTATTACCAAGATTTTTACGTTATGTCAAAACTGAAACCCGCTCGAATCCTGAGAGCACTACGACTCCTTCAACGCAAACGCAGGTAGCCTTTGCTCAAACTTTAAAACAAGAATTAATTGACTTAGGCATGTCTGATGTCTTTTATAATGAAAAAAATGGTTTTGTGATGGCAACCTTGCCTAGCAATACCGAGAAAGAGGTGCGTTCTATCGGTTTTATTGCCCATATGGACACCGCTGATTTCAATGCTGAAAATGTCAATCCACAAATTATCGAAAATTACGATGGTCAGTCAGTCATTAATTTAGATAAGGCCGGCCGCTACACCTTAAATATTGAAGACTTTCCCAATTTAAAAAATTATGCCGGTCAAACATTGATTACGACAGACGGCTCGACTTTATTAGGCGCCGATGACAAATCGGGGATTGCTGAAATTATGACAGCGATGGAAATTTTGCTTAACAATCCTGACATCAAACACGGCTTAATTAAAGTTGCCTTTGGTCCTGATGAAGAAATCGGTGTCGGTGCGGACAAATTTGATGTAGAGCAATTTGCGGTTGATTTTGCCTATACGATGGATGGCGGCCCAGTTGGTGAATTGGAGTATGAAACTTTTTCAGCAGCTCAAGCCAATATCACAATTCATGGAAAAAATGTCCATCCTGGCACGGCTAAAAATACCATGATTAGTGCTTTGCAATTGGCGATTGATTTTCAAAATAGCTTGCCTCAAGACGAAGTACCGGAAAAAACTGACGGCTATCAAGGCTTTTTCCATTTGATGGCTCTAAACGGCAATGTCGAAGAAGCGAAGATGAGCTATATCATTCGTGACCATGACCACGATAAATTTTTAGCCCGCAAACAAATGATTACCGACATCCAAAATAAATTAAATAGCCGCTTTAATGAAGAGCGGGTCATTGTGGACATGTACGATCAGTATTACAACATGAAGGAAATCATTGAAAAAGATATGAGCATTGTGGAGCTGGCTAAAAACGCTATGCTTGAATTGGCGATTGAGCCGATTATCGAACCAGTGCGGGGTGGAACAGACGGTTCTAAAATTTCTTATATGGGAATTCCAACGCCCAATATTTTTGCCGGTGGTGAAAATATGCACGGCCGATTTGAATTTGTCTCTTTACAGGCGATGGAAAAAGCTGTTGATGTCATTGTTAAAATCGCAGAAAATAACGCAAAATAATTTTTAACTGGCCTGTGGCATAAGTTTTTTTACAGTCAAAATTTCTAAAGACAGTTTTGCACGATAAACTAGCAAAAGAGATTCTGCTGACAGCTTGTGCCCCAGACTTTACTTTTTTTAAAGAGGGTGAAAATAATGCGGATTATGGTTTTTTATAATCAGAGTTCTGGCAGTGATCAAGCGTTGAAAATTGCGGAGAAGTTCGCCCATTACACAAAAGAGCACCATCCCCAGCAGGAGGTTTTTTTACAGGAAATCTCGAAGGACTTAAAGCCGGCAGATTACCCCAAAAAAGCTGAGGCTAAAGAAGTTGATACCTTAGTTTTTATCGGCGGCGATGGCACAATTCGTCATATGGTGCAGGATTTTTCACGCTCAATTGACAAATATAATATCGGGATTATTCCCGGTGGAACGGTCAATAACTTTGCCCGTTCGTTGGAGTTGCCAGTCAATGCTGAGGCAGCTTTTCCAATTATTTTTGAAGGGCATCAGCGCCTTTGCGATTACGGTGTGGTCAATCAAGATGTGATGGTTTCCAGTATGACAGTCGGGATTTTAGCAGATACCGCGGCTTCAATTTCTCAAAAAGATAAGCAAAAGTATGGTAAACTTATTTTTGTCAGAAATTTTATCAAAATGGTGTTAAAAAAGAAACGCTATCGTTTTGAAATTGAGACAGATGAAAAAACTTGGCAGGAATCTTGTCAGCTTTTAGCGGTCACGATGACCAACTCAATTGGCGGCTTTACCCATTTCGACAGCACTGCACGGGTCGATGATGGTCTCTTTCATGTGACGATTTTGCCACGGCTGCATATTTGGCGTTATCTTTTTTATCTACCGAAAATTCTTAGCGGCCGCATTTATCAGCTACCGGATGTCCAGTATTTTCATACCAGCACTTTAAAATTGTCAGGAATGAAAAAAGCTCAGGCTCGGATTGATGGCGACCCGGCTGATTATTTACCGTTAAATATGAAAGTCGAAACGAAAAAATTACAAATATTTGTTCCAGAGTAGGTGACTAGTTGGTTGTATATGGTTATTTGGTGAGTGTCAATGTGCTGTTGTTTTTATTGATGGGCTTCGATAAACAGAAGGCTCGAAAGCATCAATGGCGGGTTCCGGAAAAAACTTTATTGGCTTTAGGAATTATCGGGGCCGGCTTTGGTGGATTGATTGGTCAACAGGTGTTTCATCATAAAACCCGCAAGCCCAAATTCTATGCTGCATTTTTGATTGGTGTGATTGTGGCACTTGTTCTTATTTATATGTTTGATAAATCGTTGGGAGTTTAACATGCAAAAAAATTCTAAAAATCGTTTGATCATGAATATTGCCTTTTTGGTGGTAATTTTCGTGCTCATTATCATTGTCGGGGAAAATTCCTTTAAAGACATCTTTCAACAATTAGCTTCCACTAGTTTATTGACGTTGTTCATTGTAGTGTTACTGGGATTTTTATATCAGCTCTTAGAAGGCAAAGTGGTTCAGCTCATCGCTGATCCCTTCTGTAATGAATTTTCACAAAAAGATGGCTTCTTTTTATCTGGATCGGTGGCTTTTTATCGAGTGATTACCCTAGGCGCTGGCACTCTTGTATCTGAAATCCAATACTATCGGGAAAAAGGCATGAAAATGTCTCAGGGGATTGGCGTAACTGTACTTCACATGATGATGTATAAACTAGCTGTTTTAACCTATGCCGTTTTTGGTCTAGTGTTACAGTTTAGTAGGCTATGGCATGAACGCCCGCAGTATATTGCATTAGTGCTTTTTGGGATTGTCGTCACAGCCATTATTGTCATTGCGCTGGCATTGCTTGCCTCTAGCATCAATTTACAAGTCGGCGTGATGCTTTTTTGTAACAAGGTCTTTAAGAGTCGAAAAATTCGCGATTGGATTGATAATTTAAACCTGCAAATTTTTTCTTTGCGGGAAACCTTTCAAACGATTGTCCAAGATAGAACCAAAATTTTGCGAATTTATTATTGGAGCTTATTCAAATTATTTTTCTGGTATTTAATTCCTTATGCAATTTTATTTCAATTGCATCCAAATCTGAACTTTTTAACCTCGCTATCTTTTATCTCGATGGTGGTGGTGACGGCTGGGGTAATTCCGACACCAGCCGGCGTAGGTTCATTTGAATTCATCTACTTACTACTTTTTAGACCGTTAGTCGGTGAGGTGGACACACTTTCTTCGCTGCTGTTGTATCGTTTTTCAACCTATGTCTTGCCATTTTTAATCGGGCTAGTCTATGTGCTATTGAAAAAGAGACGGCAAATTTCCAGCGAATTGCGGGAAGTTCGCAAAGAAAAAAATAATAGCTAAATCAAAATCAAAAAATAGTTCCTGCGGGAAATTATTTTTTGATTTTTTTGTATTTTTAAGGGTTATTTTTTGACCTTTACTGACCAAATGTGTATAATTATTGTCAGAGAAATGAAAAAGAATTTGCTTTCTCACTAAACAAGAAAAGATCGTTAACTAGTAAAAGAAAAAATTAGTTAAACGGGAGGTACTTATATGAATCCAGAAAAAATGACCAGCACGTTACAAGAGGCGATTGCTGAAGCACAACAAGTGGCTGTTACCCGCCGTCATCAAGAAATTGACATTGCCCATCTATGGAAAATCTTTTTGCAACCCAGTCACTTTGGGCGTAACTTTTATACGGATGCCGGCTTAGATGTCGATGCTTTTGAAAGAGAAGTTGACCGAGCTTTGGATGAATATCCGACAGTTGCTGGCGGTAATGTTCAGTACGGTCAAAATATGAGCCAAAATTTGTTCAGCTTATTAAATGAAGCGGACCAATTAAAAAATAGTTTTGGCGATGAATTTCTGTCCACGGAAATTGTGATTTTAGCTTTAATGAAGTTGAAAAATTATCGCTTAACAGTTTATTTGAAAAAACAAGGCATTACTGAAAAAGAACTGCGTAAGAACATTGAAGATATGCGGGGTGGCGACAAAGTTACCTCAAAAAATCAAGAGGAACAATATCAAGCACTGGAAAAATATGGTGTTGACTTGGTCCAACAAGTCAAAAGCGGCAAGATGGACCCGATTATCGGGAGAGATGAAGAAATTCGCGATGTCATTCGGATTTTAACTCGTAAAACCAAAAATAATCCAGTTTTAATCGGCGAACCCGGTGTCGGTAAAACAGCGATCATTGAAGGCTTAGCCCAACGGATTGTCCGCAAAGATGTCCCAGAAAATTTAAAGGACAAGACAATTTTTTCTTTAGATATGGGCTCTTTGATTGCCGGCGCTAAGTTCCGTGGTGAATTTGAAGAACGATTAAAATCTGTTCTCGCTGAAGTCAAAAAAAGCGATGGCCGCATCATTCTTTTTATCGATGAAATTCACAATATTGTCGGCGCTGGCAAAGCAGAAGGCAGTATGGATGCCGGTAATTTATTAAAACCGATGCTAGCTCGTGGAGAACTTCACACGATTGGGGCAACGACTTTAGATGAATATCGTCAATACATGGAAAAAGATAAAGCCCTCGAACGCCGTTTCCAAAAGGTTTTAGTCAAAGAACCGACTGTTGAAGATACCATTAGTATTTTGCGGGGCTTAAAGGAACGCTTTGAAATCCATCATGGCGTCAACATCCATGATAATGCATTAGTCGCAGCAGCAACTTTATCCGATCGCTACATCACAGATCGTTTTTTACCAGATAAAGCGATTGACTTAGTCGATGAAGCCAGTGCCACCATTCGAGTTGAAATGAATTCCATGCCAACGGAATTGGACCAAGTGACCAGACGTTTAATGCAATTGGAAATTGAAGAAGCTGCATTGAAGAAAGAATCCGATGATGCGTCTAAAAAACGGTTAGGTAATCTGCAAGAGGAATTGGCTGATTTAAGAGAAGAAGCCAATGCCATGAAATTGCAGTGGGAAACTGAAAAAGAAGAAGTTAATTCAGTGTCAAATAAACGGGCTGAAATTGATAAAGCCCGCCATGAACTGGAAGATGCCGAAAATAATTATGATTTAGAACGAGCGGCTGTCTTGCGCCATGGCACTATTCCTGAATTGGAAAAAGAGCTGAAGGCTTTGGAAGCTAAAAATGAAGCCAGCAATTTACGGATGGTTCAAGAGTCTGTCACTGAAAATGAAATCGCCGAAGTGGTTGGCCGTTTGACCGGCATTCCGGTGACAAAATTAGTCGAAGGCGAACGGGAAAAATTGATGAAGCTCAATGATACGCTCCATCAAAGAGTCATTGGACAAGACGAAGCTGTCACAGCTGTCAGTGATGCTGTTTTACGGTCACGGGCCGGCTTGCAGGATCCGAATCGGCCTTTAGGATCATTTTTATTCTTAGGACCAACGGGTGTCGGGAAAACCGAATTAGCTAAAGCTTTGGCCGAAAATTTATTTGATTCAGAAGATCATATGGTGCGCATTGATATGAGTGAATACATGGAAAAACATTCCGTTTCACGACTTGTTGGAGCGCCTCCAGGTTATATCGGTTTTGAAGAAGGCGGCCAGCTGACAGAAGCTGTGCGCCGGAATCCTTATACGATTGTCCTTCTAGATGAAATTGAAAAAGCTCATCCAGATGTCTTTAATATTTTACTGCAAGTCTTAGACGACGGCCGCTTAACCGATTCAAAAGGCCGCGTAGTCGATTTTAAAAATACAGTGATGATTATGACCAGTAATATCGGTTCGCAGCTGTTATTAGAAGGTGTGACCGAAGACGGCAGCATTCCAGAAACTGTCGAGGATGCGGTGATGACCATGCTGAAGGGACACTTCAAACCCGAATTTTTAAATCGGATTGACGACACTATTTTATTCACACCACTAAGTTTAGATAATGTGAAGGGGATTGTTGTGAAAATTGTTGAACAATTGGCCCGCCGCTTAGAACATCAAGAAATTTACTTAACCATTTCTGATGAAGCTAAAACTTGGATTGCTGACAACGCCTATGAGCCGGCTTTTGGTGCGCGACCTTTACGCCGCTTTATTACAAAAGAAGTGGAAACACCTTTGGCAAAAGAAATTATTGCCGGTCGTGTCCTACCAAAAACTAAAGTGACGATTAGCTTACTAGCCGATCAACTGGTTTTTGAAAACGAAGCAGTGGTAGAAGAAGTTGTGGAAGCTTAAGCTTAATTAAAATAGCAGCTTAATAAAATTGATAATCACAAAAACGAAAACGCATCTGAAGAGGCAGTGATTAACTGCCTTCTCGGATGCGTTTTTTGTTTAATGGGTGAAGCCTTGTTTTTTAATTTCAGTTTTTTCGTGAAAAACTAAATGAGCCTTTTTCAAATCAGCGATGGCATCTTTAAAGTCCTGCATAAATTCATGGGCCATATTCATGCCAAAATCGGCCCGCACGACAATTCGTTGAATCACTGTTTGATCTAGCCCTTTTGGCAGAGGATAGGTCGGCACCTGCCAGCCCTTCATTAATAGGCGATCGGATAAATCGTAAAGCGTCCATTCTCGGGCATCATCTGATTTCAAGTTATAACAAACTAATGGTAATTGGCTGCCATCGTTGATAATTTTAAAATCGGCTAATTGGCTGATTTCTTTACTTAAAAAGATGGCGACGTCATGGGTGTGTTGTTGAATTTCTTGGTAGCCAGCAAAACCTAAGCGGACAAAATTATAATATTGTCCGATAACCTGCGATGCGCTATGGGAAAAATTAATCGACATCGTGGGAATTTCGCCACCGAGATAGCTGACTTTAAAAATTAATTCCTCCGGCAGATATTGTTGATCCCGCCATAGGACCCAGCCAACACCTGGATAAACTAACCCATATTTGTGACCAGAAGCGTTGATGGAAACGACATTTTTTAAACGGAAATCCCAAACCAAATCTTTTTCAACAAATGGGGCATAAAATCCGCCAGAGGCAGCATCGACATGGATGGAAAGTGTTCTGTGATGTTCTTGATTGTATGTTTCAACGAGATTGTCTAAAGTCTTTAAGTCATCATATTGACCGGTGTAGGTTATACCCATGATGCCGACAATGCCGATGGTGTAATCATCGACATAATTCATCACAGTCTCCATATTCAAGGACAAATGTTGCGAATCAATCGGTACCGCCCGCAGCTCAATGTCCCAATAGACACAAAATTTTTCCCAGCAGACTTGATAGCCAGCAGAAATCACTAGATTCGGCCGTTTTTGATAAATATCCAAGCCGTTTTCGGCGGCTTCTTTGCGCCAGCGAAATTTTAATGCCATGCCCGCTAACATACAAGCTTCTGATGAACCAATCGTAGAGGTCCCGATAAATTTTTCACTTTGATTGACCTGCCAAAGTTCGGCAATCATATTGACACAGCGATTTTCCAATTCAGCAGTGCGGGGATATTCTGATTTATCAATTAAGTTTTTATCTAGCGTTTCACTCATCAAAGCAACCGCTTCTGTTTCCATATAAGTTTGACAAAAAGTCGCCAAATTTAAGCGGGAATTACCCTCGTCTAATAATTCATCTTTGACTAAACGATAGGCCGCCTGAGAATCCAAACCCGTGTCGGCTAATTTATATTTAGGCAAATCATGATTTTCTGCGGCTTCTGCAAAAATCGGCTCTAAAAAATCCGCCTCTTCACGATCGTCTTTTCCATAAAGCATTGGCATAATCATTCCTCCAATTTCTGATTTTTCTTTTATTATACCTGTTTTCACTTTTTTCTTCCGCTTTGAAACGGATTGCTACGGTCTTTTTTTGATTGGGAGTATAATTTTAAGAGAGGTGAAGGACATGAAAATTTTGACAGACGTTATTTATGATGAAAAAAATCAATTGAAGATGGATATTTACCAACCAGATAAAAGCAATGGAGCCGCGCTGATTGATATTCACGGTGGGGGCTGGTTCCAAGGAGATAAAGCGAAGGATCAAGATTGGGCGCAAATTTGGGCGGCCAAAGGGTATCTCGTGTTAGTGCCGAATTATCGGCTTGCTCCGGAATTTTTATATCCCACGGCCTTAGATGATGTGAAAAATGTTTATCATTGGTTAAAGAAAAGTGATTATTTAGAAAAGGATAAGATTGGCGTGTATGGTTCTTCCGCTGGTGGTAATTTGGCAATTGAATTATCCTTGGCATTTGGTTTGCCGGCTGTTTCTTTATCAGGGATTATCCAAATAGAAGATTGGCTAGCTGCTCATCAAGACGTGACACCACAACCAAAAGCGGCGCAAGTTAACAATCCCAATCTTGCTAGTAACTTAATCGACCAAGACGGTGGCGATGATCGTTTTTATAAATGGTTTGTTTTAAATTATGCCGGTAATCAAGCGGAAAAAATTAAAGATATGTCGCCGCTTAATCGTGTTTCTGCAACAGCTGGTCCAATGTTTATTGCCAACTCATTGAATGAATTGGTACCAAATGAAGGCGTCTGGCTCTTAGAAGCCGTCTTAGCAGAAGTTGGCGTGCCTGTCATGACTAAATTCATTATCGGCTCGGCTCATGCTAAAGGCTACTTAACAGAGGCGCAACCTTATGCAGAACTATTCTTCAAACAATATTTACTCAAAGACTAAATAAAAAAACTCAAGTCACTTTTCTTTTCAGGAAGCTTTTTGTAGCAGCAACTTTTGAAAGGAAAAATGAACTTGAGTTTTTTTAAAAGGTTAACTGATCGATTCGGTCAAAGGCCTCCCGCAAAACTTCTAAATTTTGCGTAGCGGCTAGGCGAACGTGTTGATCGCCGGTAGTTTCCCCGAAGGCCTTACCGGGAATGACTAAAACTTTGGTTTCTTTTAAAAGTTTTTCCGTGAAGGCGACAGAATCCAAACCAGTTTTTGCGATATTGATATAAGCATAGATGGAGCCTTTAATCGGTCGCAGAGATAAAAAAGGATTTTCAGCAACGCGTTTTTCAATATATTCTAAGCGTTCTTGAAAAACATTGGTAACTTGCGGAACTAATTCAGCGTAATGCTCTAATCCGTAAATGCCTGCCCGTTGAGAAAGAGTCGGGGCAGAGTAGGCTACGCTTTCGTTAATCATTTTGGCAACTTCATTAATATCAGCGGGGCCAATCATATAACCCAAACGCCAACCCGTCATGGCAAAAGCTTTAGAAAAACTGCCAAAAGTAATTGTGTTTTCCGGGGCAAAGCTGGCCATCGGCATAAAATCTTCGTAATAGGTGAAGGCTTCATAGACTTCATCGGATAAAATCAAAAGATCATGTTTAATGGCTAGGTCGGCTATCGCCTGAAAAGCTTCCTTTGAAAAAACTGCCCCAGTTGGATTATTCGGCGAGTTCAATAAAATCGCTTTGGTTTTTGGTGTGATAGCAGCCTCTAACAAGCTAACATCTAATTGGAAGTCATCTTTTTCATAGGTTGGTACAAAAACTGGGACACCACCAGCAAAGATGACTTGATCTTTGTAAGGAGAGAAGTAGGGTTCATGGATGATTACTTCATCACCGGGATCAAGGATAGCTTGAAAAGCTAGATAGATGCCATGAAGAGCGCCCACTGTTGCCCAAATCTGATTCAACTCAAAAGCTAAGCCATATTGCGTCTGGTAAAATTTTTGAATAGCAGCCAATAATTCTTGGCTGCCTTCTGAGGCCGTGTATTTTGTGTGACCCGCTTTAGCGGCAGTCATGGCTGCATCAATAATTTTCTCATCAGTGATTAAATCGGGATCACCGATGGAAAGATTAATTAAGTTGTCTGTATGACTGGCTAGAGCACCAATCTCCATTAAAATATTTTCCTTTGGAGCATGAAATCTTTTGGCGATTTTTGATGTTTTCATTTTCAATTTCCCTTCACGATAAAAAATAAAAGTGGCTGTGACACAAGCCTTTAACAAAAGTTTCATCCGAATCAAATTGTTTTTGGAATTCAGTGGACTAGCTAACAGAATGTTTCTGCACTTTAGCCAGCCACCTACTGAATCCTTATGACAATTACACAATATTTACTGTCTCTTTCAATATTGTTCGGAATTAATTCTGTAGTAACTTGTGTCACGGACACTTTTAGTTTAGCTAAAATGACTTAGAGGACTTTTGCCAGAAAATCTTGGGTCCGGGGATTTTGCGGATTGCCAAAGACTTCTTCTGGGGTGCCTTCCTCTTGAATAATGCCGGCATCCATAAAGATTACCCGGTCAGCTACTTGGCGGGCAAAGCCCATTTCATGAGTAACGACCACCATGGTCATACCGTCATTAGCCAGACTTTGCATAACGGATAATACTTCACCGACCATTTCTGGATCAAGGGCCGAAGTCGGCTCATCAAAAAGCATCACATCTGGATTCATCGCTAAAGCACGGGCGATGGCCACCCGTTGTTGTTGTCCACCGGATAAGCTAGAGGGATAGACTTCAGCTTTATCACTTAAGCCAACCCGTTCAAGTAAAGCCAGCGCCGTTTTCTTAGCCGCTTCAGCATCTTCTTTTTTAACTTTAATTGGACTAATCGTCAAATTCTCTAAAACAGTTTTATGGGGAAAGAGGTTAAAGCTTTGAAAGACCATCCCCATTTTTTGGCGAAGGGCATCAATGTTGACGCCTTTTTCTAAGATATTTTGACCTTCAAATTCAATCTTACCTTTGGTTGGCATTTCTAATAAATTCATGCACCGCAGGAAGGTGGATTTTCCGCTACCGGAAGGGCCAATAATCACGACCACTTCACCAGCTTCAACATTTAAATCAATGCCCTTTAAGACTTCATTGTCACCAAAGGTTTTGTGTAAGTCAGTTATATTAATCACTAGTTTTCATTCTCCTTTCAGCAACACCTAATAAACGAGACAAGGCGAAGGTTAAGACGAAGTAAATTAAGGAAACAATCACGTAAGGCATGAAGGCCCGGAAGCTGGCTCCTTGAACCACGCCAGTTTGGAACATTAATTCCGCCACACCAATTACCGATACGACAGAAGATTCTTTAATAACAGTGACAAATTCATTTCCCAATGCCGGCAAGATATTTTTAATTGCCTGCGGGAAGACGATGTAGCGCATCGCCTGTGTTTGATTCATTCCTAGTGAACGAGCGGCTTCCATTTGGCCTTTGTTGACAGCGCCAATCCCAGCCCGAATAATTTCTGCAACATAAGCGGCACTATTTAATGATAGGGCGATACAGCCAGCCACTAGATTGGAAACATTGAGATTTAACATCGTGGTTCCGAAATAAACGATAAAAATTTGCACCAATAGCGGTGTCCCTCTAACATATTCAATGTAGATAATCGCTAAAGCCCGCAAAATTTTATATTTCGAAAGTTTCATCAAAGCAAAGACGCTACCTAAGACAGCCCCGAATAACACACCAACAAAGGCTAATAGTAAAGTATAACCAGTCCCGGAAATAAAGTAAGGCATGTATTTTTCAAAGAAGCTGGTGTCATCTTGAAACATCAATTCATTGGCTTCTTCTTGATATTCAGCTAATAAATCAGAGTTAGTAATTTCACTAATAGAGTCATTGATAGCCGCTAAAAATTGTGGTGAATTTTTATTGACAGCTACAGCGGTTTGTTTGGTACCGTTAACGAAGGTTACATCATCGGCGATTGTCAATGTTGTATTTTGTTGCACGTAAGCATCAGCAACTGGTCCTTCTAAAACAACCGCATCAACTTTACCAGTGGTTAAGTTGGTGATTAAATCTGGCACTTTTTGTAATGAAGTTAAAACAGAGCCAGTCAATTCCGTTTGTGCCAATTCTTCTTGCGTCGTTTGCTTTTGCACGCCAACCGGAACGCCATCAAAGTCGGCAGTGGAAGTATAGTTATCTTTGTCAGCAGCTCTCACAACCACTTTTTGAGTCACCGTCATATAAGGATCAGAAAAATCAACTTGTTCTTCCCGTTCCGGTGTTGGAGACATGCCGGAGATAATCATGTCAATCTTATTTGTCGTTAGTGCTCCTAAAAGAGCATCAAAACCTAGCTCTTGAATTTCTAGCTCAACACCTAAACTATCCGCAATATGCTGAGCAATTGAAATATCAAAGCCCACGATGGTATCTTTACCATCGACAGTTGCGTGAAATTCATAAGGCGCATAGTCAGCTGACAAGCCGACAATTAATTTGCCGCTAGAAATCACCTTTTCATATGCTGCATCCGTATCAGCAGTTGTGGCAACTGAGGTATCTGATCCAGAAGTTGAAGTTGCCTGGACTGCTGCTGGTAAAAATGAACCGGCAACTGCTAGCAAGGCAATCAGTGAAAACAGCCAATTTTTCCATTTTTTCATTCAATAATCGCTCCCTTTTACAAAATAAAATGAATAATAATTGCATAAAAATTCATTTGTGTTTTTCTGTGAATTATAATATCATAAAATCTGTTAAAGTCAAAGGGCAAAAAGGACTTTTCAGAAATTTTTTTTGGAAAAACCTTTTTAAAGGCGCTTTTTTTGTTTCGTTCAAAACTAATAAAGATTTATTTTATTTCAGTAAACAAGGAGAAGAATATGAATCAACCACTTATTGTCAGAGGCGCTCCACAGGAATATGAATGTCATGAAGGAGCGTGGCAGCAGCTTTCGGCGCATTTAGAACGGCGCCAGTTAAAAAAAGTTTTAGTCCTTCACGGTAAAAAATCTTGGCAGGCTGTTCAAAATTTTTTGCCCGACCTGACTGATTTTTCAGTTCATTATGAATATTATGGCGGTGAGTGTACGGACGCCCTTGCCCAAGTATTTGTGGACATGATCAAAAAGGAACATTTTGAAGTGGTGGTGGCAATCGGCGGTGGCAAAGTTTTAGACACTGGCAAACTGGCCTCCATTAGAGCACAGGTTCCCGTTTTTTGTCTGCCGACCTTAGCCGCAACCTGTGCCGCCTATGCAGCTTTAAGTGTGGTCTATAATGAAGACGGCTCAATGGATCGTTATGATATTTTTCCCGTTAGTAACGCCTTAGTTTTAATTGAACCCCGGGTAATTTTAGAATCACCAATTGAATTGATGGTGGCGGGAATTGGTGACACCTTAGCTAAGTGGTATGAGGGCATTTCCATCATTGAACAGATTGAAGATAAACCGATTGAAATAATCGTAGCAGAATTTGCCGCTAAGCAATGCCAAGTTGTTTTACTAAGAGACAGTCAAGCGGCCTTAGCGGCGATGGAAAAAAATGAACTAAATCAGGCCTTCTTAAATGTTGTCGAAACGAATATTTTATTAGCCGGCATGGTGGGGGGCTTTGGCGATGAATATGGTCGCACGGCCGGGGCTCATTCAATTCATGACGCCCTGACCATCTTACCTCAAAGCCACCAACAACTTCACGGCAATAAAGTGGCTTATGGCGTTCTAGTGCAGCTGGTAATGGAAGACAAATGGCAGGAGCTTGAAGAATTGCTTCCTTTTTATACGGAACTGCATTTGCCGAAATCTTTAGCCGCTATGGAAATGACCTTAACTACTGAAGAAATAACAGCAGTGGCTGAGCGGGCGGTTTTGCCTGACGAGACGATTCATATGATGAAAGGGACGATCACAGCAGAAAAAGTCGCAACAGCCATGGAAAAGTTAGAAGAGTATATGGCGGACAAAAAAGTCCCGTAAAAATCACAAAAGATTCAACGGCCTTTATTGGAAGTCGCCTTCTTTTAATGCTAAAATAAATATATAAAAGGAGGGATTTCAAATGGAAGAAAGAATTTTCTTTAACCAAGGTAATGCGCTAACCTCTGATGTGGATTTAAAAGCCTTGTATATCGCTGCTCAAATTGAAAAAGATAGTGGTCGTGATAAAGAACCACTGGTCATTGCTAAAGACAAGCGCAATAACCAATATGTCCTCTTTTTTAAGGAAGATTTTCACGCCCTTAAAAATCCCGAAGACTATGAGTTAGTAGAAGAATTAAATTAAATAGACAGTGTGAACAGAGTCTGTGACAAAAAGTAAAACCAAAATGAGCAAAGGAATGCCAGCGATTTATTAAACTGCTGGCAGGCTGTTACTTATTTTATGGGACACTTTAGTTGCAGCTTTTGTTTGTCTGAAAATAAAAATAGGTGGCTTAATCAAATGGAAATTTCAGTGTATCAAGCGGATGTCTTTACCACAAAAGTGAATCAGGGAAACCCAGCCGGAATTGTTCCTGTGGCAGACAATCTAATAACGGATCAGATGCAAAAAATCGCAGCCGAAATGGGCTTTAATGAGACGGTTTTTATTTTGCCCAGTGAAGAATGTACCGCTGAGTTTCGCTATTTTACACCAGGGCATGAGACGCCTTTATGCGGTCATGCTACAATTGGCGGTGTGAGATACCTTTTAGATGCTGGTTTGATTCAAGAGCAGGCGCTCCTTAAAACTGAAGTCGGTCCAATCGAAATCAAAATAGATGCTGATGCTTTGACGATGGCCCAAAGCCAACCGAAGCAAACACCTTTTCTCTCATCAAAAAAAGAATTGTGCAACATCTTAAACATTAAAGAAGAAGATTTGCTAGAGGATTTGCCGATTGAATATGGCAATACTGGTTCTTGGACTTTGCTAGTTCCTGTGAAAAGTGAGGCCGTCTTAGCAAAAATGGTGCCGCAAACGTTACGTTTTCCAGAAGTTTTAAAGGAAATTCCCCGCAGCTCGATTCATCCATTTACTATTTTAAATCAGGAACAGGGATTATTTAGCGCTCGGCATTTTTCTTCGCCGTATTCTAAAACCATTGAAGATCCGGTGACTGGTACGGCCTCAGGGGTGATGGCAGCCTATAGTCAAAGATATCTCTATCCAGAAAAAAATTCGTTGACAATTTCAATTCAGCAGGGACGTTATTTGAAGCGGCCCGGCCAATTATTGGCAACAGCGACAAAAGAAGCAGGCAAAACTTTTATTGAAATAACTGGAACAGCGGTCATGAATCCTCAAGTGAAAAAAATTATTTTATAAACTATTAAAACTGTTATCAAGTTGGTTAAATTTGATAGCAGTTTTTTTATTGTCAGAAAAAAAAGATAGTGGAGCATTCTTAGATAGTTTAAAATTATATCCAAGCTAGAATTTTTAGAGTTTGACAAGAAAAATTTCAAGTGATATATTTATAACATGTTACAAATATATCACATGGAAGTTGGACTAATAAATGAAAAAGAAAATACGTTTAACTAGTAAAATTTATTCAATCGAGTTTTTAGCAGCAATGTTGTTTTATAGCATTGGTGTCTCATTAAGCACACCAAACACCAATCCAATTTATTTAAAATATCTTGTTATGGGAGTGATGCTAGTCATAATTTCAGCAATTATTCTTTGGATATCTCTGATGAATTCCGAGAAAATGGATGAACGAGCCCGCTACAATCTATCAAAAGCCAGTAATCTGACTATTATTACAGCAATTTCATTTTTCGTCTTATTAGGTGTGAGCCTATTAGCACTTTCTCTTCATATTCAATTAACGGCTGGTATTATGTCGTTTGTTGTAGCTGCTATGTTAGCTTTCCATGCATTGTCCTTTCTCACTTTTGAAAATGTAGGCTTATCCAATGGGAAAAATTGAAACGAAATTAAAGGAATATCGTGAAGAGCGGGGGCTGACTCAAAAAGATTTGGCTGAACAAGTCGGAGTTAGAAGAGAAACTATCGTCCATTTAGAGAAAAATAAGTACAATCCATCTTTAGAACTGGCTTTGGAAATTGCTAAAATTTTTGAAGTGCCAGTCGAAAGTTTATTTCGGTTAAAAGAGGAATCTAAAAAAAGCTGATCTGTTGGGATCAGCTTTTTTTTTCAGAATAGCGAGTGTTATTCTGATAAAACCTATTATCTGTTCAATTTATTTCTAAAAGTTAAAGTAATTCGTTTTCTAAAGACTAAGAGTAAATATATAATTCCGCCAACCAGACCTATTATGCCGATGATTATGAATGATTCCAGCATATTGTCTTTAGTAAATATTTGATTCAGCAGATAAAGCGATACTAAACAACTTATTGTCATTAAGATTGTTGCTCGTAAAACTTTACGATAATAAACCACCTCATATGAGAAGAGTCTTATTTCAAATTGTTTAGCGATGTAACGGTAAACAAATACAAACAGGATTAGAACACTAAAAATTGTTGAAAAAGCTAAACCATATCCAGCAAACAAATAAATGGTTGGTAATTGTAGCAAACATTTTAAAAGTATCGCAAGGCTAACATACTTCATTGCTTGACGATGGAAATTAAGTGCTTGCAAGGTAGCAAGCAAAATAGAAAAGAGGCACAATAAAAAAGTTGCGACGACTGACCAAAAGAGGTATGAACTACCTGCTTCACTGTAACCAAAAAACAAAGTATTTAGCTGAGGCGCTAATAACATCATTCCACATGCTGCTGGAAGAAAAATAGTTACGCCCATTTTAAGTGTATTGGACATTTCTTTTTGAACGGCTGCCTTTTCTTGTAAGATACTCAAGAGTGGAAGGCTAGTCACGGTTATTGAGGAAACTAGCGATAATAAAATTGGGGTCAACTTATTCGGATTTGCTGAACTAATTGTAAAAAGAGTTTGAACAGCTTCAACAGAAAGGGCCGGTTCAAGTAATCTAAGGATTGGCTTCAGGGAAACTTGATCAATTAATTGCAAAATTGAAATGAAAGAGCCGACATAAACGAAGGGGAGTGCGCCCTTAATTATTTCTAGGGAAATTCCCCGCTGATTTTTTAAAGCGTTTAACGGAGAAACAAAAAAATCTCGGAGAATAAACAATTCTTTCCTTCTGCCAACAAATAAAAGATACAAAATCGCGAAAATGCCTCCTACAGCTGAAGCGAGGGTGCTGATAATAACTGCAGCTAAAACGCTTTGTCCTAAAACAACTCGTAAAAAATACGTTCCACAAATAATTACAACTACTCGTACAAATTGTTCAATCACCTGTGAGACACCAAACTCAAAGATTAAATTCATTCCTTGAAAATATCCCCGTAAAGCACTCAGCATAGGTATTAAGATTAATGATAAGCATAAGCTTCTGATAGCGTCAGTTCCTGCAGCCTGATTCGCTACAGGACTGATGAAACTCAAGACTGGTGCGAAAATGAACATTAAAACTGCCGAAAAAATCCCAATCATTTCCATAACTGCTAGAGAATTACGAAATAAATCACGGACTTTAAGGCTGGATGCTTGCTGATTTAGTTCAGCAATCTTTTTGGCAATACCGCTTGGAAAACCAGCAGTTCCTAAAGTTAAAAATAATGCATAAGGTAGATAGGCCACATTATACAAAGCCTGAGCTGTCTGCTGTTCTTGGATACTACCCATGAAAGCTAGCCAAGGAATCAAATAGACGATACCTAAAACTTTAGTGATTATATTAGCAGCTGATAGCCAAAATGTACCTTGAATCATTTTTTTATTCATAATCTGCATCCTTATTTAAGTGATTACTTTTTAGTGAAGATAAAATTAGTTTATCAAAGACGATTACAGATTAAAATCCTACTTAATAGTAGTTGCGGGAATTTAAAATAAACTTGAGAACTTTTTATAGTACTATAATTTGTAAAGTGGGTTTCCATACTACTAAAGAATGTATTGAAAAAAAGTCGGAAAAAATTTCCCGACTTGTCTGATAGTACTTATGCAATTTGCCTACAACTGATTCACTTCAACGCCATAATCCTCGGCCACTTTTTTCAAACTAAAGCCGCGTCCGTGGACTTCACTGGCACTTAAGGTGATAAAGAATGAGTGGTCATCAATTGAAAGGATGCGTTCTTTGACTTTTGGAAAATCCTTTTCACGAATAACAGTCATCAGTAATTTTCCCGGTTGCTGGCTATAGCCGCCTTCAATTGGTATTAAGGTAACCCCTAAATCTAATTCATTTGTAATAACTCTGCGAATTTCTTGATGTTTTTGGGAAATAATCAAAATATTTTTTGAGCGAACCAAGCCAATTTGGATGCCATCGACAACCCGGCCGATAATAAAAAGGGCAATCAACGAGAATAAAACGACATCAGTACTAAATGCTAAAAATGCGGATAAAATCACCAAGCCATCTACAAAAAGAATCGCAATTCCCAGCGAGACTTTTAAATATTTATGCACAATCTGCGAGATAATTGCCGTTCCACCAGTCGAAGCGTTACCGCGGAAGACTAAGCCTAGACCAATACCCGTGATAATGCCACCAAAAAGGGCTGCTAAAAAAATATTGGTGGTCAAAACGGGGACATTACTAGTGATGCCAACAAAAAAAGGATAGAGTAAGCTGCCATAAATCGTCTTCAATCCCGTTTCTTTACCTAATAGGATAAAGCATAAAAATAAAAGGGGAATATTAATAGCATATAAAATAATTGCGGGATTCCAGTTGAAAAGATGATTTAAAACCACACTAATTCCATTAGCGCCACCAGCGACAATCCGATTAGGCAGTAAAATAGAATTAATCGACAAGGCTAAGACGAAGGCCCCCACTGTGACAAATAATGTGTCTTGGACCAATTGTTTTTGAAAAAATTTCTGCAAATGATTTCCTCCTCTAATAAAATTACCAAACTGACTTCATCATAACATGAAGTTTTCCATAAAAAAATCTTTGAAGAGGAGAAATTTCAGATATTTTTGCAAAAGTAAGCTAAATTGTGAAAATTTAGCTTTAGCGGTAAAGTCGTCAGCCATAAAAAAATTAATTGCTATTCACTAATTGTATAACCGGCATCACCTAATATCGAGATAGTCTTGGCTAACTTGTCTTCTTTAATGAGAATATAGTCGGTATTGTAAGTAGAAACGGCAAAGATGCTGATTTTCTGCTCTGCCAAAAGGCTAGCGATTTTTGCCAAGATACCCACTAAACTAAAATCTAAAACACCGACGATTTTTAACGCCCGCCAACCATCTTCTCGATTCACTGTGATAGCTGGAACTTTTTTAGTCGGTAACACGATAGAACGCTCGTCTTCAGTATTTGCAATAAAAAGTGGGCTGATACTAAGATCAAGTCCATTAAAATCAGCTACTTGAATAACTGAAAGGGGCGTCCGTAAAATTTCTAGTTTCATAAAAAAACTCCTTAAAATTTTTTGGTGTGTCTGAAAAGCCAATTATTTCTAGTCTATTGTCACCGATGGATTCTTGATTTGCAAGGGAGAAAATAGTATGTCACGGTAACATAAAAAACCGCCGCTTGATTACTAGCGGCGGTTTCACATTAAGCTTAAAGCTTAGGTCTAAAAATAAAAAATGCGAGACCTAAAATAACGACAACAATTAGTAGATAAAATAGAAAAGTAGCAAAGCCGGATAAAAGTCTTTTCATATGAATCACCTCTATTTAAAAACGACCTGATATCTTTTAAAGTTATTTCTAGTATAGCGCAGAGGGAAGAGTATCAACTGATTGGCAGTAAGTTCATTCTAGATTTACAGTTAAGGCAATTTTTTAATTTTAAATTGCTCAAAATATTCTGGATGATTGTGACTTTTTACTCCGGCAAAAATGGTTAACGCCAAAGCGCCCAAAGTATTGGTAAACAAATCGCCCATTGTATCCATCAAGGCTTCCCGCCCGATAAATGGTGTACCACTGGAGGCATTATAACGCTGCAGGTTCATATTGAAAAATTGATCGCAGAGAAATTCCCAAAATTCCCAGAAAACGCCACAGAGTCCAGCAAAGGCAAAGCCCATAATAATAAAGAGCCAGGGACTGGTTTTAGAAATATCCGCATCTTTTAAAAAGGCTGCGATTAAGCCATACCCCAATACTGTTAAAAGCATAGGACTGACGGCATGGAGCACCTTATCCCAGAAGAAAATTAAAGAAATAACGTGTAAGCCAGTGCCGATAAAAACGGAAATGGTTAAGAAAAACCAGTAAAACAGGACGATAGCCGCTGGAATTTCGATTTTTAATAATTTACGGGCGATATTCGGCAGATAAATTAAGACAATGCCCGCAAGTGATTCAATGACAAAGATGATGCCTTGACTCGTAGAATACTTATTAGTAATCAACTCAAAGATATTATAAGCGACGACAAACAATCCAAAAACAGTTAACGCCAATTGTGCTTGTTTCATTTTTTTTGACATGGGACAACCTTTCTAGCAGTATTCTTGCAGAGCTTGTAAAAGCGCTGCTTCAGAATTAACCACTTGACCATTTAATTTTATTAAACCAATTGTGTAGAGATTTGTATAGTGAAACTGATTTTCAGCGACAGTCTGCAGCGCTTGAATTTTTTGCTGGTTGTCGCTGCCTTGCTGACGGGTATCGGTATATAAGCCTAAAATCGGAATATTTTTTCCATAGGCGACACCGATTTCTGAAGCAACTCCGGCATCGATCGTGATACCATCTAATAGCGCAATCATCAAATCACTTTCTAAAACTTTTTCAGTATCAGCTAAAGCAATCATTTTGCTGTCGGCATAAGCCGATTTATCATTAATTGCCGTATTTTCCTGCGGCAGATAAATAGTGGCATCCGGTTGTTGCTGCCGAATTTTTTCAACAAGTTTTTGATTATAAAGTAAATCACTTTGAGCAAATAATGGGGCTGCAAAGTAAATCTTCATTAATAATTCCTCCATCTAAAAGTAGTCACAGAACCCAGTATGTTTAAAAATAGTCGCTGAAGTAAGCTTCCGTATCTGGTAAAATCCGTTCTAAGGTGTGCAGGGTTTCTTTATCTGTGCTAAGTCGTTCAATTCGAGAAAGATAACTGGCCCGGCGATAATTCATCATCAGGCAAGTCAAGGTTTGGATGTCAAGAACAACTGGCTTGCCAATCGCTTCGTCGGTCACAGTCACCTGATCATTTTCATCCCAAATCAGACCAAAAATGCCTGTATTCCAATCCGCCACAGGATCGCTCACAACAAAATGAAACGGTTTGCCGGTACTATCAAAGGGATACATCTGTAAAAATTCCTTCACATCGACAATGCGGGCCATGAAATAAGGTTCAATCGTTTCTTTAATTTGACTGTCATCCAGAAGAAAAGCCAGTGGTTCATTTTTATAAATATCCCCCAAGACCCAGTCGACCATCGAAAAATGGGCGCTGATAAAATTCCAGAGGCCGTTGCGGGCTTCTAAGTTCAAATAAAACATTTCTTTAATATGAAAAACATCTTCGGCAATCCAATAAAATAAAACACCTAGAGGTTCTTGATTGGCGCCATAATAAACGGCGGCCGTTCGTTCCTCTTCATTTTCAAAACGCCAGTATTCTTCCCAGTGAAACTCACTGCGAATCAAGGCGCCATGATTTTGTCTGGCAAAGCGGGCATAGACAGTGAAAACATCTGGGTCATAAACCTCTTTGCGCTCCACCATACCGGGAACCTCAACAGCTTTTGGTAGCTGGACATCTTTAATTTTAAAACTTAATTTGTCCGACATAATTTCCCAGCCCTTGCGGCGATAATAAGGAATGCTATAGGGATATAAATAGGAAATCCATTGTTTTTCTTTGCGCATGTTTCCTAGTGCAATGCGGATTAAATCTTGCATCAAGCCATGATTGGCATATTCAGGGTATGTGCCGACACCTGTTACTCCACCCATTTGATATAAGGTTCCATGAATATTTACTTCACAGGGATAAATTGCAATTTGTGAAATTAATTTATCTTGATAAAACCAGCCAAACACCTCTGATAATTCTAAAATCGGCTGTTTTGATTTAATCAGCTCCCGTTTATTGGAAAAACCGCTCTCTTCTAAATCAGATTCCGTAAATTGAAAGACATAACTCAATAACTCATTGAATTGAGCAACATGCTCTTCACCAACCGGCTTCAAAACTAAATTTTCGCGAAAATCTTGTTCCGCCATATTTTCAACTCCATTTCTAATGGATTAAGTATAGCAAAACTTTACAGCCTTGTCTTTTTTGGCGATGATGTGTTTTAAATGTCGTTTATTACATTTTTTTTACATTTTATGAATATTAAGTTTGTTTTAAGGAAAATAATTTATACTTATACATAATAAAAAGAATGGGGTAGTTGAGTGAATAAAAAATATTTATTGGGATTCGCAGCTGTTATTGGATTTATCGCTGTGGTTATCATTGTAGCCAATCTAACCGCCACTGATCCCCTTGAAGAAGAGGCAATGGCAGATACCACCACAACATCTACAACATCATCGACAGAGGAAATAATTGAAATTACTTCTGGGACAGCAGAATTAACCGAGACGCAAACGGCAGAAATTTTGACTAGCGCCGCTATCGAAAATGTCCCATTGATAAATCAACTGGATTCGCCCCGTCTGCGAAATGGTTGCGAGGTCACCTCGTTAGCAATGATGTTGAATTATTATAATATTGAGGTATCTAAAAATGAACTAGCTGATGCGCTGCCGTCAGTTGCCTATCAAGATGAAGAGGGTTATTATGGTGATCCTAATGAAGGCTTTGTCGGCGATATTACCGGCGATATCGGAGCGGGCTATTTTGTTTATCACGAGCCAATTTTCAATCTGGCCCAAAATTATTTGACGGAAGATTTAACCGCTATTGATTTTACAGGTAGTGATTTTTCTAAAGTTCAATACTTTTTGTCGACGGGCAGCCCAGTCTGGGCCATCACCACGACGAATTATGCCGCTACTAATGATTTGGAAACATGGGAAACCGTCAATGGCCCCGTTGAAATTTCTATGAGTGAGCATTGTGTGGTTCTAATTGGTTATGATGAAGAATATGTTTATTTGAATGACCCTTACGGCAATGAAAACTATCAAACCAGCTTGACTGACTTTGTTGCTTCATGGGAACAATTTGGTTCACAGGCGATTGCGATTACCGAAGCTTAATCTATCTACTGACACTAATTTGACTAGTGTCAGTTTTTTTATGGGGATTTTATAGCGATTATTCCCCAAGAAATGTTAAAAACTCTTTTCAAGTAGGACTTCCGTTGTTATAATCGTAAGTGCTGATTGTTAGGAAAGTAGGAAAACACATGAATATAAATGAAATGAAAGAACGGCAGAAAAAAATCCGCAATTTTTCGATTATTGCCCATATCGATCACGGGAAATCAACGTTAGCGGATCGAATCTTAGAAAAAACCCACACCGTATCTTCTCGGGAAATGCAAGACCAGCTATTGGATTCCATGGATTTGGAAAGAGAGCGGGGCATCACGATTAAATTAAATGCCGTCGAATTAAATTACACAGCAGAAGACGGCGAAACCTATATTTTTCATTTAATCGACACTCCCGGACATGTCGATTTTACTTATGAAGTTTCCCGCAGCTTAGCAGCCTGCGAAGGCGCCGTCTTAGTAGTTGACGCAGCTCAAGGGATTGAAGCTCAAACATTAGCCAATGTGTATCTAGCCTTGGATAATGATTTAGAAATTTTACCAGTCATCAATAAAATTGATTTACCGGCAGCCGATCCAGAACGGGTACGCAAAGAAATTGAAGATGTGATTGGCATCGATGCCAGCGAAGCCGTTTTAGCCAGCGCTAAAGCCGGCATCGGTATTGAAGAAATTTTAGAACAAGTCGTCCAATTAGTGCCAGAACCTGCTGGTGATTTGGAAGCGCCTTTAAAGGCTTTAATTTTTGATTCGGTTTATGATGCCTATCGCGGCGTTGTCTTAAACGTCCGCATTACAGATGGAGTGGTCAAACCCGGTGATAGAATCCAATTGATGAGTAACGGCAAAACTTTTGAAGTGACTGAAGTTGGCGTGTTCTCACCAAAAGCTGTTAATCGAGATTTTCTAATGGTGGGAGATGTAGGTTACATCACCGCTAGCATTAAAACCGTTCAGGATACTCGTGTGGGGGATACCGTGACTTTGGCCAGCAACCCGGCCAAAGAAGCCTTGCCTGGCTATCGTAAAATGAATCCGATGGTTTATTGTGGTCTTTATCCAATTGACACTTCCCGCTACAATGATTTACGGGAAGCCCTCGAAAAATTACAACTAAATGATGCAGCTCTACAATTTGAACCAGAAACCTCTCAAGCGCTCGGCTTTGGCTTCCGCTGTGGATTTTTAGGCTTGCTTCATATGGATGTTGTACAAGAAAGATTGGAGCGGGAATTTAATTTAGAATTAATTACGACGGCACCATCCGTAATTTATCATGTGAAAAAGACTGATGGCTCAACAGTCGTTGTTGATAATCCCGCAGAATTTCCAGAACCGGTGACCATCGACAGCGTGGAAGAACCTTATGTCAAAGCCCAAATCATGGTCCCGAATGATTATGTCGGTGCGGTGATGGAATTGTCCCAAAGAAAACGGGGGGAGTTTGTGACGATGGACTACTTAGACGATTATCGCGTAAATGTTGTCTACGAAATTCCACTCTCAGAAATTGTCTTTGATTTCTTTGATAAATTAAAATCCAGCACCAAAGGCTATGCCTCATTAGATTACGAAATGGCTGGCTATCGTCCTAGCAAACTAGTCAAGATGGATATTTTATTAAATACAGAAAAAGTTGATGCGTTAAGCTTTATCGTCCATCGAGAATTTGCCTATGAACGGGGCAAAGCAATTGTCGAAAAATTAAAGAAACTGATTCCGCGTCAGCAATTTGAGGTACCAATTCAAGCGGCCATCGGCCAAAAAATTGTCGCTCGGTCTGATATCAAAGCCCTGCGGAAAAATGTCTTAGCCAAATGTTACGGCGGGGACGTTTCCCGTAAACGCAAGCTTTTAGAGAAACAAAAAGAAGGTAAAAAGCGGATGAAACAAATTGGCTCTGTCGAAGTCCCACAGGAAGCCTTCATGGCTGTACTGAAAATGGATGAGGATGATAATCCGAAGAAATAGGTATTTGTTTGAACATACAAATTGAATTTAATTAGTTTGCATAAGATTTGCCTACCGTTTGCCGACGTTAAGATTGGCTGTGGTAGGCACATTATTTTTATTCAGAGAATTTGGAAAGTAATTTATTTTGGATCAAAAAAATTTGATAAATAAAGATTAGTTTTCTGTAGTCAACGGGAGCAAGCTTATCAAACGAGCTTGCTTTTTTTATTTCGAGTAAAGCTGGGAGCGGTCAGTAGAAATCTCCTTGCCTTTTTGTAAAATGGAAAGGGAATAATGGAGTGTAAAGGCAATTAGGGTGAGTTGTTTAGAGGGGACTGGCTGAAAATAGTGAAGTTATACGATAGATAGCTTCATTGTGAAATAAATTTTACATTTGTTGTTTTAGTGTATTTTTATTAAACGAAATTGCCAAGTTCAATCGATTTCGTGAGTGAATTAACTTACGATTTGGTGGATTCATAGCCAATCTATCTCACATTATTCCGAGTAAAAAATTATATCTATATTTTCTCACTATATTTTATTTTTAAGAACCACTTTTTCAAAATGTATAACTATGTTATATAGTATAATTAAATTACCTAAACATCTTGCGAATGTTAAGAAAGGTAGTGGCTGATATAGCAAATAACCTTAGTCACGTTGAATTGGTGCAAATTTAAGGTTTTGAATAATAGTACAAGGATTTTTGGAAAACCATGTCAAAGAAAAGTGGGGCTCTTGAAGTAAATTCCAAATCGAAATTTAGTTTGAGGACAGATGCTAGTAAGTTGGCCGGATCAAAGTAACATATCCAATCCTAATATAACTAAGGAGCTAAGTGAGGAGTATGCAGAATGAAAAATAGATTAGTCTTTTCATTGATATTGTGTGGTCTACCATTAATCCCAATTGTTTACTTTTTTTTCGATTTGCCTGACCAAATGGCTGTTCATGTGACCAATGGCACCCCAGATATATATTTGAACAAGTATCTAGCAACTTTCGGAATTATTGTATTTTGCATGGTGGTTCAGATATTAGACTATGAAACTAAGTATAAAAATGCTAGCGAATCTAACTTGTTTTTCCATTTAGTACATCTTCTAACAATGCCCATTCTTACCAATTTAGTCATGCTAAACATTCTCAACTTATCATTGAGGAGTAAATTATTTACTTTCGGATCTACAAGAATAATTGGGATATTTTTAATAGCCATGAGTTTGTCTATTTTAATTTCGAAAAGAAATTTTATGTTTCCAAACCAGTGGATAAAAAGTAAAAAAAAGCTATCCATATCAGTAACTAGAACATCAGCGGTTCTTTATTTTTGTTCGGGAGTATTAATGATGTTTGTGAAAATGTCAGTGGTACTTCAATTAATCATACTAATTACTCTACTCGTGTTGCCTCGTCTGGTTCAACTAGGTTTTAGGAATAGTTAAAAGATATCAACTTATCAAACATAAGCGAGATATACATTGCCTAAATCAAAAAGAAATCACAAATTCTTTATTGTGTAATTCGTCGAACCTAAAGGAAATTATTTGTTTCCACTAACGACAGATTTAGTCTACTCAGAAAAATTATTGTCCATTAAGAAAATTCTTAGTAGATTTTTGATTATCCGGATGTATCAAAAACGATAGTTTATGAGATGGATTTTTTTAGGTTCACATAAATCGTGTTATATCAAGTAAAAAAATGTCCCTTAAAAAGTTCAAATGGACATTTTGCTAGGAAATAACTATTGGCTACTTTCCTTTTTGCTTACTTACTGCTATCCAAATTTCACTATAGCGATTATTGGCTGGTGTAGAGTAATCAATAAAAGAGATTTCAGGTGCTTTTGTCAATTGATAACCAGATTGTGGTAACCAGTCAGAGTAAATCTTTCCCCAAGTATTTTGAAGCGTTTCTGGGAATGGCCCACAGCTAGGAAAGATTGCCCATACGTGACTTGGAACCTGTAAGTACTGCAAATCAGAAAAGGATTTTTCCTTAGAGGTAACCACACCAATTAAGTGGGTTAATTCTCCCTTTTCTTCCAATCTCCCGTCATCAAACTGAAAAGATGCATTAATTACTTGATTTGGATAAAAATCTTTCAATTGATTCATATGTTCTTTTTGCTTTTCTGTAATTGACTGAACTAACTCAATAATTGAGTTGTTTTCTCCCTCAAACTGAATAGGGACGCGCTTTGTCACCCCTGCTAAATAAAAAGATGGTTTTTCGATAATTTTAAATTCCATAAAAAGTCCTCCTTGAATTGTAACTTCTGTCCTAAAGGGTAAAAAAGTTTTTTGGAGCTGTGTTGAATAAATTTCCGAAGGTGTAATAGATGTATATTCCTTGAAGGCCCTGGAAAATCCTTCCAAGCTTTGATAACCATACTTAAAAGCAGTTTCTGTAACTGATTTACCTTGAAGTAAATCTTGATTTGCCAACGTTAATCTCCGTAATTTATGATACTCAATTAAGTAATTCCAAAGAAAAAACTAAAAATACGTTTTAGATGATACTCATTTACACCAATTTCATGGGCAACTTGCTTAACGGATATATTTTCTGTTAGATGCTCTTCCAAGTATTCTACAATCTGATTTAACTGGTTCATTTGGTTAACTCCTTAAATTTATTCATTGCTGCTCTTATTTACAAATTAAACTTACCATGAGCTCTATTTTAATGCTTGATATATCTATAACAACTTTAGTCAAAAAGGATAATTTGACTATTAAGCCCATGCATTCTTATCTAGTAATTTTCTTCTTGGACTTAATTACCTTATATAGCAATAATAGTAATTTACTTAAATCTCCTCATACCAAGTAAATTTTTAAAATAAATAGAAAACAGGGTTAAAAAAGGAAACAATTAATTTTATGAATGGTATAATTCAATAAAAAGGGAGCAATAACCATGAAAATAAAATTTAGCTTTGGGGTATTATTGGGAATAATTTCTTTTTATCAGGATGCTCAAATCAACCACAAGTAACCAACAGTTCACTTTCAGGAAAACCAAGCTCTTCTGAAGAGCTATCAGAAAATACCAAAGGACATGGTATCATACCGAGACATGATTACGAATTAAAAGAAGTTACTCCTGGAGAAGAGTATAATTTTCCTGAGGTAAGGAATATCAGATAGTTATTTAACCTTTAGTTCACATAAGGACCATTAGACCAAGCAGCCCGCCAGACCAACGTTTGGCGGGTGTTTGCTTGTGAAAAAGACGCTTGATTCATTGGTCTAAATAGCAAATAGCTGACATAACTTGTTTTCTAGATAACAATATTTAGTGAAATAAAATTTACGCTAGATTCTTTGGTGTAATTTAATTATCCCGAAACTGCTAAAGAAAGTCTAAGTCGTGAGTAGATTAACTCAGGGTTTAGTAGACTTTACAGAGACACTACTTTATCATAAAAAGTAATTAAACTTTTTCCTAGGAGGTGGCTGTCATCAAAATCAGACAAAAGACTTTTATTATCGCTATTTTAGGAATAATAATGATTGCATTTAGTTTTTATCTTTACCAGTTTCCATTTAAAAAATATATTGCTGTACAAAAATTTTATCCAATGATTGAAAAAATGGGTGTACCCAGAGAAAAAGTTGTTATTACTAAAAGCTTGAGGGATTACAATAGTCAGTCGGACGGAGTTACAATTTTTTTTAATGTTTCAAATAGCTCTTTTGATTATCAATATGATTACTTAATAAAAAAAGAAATTTGGATACGTGGCTATGTAGAGGATGGCATACGAATAAACACCGACGAAATTATTTTTAAAAAATAGAAAAGAGGAGGATACAAAAATCAAAAAAAAAAGAGTTTTAGTTATCGGTGCTTCAGGAAGTTTAGGATACAAAATTTGTGAAGCAATTCAAAAATTTTTTCAGGATTCCATTGAGCTACATATTAGTGATTATAAAACGGATAGGGCAACCAAAACTGCCGATAGACTTGGAATTGACAAAAAAAATATCAAGATAATTAATATAGAAGATAAAGATAGTATTACTGATGAAATTACTCCCGATTTAGATAGTGTCGTAGTAGCAGTTATCCAACAAGGTACGTTAATTCAGCAGATTTGTAATAACCAAAATGTTCCCTGTGTCGACGTTACAGCTTTCAAAAACTTTTCCGAAAAGTTAAAAAACGATATTCCAGAACCTAATACTGCTCTTGTTTGTATGGCGGGATTTTATCCAGGATTAAGTGGTATTTTAGTTAAATCTTTAATAGAAGAATATGCGGAAATTAATAAGATTGAACTATTCTTGCTTCAAAATAAGAATGCTAATGTTGGATTAACGGGTATTCATGATATGCTAAAAATTATTTCCAGACCATTATCTAGTGGAGAAAGAGGATTTACAAATATATCTCAAGAGAATTTTGATGGTAAAAATTATAAATTAAGAGAAATTAATCATGACGAAGCACAATTACTCCAAAAAAAACTTTCTATTAACAAGCTTTCCTACTATACATCTTGGAATAATTCGTTTTTCAATTTAGCAATAAATTTTGTGATTAAGAATAATCTTACAGAGTCATTGATTAAAATCTTTAGAAAATTCAACTTGAATTTGGATAATCAAAGTTCAGATGAAACAATCTATCTGAAAGTGAGAGGGACAGTGGAAGGGAAATCTTACAACTATTCCCATGAAATTGTGATGAAGCTCCATTCTGATTATGAAATGACAGCTTATTTTGCTGCATTTATGGCAGACTATTTATCAGAAATTATAGGGATGAAAGGGGTATTATTTCCGTTTGATTTAATAAATTCAAATGAAATTGATGTGTCGAGTATTGACTCAAGGAATGAAGTTTTTCAAAGTTAACTACATATTTTGTGGCAATTAGTAAAATTTCTAAAAAAAATTACCAATCTACTTTGGAAAAACAGATATATTTAATTATTCGAAGCAACTAACGACGAATTTTATGGACTCAAACAGGCTATTACATTCCTATCACTACCAATTTGCTTTGGTTGATAACGATTTTTTTATCTTCATACTCACGCGAGTATGGAAATGGCATCATCCAATGTTATAGAACGGGGAGATTAAATGGAAAAAGAAAAGTTGATTCGGGTAGAAAATGTGTATAAATCTTTTGGAGAAGTCCATGCAGTCAATGGCTTGGATTTTTCGATTGAAGAGGGAAAAATTGTTGCTTTTCTGGGACATAATGGTGCTGGTAAGACAACGACTCTGCGCTTATTAATTGGGTTGTTGGCGGCAGACCAAGGAGCTATTTCTGTTTTTGGATTAGATCCAATTCAAAATGGTCAAGCAGTTCGTAAAATTTGCGGTGTGTTATCAGAAGATGACGGTTTATATGAACCGCTGAGTGTCTATGATAACTTAATTTATTTTGCAGATATTTATGGATTACCTAGAGCAGTTGCAGAACAAAGAATTGAAGAGCTATTGAAAAAATTTGACCTGTACCAAGTGATGGATTCTCAAGTGAAAGGCTTTTCTCGAGGAATGAAAAAGAAAGTTGCACTGATTCGGGCTATGCTGCACCAACCGCGACTCTTGCTTTTGGATGAACCTACGAACGGGTTAGACCCTGTAATGACTCAGGAATTGCGGGAAATGCTGATGATTTTGGCAAAAGAGAGTGGTGCTACGATTGTGATGACCACGCATAATTTAGATGAAGTTCAAAAAATGTGCGACCAAATAATTATTTTCCGTCACGGTAAAAATGTTTTCTCTAGTGATATTGATTCTTTAGCCCAAGAAAAGCTCTATCAAGAAAACGGCCAATTTAGCCTAGAGAAACTTTACTTAACCTTAGAAGGCGGTGGCATAAAATGAGTGCCATTAAAAATGTGGTCAGAACCCAACGAAAATTGTTTTTCCAAGATAAGGGAATGTTGGTTTTTTATGGGGTTACAATTTTAGGTTTAGGTATTGTATTGCCGCTTTTTATAAAAAGTATTACTGCACAATTGACCCTCGTCACGTTTATGACCACGACACTACAGAAACAGTGGACCGCTGAGAGTATCGCAGGTGAAAGAGAAAATAAAACTCTGGAGTCCTTACTGAGTACACCATTGGAAACGACCCATTTAATAGTAGGTAAAAGCCTATTTAATCTAGGTTGTGGACTTGTTTATAGTGGTTTCCTTATTTTGGCAATTTTTTTCACCAGACTAGTTACTCAGACACCGCAAGAATTTTCAGCTACAGATTGGCTGATTTATTTACTATCAGCGATTATGGTCATTTGGATCACAGCCTTTTATGGCGTTCTTTGTTCAGGAACCTCGGCAACAGTTAGTGAGGCTGGGAAAAAACCAGCCATCATTACTTATTTTTGCTCACTACTGGTAGTGATTGTTTTAAGTACACTAATGTTAGAAACACTTCCTCTTGTAGGATTAGTTGTTATTATTGCGGCTTATTTTATTTTGACTGGGCTTATTCTCTTTGTCACGTTAAGAAAAATATTTCATATGAGTCGTATGAAGCTAATTGAGATTGATGTCCATGATAAAGCTCAAACAAACCGTGATCATTCAGAACAAAAAAAATCAGCCTACATGACGGTCTTTGCCCACGAATATCACTACTTCAAAACTTTGAAACGCTTGACTTTTAATTTTACTATTCTTTCATTATGCCCTGCGGGAATCTATCTGACTGCTTGGCTTTTGTTAGGACAATTGGATTTAAATTATTCAATTTTACTAACAATCGCAATGATTCCACGAATTCCAACAAATCTAATTGCCTATGCGGTGGGTGGGGAAAAGGTCTATAAGACAGGGGAGGCTATTTTAGCCACACCGCTTTCAACGACAGCTTTACTATTCGGCAAAGCTCTTTTACCTTTGCTTATTTCGGGGATTATGTTACTTATTTCTGCTGTAATAACAATTCTTTGTGCAAATCTGATTGCTTGGAGTTTAGGGCAGGGCTTTATTTTCTACAGCATAACTCAACTGATTTTATTATCTGGTGTTGGCTTAGCAACTAGTTTGGTGATGATTTTTGCGATGGCAATATTAAGTCTAGCTGCTAAAACTCCCCGCAAAGGATTATATTTTGCCACTTTTCTAGGCTTAGTCTTTTTTATTCCAGTGATTGGCATCATCTATTTGTTTCACAGTAGCCTGTTATTGAGTGCCTGTTATTTACTACTTTTATTAGGTACAGCTTGTTATCTTTATTTAAAAATTCGCAGTGTGTCCCGCATCCAGTTAATGTAGTATTTGTAAAAAGAAAAGCGAGCAAAAGGTTATTTTTGATTTTTTCACTTTGCTAACTCAGGGTTTAACGGCAAAAAAAAGTAGTTACAATATTTCATAAAGAAATAAGAACATAAAAAGATGGGAACAATAAAAAGGCAGCTGAGCGAAGTATTTTTCGTTCAGCTGCTGTTTGATTTAGGTTTAATCATCTTGAATTTTTAGCCCTTCAACAATGTCTAAGCGCTTGATAAACCGATTGGCCATAATTAACCGCAAATTACTGACCAGAAAAATAACTACGCCGCTAATAATAAAGCTGGTTGGCGTAATGAATGGATATAACGCAAAGGTGTTTTGGGAAAACTCACCTTTAATCGCTACTAGTAAAAAATAGCCTGCAGCAAAACCAAGGGGGATTGCTAAAGCAAGCTGCACAAAGCCTTCTTTAAAAATCGCTATCAGAATTTTTCTTTTTGAATAGCCCATGATATTCATAAACATATATTCAAATTCACGGATAGTAAGATTCATCAAATTCATACAGGCAACGACTGTAATCCCTAAAATGACTCCACAAGCGATAAGCAGCCAAATAAGAATTTGTAAATTTTCCAAGAGATTATCAAAGGAAGTAATATCGTCCTCCGCCGTCGAAAACATTAGGTTATCACGGAGTAAAGCAACTTTTAATTGAGCTAACTGATCTGTTTTAACATAGGTTAGATTGTAAGCCCGTGGTAAATCAGGAAAAACCTTTTGAGCATAATTATAAGACGTAAAGATGCTAAGCCCCATGCCAAGGGGAATAATTTCTGATACTTTGACTTTTTCATCATCGATGCTAATCAAATCTCCTACAGCAACGTGCCATTTTTCAGCGTAGTATTCTGGGAGGATAATACCGTGTTCTAAGGCAGTGGAGTTTAAATTAAGCAACTGGGAATCAATTTCCGTGATTGTCAATGAATAATCTTCACCTTTGACTTTGACCGGCAATTGCAACGCCCGCGTCTCGGCAGAAATAGTTGGGTACTGACTCAAAAGATTTTGCTGTAGTGGTGTTATTTCACTTTCCACGACTAAATCATAGGAGGCGAAATCAGAAAAATATTGACGCGTCACTTGATGAAGCGAATCATTAAATCCCAGCGAAAAAACAAGTAAGGCAGTCGAAGCGCTGATGCCGATCACCATAACTAAAAAACGGCCTTTATTGCGAATACTACTTTTAAATGCATAACGTGAGTTAAAGGACAATTTTTGCCAAAAAAAGGCAGTTCGCTCAAACAGACTATGTTTCGTCATTTTTGGCAGCCGCGGCCGCATGGATGCTGCCGGCAATTCCTTGAGGACTGAGAAAATTGCCAACAAGCCGGCGAGTAAACAACCAACAATTGAAACAGCACAGGCAAATAGCCACAAAGAAGGATAACTGTGTAATGTCAGATTAGGGAGCTCCATCATAATTTTTATCATGGAAAGCAGCCACTGGGATAGAGGGATTGAGCCTAAGCAGCCAAGGAAAGCTGCGAAAAACCCCAATAGGCCAAATTGAAACAAATAGATTTTCAAAATCGTGGTATTACTGTGGCCCAAGGCTTTCATAATGCTAATTTGTTTATGCTCTTTGAGGATGGTACGCCTCAAAAGGATAAAAATAATACTGAAGGATATCAACCAAAAAATTAAAGGAAAAATAACCGCAAACGTTTCAAACTGCCCCAAATCACCCTCGTACATCTGGTAATTAATCTGATTTTCAGCTGTTGTATATGAATCGAAGCTAAGTATTTCTGCGAGATTTTTTTCGGTTATTTTTCCCGTTGGCTCAATTAGCAATTGATTGTAGGAAATGGGGAGCTGATTGATAAAAATCACGCCAAACTGGGTGGCATCGGCAAACATTGTGCGGGCATTTTGTACATAATAAACATACTCCGGCGAACTGGCAATACCGGAAATGGTAAATTCTTGATCATTGATTTTTAATTTTTCCCCGACAGTCAGTTGGTTTGCTCGGGCAAATTGACTTAAAACAATGATTTCCTGACTATCATTGGGTAACTTGCCAGCTACTACTGTCAATTGATTAAGCGCAGAAGTGATTTTGATGAAACGATAGGTAAAGTCAGCTTCTTTGATTTCGTAGATGCTCCGGGGCTCGACTTTGGAAATTTCTGCTGTGCTACTCAGCCGAGTGACATCATCTTCAGTAAATGAACCGGTCACAGTGATCGGAGCATAATGATTTTGGCTAAAATAATTTTCTGCGGAGAGCTGAAATGAATTTTTGAAGGAGAGAATAGTTAAAAAAAAGAGCACAGCGACAAAAATCAGTAAGCCCATTCCCAGCATTTGGCCGCGATTATTTTTCATTTTTCGAAAAATAAAACGATTCGAAGTTTTCATTACCATTCCACCTCGCTTGGCATTAATGGGTAGGGGTTTTCTAAATACTCAATTATTTGTCCGCTGCGCATACGGATGACGATGTCTGCAATTTTGGCAATTTCTTTACTGTGAGTTATCAAAATGATTGAGCTATTATTTTCTGCTTGGATATTTTTGAGAACCTCCAAAATTTTGATGCCGGTTTCAAAATCAAGTGCTCCAGTAGGCTCATCGCAGAGCAATATTTCCGGTTTTTTTGATAAGGCTCGCGCAATGGAGATGCGCTGCTGTTCACCGCCGGATAATTGCGCTGGAAAATGTGTGGCTCGTGTAGCTAAGCCAACCGAAGCAATTGCTTCTTTGGCATATTCAGTTTTCAAATGGACAATTTCTGTTGAAAATTCAACGTTTTCTAAGGCATTTAAATCAGGCAATAGATTATAGCTTTGAAACACAAAGCCAATTTTATCCTTGCGAAAATCGGTCATTTGACCTTTAGTCAAATCAGTGAGTTTTTTTTCCTGACAAATAATTTCTCCAGTTGTTGGCTGATCCATGCAGCCGATCATATTCAATAAAGTCGATTTTCCAGAGCCGCTTTCTCCAAGAATTACAACAAATTTGTTTTGAGGTATTTCTAAAGAAATATTATTTAGCGCCACTACAGCGGCGTCCCCCTCGCCGTAAACTTTGGTGACATTTTTCAGTGAAAATAAACTCATTCGTTACACCTCCAGATAGGATAATAGGCCATCTAGCAAAATTTCAACAGTCGAGTCAATGTATCCGTCGATCAAGATTTCTTCATGACTGACACCGAAGAAGAGGATATGAATCGCATTTTGCAAAATTTCGATTTGTTTTCCTTGTAAATTCAGGCTATCAAAAATTTGTTGATAATTTTCTTGTTCCAATTTTTCCAACGCAGCTAAATCTGCCTTTGAATAGCGCAATAAAAATTGCTGAACTTCATTGTGTTCTTCAATGAAAAAACGCTGTTGAGGATTTTTTAGAAGTTTCAAAAAAAACACTTTAATTTGTTGGCGCTTTTCACTGGAGGGCAGGTGGGCAATTTTTTTGAGGACATCTTTAATTTGAGCAAATCCTTCTTCGTGAAGCTGGAAAATTAGACTATAGATGAAATCATCCTTTGAAGAAAAATAATTATAAAAGCTGCCTTTAGCAACGCCGGCATCTTTTACAATATCATCAACGCTCACGCGACTAAGTCCATAGCGAGTGATTAAATCCTTTCCGTGTTTTAGCAATAAATTTCGTTGTATTTTTTTTTCTTGATCAGTTAAACTTCGTGGCATGTTCTTCTCCAAACCATAATGACTAAATTTGTATTATATAGTCATTATACGATAGTGATAATCTTAATGTAAAGTTTTTTCTAATTCAAAAGGCTAAAAAATTTTCTGGATGGATTTCTATAGCCAGAAACGAATCATCAATTGGCAGGTGAGTTTTCCCGCTTTGATAGTTGATAGAAATAGTATTAATTTTTTGCTGTTTTATCTTTTTTTCGGAGGATACTGAGATTATCAGTATTAACCGAGTTTGGTTTCAAAGAAAATTGCTGAGGATGATAATCCGAAGAAATAGAACTTTAAATGGCGCCTTTAAAAATTTTTGAAGCGCAGAGACTTCAAAAAAATAAAAACCGTCCAATTTAAAATGCTGGGCGGTTTTTATAGCTACGTCAACTTCTCGTTTGAGAAATTAACACTTTCGATAGAGCGATACTGATTTCTTCAACGGAAATATCAGATTCCAATTGCATCCATTCCACAATCATGCCGATTGTGCCTTTGGCAAAATAGGTAAAGAAGAGCTCCAAAATTTCAGGATTTGTTTCATCGAACATTTGGCTGAACTGTGAAATTGCTAAATCATGAACTTCTGAGAAAATAGTTGTGACAAAAAAAGTAGTATTGCTGCTTTTTAAGAGAGCCAGGGATAAAACTTTATTTTGATTTAAGACGCTGATAAAGCGTTCTAACCAGATGGCTAAATCATCTGAGGAGCGTAATTGAATTAAGGGTAAAATTTCAGCGGTCAGCTCTTCCTCGATTGTTCGGAATAAATCTAACGGGTCTTGGTAATACTTGTAAAAAGTGCCCCGATTAATTTCTGCTTTTTCCGTAATTTCAGTGACGGTAATCTTTGATAATTCCTGTTGGCTTAGGAGTTCTAGAAAAGCTTCCCGAATGACTTTTTTAGTATAAAGTGTCCGGCGATTATTTTTAGTGCCTGCCAAGTAGCTCATTCCCTTCAACATTTTTCTAAAAAGTGTCTATTTAATGACAAGTGCTTTCAAATTGCCTATTGACCTCAATGTTTAAACAATTATACTTACAAAGTGTAATGAAAGCAACACTGTGTTTGAAAAATGACGAGGTGAAGAAATGAGTTTCATTGAAGTGAATCACGAGTTTAAAGAATATCAGATGGGAGATACAACCATCGTCGCCAATAATGATCTTAGCTTTTCAGTTGAAGAAGGGGAACTAGCGGTGATTCTGGGTCCTAGCGGGGCTGGAAAATCAACCGTCTTAAATATTTTAGGCGGTATGGACACGCCGACAAAAGGTGAAATCAAAATAGCGGGGGTCGACATCGCCAATTTTTCCAATCGAAAATTGACAGCCTATCGTCGGACTGAAGTCGGCTTTGTGTTTCAATTTTATAATTTAGTACCTAATTTGACGGCTAAAGAAAATGTTGAATTGGCGTCAGAAATTTCGCCGAATGCCCTCGATGTTGAAGAGACTTTGCGACAAGTAGGGTTAGGGGAAAGAATGAATAATTTTCCAGCTCAGCTATCTGGCGGTGAACAACAAAGGGTGGCGATTGCCCGAGCGTTAGCTAAAAATCCCAAAATTTTACTTTGTGACGAGCCGACTGGGGCCTTGGATTTTGAAACTGGCAAGCAGGTTTTGCAGTTACTGCAGGATGTCAGTCGAATACAAGGGAGAACAGTTGTTTTAATTACCCATAATAGTGCGATCGCCCCGATTGCCGATCGGGTGATTCGAATTAATGATGCGAAGGTTCGCTCAGTTGAGCATAATTCAGCTCCAACTTCGATCGCAAAAATTGAATGGTAGGTGCCTTGTTTGAAGAATAAATTATATTTGCGCAGTCTCTTTAGAGATATTCGTGATACCATTGGCCGCTTTGTTGCAATTATTTTAATCATCTTTATGGCGGTATTACTCTTTGTCGGCATTAAATCAGTTGGACCTGATTTGGAGCAGACAGTTGATGAATTTGTCAGTCAAAAAAATATTTCTGATGTACAAATCATCGGAACAGCTGGCTTAACTGAAGAGGATCAAGCTATCGCCGAAGAAACCGGTGCAACCGCCGAACTTGGTTATAGTTTTGCCTATGATGATGAAGATGAGAATATTGATTTACAAGTCTTTTCCTATGATGAGAATAGCAGTCAAAATAACTTGTCCTTAGTCGAAGGCCAGCTACCTAAAGCACCTAATGAGCTTGTTCTCAATGAAAGTTTAGCTGAGATTTATCCTCTGGGTTCGACATTGATGATTCAAAACAATCAATTAGAGGATACGGAGTTTAAAGTTGTTGGCTTTGTCGAATCGCCAATTTATGTCAGCGAAAATGAATTTGGTTCATCAAATGTGGGCGACGGCACTCTTGATGGGTATGCCTATCTTAGTCAAGACGCCTTTTCTGCTGGTGATACCTATTCCATCATGTATTTGCGTTTTGATTCATTGGCGGAATTGGATATTTTTTCTGACGACTATCAAGAGCAGCTAACAACCAAATTAAATCAGCTGGAAACAAAATTTGCTAGCCGAAAAAGTGAAAGACGAGGGGAACTTATTGCAAGCGGCAATGATGAAATTGCCGCAAACCAAGCAAGTCTTGATCAAAGCCAAAGCGAGCTGACTGCCGGTCAAACGCAACTGGATGAGGCGAAGCAACAATTGGAAAATCAAAAGAGTCAGTTGATAGCGACTGCCAGTTTACAAAGCCAGAGTAGTTACGAAGCAGCTTTAGCACAAATTACTACTGCAGAAACTGAATTAAGCACTCAACAAACGACGCTGACGGAAAATCAGCAAACCATTGACGAGGCTCAAGCCGAAATTGATCAAGCGAAAACAGATTTAGAAAATCTGTCGACGCCCAATTATTTGATTAACGAACGAACCTCTAATCCCGGCTTTGAAGAGGTGACCAGCTTATCTGATCGAATTGATGCCATTGGCAATGTTTTTCCGGTATTTTTCTTTTTAATCGGCGCCTTGATTACCTTTACGACCATCACGCGTATGGTGGAAGAAGATCGAAAAATTATTGGGACCTTGAAAGCCGTTGGTTATACCAATATAGAAATTTCTATGAAATATATTTTGTACGCCCTGTTGACGGCTGTCGTGGGCACTGTGCTGGGGATTTTTGTCGGGACATTTTCTCTGCCGGCGCTTGTTTTTAATATGCTCGGAGCGTCTTATGTTTTTACCGATTACACGATAACTTTTTGGCTGGTGCCCATTTTAATTGCAATTGGCGGAAGTTTTATAGCAACGGTCCTAGCAACGATTTATATTTTAATGAAGGATTTACGGGAAAAACCAACAGCATTACTTATGCCTAAAGCACCGAAACCCGGTAAGCGAATTTTATTAGAATATATTAAACCAGTTTGGCGCCGGTTAAGCTTCAATCAAAAAGTTACTTATCGGAATTTGTTTAGATATAAGGCCCGCATGATTTTAACAATTGCGGGGATTGCTGGCTGCTGTGGTTTAATGCTGGCGGGCTTTGGCTTAAGAGACTCGATTGAAAATGTCGGCACTGTGCAATTTAATCAACTAAATCATTTTCAAGGCATTGTGACTCTTGATAGTGGGATATCGGCAGATGAAGCCAGTCAAACGTTAGATGTTTTAGACTCGACTGCGGCGGTTACTAAAGAAACGCCGGTTTATGCAAGTCAAGTAACATTTAAGGCAGACGGAGTAGCTGATCAAAGCGCCTCTCTTTATGCTTTTGAAACATCTGCTAAAGCGCGTGCCAATTTTACTTTACAGTCAACAAGCAGTGATTCTTCCACTGAATTAGTGGGAGATGGCGCTATTATTTCAGAAGGCTTAGCCAAAGCCTATGAAGTGAAAGCTGGCGATGACTTAGTTTTTCAAGATGCAAACGGCAATCAGATGACTCTTAAAATTAGCTGCATCGTTGAGAACTATTTAGGGAACAATGTCTTGTTATTACAGAATTATTTAGAGCAACTAACTGACCAGAGTCATCAGGCTAATTCCTTTTTAATTCAGACTACAGAAATGTCAAAGTCTAGCCAAGATGATTTGGCGGCAGAATTAAAAGGGACTGACCAAGTATTGACCACCACTTTTATGAGTCAGCAATTAGAAAAGCAGGCCTATTCTAGTACCAATCTGCAACCTGTGGTGATTATTTTTATTGTGCTTTCTGGAACACTGGCTTTAGTTGTTTTATTTAATCTGACGAATATTAATGTTTCTGAACGGGAAAGGGAATTGGCCACCATTAAAGTATTAGGCTTTTATGATCAAGAGGTGACAATGTATATCGTTCGAGAGTCGATCATTTTTACTGGCTTGGGAATTTTGCTGGGCTTTGTGGTGGGAAATGTCCTCACTTGGTTTATTATTACCATGGCAGCTTCACCAAGTATTAGCTTTCCTTTGCTGGTGCCAGCGATTGGTTATCTTTTTTCTGCAGGACTCACAATTTTCTTCTCTGCGGTAGTGATGCTGATTACCCATCAGCGTCTGAAAAAAATTGATATGATTGGCGCTTTAAAATCAAATGAATAAATCAAAAATACCTAATTAAAACAAAGCAGCCGCTGAGATTAAATTTCCCAGCGGTCGCTTTGTTTTTTTATTTCATTTTTATTCCCAAGAAAAAATGCCTAAAAATGTTTTGCGCTTTTTTAATTTTTCCGTTTCTAAATAATCAACCCGCAGCTCACTCGTAAATTCTGTCTTAAAGGCAGCTTGGATCAGCATCGTTAAGAAAAGCTGATTGATTTGGGTAAATTCATTTCGATAAAAATCTTGTTGGCTGACTAACAGGTAAGGAATCTGATAATCCTTTAACCAAGCCTTTTCTTCCGTGAAGGGAAATTGCAGGGAGCGGGGCAGGATGACGCTGTCTATGCGCCGGGAAATCTTCGGCATATCCGCTTTATTCAGAGTCTCGCTATTACCAAATAAAAAGCGAATATCAAAATCAGTCTGTGGTTGAAAATCGAACAAGCCTTCAAGACTGAATTTTTCGGCAATCGGTCGAATCCCCAATTCGCCTAAATATTCAAAGAACTGAGTGAAAAGTCTGCCGTCAGCATTGCCGTTAATCACTAAAATCTCCATGTTTTTATCGGCAGCCTTTGAAGCACTGTGGATAGCCGATTGATAGCCCCGCTGATAATCAAGTTCAATTAATTGATCTAATAAATCAGCGTAAGCTTGTTGCCCATCCATCATACCAAAAATTTTTGGGGGAATATCTTGCACCACAGTTGGGTAATCAGCTAGTAACCGTATTTTTTCTTTGGTCAGATAACGGACTTGTGGCGCCACAAATACTACATCAAAAAGTTGACCAAACTCAAAGGCGCTAGAAGCACTGAGGGCATTGATTCCTCCATAAACAAAAATTAAATCATATTTATCCCCGTATGCTTTGTATTTTGCCAGGGCAGTAAAAGCGTCGAGGGCGACTGCCGTTAAGTTTTGATCTTCTTCATTCACATGTTGGGCAATTTTTTGGCAGAATAAACTAGAGCTGCCGCCGCCTGCACAACCAACAAAAATAAACATTTGAAATGCTCCTTCAGCGAACTTCAATTGACAAAGTTAATTCGATTAACTAAAATTATACTATAAAACAAGTGAAATAAATCGCTTTTATTTTAAAAAATTAGAGCAGCTCAGATAACTCAATCAAGGCAGTTTGATAATTTTCAACATAATAGCGGAAATTTTTCCGACCTTTTTGGATAATTCGATGGCCTTCTGCCGTTAATAATTTTTTCTGTTCCTCAATGCCACCGGGGTACTTCGGATTCAATTCGCCATTAGTTTTAAGAGTACGCCAATAGGGTGTTTTATCGGTGGTCCGCTGCTCGCTCGCCCAGGAAAAATGGAAACAAAAATCCCGGCTGTCATTGGTTCCGTAAAATCTGCTTGATTTTTTTCTGCCAAATAAGTCCGTATCTCACTGACTGTTGTCAGCTTACCTTCAGGAATTTTTTTCATAATCGCATCATAGGTGGGGGCTGGTGCAAAAAACATTTTTTCGCCGCCATAACGGGCAATCACTTTTGGATCGGTGACAATTTGGATTTTTGGCATATCGTTTTCTTTGTGGAGCATGGCATTAAAGTCCTTTTTATCTTCATTCGCCATTGAAATGACCTCCTTGACATCATTTTAGTTACCTCAATTCAAGGATAAAGTCTTTTTCAGCAAAATGCAATGAGCCACTTTTACTTTAGCAAACTATTTTAAAATATAATTTTCTATCAGGAGTGTGGTCAAATGAATCAAATTTCAAAAATTTATGTCAAGGAATTGCCAGAATTAATTTTTTTGAGCCACCGGCAGACAATTGATTTTTTTGCTGAATACAGTGGGTTGATTGGGGAAACATTACCAAAAATTGACGAAGCCTTAGAAAAAGAAAATTTAGCTCCTAGCAGTGGCTTAGTAACCTGCTTTCATAACATTGATTTAGCTCAATTAGATGTCGAGGTTGGCATGGTGATTCCTCGTCGGATTGCGACTAAAAAACCACTAAACTGTACCGTTTTACCAGCAGGTTTAGTGGCAACGACCATTGATTTAGGAGAATACGAAAAGCAGGATCCGACGATGATGGCTTTGAGTGAATGGATTCCTAAAAATGGCTATCAAGCGAATGGAGGAATTTATTATCATTATTTAAATGATGAAAAACAGCCGCCAGAAAATTATTTAACACAGATGTTGATTCCCATCGTAAAAGTTACGGAGAATTTTAATTAAGCAATCCGGTACCATGTGTCTGCAACTTGCTTTAATTGAACAGGGAAGGTACCGCCAGTCAAAAAGCCTAACCAACGCACTAATTCTTGCTGAGTAATCGGCAATGTCTCAAGCAATAAGTGAGTCTCAATCGCTTCACCAATCTCAAGTTTTTGCAGGAGAAAAATCAATTCTCTAAAATGATTTTTGCCAGAACTGACGAGGGTTGCTTGATTGTTTACCAATTTTGGTAAGGCCAAGCCAGCTTTTTTCAAATAGCCAATTAATTCTTGAATATCTTCATCGTATAAGGGCAGGTCGGCGGTCTTAAAAGCCGCCAGTCGAAGGGCAAATTGTGCCGGAGCTTGTTTAATCAAGCCATGATTTTTAAATAAATTATAATGGCGTTTAGGAAACCGCAGGCCTTGTGCTTTACTTTGCAAAATAATATCGACACCACGATCTAATTGCAGCAGACCCTGTTGAATTTGGCGGGCAATCTGTGGTTCAACACTAAGGTGCTGGGCAAAATGAGTCGCTCCTAAATTCAGTAATTCGCCGCTTGTCTGAGACTTTAAAATGAATTGATATTTTAATTCCCGACCACAGCGACAGTAAAGGCGATTGGACTCGCCGAAGGGATAGCTGGGATTTTCTTTGAAATCAAAGAATTGCCATTCTTGATCAGCTAAAAAATTTTTGGTTAGAAATAAAGACTGCAGCTGATATTTTTTGAAATCGGTAAGAGTCTGTTGTTGTATCGGGGTCAGCTGCTGCCACAATAGCTGGCGTTCTTCAGCTGTCAAATCAATTTTCATGGCAAAGCCTCCTTAAGGTCTCCTTTAAGGATAGCTTGAAAAAAATTTTATGTAAAGCCAGCTTTTACATCTAGATAAGGAGTTTTCATGACCTATAAACGCCTAAAAATGCCGGGAGTCAACTGTCCCCGCTGCAATCGAAAGTTAGAAATTTTATATGCTGATTCAGCTGCTGTCAGTTTTTGTCTGTGTTTTTCATGCCGAAAAGTTTACGAGTATCAAAACGAAATGCTGACAGTTTTAACGCAAGCTCAACAGGCGAAAGCAGCGGAAAGAGCGGCGTTAAAAAATTTACCGCAAGCATTTCCCAAAAAGGCCAATTTTTTGGGTCAGGGCAGCCAGTTGCGGCAGCTAGAAGAAGGTTATCAGCGACGTTGGCTCAGTTTAGCTGAGTATGAAAGACAATTTGGTGAGAGTCTCAAATTTACGCCTTGTGATTTACGAATAGACCAGACACTGTGTAAATGGTGTGGCGGACCTTTACCCAAAGGCCGCAAGTCGTTTTGCAAAGATAGCTGTTCGAGAAATTATTCTAAGGCGACTTTCAGTCAACGAAGTATGGCTAGCTTACCTTATCAAATTGCTTGTCGCGATAATTTTTTTTGCCAAGTCAGCCATGAAGATTTGGCCCAATACAATCGTCATCAGCAGAGAATCCCTGCCAGTAATGGTAATTTGGCCGTCCATCATTTATTTTTTGTCTCAGAAAAGGGGACAGACCATCAAAAAAATTTATTGACTGTTTCAGCAGAAATTCACCGTCGCTATCATTCAGGAGATGCTGAGATTGTCGAAAAAATCACAGCCATTAAAGAAGAACGACGACAAAATTATGAAGCAGTCATGCATTTTTAGTTGACAGTTTCGGGAAATGGAGCAGCATCTATGATAATCAGAGAAGCAGTTTCGGCTGATTTAGCCGAACTTTTGGAATTATATTTAGACTTGCACGAAGAAAGTCTACCGGAAATTACAGCGGTTGAAGGAGTTTGGCAACAGATGTTGGCTGATGCAAATCAACATGTGTTGGTGGGAACTATTGCCGAAAAAATGATTGCCTCTTGTGTTGTGAGTGTCATTCCCAATTTGACACGCCAGCAAAGGCCGTATGCGTTAATTGAAAATGTTGTGACAAAAAAAGCCTTTCGCTCACAGGGATATGGCAGTCAGCTTTTAACTGCTGCCAAAAATTTAGCTCAAGAACAACGTTGCTACAAAATAATGTTAATGACTGGTGCAAAAGAGGAAGCCACTTTGAGGTTTTACCAAAAAGCCGGCTATAATTTAGAAGATAAAACGGCTTTTATTCAATGGTTAGCAATTTAACGGAGGAAAAAATGCAAACTAAGCGATTAATGATAAGGAAATTTAGAACAAGTGATGCAGATGATTTATATGAATATTTAGCTGGCCCACAGGTGGTGGAGTTTGAACCATATCTGCCCTTTAGCTATCAAGCCGCTCAAGAAACGGCAGCACAAAGAAGTCTCGATGAAAACTTTTGGGCAGTCTGCCTCAAGGCGAATCAGAAAATGATTGGCAATCTTTATTTGGCAGAGACTGAAGCGCAGATTTTTACACTCGGCTATGTCTTCAATCGAACGTACCAAAAACAAGGCCTGGCGACTGAGGCAGTTAAAAAGATTTTAGATTGGGCATTTTATGAAAAGAGTGCCCATCGAGTGGTCGCCCATTGTAATCCCAAAAATGAACGTTCATGGCAACTTCTAGAGCGTTGTCACTTCTACAGAGAAGGTCTACTGCGAAAAAATGTCGCCTTTTTTAAAGATGCAGCTGGCCTACCACTTTGGCAGGATACTTTTGTTTATGGATTATTAGAAGAAGAATACCGCAAATTATCAAAACAATAAGCAAGCAATTATCAATACGAAACTTACAAAAGGAGCAGCAAATGACATTAAGATTAGCCAAAATTACTCGAGAAAATTACCAAGAATGTCTAAATTTAAAAGTCGCTCAATCACAAACTGGTTTTGTAGCAGCTAATAGCGTCTCGTTAGCTCAAGCCGCCTACGAACCGAAAATGTATCCACTAGCCATTTATAATCAGCAGGAGATGGTAGGCTTCGTCCTCTATGATTTTGATTTGGAACTGAATGACTGGTCGATGAGCCGCTTAATGATTGGCGAACAATTTCAAGCTCAGGGCTATGGAAAAAAAGCCCTGACACTTTTTTAAATTACTTTTTTACAGAAGTTGATGCAGCTCAAATTTACACTAGCGTTGAAGTAGACAATCCCATCGCTAAAAAGCTGTACTTGCAGGCGGGCTTTAAAGAAAAAGAAACCTTCAGCTATTTCATTGCTGACCAAGAATTCCACGAGGAACGCCTTTTACTTAAAAAAGCTGACTGGCTATAAATATATTTCAAAAAAAGGGGTGACTGGCATGCCGAAGCATTTGATTAATCGAGATTTAATTGTTCAAACAGGACTGGCTTTAACCGCCGAAGTCGGATTGGACAATCTGACCTTAAAAGAAGTGGCCCAACGGTTAAAGGTGAGTACACCGGCAATTTACAAGCATCTCGAAAATTTGGAGAGCTTAAAAAATGCCGTCAAACTGGAGATTCAAAAAATTATTAAGAATCAACTGTTGACCTCAGCCGAAAATTTTGATGGCGTTGACCTATTAAAGGCGATGGCTTTAACCTATGTTCATTTTGCTAAAGAACAGCCGAAACTGTATCAAGCCATCGAATGGTCGGCTTTGATGGCAGATACCCAAGGACAACCTGTTTTTCAAGAGGCCATCAACAAAATTTATCAAATTTGTCAGGAGTTGGGAGCCAGTGAGCTAGAGGCCTCCCATATTATTCGGACTGTCCGCAGCCTTGCTCAAGGGTATGCTGACTTAGATAGCCATCAGAGTTTTGTGCATCCCTCTTCTGTCGAAAGCAGCTTAATTTATGCTTATGATACGTTTTTCCTCGGTGTCCAACAAAGATTTCAAGAAAAGAAAGGAGCGGGCAAATGAAATTTCGCTTTGATCATTTGCAAATCACGGTGCCAGATGTGGAAAAGGTTGAATCCTTTTAGGATCAATTATTTTCCCTTTTGGGCTTTGATGTCAGCAAAAAATATAAGGGTTATCTCGAGCACAGTGACATGTTAGTGGTGGAATATTTAGATGATGCGTTGGACTTTGGCATTTGCTCGCCTAAAGCAGAATTTGCAGCTGACTCAGTTAACTCCCGCAAGCCAGGAGCAGTGCAGCACCTGGCCTTTGAAGCGGAATCAAGAAGGGCTGTCGATGAATTTTTTGAAACGATTCAGTCCTTGGAGGTCAAGATATTACATGGTCGACCTAAGGAATACAATGAGCGAATTGCCCGTGGCTATTATGCGCTATTTTTTGAATCGCCAGATGGTATTCGTTTTGAAATTTTCCATTATTAAAATGAAGGCGCTTTTCCAGAAGATTACCAGTTGATTTTCTGACGTGATTAGCGAAAACAAAAGGAGAGATAAGATGATTGATATTGGTGAAGCTCAGGTTTTAGGAAAACAGATGGCCAAAGAGTTAATTGGCAAAAAAATTGCGCAGGTTTCTTTCGGTAATTCACCCCATCGTTTTGCCTTTTTTTCGGCAACGGAGGAAGTTTACGAGGAGTGGCTACTAAATCAAACGATTCAAGAGGTCAATGTCTACGGAAATTTTGTGGTACTCGCATTACACAAATGTGCTTTGAGTTTTAGTGAGGGGTTGAATTTTTACTGGTTGGCGCCGACACAAAAATTGCCGAAAAAATATCAATTTGCTTTAACCTTTTCAGATGATTGGGTTTTGGCTTGTTCTGTCAGCATGTATGGTGCGATGATGCTCCAAACAGCTGAGCTAGTTGGCAACGAATATTTTCAGGTGGCGCAAGAAAAGCCCAATCCTCTTGCAACTGAATTTAATGAAGAATATTTTGAAGAGCTGCGAAAGTCGGCCAAGCCGACCCTCAGTTTAAAGGCTTTTATGGGGACTGAGCAACGTATTCCCGGCTTAGGCAACGGCAGCCTCCATGATATCTTTTTTTCGGCACAGCTTTTGCCGAAAAGAAAACTGGCGACTTTGAATGATGCAGAGTTCACTGATTTATTTACAGGAATGAAAACTGTTTTAAAAGGGATTGTGGCTGGGGGAGGCCGGGATACAGAAAAAGATTTTTATGGCCAAAAGGGTGGCTATCAGACAATTTTATCTAGTAAAACTTGGAAGAGTCCCTGTCCCCGCTGCGGCCATCAAGTCAGTAAAGAAAGTTATCTAGGGGGAACCATTTATTATTGTAGTGGCTGTCAGAAATAAATAGGAAGTAGTTTGATGACAAATTGGCAAGAGGAATACCCGAAAGGGCAGCCGCCGACGTTTCAAGAAATTTGCAGGTTTATCGACAATCGCTTGTGTCTGAAATTTACTAACTACTTATCAGCAAGCTATCAGGTAAAACCCAAATTTGCGTATAGCGCTTGTTGCCTGCAAGCAGGCTGGAATGTATAATACAAAAAAAGTGGTAAATCACTTTGTACCTTATACCCCATGCCAGGATATTTCATTGCTTTAGTGGTGATTGGTCAAAAAGAAATGACAGCAGCGGAAACTTCACTGCCGCTGCTGTCGGAAGAAACGCAAAAAGTTTTTGCTGCTGCCAAGCTAGGCAACGGTCAAAAATGGTTAATGTTAAAAATTGATCAGCAAGCTAGTTTCACTGATGTGTTGCAATTGATTCATCTGCGGGTTCAACCTAAAGTAATGGTGAAAGTCTGAAGCTTAAATAGAACAAAGGATTCAATTACTTTTAAAATCGAATTACAAAATCTAGTTTAGCATCAACGGATTAAGTTTAGTCCGCTGTTTTTTCCAGCAAAACTGCTAAGGTGTCCTGCTGATCGAAATCTCGGTGACCAGCAACGTCGCTGAACCAGTCACAGATTTTAACAGGATATTGGGCCCATTCATTGGCTAGAGAATGCTGATCAAAAAAAGTAGTCCAAATGTTATAAGGCGTTAGCTGATTCTCCTGCAGAATAAAGCTTTGTTCCAAGGTGATATTTTGCGGATAAATTAACGTTTGCTGAAGCTCAAGATAAGGCTCAGCGGACCAAAAGCCATTTTCTAAAACGTAATGCCAGTCTTTAGCTTCACGAATTTGTTGAAACTTATTTAAGGAGAAGACGTCGAATAAAGTTTTGCCTCCAAGTTTTAAATGGTCCAGCATTTTTTGTAAGACTCGCTTGCGGTCCATTGTGGAAAGGGCGCCAAAGTCACAATAAATCATAATAATTAAATCATATTTCTCTGGCAAATTTAAAGATAAATAATTTTGCTGCTGATAATCAATCGCAAGCTGCTGCTTGATTGCCGCTTGTTTGGCATATGCAATTGAGCGTTTAGAAAAATCAACACCAGTTACTTGATAGCCGGCCTTTGCCAAGAGCTCGCTGTAAATTCCTGGACCGCAACCCAAGTCCAAAAGCTTGGGATAATCAGCAGGGGGCAGTGTCTGACAAATAAAGGCAACCGACTCTTCAATAAAAGTTAATTTACGGCTGGCCCCTTCAGTCTCAGGATTCAGGTGATTTTGCAACATCTGAGACGAGATGTACTCATCCTCCCAAAAAGCTGCCGCCGTTTTTTGATAAACGGCGGGTCGTTCAAATAAGTTTTGTGGTAAATTCATTTGTATCAAGCTCCTTTTTGTAGGTGTTTAAAACGCAAAAAGGCTGCAGATTTTACTCTGCAGCCTGCTTGGGTCTTTGGCAGTTTTTGAGTAAAATAAAATCAAATTCAGGCATCTCAAAAAAGCTGGCGCTCAGCTAAAAGAAAAACCTGTTCAAATTTGATTTTATTTACCCCTTCCAGTCAAACTTCAACCAATGAAAACCTGATTGCCAGTTTGCCGGATAACTTCACCTACTTGTATTTGGTAATTACAGTGTATGATAAAAAAATTCCCCTGTCAAAGGGTGAAATAGGGAGGCATTATGGAACAACGTCTATTTGAAATAGTCTATGAATTGATTGCCAAAGGACAGGTAACAGCCCCTGAGCTGGCTGAAAAATTTGAAGTCTCCTTAAGAACCATTTATCGAAACATCGACCACTTGAGTAGTGCTGGGATTCCCGTTTATACTCAACAGGGACAAGGCGATGGTATTTTCCTCGATAAAAATTTCACCCTAGAAAAAACTCTCCTTTCAAATGAGGAACAGCAACAACTGTTAGCCGCTTTAGAAGGGTTGACCGTGTTAGGCAGTGTTGACCAACAGCCCTTACTGACAAAGTTGGCGGGGCTGTTTAAAAAAAAACAGCTGAACTGGCTGGAAATTGATTTTTCCGATTGGTCGAAAAGAAACCAGCAGAGCTTTGAAACGTTGCAGCAGGCGATTATTAATCAGCAACGAGTGAGTTTTCTTTATGCCGGCATTGAAAAGCCGGCAGCAGAACGTTTAGTCGAGCCTTTAAAATTAATTTTTAAACACCATGACTGGTATCTCTATGGTTTTTGTCGGCAAAGCCAAGGGGAACGGCTTTTCAAACTGTTAAGAATAAAAAATTTGCAAAGCTTAGCTGAGCACTTTGACAGAAAGACTCCCGAAAAAGTCTTGCAGGACAATGCTGATTTTCAATTGCCTAAAAGAGTTGTGACCTTGCAATTTGACAAAAAATTGCAACAGCGGGTCACTGAAAATTTTGAAAAATTCGCAGAAAATGCTGAGGGTTTGTTGGTTGAAGAAGCCTTTCCTATTACCGAAGATTTTTATCGTTTTATCTTATCCTTTGGCGCCTCAGTTAAAGTGTTAGCTCCTGATGATATTTGTAAAGAGCTGCAACAAAGAATAACAGCTATGCAAAATTTATATCAAACCTGACATCAGCTGACAGGTTTTGTTTGTTAAACTAGATGTAATAAGAGAAAGGGAGGCAAACAAGATGAAATATGAATGGCGTAAAGCTGAAAAAGCATTTTATGGAGCCAAGCAAAAGCCGCAAATTTTAACAGTACCCCCACAAAGATTTATTGCAATTGACGGCGTTGGTGATCCAAATCAAGCTGACTTTGCCGAACGAGTGGCTGCTTTATACGCACTTGCCTATGGAATAAAAATGACCTATAAAAAAAGGTTTCAAGTCAATTCAGAAAATCAATTGACTGAACAACTGACAGATTTTACAGTCTTTCCCCTAGAGGGTTTATGGGATTCAAGCAATGAAACTGATTTTTTAGACAAGGATAGCTTTATTTATACGATTATGATCCAGCAGCCGGCAGCTATCACACAAGCTTTTTACAAAGAAGTTTTGGCAGCGGTCAGCCAAAAGAAAAAACTGCCTTTACTAAGAGCTGTGAGGTTTATCGAAATAGCTGACCAAGAGGCGGTGCAGATGTTGCATCTGGGAGCCTTTGAAAAAGAAGCTGAGACTTTTGCAGTGATGACTGAATATCTTAAAGAAGCCGGTTATCAGCGAAAAGGCCATGTTCATCGGGAAATTTATTTAAATGATGCCCGTAAAACTCCTCCAGAAAAAAGAAAAACTATTTTGCGTTATCCAATTGAAAAAATGTAAATAAGGTCCAGAGCAGTGCATCAAGCTCTGGACTTTTTTTTAATTTTCAATACTCTTACTTAGCCAATCTTTTAAAAAAGCCATCTGGTCCGGTGTGTGAAACCAATGTTCCGCTGCCGGCATGATTGTTAGCTGGCTGTTATTATGTTCAACGAAAGTTTGCACAGTTGCTAGAGGTGTCAGATGGTCCTTTTCCCCGTATAAAATTTTTGTTGGAGTTGGCCAGTTGCTGACAGGCTGTTCTTTAGCATATTGAAGATATTGCCAAGAAAGGGTTTGTCCAAAATCAGTCTGAATTTCTTTTTTCTCCTGCAGTTCATCTGCCGTCACTTGCGCCCAAGTCATCATCTGATAAATTAACTGTTTCATATCAAGCACTGGCGACACGAAAAAAGCTTGAGTAAAAATTTTCTCACTAAAGGCCATCAGACTAAACCAAGCGCTAATACTGTTGGCATATAAGGCTACTTGCTGCCACTTTTCTGATAGATAATCAGCAACCATATTTAACTCTGGCACAACCTCCCAAGGCAGGAGTTCAGTAGCCTCATCTTTACGTTGACCATGTTTTGGTAAATCAATAGCAAAGGTCTGCCAGCCCTTTGCTGCAAAAATTTCGGCTGCTATTGCTGCTTCTTCTTTATTTCCAGCTTGTCCGTGCAGGTATAAAACGACTTTATCAGCAGGGCGTCCGTACAATAGTGTCGACAGCTGCTGCAATTTAATTTCTTGGATATTCATCTGTATCTCCTAGATAGAATTTATTAATTATCTTAATGCTAGTATAGCAAGCCCAAAACAGAAATCCTAGGGACTTTAAAATTTATGAAAATTACTTTTTACAGTTGACTCTCCACTTAGAGGAGGATTTATTCTCAATAGTGAGAGGGGCGATTTGTAAATGAAGGAACTTGTAAAGGCAACAAGTATCACTAAGAGTTATCAAGGGAAAAAAGTTGTAGACAATTTGAGTTTTACTGTTAATCGGGGAGAAATCTTTGGCTTACTTGGACCAAATGGAGCCGGAAAATCAACGACAATTGAATGTCTGCTGGGAATTCGTCCAGTTGACAGTGGTCAAGGGACTGTCTTTGGAGTTGAGCCACGACAGCATCGCAAAAAGGTTTTTCAAAAGATTGGCGTCCAGCTGCAATCTTCAAATTACCAAGATATGATTCGGGTGGAGGAATTGTGTCAGGAAATGACGGCCTTGTATCAACAGCCAAAGGACTATCATGAGCTGCTGAAACTTTTTGGTCTCCAAGATTTTTCCCGTCAAAAGGTCGCTGATTTATCCGGTGGTCAGCGACAAAAATTGTCGATTCTCTTAGCACTAATCCCTAATCCTGAGGTAATTTTTCTCGACGAATTAACTACGGGCTTAGATACCGAGGCCCGCCGAGAAGTCTGGAAAACGCTGCTTAGTTTAAAGGAGCAGGGACTGACAATTATTTTGACGACGCATTACATGGAGGAAGCTGAGTTGTTGTGCGACCACTTACTCATGATAAAAAACGGTCGCCCTGTAATTAGCGGAACAGTCGCTGATATTTTACAACAGGCTGGCTGTGATCATCTAGAAGAAGCTTATCTTTATTTTATGGGGGGAAAGTAACATGACGAGTTTATTGACGCTAACAAAAATTCAAGGAAAATTAGCAACCAGAACCTTAGATGGCATAATTTTTGGCATTGGGATGCCGATTTGTGTGCTATTATTAATTGCAGTCATTGCTGGCAATACATCAGCGAATGGGGCGGATTATACTTTTTTAGACAGCAGTTTTGCTTCTTTATTAGCAGTGGGGATTTGCGCTACGGCTTTTATGGGCATTCCGTTGACCATCTGTGACTATCGAGATAAAAAAATTTTAAAACATTTTTTTGTCACACCGGTATCCCCATTAGTTTTTATTTTGGCTCAATTTATTGTAGCGGCAGTCACGGCAATTATCTCAGCAGTTCTGGTGACCCTTGTCGCTTATCTTTTTCTCGGCTATCAGATGGCCGGCAGCTGGGGAGCTTTAATTGGTGGTTACTTTTTAGTAATGTTCAGCATGTATAGTCTCGGTTTTTTAATTGCTAGTATCTGCAAGAATTTAAAAATTGCCAATGTCGTCTGCACCTTTGTTTATTTTCCAATGCTCTTTTTATCTGGTGCCGTGATTCCTTTTGAACTATTTCCCAACGCTATTCAAAAGGTAGCCGCAATTTTGCCCTTAACCCAAGGCATTCAACTTTTAAAAAGTATTACCTTAAATCAGGCGCTCGTTAATCAGCCACTAATCATCGGTTACTTGCTAATCTTGGGAATAGCAGCAGCATTGATTTCCTTAAAAATATTTCGCTGGGAGTGAACCGCATGGAAAAAAAATGTGAATTATTAGAGGAAGAAAAACTTTATCGCATCGGGATGTTTTCTAAAATGAATCAAGTGACAATTAAGGCGCTGCGCTATTATGACGATGTCGGCTTATTGAAACCTCGTTTTATTGACCCTGACAATGGCTATCGCTATTACAGCAGCGGGCAGGTGGGGGAGCTTCATCAATTACTGGCTCTGCGAAAAATCGGTTTCTCGATTGAAGATATTCAATCTTTAGGAAAAGGAACTACCCAAGAGACGCTTTTGCAACGAAAAAAGGCGCAGCTTTTGCAGGACATCGCTGAAAAAACCAAGATGCTTTCTTTAATTGAAACTTATATGCAGCAGGACTATCGGCAAACCTATCACATGGTGGAAAAAGTTTTACCGGAAGTTATTGTAGCTTCTATACGCCGAATTGTCGCCAACTACGATCAACTGATGACGGTGGTGCCAGAAATGGGGCAGATGATGGAGGCAGCCGGTTGTGAGTGCCGGATTCCCGAGTATTGCTTTAATTTGTATCACGATCAGGAATATCGAGACACCGATATTGATTACGAAATTTGCGAAGCTGTCACCGAGATGAAAGAGGACTTCGGTGAATTAAAATTTAAACGGGTAGCAGAAGTTCCCCGAGCTATTTGCACTATGCATCACGGACCTTACGAAAATTTACCTCAAGCCTACGCTGCTATTTTTCATTACATTGATACTCACGGCTTAGAAATTGATGGTCTACCGCGAGAAAACTATATTGACGGCATTTGGAATAAAAATTCTACTGAAGAATGGTTAACAGAAATCCAAGTTCCAGTTAAACTAGAAAGTCAGCTAGAATTTTAAATAAGAGTAAGCGGTTTTTTGGAAACGCAACGAAGGCTTGACTTGTTTTTTAGACCATGCTATTTTTAAAGTAGTTAAAGGAAAGTGAGGAATCTTGATGATTAATTTCGCCAAATAAGTAGAAGCTGCATTCAGACTGTACCAAGGATTTTTCCGAGGGAGCAGTGTGCAGATTTTCGAAAACTGGTGAAAGAAATCAATTGAGAAAATTCACAATACTCCTAATCTATTTAGCAGCTTATTTGCATTTTCCAATAATTTGATTTTAAACCCGGTTTTTGAAAATGACCGGGTTTTTTGTCGTAAAAAAACGGTGAAAAAATCCTGCCAGCACGTTTTTCGTGAAGTAAGGATGTGACACAAAATGACAACCATTAGGATTGAAAATTTAAGCTTTGGCTATGACCGCTTAGGCACACTTTTATTCGATCAGGCGCAATTGGTGATTGATGCTCAATGGAAATTAGGCTTGGTAGGTCGCAATGGTCGGGGGAAGACGACGTTGCTAAAACTTTTGCAGGGACAGTTGCCCTTTCAAGGAAAAATTAGTCACAGTCTGGCCTTTGACTATTTTCCTAAAAAAGTTTTGGATTGGTCAGAGCTAACTTTTTACGCTTTAAGTAATTTAAAGAATTTTGAACTGTGGCAGCTGGAACGGGAATTAAATTTATTAGCCTGCGATCCAGAAGTCCTGTGGCGACCTTTTGAAACGTTATCCGGAGGTGAACAAACGAAGGTCTTGTTAGCCTTGATGTTTATTGAAGAAGGGTATTTTCCTTTGATTGATGAGCCGACGAATCACTTGGACATTGTCGGCCGACAACAGGTAGCGCAATATTTACAAAAGAAAAAGCAAGGCTATATTTTGGTCAGTCACGACCGAGATTTTTTAGATGAGACGGTCAATCATATTTTAGCAATTGAAAAAAATCAATTGGTGCTTTATCAGGGGAATTTTAGTGTGTACGAAGACCAAAAAGCCCGCCAAGATGCCTATGAACGGGCGCAAAATATCAAATTAAAAAAAGAAATCGGTCGGCTGCAGCAAACGGCCATTGAAAAAGCCGAATGGTCCCGCAACCGCGAAAAAGATAAACTGAATAAATCAAAGGGCTTTATCGATACAGAATATCGCCGCAAGTCTCCCGGGGCAATTGGTGCCGATGCAGCAAGGATGATGAAGCGCTCGAAAGCCATTTTACAACGGGTAGAAAGTCAGATTAGCGAAAAATCCCAGCTCTTAAAAAATATTGAAACCATCGATGGCTTGAAAATGAGTTATCTGCCCAGCTATCATCGGCGCATTTTACAGCTGGAAAATTTAGTCTTAAGTTATCAAGGTCAGCCATTGTTTCAACCATTAAATGTGGAATTATTAAGGGGTGAATGCTTGGCGGTGACCGGCGCAAACGGCAGCGGCAAGAGCTCACTGTTGGCAGCCATTTTAGCTGAGTTTACTGGTGAGCAACGGGGTGAAATTTTTCTACCTCAAGGGTTGCTCATCAGTCGAGTACGGCAAAACTACGAAAATAACCAAGGCAAGCTGATTGATTTTGCAGCAGCAGAAGGGTTAGATTATCCGCAATTTTTAAATAATTTGCGGAAACTCGGAATGGAGCGCAATGTTTTTGACAATGACATTCAGGAGATGAGTATGGGCCAACGGAAAAAAGTCGAGCTAGCGAAATCTTTATCGCAAACCGCCAACTTATTTATCTGGGACGAGCCATTGAATTACCTCGATGTCTTTAATCAAGATCAGATTTTAGGCCTGTTAAAATCGATTCAACCGACGATGATTTTAATCGAACACGATAGCCGATTTGTCGAAGCAGTCGCCGACAAAATAATTGAGCTTTAAAAAATTTGATTTGACTAAAGGCCGTTTTGCACTTTGGCAGGACTTCTGTGATAATAAAAAGAAAAAACAGGTGACTTTTTATGGAACATAATAAAATTTTTATTGTCGAAGATGATGAAAAAATCAGCAGCATTATCCAATCAGAATTAGCCAAGTGGCAGTTTCAGACGGCTGGCGTCAATGATTTTCAACAAGTCCTACAGGAATTTTCCACATTCCAGCCGGATTTAGTTCTACTCGACATTTCCTTGCCCTATTTTAGTGGCTATCATTGGTGCCAAGAAATCCGCAAGCAATCCAATGTTCCCGTTATTTTTCTTTCCTCTGCCAATGACAAAATGAATATTTTGATGGCTATGAACATGGGAGGCGATGATTTTATCGCCAAGCCGGTGGATTTGGATGTATTAGTGGCTAAAATTCATGCTATTTTAAGACGGGCTTACACTTTTAATGATCAGCCAAGCCAGTTGCTAGCTTATGATGAGGTGCAGCTGAATTTATTAGAAGGGGAGCTGACGTTTCAAAAACAACTGGTCAAGCTGACGCCAACAGAGACCAAAATTTTGGCTTTGCTATTTGCGACACCGGAAAAAACCGTGACCAGAGAAATCATTATGGAAAAGCTCTGGGAAAGTGAAGAGTTTATCAGTCAAAACACATTGACAGTCAACATCACTCGACTACGGAAAAAAATTCAGACGGCTGGTTTTCCCCATCTAATCCATACTGTTAAAGGGGTTGGTTATACTTTGGTGAAGTCAGATGAATAAGTTTCAGAAAAAATGGCAGTTTCTCAAGGCTTTTTTAAAAGAAAACAGTGGCATTATAGTTTTATATATTGCCATAGCACTCTTATTTGCTGTGACGTTTTTTCTATATGATATTCCCACAGTAGTTTATCAGGATGCGTTACTGTTTACCTTGCCTTTATTAGTTGTTTTTTTGATTGTCCGTGGGGTGAAGCTGTCCTATAAGCATCAACATTTGCAAAACCTGTTGCAAAGCGGAGGTATGGCTAAGCTTGATGAGTTGCAGCAAAAAAATAGTTTAATCGAGGAAGATTATGAAAAAATCATTTTAAACTTGACCAAAGAAATTCAGCAACTGCAACAACAACAGCTGCAACAGCAAACTGAGCTTCATGATTATTATGGTCTGTGGACTCATCAAATAAAAACACCTTTAGCAGCCTTAGATTTAATGGTACAAACTTTAGAACAGCCTTTGAAAAAAGATATGAAGGAAGAAATTTTTAAAATTCAGCAATATCTGGATATGATGTTGCAGTATCTTCGTCTGCAAAATATCCAAAATGATTTTTTATTTGAAGAAATCACCATTAAGCCTTTAATCAATCAAATTGTAAAAAAATATGCTCCTTTTTTCATTCATAAAGATTTAGAGGTACATTTAATCAATCTGGAAGGCAAAGTTATCTCTGACAAAAAGTGGCTGACCTTTATTCTAGAGCAAATTATTTTTAACGGGATAAAATATACTACTAGCGGCAGTATTACAATTGAAGCAACAGCTGATAACCTTCAAGTATTACGTGTCAGCGACACCGGTAGAGGTATGCGAGCAGAAGATTTGCCGCGGATTTTCGAGCGGGGGTATACAGGCTTTAATGGACGGCAAACGCAAAAAGCTAGCGGACTAGGGCTTTTTATGAGCCAAGAAATTGCCCGTTATCTAGGGATTGAGTTATCCGTGACTTCAAAAATCGGTGAAGGGACAACCGTCACCATTGACTTATCTCAACAAAAAAATTACTGAACGGCCGACTAATGTGACAAAATTGTAGCCTTACTGGTCAGGACTGTAACTGTTTTTTCTACTTTTTTTCTCTTAAACTAAAGGTATCAACAGCTGAGTTAAAAACTTAGAGGGCAGCTACTAGCAAGTTGCTGCAAAACGAATTTGGGTACTTATAATTTAGTTAAACTCAGCGTGTAAAAAAGCAAAGGTGGAGAAAAAAATGGAACTATTACAGGTCAAAAATCTAAAAAAAGTTTACCGCAGCCGCCTCAGCAACTACCAAGTGGAAGCCTTGAAAAATGTTAGTTTTGGTGTTGATGCTGGAGAGTATATCGCAATCATGGGGGAATCCGGTTCCGGCAAGAGCACGCTTTTGAATATTTTAGCGACTTTAGATAAAGCAACCAGCGGAGAAGTGCTATTAGAAAGTAAAAATTTGGGGGAGATTCCTGAGGGGCAACTGGCCAAGTTTAGGCGAGAGCATCTGGGCTTTGTCTTTCAAGATTTTAATTTACTAGACACCTTTAATATCAAAGACAATATTTTTCTGCCACTGGTTTTATCTCGTGTCTCGGTTAAGGAAATGGAAAAGCGTTTGCCAGCTTTGACCGATGCCTTGGGGATTTCTGATTTATTAACAAAATATCCCTATGAAATTTCCGGCGGTCAAAAGCAACGGGTTGCCGTTGCCAGAGCTTTGATTACCCGTCCCGATTTGGTGTTGGCAGATGAACCGACTGGGGCATTAGATTCTCGTTCGGCAGATGCATTGCTACAACTATTTAACCAGATTAACGGGCAAGGCCAAACGATTTTGATGGTGACCCATAGTGGGATTGCCGCTAGCCACGCCAAACGGGTTTTATTTATTAAAGACGGTGAAATTTTTCATCAGCTGTATCGGGGTGCAAAAACACAGGAAGAGTTTTTAAGTGAAATTTCGGATACGACCACCGTTCTTTTAACAAAGGGGGTCTAATCATGTTTTACTTAAAACTAGCCTGGTCTAATTTGAAAAAAAATCGGACGACCTATCTGCCCTTTTTAGGCTCAATGATGTTTTTAGTTTTTTTAAATCTGTTGATGCAGGTGATGGTGAACAATCCAGGCATGCAAAATCTACCGCAAGCAATGACAGTTCACTCTATGTTTAGCTTCGGAGTTATCGTTATTCTAGTTTTTTCTGTCATTTTTTCTTTTTATACCAACAGTTTTTTAATTAAGCGGCGCCAAAAAGAACTTGGTTTATATAATATTTTAGGAATGGACAAAAAATCATTAGGCTGGATGCTGTTGATTGAAAGTCTCCTTAGTTTAGTGATTTCTTTAGTTGTTGGCATTGGCTTAGGTAGTATTTTGGCAAAATTTTTATTTTTAGTCATGAAGAAAATGACCGGATTTGGCGAGGATTTTGTTTTTCAGCTAAGCCTTCAGACGCTACTATTTGTGATTGCTGTTTTTGCCGGTATTTTTTTACTGTTGTTGCTGCATAATTATTTTCAATTATGGCGGACCAAGCCGATTGAATTGCTTCACGGTAGCGATACGGGTGAAAAAGAACCGAAAGCTCATTGGCTATTGACGATCATTGGCTTTGCTGCGATTGCCGCTGGTTATCTGATTTCCGTTTTGATTGAATCACCGGTTGCCGCCTTGCCTTATTTTTTCGTCGCGATTGTCTTAGTGATTATCGGCACTTATCTGGTGATGATGACCGGCAGTATTACCGTCTTAAAAGCTTTGCGAAAACGGCCCCAGCTCTATTATCAACCAAAGCCTTTTATTAATATTTCTGGGATGATTTATCGCATGAAGCAAAATGGCGCTGGCTTGGCGAGTATTTGTATTTTATCGACGATGGTCTTAGTGACGGTGTCTTCGACTGCGGGACTTTTTTTTGGCAAAGAAAATGTCCTAGAAACTCGTAATCCTAGTGATATTAGTCTGACAACGCAGACAGTTAATCACGACTTAGCAGCAAACTTAAACGCCTTGGCTGCAGAAAATCAAGTGACGGTTACTGAGATGGTGGAACTGGATAGTCCTAATATTTCTTTTTTGAAGGAAGAGGGAAATAATTTTGTGCCGGTAGATGATATGCAGGAGTTTGATGGTGTGATTGGGGTTGAATTTTTAACAGCGGCTGATTATCAACAGCTTACTGGAAAGACGATTAACTTAAAAGACAACCAATTAGTCTTTTATCCAATTTCTGGCGATTATGAGGGCCAGTCCATTTACTTTGGGGAACAATCTTATGACATTCAAGAGCGACTGGAAGATTTACCGATGTTTCCTAAAAATCCCAGTTTTGTTGACACCTTTTTCTTTTTTGTAAAAGACCAGAGTGTTGTTAAAAAAATTTATGCAGATTTGAATTTAGGCACTCATAGTAGCTATCAGCCGCTTACTTATGACAGCGAAGTCATGATGAACCTTGAAGGGAGTCAGGCAAATTTGAAAAATTTTGCCACTGCTGTCTTTGCTTATCAAGAGCAACTCAATCAAGCAGCCAATCAAGATTTGCTGCCGAATCCTTCCATGAATTATGCTTCGGCAACTTCAATCGAGGTCGATCGTGAAGAGACCAATGGCTTTACCGGTGGCTTTTTATTTATCGGTATTATTTTCGGATTGAGTTTCACGTTGGCGACAGCTCTGATTATCTATTATAAGCAAATTTCTGAAGGCTATGAGGATACTAGCCGGTTTGAAATTATGCAAAAAGTCGGTATGAGCCGCAAAGAGGTCAGACAAACGATTTCTAGCCAAGTGTTGATGGTCTTTTTACTGCCCCTTTCATTAGCGGTCATTCACTTAGCTTTTGCTCTGCCTATTATTCGTAAATTACTAATCCTCTTTGGCTTAACTAACGGTCAGCTGATCACCATTGTAACAATTTTGTCGGTCATCGTTTTTGCGATTTGCTACTTATTCGTTTATTGGCAGACTTCAAAAGTCTATTACCGCTTAGTTGAACGAAAAGTGTAGTGGATTGAAAAGGTTTTAGCAGTGAGAAAAAAAGTAGAAGATATCAAATAAATTATAGAAAAAAGCCTGAGGTTTCCAAGTTTAGCAGCTTAGTATGAACTAAGTTGAAAACTGGATTCTCAGGCTTTTCCTTCAGGCAAGCAATTGTGGTTTACAAAGGGCACGTTTTAGTTTCAAGAAAAAATGTTCCGCATCAGCATATAATAAATAAGTATAAGTTTTATAATCCTTATCGGTAACAAAAATAATCGTGTTCTGGTTCTCCAAAAAAAGCACAAGTTCATTGTCTGTTCGAAATTCTTTTACTGATTTCATGGTCTTCACCCCACCTTTAATTTAGTACGAAAGAGCCGGACTATCAATGTTGGGGATTTTCAAAAAAGTTAAACGGCAACGAAAAAAAAGAGAATTTATTTCTTGATTTTATGACACACATGTACTACATTTCACAAAATTATCATAACCAAAAACGCGTGAATGAATAACTAAATGAAGGATTTGGTTGTTCACAAAAAGTTTTCGGACTATGGTCATTTCGTTTGTTTAAAAAAATTGTCGAAATGCAGGCCATGAAAAAAATTGGACTGCCACATTGTGATAGAAAATTTTAAACAAAAATAGCATGACTAGAAAAGAGCAGAATCTATTAGGCAAAATCATATTTTACAAATTTAAAAACTGCTTCACTAACGGAAAACATTTTTTTAAAAATGTAATGTGCGTTGATAAAATTTCAAGCCGGTATGCATGACCCAAGCAGCCACTACTCCTAAAATACTACCTAAGAAAATTCCAATAAAACGATATTGCAAAATGGAAATCACATATTGGTCCGTCGCTAATTTTGCCAAGAGAAGAGAAAGGGGTGTGGTGAAAAAATTAGCAACTCCGTAATTGCGGGGAATAAAATATTCCACCGCAAAAAAGAGCAGCGTGATGACAATCACCATTTCCAGATAAGAAAAGTGAATATTTAATAATATGGCCGCAATTCCCAAACCGATTACTGTCCCTAAAATCCGCTGCAAATTTCGTTGCATCATATTGGCTAAATCATTGGCCTGTAAAATGGCCGCAGCAGAGACGACCATCCAGTAAGGATTGTGCAGATTTAGTCCTTGACTGAGATAAGCCGCAAAGAAAATAATGCCAGTATAAAATAATGCATCAATCATGGCTGTCGGGTCTGCATCCAAGCGTTTGCGCAAGCTTTTTTTGGGTAAGGCAATCGCCGGAATTTTTTCCATCCTATGAACTATCAAAGCAAAAATCAATGAGATAAAAATGCCGCAACAAAAATAAGCAATCACAGTCGGTAAATTTTCAACAGCAATGCGGGTACTGCTGCCGGTGCCGGCCACCATCACACCGAAAAACACACCGGGTTTAGCAAAACCATATAAGCGAAAACAAAAGCGGCCGACAAAGGCAATAGCGGCCATCAACATCGGCGTTGTCCAAACAGCATGGGTTCCCAGTATTCCAGCCAGTAAGCAAAGCAGTAGGTAAGCACCCACCAGTAAGAGCCTTTTAATTAAATCCGTTAATTTTAAATTATCATAATAAAGAAAAGTAAAAATGCCCAATGAGCCAAAGCTGGCAATCGTCGGTGTAGCGAACAGATAACTGATTAATAAAATCGTCAGCATCGCTAGGCAGGCACCAAATAGGCGAGCCCGATTGCCCTGTGGTTTATTAAAATGTAATAATTGTTTTAAGTGTCCCTTCACGGTAATTCGCTCCTTTTATTAAAGGTATCACAAAAAAAAGAGCAAAAGCAACTAGAAAAGGCCCCGAGATGAGTTAATACAGATTTGAATTCTATGAATATTTTTTTTGAGAATCATTGAAAATCTTATGCTCACGATGAAGAGTTACTCGACTAAAGACGCTCACATGCAATCTGTCTCAAAAACTAATTAACCTAAAGAGACAAAAAAGATGAAATTGAAAATATCACCGGTCGACAACACCGACGACAGATTCTCTTAGACTAACCCAAAAATTTATTCCCACAAAGATAAATTCCAACCTTTTTTAAGTTGACAGAAAAATTGTGCCTGTCTATAATTTAATCATTATTTCATTTTAATCTAATATTAAACTAATGATAAAATTACTGGAGGCAATTCTATGACAGATATCAATACTTTTTTAGCTCAAATCGGCAATCATCAAGATCAAAGCACCGGCGCCATCAGTTTGCCCATTCATCTATCAACAACGTATGAGCATCCAAAATTAGGACAAAGTACCGGTTATGATTATACTCGCACTAAAAATCCAACACGTTGGGTTTTAGAAGAAGCTTTAGCAAAATTAGAAAATGGCAGTGTCGCAGTCGCTACTAGTTCTGGGATGAGTGCTTTGCAATTAGCCTTTCAATATTTTCCACAAGGCAGCCGTTTTCTCGTCTGTCGTGATTTATACGGTGGTAGCTTCCGCTTTTTTGAGATGCTAACGCAACAAGGGATTGCTAGCTTTGAGTATTTTAATAATGAAGAGGAGCTTGCTGCGCTAGTTTCTGCTGACATTGCTGGAATTTTTATCGAGACGCCGACTAATCCTTTAATGCAAGTCTTAGATATCAAAAAGATTGCTGGCATCGCCAAAGCTAATCAAGCCCTTTTAATTGTCGACAACACTTTTTTAACACCATTGCGACAAAAACCTTTAGACTTGGGAGCAGATATTGTGATTCACTCTGGCACGAAATTTTTATCCGGGCATAATGATTTATTGGCTGGCGTGGTCGTTGCTAAAGATCAAAAAATTGGCGAGAAACTGGCTTGGCTCGCCAATACAACAGGGCCAACGTTATCACCATTTGATAGCTGGCTATTTGTCAGAAGTTTGAAAACTTTAGCGTTGCGCTTTGAAAAGCAGGAGGAAACTGCTAAAGGGCTGGTGAAGCTATTGCCGCAATTTAGTAAAATCAAAGAAGTCATCTATCCTGGAGTTGGAAGCATGATTTCGATTCGCGTTACTGAGGCCGCATTAGTTCCTGAGATTTTGGCAAATTTGCAACTCTTCACCTTTGCAGAAAGCTTAGGGGGAGTCGAAAGTTTGATTACCTATCCGACAACGCAAACCCATGCCGATGTTCCTAGAGAACTGAGGGAGGCCTATGGTTTAACTGCTGATTTATTGCGATTATCAATCGGCATTGAAGGCAGCCAAGATTTAGCTTCTGATTTAAAAGCGGTCTTGGATTAACTTAAACTAGTCAAGTTATTTATTTTTATAAACTTCTGTCTCAATTTACAGAATAAAAAAACGCCTACCAATCTAACAAACGTAAAACGTGCCAACTGCTGAAAGCTTTTCCAGCAGTTGGCACGTTTAGTATTTATCAAGATAGCTTGTGTTTAATTTTAATTTTGTGATTGCCGTTTTAATTTCTTTTCTTGATGCTTTTGCGCTTTGACTAAGCGTCTAGTAACTCGCCGCAGCAGGGCTTCTTGCCCGTTAAACTCCGTAATTTTTTCTTGGGCGAAGGTCAGGACTTCTATCTGTAATTCAGTGGCTTCTTGAGCTTCATATACAGAAGCTAGTCGTTCATAATACTCATAGTGAAAGCCTTCAGAAGTTTCAATTAAATGCAGGAGCAGTAATTCAGCATTCTCAAAATTTTGGTCCGCATAATGTTCTAAGGCATTCCGATAGAGTTTGATTCGGTAGTCTTCACTGACAAGGGGGGAGACCCGTTCTTTTAACTCATTGATTGAAATTTTTTCTAAAACTTTTCCCGATGGATTTTTCAAAAATACCACAGGAATTTCATTGATATTATCAGGTAATCGTGAAATTTTTTGCATAGTCCATCAACCTACTCTTATTTTTCCTTTATCTTGATTATAAGGATAACTTATTAAAATAGAAAGAAAAAACTTTGAATAAAAGAAAAATCTAAGATTTAGCCGAAGTGGTCTACTGCTAAAGGCTGAAAAAAATCTCCTTTCACAGGCGGACGGATTTCTTGAGAAACTTTGTTACTATTTCTCTAGAAAGGACGTGTAATTTTGAAAATCATAAAAATTTTGATGGGCTTTGCAGTAATCATAATCATTGGCTTAGGAGGCCTATTCTTTTTTACCGCCAATTCTTCAGGCGAAGTTGCCGCTGTCATTGACCGCTTTAATCCATTAGTTCAAGAAGGGGCTGTCTATGTCAAAACCAAAGCCGCTGATAGTGTGAACGGCTACGGCACAGCTAGCTATCGTCAGTCTGCTGTTGATGAAAACGGCAAAGAGCGACAAATTGAATTTACCGCAGACCATGAACTAATTCAAGAACGTTATTTAAAAATTTCCAATAAAGGGGCTTACGTGGAAACTTATGAAGAAGTGACTGCTGAAGAGCTGCCGGTCAAAGCATTACAAGCCCTTGAAAATAATTAGCAGACTATAGTGCCGCTAAAAACAATTTAAGAAATTGCTAGATTTAGCAATGGAAAAGGCAAATAAGTGTTCCAGTTGAAATTGTATGCTAAAATAAAGTGGATGAAGGGCGGTAAATTTCTGTGAAGTTGATTGAGTTTTTAAAGTTTATTTTGTATCTAATTGTTTTAGTGGTGGTGCTCGTGATTGTACGCACCTACGTTTTTTCACCAGTGATTGTTAAAGGGGATTCGATGGATCCAACGTTAGAAAATAACGAACGCGTGATTGCCCTGAAATTTGGTGAAATTCAACGTTTTGATATCGTGACGTTTCCAGCACCGACTGAAGCGGATACTAATTATATTAAACGGGTGATTGGTCTACCCGGTGATACGGTTTCGATGTCCGGTGATGTGCTTCATATTAACGGCGAAGCCATTGATGAACCTTATTTGGATGAGTATAAATCAGAACTATCTGAAGGAGAAGTTCTCACTTGGGATTTCACTTTTGAAACTTTGGCTCAAGGCTATCATGGCAATCCACCAGTTTCACAGTTTACTGGTGTCACGACAGTTCCAGAAGGAAAACTATTTGTTCTTGGAGATAATCGTCGCATATCAAAGGATAGCCGGATTATTGGCTTTATTGATGAAGATCAAATTATCGGCAATGTCAAATATGTTTTTTGGCCCTTTGACCGCTTTGGCAGCATTTAAAATAAAGATAAATTCAGCAGCGTGAGGGCATTAGAATAGCCCACCTGCTGAATTTTTTTGTTATACTATACAGTGAATCAACAACCTTTTATGTGGTAATAACAGTTTGAAGGAGGATGTTATGAGTCTAAAATTTATCTTAGGGACCGGCAGTCGAAATCATCGGGAAACTTTGATTTCAGAAGCCAAAGAATTACTAACTGCCCAACAGCAAGTTTTTTTTCTGGTGCCTAACTTTAATAAATTCGAACAAGAGCGGGAAATTTTACAAAAATTTGCCGATCAAGAACAGGATTTTTCAGCTATAAATTTACAAGTCTTTAGTCTACAGCGTTTGGCTTGGTATTACCTACAGCAGTCACCGGATTTTGTTCAAAGTTATCTGAGCGAGTCCAGCAGCGGCATGATTTTCCGAAAAATTTTAGCAACCTATGAACAGGAGTTAACGGTTTTTCGTGGTGAAATCAATAAAACTGGGTTTATCAGTCAGCTTTATACCTTATATCGAGAATTACTGCAGGGAAATTTAACCTCTGCAGATTTAAAAAAAGCTGCTCAATCAGATGACCAGACCGCCGATCAGCAGTTAAAATTGCAGGATTTAAGTCTAATAATGGCGGCCTTTGAAGAAACCATTTGGCAGACGCAATTAGTTAAAGGTGACTTGTTAGATCAATTGGTTGAGTATTTGCAGGAAGTCGATTTGAGTCAAGTCCATTTTCTGATTACCGGCTTTTCGCACTTTTCAGCGAAGGAAATCAAGCTGATTACTTTATTGATGGAAAAAGCATCGGTGACTGTAAGCTTATTGTTAGATAAAAAGAGCTACGATCAGCCAGTGGATAAGATTGATTTGTTTTATGATACTAGCGAACTTTATTTTCAGCTTTATCAACTCGCTAGAAAAAAAGCTGTGCCGATTAGCAATGATCTCTTTGCAGCCGAAAGTCAGGTTCATCCTGATTTAGTGGCACTGCAAAAATTTTGGGAAACTAGCCAAAGTAATCAAGTAATTCCGCCAGCTCCTCAATCAGTTTCAGCATTGCATTTAATGCGGGGAGAAAATTTAAAGGAAGAGATTAGCTGGATTGGCCGCAAAATTCGCCAAAAAGTGGTAGAAGAGGGCTATCGCTACCAAGATATTCAAGTTTTAGTCCGTGATCAAGACCGCTATGGCAATTTAATTGCCGAAGTCTTTAAAGAATTATCGCTGCCAGTTTATTTGGACGAGTCCGTCAAAATGGAGCAGCATCCTTTAGTCGAATTTTTATCAGCGCTGTTTGCGATCAAAACTTATGATTTCCGTTTGAATGACATCATGCGACTTTTACGAACTGAATTATTAGTCCCAGAAGAAATTCCTTTTGGCAACGGCAATTTTAGTCATGCCAATCGTTTTCGTGATCTGGTAGATATAACAGAAAATATTGCGCTGGCCTATAATTTTCAAGGCTATAGCTGGAAAAATGAACAGGATTGGCACCTGTACGCCTATGATTTTGAGGAAGGCCAAGAAGAAGACATTAAACCAGAGGAACAAAAAGCCAATTTTGTCCGCAATTTTCTTCGCCAACAGCTCCTTGAATTTTTTGCTAATTTAGAAAATAGCCAGACCGGCCAAGAAGCAGCCGCTCAACTGTTTAATTTTTTGGCAACAAGCGGTGTTAAGCAGCGCCTTTTAGATTGGCGCAGCGAAGAAATTAATCAAGGGAATTTAGAGGCTGCCAGAAATCATGAGCAGACCTGGAATACACTGGTTCATCTCTTAGAAGAATATGTCTCGATTTATGGGACTGAGGTCTTTGAATGGGAAGTCTTTCAAGAGATTTTAGAAGCTGGCATGGAAAATGCGAATTACGGTATGATCCCCAGCGCCCTAGATCAAGTGCGCATCAATAATTTAGAATTGGCTCGACCTAATCAGGCAAAAATCACCTTTGCAGTTGGGTTGAACAATCAAGTGTTTCCGCAAAAAATTGAAATGACCGGCCTGTTAAGCTCAGAGGATAAAGTGTTTATTAATCATTTATTTGCTGAGGATGCCCAACAAAAATATTTATTTGATGCGACCACTCAGGGAATGAATCGGGAGCCTTTTGCTGCTTACTTAGTTTTTCTTTCAGCAACAGAGGAATTGTATTTAAGCTATGCTGGTAACCAAGATACCGACAAAAATTTGCAGGTTTCGCCCTATGTGGGAAATATTGCTAATTATTTCGGCTTGGATTTTGAGCTGGCACAGGGCATTTCTTTGGAGGCAGCGGCTGATAAACATCTGGGAACGTATCGCAGTTTGCTGGGGGATTTAACTTATTTGCAACGCTTGTCGATCGATGCAAACTTTACAGAAGATAAAAAGGCTCTCCTGCCACAAAAATGGCAGGTGCTGAAAAATTTACTGCAGCGCTCAGCATTAGCCGCCACCACTGAAAAAACTTTTAAAAGTTTGGACTATGCAAATCAGGTCGTACCTTTGTCTGCTGAGTTAGTCGAAGCCATTTATGGCAATCAGTTAAAAGTTTCCGTGTCCCGTTTAGAAAACTTTTTCAACTGCGAATATAAATATTTTGCTACCTATGGTTTGGCATTAAAAGAGCGGGACATTTACGGTTTGTCTCCGGCAGCCACCGGCGATTTTTTCCACGATGCATTGGACCGTTTCTTACAAGAAGTCATTCAAATGCAAGTTAGCCTTGCGACTATCAGCGACGAAGAGGTACAAAATTTAACGGAGCAAGTCTTAATCAAGGTGTTAGGGGAAGCCCGCTTTACCATTTTAAATGAAAGCAACCGGATGAAATATATTCGCTACCAATTGAAACAAACAATTCATAAGGTCAGCTGGGCTTTGAAGCGGCAGAGTCAAGCCACCGGATTATCGCCGATGCAAACGGAATTACTTTTTGGCAGCAATCTCGGAAAAGAAGGCATTGCCGGTAAAGAAGTCCAACTAAATCATCAGGGCAAACTAGCAGTCCGCGGGATTATTGACCGGATTGATGTAGCGACTTCTCCAGAAAGTCAGCAAACATTTCTCAGTGTGATTGATTATAAATCCAGTAAGCACAGCTTTGAAATTTGGAAAGCCTATTACGGATTAACGATGCAATTATTGACTTATCTAGATGTAGCTTTGATGAATGCAGTAAAACTAGTTGGTAAGGAAGATGTTAAACCGGCGGGAGCTTATTATCTCCACGTCAGAAATCCTGAATTGAAAAACGATCAGGATATTGCCAAAGAAACGATGACAGCCTTTAAGTATGATGGCCTGTTTGTTAACGATCCTGAAGTGTTAGAGCAGATGGCTCCAGATTTAGAAAGATCGGAAACTTCTAACGTCTTTCCAGTGAGTAAAAATGCCAAAGATTTATATAGCCCTGGCCGTTCACAAAATAAATTTTACACCGAAGACGAGCTGAATTTATTACGCAAGCACAACGAAGACAATATGAAAACCGCCGGCAATCGGATTTTATCAGGAGAAATTGCCTTAAATCCAGCCTACATTAATAAAAATCCTTTGGCCTGTAATTTTTGTCCGTTTAGAAGTGTTTGCAATTTCGACGTGCTAATGAAGGGGAACGATTACCATCGTTTAGAAAAATTATCAAAAGAAGAAGTTTTAAAACGCATTGGGGGTGAAGAGCATGAGTAATATTCCAGAAAAACCAACCGACGTGATGTTCACCCAGCCGCAATGGGATGCCATTTACGACAGTGGCACCAATATTCTAGTCTCAGCCTCAGCGGGTTCTGGTAAAACCCGCATTTTAGTTGAACGGGTGATTGAAAAGCTGAAAACAGGCGTCAAGATTGATGAATTGTTGATTGTGACCTTTACCGAGGCTGCTGCTCGTGAGATGAAGGAACGGATTCAAAAAGAGTTGCGGAAAACAATAAATCTACCGGAAATTTCGGTGACAGAACGACAAATGTTGACAGAACAATTAGTCAAATTACCAGCCGCTAATATCTCGACTTTACACGCCTTTTGTTTGACGGTGATTCGTCGTTTTTATTATTTGATTGATTTAGATCCAGTCTTTCGAATGTTGACAGATCAGACTGAAACGCTGTTGTTAAAAGAAGATGTCTGGGAAGCACTACGGGAAAAATTTTATGACGATACTGAGGGGGTACCGGCTGCTTTTTATGAGCTGACCGCTAATTTTTCCAATGACCGCAGTGATGATGGTCTGACTGATTTAGTTTATCGGTTATATGAATTTGCCAGAGCCAATCCCGACCCGGAGGCTTGGCTGTCAAAACTTTTAGATAATTATCCGGAAGAAGAGGGCTTAAAAAAATCTAAATTATTCTCCGAGGAAATGCTGCCCTTGATGATGGAAATGGTTGCAGCGGAGGCAGAGCTTTTTGAGCAATTGAAGCTAGCCGCTGAAGCCACAGAAGGATTGGCAAATATCATTCCTGTGATGCTTGGCAGCCAAGCAATTTGCCAAGCAATTTTGACAGCTTTAAAAGCGCAAGATTTTGAAGCTGCCTATGCCTTATTTGACCATCCTGATTTAGCTTTGCGCTTTCCATCAATCAGAGACGCAGAATTAAAAGCAACGGTCACAGAGATTAGAGAAGCCCGTAATGCTGCCAAGAAAAGATTAGCGGCAATTAGAGAAGATTTTCTCCCTTATTTACCGGCTGAAATTAATCGCTTAATTGGTTTAGCCCGTCCTTTAATCCAAGAATTAATTGGTGTCGGACAAGCATTTATGGAGAGTTATGCTCTGGCAAAACGACAAAAGGGTGTCTTAGATTTCAATGATTTAGAACATTTGACCCTGCAAATTTTGCAAACTGAAAATACTAAAGGCATCAAAGAGGCCCAAGAATATTATCGCCACAAATTTTCAGAGGTTTTAGTGGACGAATATCAAGATACTAACGGCCTACAGGAAGCGATTATTCGCCGCTTGACCAATCCCAAAAATCAGCCGGGAAATTTATTTATGGTGGGAGACGTCAAACAATCGATTTATTCTTTCCGCTTGGCTGATCCGACTTTATTTATTGGTAAATTTGAACAGTTTAAAGAAGCCGAAAACTCTGATGGTCGCCTAATTGTGCTACCGGATAATTTTCGCTCCCGCAAGGAAGTCATCGATTTTACCAATTTAATTTTTGAACAGCTGATGGACAAACAGGTGGGGCAGATTGCTTATGATGAAGCAGCTAAATTGGTCGCCGGCTTTGGGCAGTTCCCGCAAAAAGATGTTTTTCAACCGGAGCTGCTACTGTATGAAAAAGTGAAGGAAAATAGTGACGAAGCAGAAGTTATTGACCAGTTGATTGGCGACAGCAGTGCAATCAATGAACTGCTGTTGGAGGATAAGACTGATGGCGAGCTGTTAATGACGGGCTTAAAAATTCGTGAGCTGATTGACAATCAATTTTTACTTTACGACAAAGATGCTAAAGCAGAACGACCAGCAGAATATCGCGACATTGTCTTGTTAACACCAACAAAGAAAAATAATATTGCGATTATGGATACTTTCAAACGCTTGGGCATTCCTGTTGAAGTCAACGATGCGGAAAATTATTTCCAAGCGACAGAGGTCCGCACGATGATTTCGCTGCTGCAAATTATCGACAATCCTTATCAAGATATTCCATTAGCGGCAATTCTTCGTTCGCCGATGGTCGGTTTAAACGAGCGGGAGCTAGCGGAAATTCGGATTGCTAATAAAAATGGCAGCTTTTACGAAGCAGTTTTGTCATATAGCACAACAGGTCCCTTATTACAAAAGGTGACAGAATTTCTCGACCAGCTGAATCGCTGGCGCAATCTAGTGCGCCGCCGCAATATTGCCCAACTGATTTGGCAGGTTTACCAAGAGACAGCCTATCCAGAATATGTTTTAGGCTTGCCAGCTGGTGATCAACGCTATGCTAATTTATTAGCTTTAGCAGAGCGGGCAAAGGATTATGAAAACAGCAGTTATCGTGGTCTGTATCAATTTATTCGCTTTATAGAAAAGATGCAGGAGAAGGATAAAGATTTAGCAGAACCGATTGCCAAAGGTAGCGGCAATGCTGTACGAGTCATGACCATTCATGCGAGTAAAGGCTTAGAATTTCCAATTGTATTTTTGATGGATATGTCAAAACGCTTTAATATGGCGGACACGCAAGCCAATTATATCTTTGATGAAAAATCCGGCATTGGCATCAAATATCTCGACAAGATTTCCCGTGTGCGTAAACAAACGCTGCCTTATAATGGCATTCGCCAATTGAAAACTCGCAAGTTACTCTCAGAAGAATTGCGCAAACTATATGTTGCCTTAACTCGCGCGGAGCAGAAACTTTTTTTAGTTGCCTCTTACAAAAATCAAGAAGAATTGCTGAAGACGTGGCAGATGGCGGAAAAATCAGCCGATGACGGCTTGGTTTTACCCACAACTTTAAGGATGCAAACCTCCCGCAGTTTTATGGACTGGTTAGGTTGGTCTTTAATTCGCCATCCAGATATTAAAAATTTCACCCAGCAAGAAGCGATTTTACCCGCATTAGCGAAGCATCCTAGTCGCTTTAGCATTCATTGGTACACAGAAAATGATTTACAACACAGCTATCAGCAGTTAGAAAAACAAGCGGCTGATATCGAGATTTCTGTCAGTCAACAGCCTGCGACACAGGAATTTGTTGATCGAGCAGAGAAAATTTTAAATTTCAGCTATCCTTTTAAAGAAGCTACTGAAACTACCAGCTACCAATCTGTTTCTGAAATAAAACGAGTCTTTGACGATCCTGACAACACCGGTTCTGAAAAACTTTTGTGGGAGAGTAGTCAGGAAAAGGCGATGAAGCGTCATCGCTACGTTGCGGATGATTTGGCTGTACCGAATTTTTTAGCAACTGAGGCAGAACCGACGGCCGCAGTTATTGGAACAGCGACTCACCGCGTATTGCAGCTGTTACCCCTTGACCAAAAGCCAACAGTCGAAACCGTTGAAGCTTTGATTGAGCGCTTGGTAGCAGCCAATAATTTTGAAGCAGCCGATGCGAAAAAAATTAAAGTTCCAGCGATTCTGGACTTTTTCGAGCAAGACTTTGGCCAATTTTTATTGGCCCATTCTGATAAAGTCAAAAGAGAGCAACCTTTTTCAATGTTGAAAAAAGCCGATGATATTTTTGCAGATTATCCGACGGAAGCTGATCAAGTCTTGATTCATGGTATTATTGATGGCTACATCACTTTGGAAAATGAAATTTATCTTTATGATTTCAAAACGGATCATTTAAAAAATCCTGACGATGCTGTAGAACTTCAAAAAGTTGTCCAACGACACCAAGGACAATTGCGCTTGTATCAACAGGCTTTAAGTCAAGCGGAGAAGCTGCCGGTGAGTAAAATCTTTCTTATTTTGTTAGAATCTGGTAAAGTGATTGACATCGAAGCAAAGGGCTAGGCATTCTCACTTACAAAATGTAAGTAATGTGCTATAATCACTTAACGAGGTGATAAGAATGGAGCAAGTACAAATTTCTAATTACGCAATCTGTCCCAAGTTTGAAAAAACTTTTTCAATTCTTGGCAAAAAGTGGAACGGTTTAATTATCGAAGTCTTATTAGATAATGGGCCGCAAAGATTTGTTGACATTGCCGGCAAAATTCCTCAAGTCAGCGATCGTCTTTTAGTTGAACGCTTGAAAGAGCTGGAACGTGAAGGCATCGTTACCCGAGAAGTTTCCTGTAAAGAAAATAATCGCAGCGAGTATTTATTGACGAAAAAAGGCGCAGACTTGCGTTTGGCCATGACACAAATCCACCAATGGGGGGATAAATGGCTGACTGATGCAGAATGCAGTTGATTTTCTCGATTAAGTTTAGTACACTGTTGTCAATTGAATAAATAAAAACGTTGATGGAAAAGAGTAGTTTGGCTGACGCTGAAAAGGGAAAACCTGTCACTGACTGTAAGCAGGTTGAGTTGTCGAAAAATGAAGTTCACTTCCGGAGTTTGTCTTTTAGACCGGTCAGACCGTTAAAAAAATTGAGTGCGCAAAGATTTTTTTGTGAATTAGGATGGTAACACGAGAGCTCGTTCCTTAGTTGGAATGGATTCTCGTGTTTTTTATTTTTGCCACTTAAAAATAGGAGGAGAAACATGTCATTAGCAAAAACCCAAGCAACTTTAGAAACGTTGCGGAATGAAACATTGGCGAAGGTTGCAGCCGTAACTGATTTAAACAGTTTAAACCAGATTCGGGTAGAAATCTTAGGAAAAAAAGGCCCGATTACTGAGGTCTTAAGAGGGATGAAGGACTTATCCGCTGAAGATCGTCCGAAAATTGGTAGTTTTGCCAACGTTATTCGAGATGAAATTACCGCAGCAATTGAAGCTCGCAAAACTGCTTTAGAAGCTGATGCTTTAAATGAAGCGTTGGCAAAGGAAACTTTGGATGTCACCTTGCCAGGAGCGCAAGTCAAACAAGGTACTCGACATATCTTGACGCAAACGATGGAAGAGATTGAAGATATTTTCGTCGGCATGGGCTATCAAGTGGTAGAAGGCTTTGAAGTGGAGAGCGACCATTATAATTTTGAGCGGATGAATCTACCGAAAAATCATCCCGCTCGGGACATGCAGGATACTTTTTATATTTCTGATGAAATTTTAATTCGGACCCACACTTCGCCTGTCCAAGCACGAACGATGGAAAAACATGATTTTTCAAAAGGCGCTCTGCGGATGATTTCGCCGGGAAAAGTTTTTCGCCGTGATACCGATGATGCCACCCACAGTCATCAATTCCACCAAATTGAAGGCTTGGTTGTCGACAAAAACATTACGATGGGGGACTTAAAAGGCACCCTTGAAGTGGTGATGAAAAAAATGTTCGGTGCCGATCGCAAAATTCGCCTGCGACCAAGTTATTTTCCCTTTACCGAACCTTCTGTTGAAACAGATGTTTCTTGTTTCAAATGTGGCGGGGCTGGCTGTAATGTCTGCAAATATACCGGCTGGATTGAAATTTTAGGGGCCGGCATGGTCCATCCCGATGTACTGCAAATGTCCGGCATTGACCCAGAAGTTTATTCTGGTTTTGCCTTCGGCTTAGGACCAGATCGGGTTGCGATGCTGCGCTATGGCGTCAACGATATTCGCTATTTTTATCAAAACGACTTACGTTTCTTAGAACAATTCAAGGGGGAATAGACTAAATGTTAGTTTCATATAAATGGTTAGGGGAATATTTGGATTTAAGCAATATTTCCGCAAAGGATTTAGAAACGCAAATGTCATTAACCGGCATTGAAGTAGAAGGTGTGGAACTGCCGGCTGAGGGCTTGAAGAAAATTGTCGTCGGTGAGGTTAAAGAATGTATTCCACATCCTGATTCAGATCATCTTTCAATCTGCCAAGTCGATATTGGTGAAGCAGAATTATCGCAGATTGTCTGTGGGGCACCGAATGTTAAAGTCGGCATCAAAGTCATCGTGGCTTTACCAAACTCTCGGATTGCCGGCAATGTCAAAATTAAAAAGGGCAAGATGCGGGGCCAAGTTTCTAACGGCATGATTTGTTCTTTACAGGAGCTGGGCTATTCAGACAGCGTCATTCCTAAAGAATTCGCTGATGGCATTTATTATTTACCGCAAGATGCTGTTGTAGGTACTGAAGTCTTTTCTTACTTAGAGATGGATGATGCAATCATTGATTTATCGATTACACCTAACCGAGCAGATGCTCTAAGCATTCGTGGTGTTGCCTATGAAGTTGGCGCCATCTATCGTCAAACGCCAGTCTTTAATGATGAAGTTTTAGTCGAAGTGGCCGAAAAAGCCAGCGATAAAATTAAAGTTACCGTGGCAGATACAGCAGATGCACCTGCGTATCAGATTCGCGTAATTGAAAATGTCAAAATTGCCCCAAGTCCTCAATGGTTACAAAATCGTTTGATGAACGAAGGGATTCGACCAATTAATAATGTCGTGGATATCACCAATTATATTCTTTTATTATTTGGCCAACCGCTCCATGCCTTTGACTACAATAAATTGGGCAGCCAAGAAATTTTAGTGCGTCGAGCAGAACCAGCAGAAAAATTAACTACTTTAGACGACGTTGAAAGAAGTTTAACACCAGAAAATATTGTCATTACCAATGGCTCAAAACCTGTTGCCTTAGCTGGCGTAATGGGGGGCTTAGATTCAGAAATTGATCAAGCGACTACGACGGTTGCTCTAGAAGCTGCCATGTTTGATAGTGTCTCCATTCGCAAAACGTCTCAGCAATTTAATTTGCGCAGCGAATCTTCCACTCGTTTTGAAAAAGGGATTAATCAAGCAACGATTGCAGAGGCCTGTGATGTGGCAGCCGCAATGATTGCTAAATTAGCCGGCGGTCAAGTTTTAGCTGGTGCCGTAGAAGGTTCCGAAATTATTCCAGAGGATGCTTTAGTCGGTATTACTTTAGCTAAAATCAATCGGTCTTTAGGAACCGATTTAACCGAAGAGCAGGTCAATGAAATTTTAACAGCTTTAGGTTTTGGCTATGAAGTAGTTGAAGGGGATTACTCAATTACCATTCCGCCAAGACGCTGGGACATTACCATTGAAGCGGATATCATTGAAGAAGTTGCCAGAATTTATGGCTACGACAACTTACCATCCACCTTGCCGAGTGGAGAAACAGTTGCCGGCAGTCTGACTGCTGAACAGCGGGTGACTCGCCAAATTCGTGGCATTTTAGAAGGCAGTGGTCTGAGTGAAGCCATCAGTTACGCTTTAACAACGGCAGAAAAATCAGTTGAATTTACGGTTCAGCCAACGAAATTAACCCGTTTAGACTGGCCGATGAGTGAAGAGCGCTCAGTTCTGCGGCAAAATTTAATTAGCGGCTTACTGGATGATGTGGCGTATAACAGCGCCCGCAAAAATAGTAATGTTGCGCTGTATGAAATTGGCCGTGTCTTCTTCCAAGAACATGATCCATTAAAAGATTTACCTCAAGAAGTAAAACATCTGGGTCTGGCAATCAGCGGAAATTGGACGGATAAAGACTGGCAAACTGCGGGCCAAAAAGTTGATTTTTATCTGTTGAAGGGGATTGTTGAAACGCTTTTAGAGGAGCTAGGTTTAGCTGAACAAATTTCTTTTGTCCAAACGACTGCCATTAAGGAAATGCATCCCGGCAGAACAGCCGAGATTGTCTTGGATAATCAAGTTGTCGGGTTTATCGGCCAAGTCCATCCAGCAATCGCTAAGGCTTATGATATTAAAGAAACTTATGTTGCAGAACTTGATTTGCAGGCTCTATTGGCTGTTGAAAAGGCACCATTAGTTTATCAAGAAGTCTCAAAATATCCTTCCGTTAGTCGCGATATTGCACTGTTGGTTCCCGAGACAGTTGCTAGTGGCGATATTGTCGCAACGATTGGTGAATTTGGCGGTCGCTTCTTAAAAAATGTTGACCTATTCGATGTCTACCAAGGAGCGAATATTGAAGCCGGCAAGAAGTCGTTGGCCTACAGCTTGACCTTTGTCAATCACGAAGCGACGTTAACCGACGAAGAAATTAATGCAGCTATGGAAAAAATCACTAAAAACTTAATCGACCAATTTGCAGTCGAAATTCGCTAAAAAGAAATCTGTGAGTGTTAGAAATTCTGACACTCACAGATTTTTTTGGCTCTCGGCTAATTCTTTTTCAATCAAGAAAAGGGCTAGCTTTAAAGCTTTTATGCGCTCTTTTGACAACGTAATCTGCGCTTTAAGATTTTTTCCAGCTCGTTGCTTTTCCTCTAAAGAAAGCACCGCTTGCTCAATTTTATGAAGGGTCGAGGTTAGCGATTTTTTGGCCGCTTGATAATCAGTTAGTTGATAGTCCGTCATTTTTTCGGTATCCTTTCTTGTAGTAAAAATTTTAAGTAAGGGAGTTTTAGTATGCCGGAAAAAATGTCTGTTTACAATGCCCAAAAGCAAACAATGGAAAAATACCATCTACGGGATACCCCGATGGCGAAAGAGGAATATCGTTTTGTGGTGACAGTCTTGGTTTTTAATTCGGCGGGACAATTGCTAATTCAAAAGCGTGAAGAAAATAAATTTGCTTGGCCAAATTATTGGGATTTCACAGCTAGCGGGGCAGTTGACTTTGGCGAAGAAATTTATCAAGCGGCTGAACGGGAATTATTTGAAGAGCTGGGAATTACTGTCCAGCTTAAAAATGTAGCTAGCCGAATGACGTTTGCCTTTCACGAAGGTTGGGATGAGATTTATTTTATTACTAAAGATATCCCCCTTGAAGCACTTGTTTTACAAGAATCTGAAGTCATAGCTGCCCGTTGGGTTGATGAAGCCGAGTATCTGACACTCTTAGAAAGTGGCGCCTTTATTCCTTATATCTATGGTAAAAGCATTTTTGATTTCTATCGCAACACCGGTGAACATTTGGAAAAAAAAAAAAATCGAGGTGCCAGTATTTAACGTTTGATTAAATACTGGCACCTCAAAATATTTTTTTAGAAATAGGCAATGCCCATCGCTTTTTTCACTTCAGATAAGGTCGCTGCGGCAACTTTTTCAGCAGACTGGCTGCCCGCCTGTAAAATATTTAAAACCTCACCTAAGTCTTTTGCATATTCTTCTCGGCGAGTGCGAATCGGCGCTAGCTCTGCTTCTAAAACGTCGATCAAATAGCGTTTGATTTTGACATCTCCTAAACCGCCACGACGGTAATGTTCTTTCAATTCTGCAATTTTTTCTTTGTCTTGACCAAAAACATCTAAGTAGGTAAAGACCATGTTGCCTTCTACTTGTCCAGGATCTTCCACATGAATATGGTTAGGGTCAGTATACATGCTCATCACTTTCTTTTGGACAACATCTGCTGTATCGGCTAAGTAAATCCCATTGCCTAAAGATTTGCTCATCTTGCCGTTGCCGTCAATGCCCGGTAGGCGGCCCATATTTTTTGGCGGCAGCACAGCTTTAGGTTCAACTAGGACTTCACCATAAGTATTGTTAAAGCTGTGAACAATCTCTTGCGTTTGTTCCAGCATCGGTTTTTGATCTTCACCAACAGGCACTAGATTTGCTTTAAAAGCTGTGATATCCGCTGCCTGTGATACCGGATAAATAAAGAAGCCTGCCGGAACACTTTCGCCGAATTTTTTTTGTTCAATTTCCGCTTTAACAGTCGGGTTGCGCCGCACACGGCCAACGCTCACCAAATTTAAATAATACATGGTTAATTCCGAAAGTTCAGGAATTTGTGATTGGACAAAAATAGTTGTTTTGCTTGGATCTAAGCCAACTGCTAAATAATCCAAGGCGACCTCGGTTAAATTGGTCCGAATTTTCTCTGGATTTTTGGCATTATCCGTCAAGGCCTGCATATCCGCCACCATAATGAATAATTTATTCATCGGATCAGCCTGCATCTCAACTCGGGTTTTTAAAGAACCAACATAATGGCCTAAATGTAAACGACCAGTGGGGCGGTCGCCGGTTAAAATAATGTTTGTCATCGTGCACCTCATTTAATTCGTTAAAAAGTTTCCCCTTTATAGTACCTTTTTTTTTGCTAAACTACAAGATTATCAAGTCACTGGGGTAAAAAGTATGAAATAATATCGAATTTTTTTCTGAAAATGTGGCGATTTTTGAAAAAAAATTCAATTTTTCATGTTTTAAGTACTTTACAATTCCTTTCTCATTAGTTTATAATAAAACCTGCACATATTTTCATGTTAGATTTTTTAACAACAAACTAAACAAAGGAGCGAATCGCATGGCCATGATTGAATTTAAGAACGTTGAGAAATATTATGGGAAGTTTCACGCGTTGAAAAATATTAATTTAAGTTTTGAAAAAGGTGAAGTTGTGGTTGTCATTGGACCATCCGGCTCTGGTAAAAGTACCATGTTGCGTTGTATCAATGGCTTGGAAATGATTTCAGAAGGCGAGCTTTTAATTAACGATGTCAATCTTCATGACAAGTCCGTCAAGCTAACCGAAATTCGTAAAAATATTGGAATGGTCTTTCAGCATTTCAATTTGTATCCAAACAAGACGGTTTTGGAAAACATCACTTTGGCACCGATGAAGGTTTTAAAACAAGATCAGGCGACAGCTGAAAAAACAGCTGAAAAATTCTTGAAGCGGGTAGATATGCTGGATAAAAAAGATTCTTATCCTTCCATGCTTTCTGGTGGTCAACAGCAGCGGGTAGCTATTGCCCGTGGTTTAGCGATGAACCCAGAAATGCTTTTGTTTGATGAACCAACCTCAGCATTAGATCCGGAAATGATTGGTGACGTTTTGAACGTTATGAAAAAATTAGCTAAAGACGGCGAAGGGATGTCGATGATTGTCGTCACCCATGAAATGGGCTTCGCCAAAGAAGTGGCGGACCGGGTTATTTTTATGGCGGACGGACAAGTTTTAGAAGAAAGTCGCGATGTGGAAGATTTCTTTGCAAATCCTAAAGACGAACGGGCAAAACAGTTCATCAGTAAAGTAATCAATCATTAGGAGGTATTGTATGAAAAAAATAAAAAAATGGCTGCCTTTAGGTCTGCTTGCTGGCTTAGCCTTATTTTTAAGTGGCTGTGGCGCAAGCTCTGTGGCCAACCAGAATATCTTATCGGCTGCTGAAAGTGACAATGAAATTGTTTGGGGTGTCAAATACGATACCAATTTATTTGGACTTTATAATATTGCTGACAATCAGGTGGAAGGCTTTGATATTGATATCGCAAAAGCCTTGACCAAAGAAATTCTCGGCGATGATGGGCAAGCAACTTTTGTCGAAGTAACCTCCAAAACGCGGATTCCATTATTAAAAAACGGGAATATCGATGCGATTATTGCCACGATGACCATTACTGAAGAACGCCGGCAGCAGGTTGATTTTTCTGATGTGTATTTTAGCGCTGGTCAATCTTTATTAGTCAAAAATGGCAGCAGCATCTCAAGTATCGCCGATCTCAATTCTGATACGACGGTTCTAGTAGTAAAAGGTTCAACTTCCGCTGACAACATTCGGGAAGCTGCTCCTGAAGCCAATGTTTTAGAGCTGGAAAATTATTCAGAATGTTTTACAGCGCTGCAGGCTGGTCAAGGGGATGCCATGACCACTGATAATGCAATTTTACTCGGCTTGGCTCAAGAAAATCCTGATTATCAACTAGTTGGTGGAACTTTTACCGATGAGCCTTATGGGATTGCCATCAACAAAGGGCAAGAGGATTTTCTAAATGCCGTTGATGATGCTTTAGCTGATATGGTCGCCGATGGAACTTATGAAGAAATTTATTCAAAATGGTTCCCTGATAATGAGGATGGTAGTGTCGCTAGTTAATCAGTTGGCCAGCGAGTTTTAAAATTCAGCAATCTGTAGAGGAGGTAAAATATGTTAGAGCTTTTTCAAACATATAGTTCAAGCTTTTTTGAAGGGTTTAAATACACCTTATTATCCAGTATTCTTGCCTTGATTTTCAGCTTAATTATCGGAACGTTGATGGCGATTTTACAACTTTCCAACAACCGTTTAGTCAAAGGCTTAGCCAAAGCCTACGTGGAATTTTTTAGAAATATTCCCTTGTTAATTATTGCCATGTTCTTTTACGTGGTGGTGCCGTTATATTGGTTCACAGTAGATGGATTTACAGCCGGTACAATCGGGCTGACTCTTTATACCTCGGCTTTTATCGCCGAAACTATTCGTTCAGGGATTCAAACTGTACCAACCGGACAAATGGAGGCGGGCTTGTCATCTGGTTTGACTTACGTGCAGACGATGCGCTATATCGTCATGCCGCAAGCCTTTAAAATTGTTGTCCCACCATTAGGCAATCAGTTTATCAATCTAGTAAAAAATTCATCTATTTTAGCAATGGTAGCTGGCTTAGATATCATGTATCAAGGGGACTTAGTAGCCAGTGCGACCTTTGATACCTTTAACACTTATATCATCGTTGGTATTTTTTACTTGGTAATTACCTTGCCGCTATCTTATTTGATGAAATATTTAGAAAGACGCTGGGCAGTGACCGGCTAGAAAGGGGGAGACCACATGGCATTTTTTGAAGCATTTTCATGGATTAATATTCGCTTTTTATTGGACGGCCTATTAGTTACAGTCGAAGTCTCTCTGATTTCTATGGTACTGAGCTTGCTGATTGGCGGTATCACCGGCATTTTACGTTTTGCTGAGATTCCCTTTCTATCTAAAATATTAGGGGTCATCATCGATGTGATTCGGAATTTACCGTTGCTATTAATTATCTTCTTTACGTATTTTGCTTTACCGCAAATCGGCATTCAATTTGATATTTTTTGGTCAGCGGTTGCGGCATTGACTATTTTTGAATCTGCAATGCTCTCAGAGATTTTCCGGGCTGGTTTAAATGCGGTACCAAAAGGGCAAATGGAAGCCGGTCTTTCTACTGGCTTAACTTATCCGCAGACGATGTGGCAGATTATTTTGCCTCAGGCGATTAAATCAATGGTGCCAGCAATCGTTAGTCAGCTGATTTCTTTAATTAAAGATACTTCCTTGGCAATCATTATTTCACTGCCGGAAGTAACCCACAATGCTCGAATTATTTACGGGCAGGATTCCAGCTATGTTTTGCCGATGTATGTAGCCTTAACGGTTTTATACTTTATTATCTGTTACGCCCTTTCTTTATTGTCAAATTATTTAGAACGACGCAAATACAGTTATTAAAAAAAGTTTTCAGCAGCTTGTCATTTGACAGGCTGCTTTTTTGCGGAAAATATTTTTTAAAAAAATTTGTACTCTGTTTATTATAGAAGAAATTTGTTTGCTAGAAAAAGGGAATGCATAGAAGGCTTATTAAACTTTCCTAAGGGAGAGGAAAAAAACTTGAAAAAGTTGTCTAAAAAAGCGAGAATATATTGTATTGTTTTAATTTTAACTAGTAAAGGGATGGATTCTTTTGTTAAATCCAAAACCAATCGGCTTCATTGACTCTGGTGTTGGCGGCTTGACGGTCGCTAAAGAGGCCATGAAGCAATTGCCTTATGAAAATATTATTTATTTAGGGGACACGGCCCGCTGTCCTTATGGTCCGAGACCCGCAGAACAAGTTATTCAGTTTACTTGGGAGATGACCAATTTTTTATTGCAGAAGGATATCAAAATGCTGGTGATTGCCTGCAATACTGCGACTGCCGTTGCCTTAGAAGAAATCAAGGCCCAGCTTTCAATTCCTGTGGTGGGGGTAATTTTGCCGGGAACAAGGGCAGCGCTAAAATCCACCAGCAGTCAACGAATCGGAATTATCGGCACGCAGGGCACAATCAAAAGTGATTCTTATAAGCGGGCATTAAAAAATAAATCCCCACAGGTTTTTGTAGAAAGTTTGGCTTGCCCCAAGTTTGTGCCAATTGTGGAGAGTAATGAATATGCCTCTTCCGTTGCCAAAAAAATTGTCTCAGAAACCCTCATGCCGCTTCAAAAAAAAAGGCTAGACACCTTAATTTTAGGCTGTACTCACTATCCGTTGTTGCGGCCAGTTATTCAAAATGTTATGGGCAGCGGCGTGCATCTGATAGACTCAGGTGCGGAAACTGTCGGGGAGGTCAGCATGCTATTAGATTATTTTGACATCGCCAACGGACCAGAAAACCCCCAGCCGACAAAAGAATTTTATACGACTAGTTCTCCGCAATTATTTGATGCAATTGCTCAAGGCTGGTTGACAAATTATCAGGAAAAAGCGCAACATGCAAAATTAAATAGCAAATAATTTTTAGGAGGAACCTCATGCGCCATGACGGTAGAGCAGTGAATCAACTGCGCCCAGTACAAATTAAAACCAATGTCTACAAACATCCAGAAGGTTCAGTAGTTATTTCCTTTGGCGATACCGAAGTGATTTGCTCAGCTACTGTGGAAGAAAAGGTGCCACCCTTTTTAAAAGGGGCGGGCAGCGGTTGGGTAACTGCTGAATACTCAATGTTACCGAGAGCCACCAACACAAGAAATCGGCGGGAAGCCAATAAAGGCAAACTCAGCGGACGAACGATGGAAATCCAACGTTTGATTGCTCGTTCTTTACGGGCGGTGGTCGATTTAGAAAAGCTTGGTGAGCGCAGCATTGTTGTTGACTGTGATGTGGTGCAAGCTGACGGGGGAACTCGGACAGCCAGCATCACTGGGGCTTTCATTGCTTTGTCTTTGGCAATTACAAAATTAATTGTTAGAGGTGAGTTAAAAGAAAATCCCATCAAGGAACATCTGGCAGCTGTCAGTGTCGGTATTTTGCCAGACGGCAGCTGTGTGACCGATTTAGATTACATAGAGGACTCTGCTGCTAAAGTCGATATGAATCTGGTGATGACCGAAGCCGGTGAATTTGTTGAGATTCAAGGGACCGGTGAAGAAGCAACTTTTTCCGGTGAGGATTTGAATACCATGCTTTTTTACGGAAAGCAAGCGATTCAAGAATTAATTACTTTGCAAAAGGAAGCTCTCTTTACTGACCATCAAGGAGCCGCAGTTGATAAAACGATTGTGATTGCTACCAGGAATTCCGGCAAGGCCAAGGAATTTGCAAATTTATTTAGTCAAGCTGGCTATCAAATCAAAACTTTATTGGATTATCCTGAGCTGCCAGATGTCGCTGAAACCGGGCAAACTTTTGAAGAAAATGCCCGCTTAAAGGCGGAAACGATTGCCCAGATTTTGCAACAACCCGTGTTAGCCGATGATTCCGGCTTAAAGGTGGATGCTCTTGATGGAATGCCCGGCATTTATTCGGCTCGTTTTTCTGGACTGCAGGCAACCGATGCAGGAAACAACGCCAAATTATTGCATGAATTAACCGAAGTTCCAGATGAAAAACGGACGGCTCAATTTCATTGTACGCTGGTTTTCGCAGCGCCCTATAAAAAAAGTTTAGTCGTTGAAGCAGAGTGGCCCGGGGTAATCGGACGAATTCCTCGAGGAGAAAACGGCTTTGGTTACGATCCTTTATTTTATCTGCCGGAATACGATAAAACGGCAGCAGAATTATCTGATGAACAAAAAAATCAAGTCAGTCATCGGGGACAAGCGGTAGCCAAATTGGCAAAAATCTGGCAAAATTGGTTAGAGGAAACGGAATAATTATTAATGTGTGACAAGGAGAGGTTATGAAATATTTAGTAGTCAGCGACAACCACGGCGATCGTGATGTTTTAGTAGATTTAAAAAATCAATATGCAGGTAAAGTCGACTATTTTTTTCATTGCGGCGACTCCGAGTTAGCCCCGAATGATGAATTATGGCAAACTTTCTATGTAGTCAAGGGAAATTGTGACTTTGATCCGGAATTTCCGGACCGCCGGTTAGTCGATACCGGCGCTGACCGTGTCTACATGACCCACGGACATTTAAGCAATGTCCGCTTTGGCTTGAATCATTTAACCTATGAAGCTCAAGAAAATCAGGCGACGATTGCTCTGTTTGGTCACACCCATCAAATTGGCTGTGAGAAACATCAAGGCATTTTATTTTTAAATCCTGGTAGTATCTCACAACCCCGAGGACCGATTCAAATTCAGTCCTATGCGATTATTAAAAGCACGCCGACTCAAGATGAAGTCCAATATTATCGCCGCAATCATCAAATGGTACCGGATTTACACTTTGTTTTTAAAAAATAATTGCAGATTATTAACGTTTAATTCATATTTTTACGGTAAAGTCAACGTGATAGATTTGAAGGGAGCAGCAAAATGATTGGAGCAACTGTAAAAGATTTAATGCTAGAGGGTCAAGAGGATTTTATGATTCCAGCCGAGAATGTCGCAAATGTGATGTATATGAACCCCTTAACCCACGCTTTATTAGTCCTCTCACAGGTGAAATACAGCAAAATTCCGGTTTTGGGCAAAGGTGATCGCTTTGTCGGCTTAGTCAGCTTATCTGACATTGTTGAAAAAATGTTAGACCTAAATGCCATCAACGTGGAAACACTTGAGCAATGCACGGTGGCGGATGTGATGGAGGTTGGCGTTCCCGTCGTCCAAGAAAATTGGGATTTAGAGGATGTGCTGCATTTATTAGTAGACGCCTCTTTTTTACCGGTGGTGGATGAAGAACGAATTTTCAAGGGGATTATCACCCGAAAAGAAATTTTAAAAGCCGTCAATCGGACGCTGCATTTGATGGAAAAACGCAATGTTTTGGTTCCTCGGACAGAAGAAACTGCGACCAAAGTAATTTAAGGCGCAGCTACGAAATAAATTGGCTTTTAGCGGCGAGTTTGATATGCTAGAACAGTATCAATCAAGAGGAGGATGTTTAGTTGGACGCTTATGAAATTATAAAATATATTGGTGATGCGAAGAAAAAAACACCAGTAAAAGTTACCTTGAAAGGCCGTTTGAAGGAGCTGGAATTTCCCGAAACGATTCAAGCTTTTGCCAGCTGTAAAATGGGAACATTATTTGGTGAATGGTCAGATATTAAACCGTTTTTAGATGAACATGCAGATGCCATTGATGACTTTGTTGTGGAAAATGATGCCCGCAATTCAGCCATTCCTTTATTGGATTTAAAAGAAATTAATGCTCGGATTGAACCAGGTGCCTTTATTCGCGATCAAGTGGAAATCGGCGACAATGCGGTGATCATGATGGGGGCTGTTATTAATATCGGTGCTGTCATCGGTGCAGGAACAATGATTGATATGGGAGCGATTCTTGGCGGTCGCGCAACTGTCGGCAAAAATTGCCACATCGGAGCGGGAGCTGTCTTAGCTGGGGTCATTGAACCACCTTCAGCTGATCCAGTTGTAATTGAAGACAATGTTTTAGTTGGTGCTAATGCCGTTATTTTAGAAGGCATTCGAGTCGGTGCAGGAGCTGTTGTAGCCGCTGGCGCTATTGTGGTTGACGATGTTGCACCAAACACAGTTGTCGCTGGAATTCCAGCCCGCAAAATTAAAGACATTGATGAGAAAACTAAAGGCAAGACAAACATGATGGAAGAATTACGCAAACTATAATTTATTTAACAAAGATAAATCTGAAATGGCCGACGACTAAAGGCCTTTCAGATTTTTTTGAAAGAAGGATAAAACATGGCAGCAACTTATACCCAAGATGAATTGATTGCTTTACGCCGCAGCCTCCACCAAATTCCAGAAATTGGCTTAGAGGAAGTTAAAACCCACGAATTTTTAATGCAGATGATTCAGGCAAATATGAAAGATTTTATCGAAGTCAAGGAATGGCAGACGGGAATTCTCGTTAAAATTAACGGAACTGCGCCGACCAAAACAATCGGCTGGCGAACTGACATTGATGGTCTGCCGATTACCGAAGAAGTTCTCTCAGACTTTCAATCAACTCATCCCGGACAAATGCACGCCTGTGGCCATGATTTTCACATGACAATCGCTTTAGGTCTTTTGCGGGCCTTAAGCGAGACACAACCGAAAAATAATTATCTGTTGTTGTTTCAACCAGCAGAAGAAAACGAAGCTGGCGGTATGATTATGTATGAGGGTGGCGCTTTTGATGATGGCTTTATGCCAGATGAAATTTATGCCCTCCATGTTTCGCCAGAACTGCCGGTGGGAACCATCGGCACTCGTGTGGGGACATTGTTTGCCGGCACCTGTGAAGTCGAAGTCAATTTAACAGGTAAGGGCGGGCACGCTGCTTTTCCTCATCAAGCCAACGATATGATAATTGCCGGCATGGAGTATATTCAACAGGCTCAGACTGTGGTCAGTCGCAGCGTAGATCCAATTCAAGGCGCTGTTGTTACCTTTGGTACCTTTTATGCTGGTACCGCCCGCAATGTGATTGCCGGTCAAGCACAAGCGGCCGGTACAATTCGCACGTTAACCCAAGAAATGAATGAATTAACGCAACGGCGAATGCAGGAAATCGGCGTCGGCATTGCCGCCTCCTTCCAGTGTGAAGTCGAAGTCATTTTGGATCAAAAAGGCTATTTGCCGGTTGTGAATCATCAAAAGGAAACGGAACATTTTATTGAGTTTATGGAAGCTCAAGCCGATGTTGAGTTGAAAATTATGCAACCAGCGATGACGGGAGAAGATTTTGGTTATCTGTTAGATAAAATTCCTGGCACGATGTTTTGGCTAGGAGTGGATTCTGAATTTGGTTTACATCATCCAAAATTTCAACCGCAGGAGTCAGCCTTAAGCTTTGCTGTTGACCGGGTCAGTCGCTTTTTGAAATCATTGGATAAATAAAAAAGCTGTGATGTTTAAAAACAAAAGCTTGCTAAAAAAATTTACTCAGCAGGCTTTGTTTAAAACATTCACAGCTTTTTTTGTGGTTTAAACTGTTACGATAGGGGTGCTGGGAATTGTAAAACCAGCATCGGTTAATTCTTTGACATAGGTTGTTAAAAAATCTTCTTTGATAATGGCCTGTAAGCCATTCAACACATACATGGTGGTTCGAATCGCAAAATTGCCATTGCCTAAATCAACTAAACCAAAAATAGAGGGGCCATTTTGAATATCATCATGATATTTATTAGCCAGCTCTTGATTAACTTTTTCAATAATCAAATTGATTTGGTCTAAATCTTCATCTTGTTTAATCCGCACATCGACTTGAACCAGCATGTTGGAGCGGGAAAGGTTGCTGATGGTGGTAATGTTTCGGTTAGGAATAAAATGCAGCGTGCCGTCAATTGATTTGACCTGAATACTGCGAATTCCGATATTCGTGACGGTGCCTTCGATACTCAAATTCGTCAATTTAATATAATTGCCAACATCCATCTGCTTTTCTAAAATAATAAAAAAGCCGGTGATAATATCATTCATAAAGCCCTGAGCACCCAGTCCAATCGCCACACCGGCAATCCCGGCACCAGCCAAAAGGGAGCCCACAGGAATGCCAATTGTCGACAGCAGGGAATAGAGGAAGAAAAAGACTAAAATATATGAATACGTATTTCCTAACAGCGTATGGATGGTTTTTAAGCGGCTTTCGCTGAGGCTCGCTTTTTTAGCGTAACCTTTATACAAATGATTAATCACTGCCCGACCAATTTTTGCCAAAAGTAAAAATAAGACGATAATAAAAAGAATATACAAGGTTTTCTCAATAATCGTTAACGTAATCTGATCCCAATCGATGGAATTCCAAAAGCGTTGCAGCGCATTTAATTTTTGCGTGGCCTCTTGGGCAATATCAACGGAGGAAGATTCTGTTGTTGCAGTAGCTAGCACAAGTTGTTCCAAGTCATAAGGACCTCCTTTTTTATTCGACAAACCCAAGTTTAGCAGTAAAAAGTCAAAAAGAAAACTTGTTTTCTGCAAGTTTTCTTTTCCTTTACCCTTTATTAACTTAATAACGCTTGTCTAAGGCATATTTTGCAATATGAACGGACAAATCACTGCAGCGTTCTAAATTAGAACTGATGTCGATAAATAAGACGCCGTCAGACGGTCGGCCTTGGCCGGTGGTCATCAATTGAATGTATTTAGCCCGTAATTCTTCCACCATCAAGTTAACTTGTTCTTCCCGGTCCATCATTTCATGGGCCAGCTGCTCGTCGTCTTCGTGTAAAAGACTCAGTGCAGAGGATAGATTTTTTTTGACAGTTGCAAAGAGGGTGAAGATATCTTGGTCTTGTAAAATTAAATCATTGCGCAGGTCAGTTTTTTTCTGACGTTTATCTTTATTTCGCTGCTTCTTCTCAATCGTTGCCGCATCTTCCAGCAGCTCAATAATATTTTTGCTGTGATCGCCAACCCGTTCCATGTCCTTAGCAATTTCTAAGAGCATCGTCTGATCGTGACTTTCTTTAATTGTCAATTCAACTGTGGCTAGCTTTGCCAAATAGAGAGTCAGCTCAGTATCTAAATGGTTGATGGCATCCTCATATTGAAGTAAATCCTGTTGCTGTTCAGGATTTTGCTGTTGGTAGTAGGTCTCAGCAGCTTGAAAGGCGGCTAAGACATAGTCCCCCATATTTTGTAATTCAATGCGAGCCTGCTCAATGGCAAGGCTCGGTGCCGTATAAATTAAATTTTCTGCTAATTGAATCGGGTGAATATCGAGATTTTTTTCTTTGCCGGGGATAATTTTTTGGACAAGGGTGGCAATTTGATTAATAAACCAAATTTGCAAACATAGATTGGCCAGATTAAACATCCCATGGGCAACAGCAATCTGCATGGCAGGGTTTAGACCAAAAATATCTGTAATTCTAATCAAGATACTAGTAAAAGGTCCCAGCAATAAAGTAAAAATAATTGCCCCAACTAAATTGAAAATTACGTGAGAAGCTGCTGTTCGTTTTGCAGCGATGCTGGTTCCAATCGCTGCTAAGATTGCCGTGATAGTCGTGCCGATATTATCGCCAAATAAAATTGGCAAGGCTGCCTGTAAACTCAAACTGTTTTGCGTATATAGTTGTTGCAAAATTCCAATTGTCGCACTGGAGCTTTGCAAAATCATGGTCAGCAGTGTTCCAATGCCGACGCCTAAGATTGGATGGTGAGAAACATTAATCATTAATTCTTCAAATTGTGGCAAATCCTTCAAGGGTTCCATCGCATCCCCCATCAATGTCAAGCCAAAAAATAAACAGCCGAAGCCAAATAAAATTTGACCAGCATTATGTAACACTTCGCGCTTGGTAAAGAATAAAAGCAAGGCGCCAATCCCAATGATTGGCAGCGAATAGGCGCTCAAGTTGAAGCCGATGATAAAAGCGGTCACCGTTGTGCCGACATTGGCTCCCATAATGACACCAATCGCTTGTTTTAAACTCATAAAGCCGGCGCTAACTAGCCCGACAGTTAAAACAGTAGTTCCGGAGCTGCTTTGAATTAAACCGGTTACAATAATTCCCGCTAAGACAGCCCGCAATGGCGTCGAGGTGAAACGATTTAACACTTCCTTTAACCGGTCACCGGCGGCCTTTTGCAGACCATCTCCCATATATTTAATTCCAAAAAGAAAAATTCCTAAACCACCTAAAAAGGTAAAGAGCATTTCTTGAAACGACATTGGTTCACCTCCGCGTTTTTTTCCATTGTAAGCATACTCAAAAAGGCCGGATATGTAAATAGTCTCACAAATAAAAAAAGAAAAATGAAAATATGATGACAAAGTTTTCCTCGAATGTTAATATGATAATACAGTTTTTAGAAAAAGAGGTTATGTGTATGGTAAACATCGATTGGAACAACTTAGGCTTTGATTATATTAAGACGCCTTTTCGCTATATTTCAACATGGAAAGACGGCAGCTGGGACGAAGGCCATTTAACAGAAGACAATACGCTGCATATTAGTGAGTCATCGACAGCTTTGCATTACGGTCAACAATGTTTTGAAGGCTTGAAAGCCTATCGCCGAAAAGATGGCGGAATTAATTTATTTCGTCCGGACGAAAATGCTAAACGAATTCAAAGAAGTGCTCGCCGCTTATTGATGCCGGAAATTCCCGTAGACAAATTTATTAATGCTGTCAAAGATGTCGTTAAAGCCAATGCCGAATACGTGCCACCTTTTGAAAGTGGCGGAACCTTATATCTACGGCCTTTATTAATTGGTGTCGGTGATACCATCGGTGTAAAACCTGCTCCTGAATATATTTTTACCGTCTTTTGCATGCCGGTTGGTCCGTATTTTAAAGGCGGACTGACTCCGACAAACTTTTATGTTTCAGATTACGATCGAGCGGCTCCCCACGGCACTGGCGCTGCTAAGGTCGGCGGAAATTACGCCTCTAGTTTAATGCCTGGAGAAGAAGCCCATGCGAAGAAATTCTCCGATTGTATTTATTTAGATCCAGCTACTCATACTAAAGTTGAAGAGGTTGGTTCGGCAAACTTCTTTGGAATTACCAAAGACAACACCTTTGTGACACCAGTTTCTCCTTCAATTTTACCAAGTATCACAAAATATTCACTGTTGTATTTAGCTGAAAATCATTTAGGATTGAAGGCCGAAGAGCGGGACGTTTTTGTTGATAATTTACAAGAATTTGCTGAAGCCGGTGCCTGTGGAACAGCCGCCGTGATTTCACCCATCGGCGGAATTCAAAATGGTGAGGACTTCCACGTGTTTTATAGTGAAAGCGAAGTCGGACCAGTGACTAAAAAATTATACGAAGAGTTAACCGGTATTCAATTTGGCGAAGTCAAAGCGCCTGAAGGTTGGATTTATACCGTCGAAGTATAATCTAAAAAATTTTTTATGAAAAAGAATCCTTAAAGTCAGGCTCAACACGCTGACTTTTAAGGATTTTTCAATTTACGGCAAAGGTTTAGCTAACGACTATTGTAATTTCAGATCATTAAAGTATCATTGAATTAGGTATTGTTAAAAAAATGCTAGCAGGAGTTTAAATTGCTGTTATACAAAAGATTTGAGTAGCCATAAGGAGAAATTGTATGAAAGAAAAAGAATATTACGCTGTTGTCGCCATGGAGGAGGCAGCTGAGGTCCAACAGGCTTTGGCAAAAGCGCTACGCTTTGGTTATCAGGATACGCATCCAGCTCGAGGCTCACAAACAAATGCCAGTGAAATCCTAACAGAATTTTATCAATTGGCCGCAATGGTTGAGAAATTACAGGATTTGGCAGTTTTGCCGCAACTAAATGAGTCGGAAATCACCGCTATCAAACAAAATAAAATGGCCAAAGTAAAGCATTACTTAAATTATTCTCAGGAACAAGGATTAATTGAGCCATCTTAAGGAGCAGATATGAAAAAAATTGTTAAAGGTATGCGAAACAATGAAATCGTTTTCTCTGATGGGCTATCTGATTTAATCTTAGCAGAATTAGAAAAAACATATCACATCAGCTTTCCGGAGGTTTTAAAGGACTTTTATCAGCTGGGAGTGCCAAGACAAGCGGGATTTATTCAGTGGCAGGATACTAGTCGGGAGAATCGTGAAATTGTCGAGGAACTGATTGCCCGCCCAGAACTACTCACTAGAAGACTCATTGCCAATTATCCAGATGAAATTATTTGGAATCAGCGAGCGTGGGGGAGTCAGCCTGAAACTTTATTAGAACAACAGCAAATCCTTTATCAAGAGTTGGAAAAAGCGCCAAAACTCTTGCCTTTTTACAGCACTTTTTATTTACCAGAGAGTTCAGAAGAAAATCTGCCAGTCATTCAAGTAGCAGGTGGTGAAATTAGCATCGAAGAAAATTTTATTGATTTTCTTGAACTACACTTCACAAGTTCAAAAGAGCCTTCTCAGAAGGGGAAAAGCAAAGCTGCTGAGGTTACTTTTTGGTCTGATTTTAAATTAAAGGCTGAGGAAGTGGGGAGATAATAAGTAGAGTTGAAAAATTTACAAAAATTCCCGTGATGTAGGATAGTTTTAATTATTTGAATCAATAAATGTAAAAGGCTAAACTTGATTGAAAATTTTTTGCCTTTGATAGTATTCCTTCAATTAAAAGGTAAGGGCACAGTTTTTTTATTACGAACTAGTTTTAATTCGGGTAAGAATCAAACATTCGCCTATCTAAGTTCAGAAAAACGATATAAAAAAATCCCTCAAAAATGAGGGATTTAATGTTTTACGTTAAATGAACACCTTTATCAACATAAACAATGTCGCCAATACAACCAGAAGCTAAGGGGCTGATTAAAAAGGCACAGGCATTGCCGACTTCTTCAATCGTCACACCAACTTTATCAGGAGTGCGATCTTCAGATAACTGAATCAATTTTTGATAATCTTTAACGCCAGTCACAGCTAAAGTTTTAATGGCCCCGGCGGAAACGCCGTTAACCCGTACGCCTTTTGGTGCTAACTCGGCCGCTAAATAGCGAATACCAGCTTCTAAAGCCGCTTTAGCGATGCCCATCATATTGTAATTAGGAATCGCCCGAACAGCCCCTAAATAAGACAAGCTGACAATCCCGCTGTTTTCATTTAATAAAGGCAGTGCCCGTTTCGTCACGGCAATTAGAGAAAAGCTGCTGATGTCTTGAGCTAGTGCGTAGCCGTCACGACTGATATCAGTGACATCTCCAGAAAGTTCTTCTTTTTTGGCAAAGGCAATTGCGTGTAAAATTCCGTCAATTTTGCCGACTTTGTTTTCAATTTCCGTAAAGGCTTGATCAATGCTCTCATCGCTGGCCACATCACATTCCACTAATAAAGGCTCTTCACCGACTAAGCGTTCCAAAGGCTTTTTCATGCGTTCATTTTGATACGTATAAATAATTTCAGCACCTTGGGCAATCATCGCACTAGCCGCACCCCATGCGATACTTCTTTTGTTGGCAACTCCCATCACCAAGATTTTTTTTCCTTTTAAAAATGTCATTTTAATTGCGCTCCTTCATTTCATTTAGAAAACTTTTGGCTTTTTCAACCAAGAAAAATAATAGATAATTGTAGAAATAAAAAAAGAATAAGTTCAAAATAGGTTTCCTCTACGAATAACTATTATTAGATAAAATGTTTTGATTGTCAAACTATTTTTTTGAAATTTAAAAAATTATTGCGAAATCAACTATTCTATGATACTTTGAATATCAAAGTATTTAATAAAACTAAATACCACAATGAAATTCAGAAAGAGGTCGATAATTTTGACACCTGTATTAACTGCTGTAGAAGTGATGGAAATTATTCCCAATCGCTATCCCATTTACTATATTGATTACGTTGACGAACTTGAACCCGGCAAACGCATTTTAGCTACTAAAAATGTTACGATTAACGAAGAATTTTTTAATGGTCATTTCCCGGGAAATCCGGTAATGCCAGGCGTTTTAATTTTAGAAGCCTTGGCACAAGCTGGCTCTGTTTTAATTTTAAAAACCGAGGAATTTATCGGTAAAACGGCTTATATCGGTGGCATTGATAAGGCCAAATTCCGCCAGAAAGTAGTTCCAGGAAATGTTTTAAAATTAGAATTTATTATCACGAAAGTCAAAGGGCAAGTCGGAACCGCCGATGCTAATGCCTATGTGGATGGCAAAAAAGTTGCGGAGTGCCAATTTACCTTTATCGTTGGTCAAGAAGCCCAGCAAAAATAATTCCTTAAATTTTTACCAAGAAAAAAAGATTACTTTTCGAAATTTTGAAAAGTAATCTTTTTTGTTTATTCTGCTTCTTGAATAATATCAATTCGCTCAATCGTCACATCCGTTTTCGTGCCATTATCAGAACCGTCATCTAAAGCCGCGATGGCATCGACAACATCCATGCCTTCAATTACTTGACCAAAAACAGTATATTTACCATCTCCATACGGATAGCCACCGTTTTTATAGGCTTCAAAAATTGCCGCTGGCTTAGAGGAAGAAGATAACCCTTTCGTGACATCATCACTATTTTGGACAATAAAGAATTGGCTGCCGTTACTGTTAGCAGCGCCGGTATTGGCCATCGCCAAAGCTCCGCGAATATTATAAAGTTGATTTGATTTTTCAACGCCAAAGCCTTCGCCCCAAATACTTTCACCGCCGGAACCAGTGCCGGTTGGGTCACCAGCTTGAATCATGAAATCATTGATAACTCGATGGAAAATAATGCCATCATAATATCCATCTTTTGCCAGAGTCATAAAGTTTTCCACGGCCTTCGGTGCTAAATCAGGAAAAAGTTTCATTTTGATTGTTCCCATGGAGGTCACCATGTCCACAACATCTTCATTGGCAGCAATTTCAGTTGTCAATTGCGGCAACTCCAAAGAGTCCAAGTCAACAGCTTGACTGCTGCTAGCGGCTGTGCTGCTTGAGCTACTGGTTGTGGCAGAGGAGCTGGCAGTGGTCTCTGACGTGCTGGAGCTACTGCTGCTTTCATTTGTTGAACCGCAGGCGCCTAAAAATAGAGTCAGGGCTGCGACTAACCCAAATTTCATTACTGTTTGCTTTTTCATTCTTTCAATCCTTTCTTTCTACAAGTAATATGATAACAAACATCTAATTTTTTTCCAGAAAAATTTTTAAAGCCTTACCAAAGGTGTAGACCAATTAAATTTCCAATGCTATAATAAAGTATCTTTTACTAGGAGGCAACAGGAATGGGAAAATTAGGTATTTCAATTTATCCAGAGCGTTCAACATTTGAAAAGGATAAAGCGTATTTAGATTTAGCGCATAAATATGGCTTTAAACGGGTTTTTACAAGTCTCTTACAAATCAATGATGACCAAGAAAAAGTTTTGGCTGATTTTACTGAAGTGGTCACTTATGCAAATTCTTTGGGTATGGAAGTGATGGTGGACATCAACCCAAGTTTATTTGAACAATTAGGCATTTCTTACGATGACTTATCTTTCTTCCATAAAATGGGGGCATACGGCGTTCGTCTGGATGTCGGGTTTACCGGTGCCGAAGAAGCTCGCATGACAAGAAATCCTTATGGAATTAAAATTGAAATCAATATGAGTTCTGGTACAAATTACGTTGACAATATTATGAGTTATTCACCTAATACCGATAATTTATTAGGCTCCCATAATTTTTATCCGCATCGCTATTCAGGATTGAGCTATGAACATTTTGTATATTGCTCTGAAAAATTCCGCAAGTACAATTTAAATACAATGGCTTTTGTTAATTCCCATGCTGCAACATTTGGACCTTGGCCAACCCAAGACGGCCTGTGCTCTTTAGAAGACCATCGTGAATTGGAAATTGCGACACAGGTGAAACATTTAGTTTTAACTGGTTTAATCGATGATATTTTAGTCGGAAATGCTTATGCCTCAGAAGCAGAATTAAAGGCGATGAATGAAGCTTTCTTTGCACCTTACCCAACGATTAAAGTGGATGTCTATGACGATATCACTGAAAACGAACGGATTTGCTTGTTTGATAATCTTCACAGCTATCGTGGTGATCGCTCAGCATATATTTTGCGTTCAACGATGACGCGGGTGTATTACAAAGACAAAGAATTTCCGGCTCACAATACCCGTGATATGGAAAAAGGCGATGTCTTAATCGACAATGTCGGCTATGGTCAATACAAAGGGGAAACCCAAATTGCCTTAAAAGCCATGAAAAATGATGGCCGCGTCAATGTTGTCGGTCGGATTGCCGAGGATGAATTATTCTTATTAGACTTCTTAAAACCTTGGTCTAACTTCAAAATGATGGAAAACCAAAAATAAACTAGCAGTAAGAGTCTGGGAAAGTTTTGTTAAAACGAAACTTTCTTAGGCTCTTTTTACGTCAAGAAAAAAATGAAGCCCAGCTTTTCTTTTAAAAATGGCTATTTCCAGTCAATTTATTCCCATTGCCTGAGAATCTTTGTTAAAATAGTGAAGAATATGGCTAGCACTTTCAGTCAAGCTTGAAATAACTTATCAGAAACGGAGTTCACCAAATGACAAAGAAAAAATTATTATTAGTGGATGGCAACAGTGTCGCATTTCGCGCTTTTTTTGCTCTGCATAATTCACTTGATCGTTTCGTAAATAAAAACGGCTTACATACAAATGCCATCTATGCCTTCCATAATATGTTTGACAATATTATGACCAAAGAACAACCGACCCATGTTTTAGTCGCCTTTGATGCAGGCAAGACCACCTTTAGAACAGAAATGTATGGCGAGTACAAAGCGGGGCGGGCCAAAACGCCAGGTGAATTTAAAGAGCAGCTGCCTTATATTCGAGAAATGCTGACTGGTCTTGGTGCTAAATATTATGAACTGCCTAATTATGAAGCGGATGATATTATCGGCACTTTGGCAACTCAAGCGCCGAAGGAGGAATTTGAAGTGGTCATTGTTTCCGGTGACCGAGATTTAACACAACTAGCCACCGATGATATTCGTGTGGAGGTGACAGTCAAAGGTGTCAGTGAAATCGAATCCTACACGCCAGAACATATCGCTGAAAAATATGATGGATTGACGCCTCAGCAGATTATTGACATGAAGGGATTAGCCGGCGATGCCTCAGACAATATTCCTGGTGTGACTAAAGTTGGCGAGAAGACCGCAATCAAATTGCTGAATCAATTTGGAACAGTCGAAGGCATTTATCAGCACATCGATGAACTAAAGCCGAGTAAAATGAAAGAAAATCTCATTCATGATAAAGAACAGGCCCTGCTTTCAAAAAAACTGGCGACGATTGATGTCGATGCACCAGTGACGGTTACCCTTGATGAAACAGTCTATCAAGGCAAAGACTTAGAAAAATTAGTGCCCTTCTTTAAGGAAATGGACTTCAAACAATTTTTGACCAAGCTAGATGTTCCTGAAGAGGCGAAGGATTTAGAAGATGTTCTATTTGAAGTGGTCGATGAATTTTCTGCTGAGATGTTTACCTCAGAACAGGCCTTATACGTTGAAATGCTGACGGATAATTATCACACCGCTGACATTGTCGGTGTTGCTTGGGGCACCAAGAAGAAAGTTTATGTGACTAACAATCCAGCACTTTATGAAAATGAGCATTTTTTAAAGTGGTTAACAGATGAAAATCAGTTGAAATTTGTTTATGACGCCAAACGGACCTATGTCTCACTGACCCGCATGGCTGCTCGAGCTCAAGGCTTGGATTTTGATGTGTTACTAGCGGCCTACTTGTTAGATACAAATGACAACAGCAATGATATTGAGGGTGTCGCCCATCACTATGGCTACACAGAAATTGAATCAGACGACGCCGTTTATGGCAAAGGCGCTAAAAAAGGACTGCCAGCAGATGATGAAGTCTTTTTCGCTCATCTGGCCCGCAAGATTGGTGCCATTCACTTTTTAACGCCTAAGCTGACAGAGGAGCTAACAGAAAAAAATCAGTGGCAGCTCTTTACGGAAATGGAATTGCCCTTATCAAAAATTTTAGCCGAAATGGAAATGACCGGCATCACTGTTGATGCTAGCCGCCTGCAGGAAATGCGGGTCGAATTTAGTCAACGTTTAAAAGAAATCGAAGAAAAAATCTTTGCGGAAGCCGGCGAAGAATTTAATTTGAATTCGCCGAAGCAATTAGGTGTGATTCTCTTTGAAAAAATGGGCTTGCCGGTCATTAAGAAAACCAAAACCGGCTATTCCACGGCGGTCGATGTTTTAGAACAGTTGCGGGAACAAGCGCCCATCGTTGATGATATTTTGACCTATCGTCAGATTGCCAAGATTCAATCGACTTATGTGGAAGGCCTGCTAAAAGTAATCGCTACTGACGGCAAAGTGCACACCCGCTACATTCAAACCTTGACCCAAACCGGTCGTTTGAGTTCAGTGGATCCGAATTTGCAAAATATCCCGATTCGTCTAGAAGAAGGCCGCAAGATTCGTCAAGCCTTTGTTCCGAGTGAAAAAAATTGGCTAATTTATTCTTCCGATTATTCGCAAATTGAGCTGCGGGTCTTGGCCCATATTTCAAACGACGAGCATTTGAAGGCGGCTTTTGTGGAGGGGCAAGATATTCATACGAGTACCGCGATGCGGGTCTTTGGGATTGAAAAACCAGAAGAGGTGACAGCTAACATGCGTCGCCAAGCCAAGGCGGTCAACTTTGGCATTGTTTATGGCATTTCCGATTATGGTTTATCGCAAAATCTAGGAATTTCCCGTAAAGAAGCCCAACAATATATTGATACGTATTTTGACCGTTACCCAGGAGTTAAAAAATACATGGAAGAAATTGTCAGAGAAGCCAAAGACAAGGGCTATGTCGAAACTTTATATCATCGCCGCCGTTATTTGGCAGACATTAATTCCCGCAATTATAATTTGCGCTCCTTTGCCGAGCGGACTGCCATCAACACGCCGATTCAAGGTAGTGCTGCCGATATTTTAAAAATTGCGATGGTCCAGCTGGCAAAAGAATTGCAACAGGCAGACTTAAAGGCGACCATGCTTTTACAAGTGCATGATGAATTGGTCTTTGAAGTTCCTGAAGAGGAATTGGACAAATTAGATAAATTGGTCCGCAACGTGATGGAAAACGCAGTCGAATTGTCAGTACCACTTTTAGCCGATAGCAACTGGGGCAAGACTTGGTACGAAGCAAAATAGTTTTTATTTTAAATGGAGAAGGTGCAGAGGATGCCGGAATTACCAGAGGTTGAAACCGTCAGAAAAGGTTTGGTTCAGTTAGTCAAGGACAAGACCATTCAGCGGGTCGAAATTTTTTGGCCACGGATTATTGAAAATCCCGAGGTGCCGATTTTTGCAGCTGAATTAGCCAATGAGACAATCCACGACGTGCAGCGACGAGGTAAATTTTTAATTTTCAAATTGGACCATTGGGATTTGATTTCCCATTTAAGAATGGAAGGCAAGTACGAATTTTCCCCAGCTGAAGCACCGCTGACAAAACACACCCATGTTGTTTTTCATTTTACAGACGGCAGCCAGCTGCACTATCATGATGTTCGTAAGTTTGGTCGTATGACCCTAGTAGCCAAGGATCAAAGTAATACTTATAAAGGTATTATGCAGTTGGGGCCAGAGCCTTTACCGGATTTATTTACCTTAGCTGATTTTACAACCGGGTTAAAAAAATCCAGCAAAGCAATCAAACCGCTGCTGCTGGATCAAAAATTGGTTACTGGCTTAGGCAATATTTACGTGGACGAAGCGCTTTGGGAAGCACAGATTCATCCAGAGCAGCCGGCCAACACCTTGAAGAAAAAAGAAATTGAAATTTTGCGCTTAGCCATCATTGATGTTTTAGGTCGAGCGGTGGCAGCTGGCGGCACTACGATTCGTTCTTATCTCAATGCATTAGGAGAAGCCGGAAAATTTCAATTGTCATTAAATGTTTACGGGCAAACTGGTCAGCCTTGTCCTCGTTGTCAAACGCCGATTGTCAAAATTAAAGTCGCTCAAAGGGGCACGCACTTTTGCCCCCATTGCCAAGTTTTGAAAGTGAGGGGCAGAAAATGAGCTTTGTTTTAGGAATCACGGGCGGCATCGCTACCGGAAAAAGTACGGTGGTCAATATTTTTCGCCGGTTTGATTTTCCGATTGTTGATGGGGATGTAGTCGCTAGAAAAGTCGTGGAGCCGCAAACCGAAGGGCTTCAGGAAGTTGTTGCAGAATTTGGTACAGAAATTTTAAATGCCGACCACAGCCTTAATCGCAAAGCCTTAGGTAGAATTGTCTTTGCCGATGACCAGCGGCGCCGGCGGTTAAACGAAATTTTAAATCCCTTTATCCGCAAACAAATTTTAGCGGAAATTGCTGCTGGAAAGCTAAGCAGCCCATTGGTGATTGTCGATGTGCCGTTATTATACGAAGGCAATTACGAACATTATATGGATGCGGTGGCGGTAGTTTATTTACCAGAAGAACTCCAAGTGCAGCGACTAATGCTCAGAGACGGTTTTGATTTGGCAACCGCCGAAACTAGAATCCATGCCCAGATGTCAATTGCCGAAAAAAAAGAGCGAGCGGATATTATTTTTGATAATCAAGGTACACCCGCTGAAACGGAAAAACAAGTTATCGATTGGCTAAAAAACAACGACTTTATCCGCTGATTCAATCATGTTATAATAATAGACAAGAAAGAAATGATTGTTATATTATTGAGGGATTGAAATCAGCAAAAGCAAATTTTGATGCAAAAAAAATCTGATTGAATTTTTTGCAGAGCTAGTTTGCTTGAGCATTTTTCAAACTCAATTTGAGGAGGAAATCGGATGCGTTGTCCAAAATGCCAACATAATAATTCACGGGTTATAGACAGCCGTCAAACAGATGATGGCCGCACGATTCGCCGGCGCCGTGAATGTGAAAACTGTGGCTTTCGTTTTACTACCTTTGAACGGATTGAAGCAACACCTTTACTAGTGGTGAAGAAAAACGGTTCTCGAGAAGAATTTAATCGTGATAAAATCTTGCGGGGCTTGATTCGCTCTGCCGAAAAGCGCCCAGTTGCGATGGAACAGATGGAACAGGTTGTCGATGATGTTGAAAATCGGGTTCGTTCGCTTGGTGAAAATGAAGTCTCGACCAATTTAATCGGCGAATATGTGATGGAAAATTTAGTCAATCTAGATGAAATCGCCTATATCCGTTTTGCCAGTGTCTATCGGCAGTTTAAAGATATGTCGGTATTTTTGAAGGAATTACAAGAAATCGTCGACAAAGCCAAAAATGGTGAAGAGTAAGGAGGGGTTGCCGTGGAAAATGCTTGGGATGAAGTCTTACCAAAATATTTATTTCAAGTTGGCAAACAATTGCCCCTAGGCGATCGCAGTCAGGAAACCCTTGTGCAATTGTATCAACCGATTATCGGTGCCTCAGCCTTAGCTTTGTACTTCTCCTTTTTAGGGGAAATCAAATGGCAGTATGGTCTAAGTGAGATTGCCATCCATGCCGATTTACTGACTGATTTAAATGTTGGTTTACAATTATTTTTTGAAGACCGCCAAAAATTAGAAGCGATTGGCTTATTAAAAAGCTATTACCAAGAAGATGCTCAATTGGGTCGCAAGTATCTTTATGAGTTGCAGGAACCTTTAGCACCAGAAGCTTTTCTACAAGATAGTCTCTTGCATTTTCTGTTAAAGGAATATGTCAGTGAGACAAAATACGAGCGCCTCCTGCAGCGCTTCAAGCCAAAAACTTTGGATATCTCAGGTTTTCAGGAAGTCACTAAAAAATTCAAACAAATTTTTTCCTTCAATGAAGGCCGTTTCGCAGAAAACTTTGGCAGGCTTGAAGAAAGCGCCGCTGATTTTTCACTGGAGAATCCACCGGGAATTGATCAGGGTGAGGATTTGGATTGGCAGTTAATCGAAGCCAACTTAGCCCGTTTGGGTGTGACCACTTCTTTAACGGCTGAAGAAAGACAAGATATTTTTGTCCATCATGTGATGTATGGCTATGAAGAAATCGAGCTTAGTGAACTGTTAGCCAGAACTTCTAACTTAACGGAACAAAAAATTTCCTTAAAAGATTTTCATAAGGCTGTCCGTCAAGCAGCCCAAACAATGCCTGTCACAAAAAAAACTACTGATGATACTCCATCAACTGAGCCGCAAACCAAGCTAAGTGAGGCAGACCAGAAAATTCGCCGGGAAAATACTCTCAAAGCAGAGGGCTTTTCACCACAAGATATCGAATTAATCAAAGAGGCAGAACTCTATCCGCCGATGACCTATTTTCAAGCTTTGAAGGAAGCCAAAGGCGGTTTTATCGGCGATCCTGAGGTTTGGATTGTTAAAAATTTAGTGGATCGCTCCGGTTTACCGGCCGCTGTCGTCAATATTTTAATTCATTACGTATTGGTCGCCAAAAATGCGCCGGTTTTAAACGGCACCTATGTCAATTCGATTGCCAATGAATGGGCCCAAAGCGGCATTAAAACGCCGGAAGCGGCTTTAAAACATGCCCGGGATTTGAATAATAAGCCAAAACAAACTAAAAATTATCGCAATACTAATCGCAAAGTGCGCAGGGAAAAAGTGCCAGAGTGGATGAATCAAAAAACCTTACCTGAGGCGCAAATTGCCCCAGAGCGCCAAGCGGAATTAGATGAAATGCTGAAAGACTTTTTGAAGGAAGGTGACTAGCCATGGAGGATATGGGAAAAGAATTGTCACAGATTATTCGCAAAGGAAATTACCAGGACAAATTAGCGGAAATGGTTCAAAAAGTTTTACAAGATCCAGATGTCGCAGCCTTTATCGCAGAGCATCGTGATCAGCTGACCGATGCTGATATCGAAAAAAGTTACGCAAAACTCTATGAATTTGTTCAAGAAAAACGCAAATACCAATTAAATGATCCCACAATGATTGCCCCAGGCTACGAGCCGCAGCTGGCGATGAATTTTCATTTTATCGATGTGACTTATGTGCCAACGGAAGCCTTGATGGCCCGTAAGCGGGAGGAAGAAATCCGCAGTCGCGTGCGGGCAGTGGATATGCCAAAAGATATTCAAGATGCCTCCATCGCCAACTTTGATCGTGACACCGAAAGAAGTGCTGCACTAATTGAAGCGATGACCTTTATCAATGAGTTTGTCGCTACACCTAAAGATTTTCATAAAGGCTTGTATCTGGTGGGCGACTTTGGTGTTGGCAAAACCTATTTATTAGGTGCAATAGCTCATGAGTTAGCCGTCAGAGGATTTGAAACAACGCTAGTTCACTTTCCGACCTTTACAGTAGAGATGAAACAGGCAATCGGCAATGATTCTGTTGGGCCAAAATTAGACGCTGTAAAAAGAGCGCCGATTTTAATGCTGGATGATGTGGGAGCCGATTCGATGAGCCCTTGGATTCGTGATGAAGTTTTTGGTGTCATTTTGCAGCATCGGATGCAGGAGCAATTGCCAACTTTCTTTTCCTCCAACTTTAACTTAACGGAGTTTGAAGAACACCTCAGCGTCTCGCAAAAAGGCGACGAGGAACCAATTAAAGCCAAACGGATTATGGAACGGGTCCGCTACCTCACAAAAGAGGTGTGGATGTCCGGCCGCAATCGCCGCCACGGTTAAAATTTGCAATTTACTTTTAGATAATAAAGAGCCCTGTCAACATTAGACTAAAAATCTAATGTTGACAGGGCTTTTACAACTATCCAGTAATTTTTTTATTTAGAATCATGGGCAGGTCGATCAGATGACCCTAAGACTGTCCCCATAATTTTTTTCAAGGGAAAATAAACTAACGAAACAATCACAATTGTCATAATCACATTGATTAGTGAGGCTGGGAGTTTGGTGGCAGCACTGGTGAAGGCAACCGGCAAAGAAGATCCGGCAATTAAAAAGGTAACAGTATTTTTCAGCTGCGTCATGATTAGCTTGGCAATCCCGGTGACGACACCCACACCCATTACTTGCCAGACATTCGTCAAATTCTTTTTGAAAAATAGAATTGCTAAGGCTGCTGCTCCACCGACGATAAAACTTTCCAAAAGAAAATAAGGCGCCTCAGTTGCATAGCCACTGAGAATATCAAAAATGAAAAAACCTAAACCACCAGCTAACGCACCTCTTTTATAGCCGATTAAAAGCACTGCCAATAATAAAACGGCATTACCCAGATGGACAAAGGCGCCTGTCGGCATCGGAATCCGAATATTAGTGCCGATAACGGTCAACGCAGCAAACAGCGCCACTAAAATAATACTTCTTAAACGTGAATTTTTTATCATAATTTACTCCTTTATTTAATTGATGGTTGATTATTTTTAGAAGTCACCCGGTTTTGGGCTTGATTATAGGCACCATGCCAGACATGACCTAAATACTGATTAATTTCTAAGCCTTCTTGAATAGCGGCCGCCACAAAGTCTTTGGCTAAGACGACAGCTTCAAAGACAGAAAGCTCCTTGGCTAAGCCCGCCGTAATTGCGGCAGCAAAAGTACAGCCAGCGCCATGATTGAAATCTGTTTTAAACAGAGGATTTTCCAAAATTTCAAAATTACGGCCGTCAAAGAACACATCCAGCGATTTTTCTCCGCCGAGACGATGGCCACCTTTAACGATGACATTCTTAGGACCCAGCTGATAAATTTTTTCTGCCGCAATTTTCATTTCAGCTAAATTTTCTAACGGCGGCATTTCTGCCAAGATGGCCGCCTCCACTAAATTCGGCGTGGTAATTGTTGCTAAAGGTAAGAGGTTTTTTTTAATCGCCACCACATTTTCACTTTGAAATAAATCCTGCGTGCCTTTACTAGCAATGACAGGGTCAATCACAACATTTGGCATCTGATATTTTTCAAGATAATCTTTGACAACCTCAATTGTCCCGACATCTCCCAATAAACCAGTTTTCATGGCTGCTAGCTGTCCGCCGGTAAAAATACTTTTTAGCTGTTTAGCCACTAGCTCTGGTGAAAAGCTGGTGACTTCATGGGACCAATTTTGATCTGGGTCCATTGTCATCACACTTGTAATCGCTGAAAAACCAAAAGTGCCGTATTCTTGAAATGTTTTTAAATCCGCTTGAATGCCTGCTCCGCCAGTCGAATCAGAGCCGGCCACGGTCAACACTTTTTTAATCAATTTCCTCCTCCATTCAAATTTTCTTTTAATGTAACTTAGTATAAGGGAAGGCTGATTTGACAGAAACAGCCAATTGGTTTATTTTGAGGTCATCCAATTACAAAAAAGAAGGTAAAGCTATGGAATGGCGCTTACAAAAATCAACGGGACCGATTTATCTACAAATTATGGATTTAATTATTGAAAGCATTCAAAAGGGCGAACTGGAAGCCGGCGAAAAAATTCCGACTGAACGGGAGCTGGCAAAATTATTTGCTGTCAATCGCACGACAGTCGTCCATGCGCTGGATGAATTGGCCAGTTTAGGCTGGCTGATACGTAAACAGGGTAGCGGCACGAGGGTAAATGAAGGAAATTGGGGACGCCAAGCCTTGCCCCGCACAAATTGGCAGGGAATTTTACAACAAACGGCTTATAATCGCCAGCATCCTTTTTTGCTGAATTTAAAAAAGCGATTAGCAGACTCGGAGGTACTAGATTTATTTACCGGGGAACTGCCTCATCAACTGATTCCGAATTTCCAGCTGCCGAGTTTTCGTTGGGAGGATTTTTTAGCTGAAGAGACTCAACTATCAGCAGCGGGGTATTTGCCGTTGCAAAAAGCTATTCAAGAAGAATTGCAAAAAGACCATCAATTAGAGGTTTCCCTTGAGGATATATTAATTACTTCTGGGGCTCAACAAGGGTTGTTTTTATTGCTGCAAGTGTTATTGGCACCCGGAGATAGCGTGGCAATTGAAAATCCTTCATTTCTTTATGGCCTGCCAATTTTTCAGGCTGCCGGAATTTCGCTTTTTGGCGTTGGCTTGGACCGAGAGGGCATTAAACTAAACGAGTTAAAGCAATTAATTGTCACAAAAAAAATTAAAATGCTGATTTTAAATCCGACCTACCAAAATCCTACTGGTATTGTGATGTCTTTGAAGCGTCGTCAAGAAGTTTTAGAGCTTTGTGGCAGATATCAAATTCCTGTTGTGGAAGACAATGTCTTTGGTGAGATTAATTTCACCAAGAAAATTCCTTTATTAAAATCACTTGCCCCGCAGCAAGTCATCTATCTGGGTTCACTTTCAAAAATATTAGGCGCCTCAACTAAAATCGGTTGGCTTTTAGCTCCCCATTCCCTTATGGCGCCCTTAATTGAAGCTAGGCAGGTGATGGATTCTACCGTCAGTATTTTTCCGCAAGTCCTTGCCACAGCTGCTTTAAGTGATCAGACTTTTTTAAATCAGCGACAGCTATTAGTAGATGCCTTAGCTAAACGAGCCGCAACTTTTCTGAAGCTAGTAGCCCCCTTTGAAAAAGACTGGCGAATTAGTGAGATTAAAGGTGGGTTTTACGTCTGGCTGACCTGGCAAAGAGGGGATATAGCTAAAAAAAATTGGCAGCTTTTTTTAGATAAAGGGCTGCTAATTGCTCCGAGTTTTCTTTTCTCCAATGAAAAAAATGCTCTACGCATTAATTTTAGTCGGTTAGAAGAAAAGGATTACCGCAAATTTTTTTTGATTTTTTCTGAAATCACCGATACGCTGAAAAAAAGCTAAAACTTGTGCTAAACTTATTAAGAATGGAGATGATATTATGAGTGACACCCTTGATATTTTATTAAACCATCGGACTTATCGGGATTTCGATGCCGATTATCAATTGCCCCAAGAGGATTTACAGACGATTTTAACGGCCGCTCGTCAAAGTGCGAACTGGATGAATGGTCAAGCCTACAGCATTTTAGTTATCCAAGATAAAAAAATTCGTGAGCAATTAGTTGAATGGAACCCGGGAAATCCCCATATGCTAAATAGTTCAGTCTTTTTATTATTTGTCGGCGATTTGCATCGGGCTAAAATGATTAGCGAACATTATCATACGGCTTCGACCGTTGGTGAAAGCTTAGATCACATCTTAGTGGCAACGACTGATGCGGCGATGGCGCTCCAAAGTGCAATTGTCGCCACCGAAGCACTAGGCTTAGGCTGTGTTCCAGTGGGTTCCGTCCGCAAAAATATTGAAGAGCTAGCCGAGTTGCTGCATTTGCCAGAGCAGATGTTTCCTCTATGCGGCTTAAGTATTGGCAAACCGAACGTTGCCATGAAGGTCAAGCCAAGACTACCAGAAGAGGCCGTCGTTTTTTACGATAGCTTTAAAGATTATGACTATCCGGTTTTAGCAGAGTATGACCAGACGATGGAAAAATTTGCCGAAGCCAGAGAAACCAAACTGTGGACAGTCAAATTTAAAGATTATTACGAAGCGGCCGCAAATCAAAAGGTCGATGAGTATTTTAAAAAACATCGCTTATTAAATGATTAACGGCTTTTTGGGTTGACTTTCTTATTTTTACGGCATAAAATCAACATGTAAACAAAATTAAATAATTGTTAGGTGAGGCTCCTATATGGACATATGCTGCTGCCGCGAAAGAATCGAGAGACTCTTAGTTGGTAAAACAAGACTTCGTCGTGAAGGCGAGTCTAAAGTAGCTGTAATCAATCTTGATTAATTACGCCCTATAGTGCTAAAGCTCAACGATGGTCATGAAATCAAATTTTTCCCATGCTCTCGTTGAGTGTGGGTTTCTTTTTGTCTAAAAAACCTCCTATAAATTAATTTAATTAAAAAATGACAGAAAGGATTGAGGCGTTATGGATCACCCTGAAGGACAGAGGCCGTACAATATTCTGCATTTGGAGGACTTTCCTCCAGTGCAATAGGAGGAAAGAACATGATTAGAAAAAGTAATTTAAAACAAACCAAGGACCAAGAACTAAAAAAATTAGCCCTGCTTTCAGAACGGGAACTAATGATGGAATTAAGAACGTCCATCAACGGCTTGACTGAAGCAGATGCCAAAGAAAGATTAGAAGAATACGGCGCCAATGTCGTTTCTGCGCAAAAACCAGTACCAGCTGTGCTTTTATTTTTAAAAGCTTTTAATGATCCCTTTGTTTTCGTGTTAGTCTTATTAGCAATTGTCTCTTTAGCCACTGGCGATATTGAAGCAGCAGTGGTGATGGGGATTATGATTTTAGCCAGTGTCATTATTACCTTTATTCAGGAATATCGTTCTCAAAAAGCCAGCCAAGAGTTAAAAGAATTAATTGAAAATACTTCAGCCGTTACTAGAGACAGCAGCACCAGAGAAATTCCAATGGATGAAATAGTGCCAGGGGATTTAATTACTTTAGCCACCGGCGATATGATTCCCGCCGATGCAGTCTTAATTTGGACTAAAGATTTATTTGTCAATCAATCGTCTCTAACCGGAGAATCCATGCCGGTGGAAAAATTTGTCGATGCCAAGCTCACAGAAACCGATGAGCTTTCAGCGTTGGATATGCAAGACTTAGTCTTCATGGGAACCGATGTCCTCAGTGGTCAAGGTAAAGCCATTATTTTAAAAACTGGCCAAAATACTTTCTTCGGTGATATTGCCAAAAGTGCGACTTCCCAACGGGGCAAAACTAGTTTTGATGTCGGCCTAACCAAAATTTCGAAATTACTGTTACGAATGGTCATGATTTTATTCCCAATTGTCTTTTTGATTAACGGGTTGACCAAAGGCAACTGGGGCGATGCCTTCTTCTTTGCGATTGCTGTGGCCGTTGGACTGACACCTGAAATGCTGCCGATGATTGTCACCAGCAACTTAGCCAAAGGTGCTTTAAGCTTGTCCAAACATCAAGTGATTGTTAAAGAGCTGGCTTCAATGCAAAATCTCGGCAGCATGGATGTGCTGTGTACTGATAAGACTGGCACAATTACCGAAGATCGGGTAGTCTTGGTCCAACATTTAGACCCGACCGGCCAGCCAAATGATCAAGTCTTAAACTTAGCCTTTTTAAATTCCCATTATCAAACAGGTTGGAAAAACTTAATGGACATTGCCGTGATTAATTATTTTGAAGACGGCAAACGCCAATTGCCTTATCACGATGTCGTAAAAATTGATGAAATTCCCTTTGATTTTTCCCGGCGCCGTTTAACAGTTGTCGTAAAGGCTGATGATCATCAAATTATGATTACTAAAGGGGCCGTTGAAGAGATGGAGGGCATTTGCAGCTTTGTCGAAATTGATGGTGAAAGACTACCTTTAACTGAAGAACGTAAAGCGACGATGCGCCAATTAAATCGTGAAATGAATGAACAAGGCATGCGGGTAATTACCGTTGCTATTCGACGAGATGCCCATACTGATGCCATTTATAACGTCGGCGACGAAGCCGACATGACCTTGATTGGGTTCATGGGCTTTTTAGATCCCGCTAAAGAATCAGCAATTACTGCGATCAAGTCTTTACATGAACACGGCGTCAACGTTAAAGTTTTAACTGGTGACAATGACATTGTTGCAAAAAAAGTCTGCCGGGATGTTGGCATCGAAGTCGGCACTGTGGTCCTCGGCTCACAAATTGATGAAGCCAGTGATGAAGAAATGAAAACAATCGTTGAATCTGCGAACTTATTTGCTAAATTAAACCCAATGCAAAAATCTCGCATCATTGAAAATCTGCAAAGCAATGGTCACACTGTTGGCTTTATGGGGGATGGCATCAACGATGCACCGGCTTTAAGAAAAGCCGATGTCGGTATCTCAGTGGATACCGCCGCCGATATAACGAAAGATGCCAGTTCAATTATTCTGTTAGAAAAAAGTTTGAATGTGCTGGAGGCCGGCGTGATTGAAGGCCGCAAAGTATTCAGCAATATGATGAAATACATTAAAATTACTATTAGCTCAAACTTTGGAAACGTCTTTTCAATTTTAGTTGCCAGTGCCTTTCTACCATTTCTACCAATGCTCTCCATTCAATTATTAGTTCAAAATTTAATTTACGATATGACCCAATTGACCATACCTTGGGATAATGTTGATGAAGAAGAATTGGCAAAACCCGTTCGTTGGCAAATTGATGGTTTGCTAAAATTCACCGTCTGTATCGGTCCGGTCAGCTCGATTTTTGATATTTTGACCTTCTTGATTATGTGGAATGTCTTTGGCGCTAATTCCTTGGCGACACAAGGTATCTTCCAAGCCGGTTGGTTTATGGTGGGCTTAGTCAGCCAAACCTTAGTTGTACAAATGGTCCGTACAAAAAAAGTGCCGTTTATTCAAAGCATGGCGGCACCGCAAGTTCTAATCAGCAGTGCTATCGGTATTTTAATTGGCTTAGGTATTATTTTAATCGCACCGATTCGCGAAATTTTCGAATTTAGCCCATTACCAGCCAGCTACTGGCCTTGGTTTATCGGCATTATTATTGCCTATCTGATTACCGTTGAGTTTGCCAAAAGAATTTACATCCGCTTGACCAAAGAGTGGCTTTAAAAATTTAACGCTGTGAGACAAGTTTTTGAAATAATGACCGAAGAATATCTTGTAGTTTCTATTAAATATTCTTTTGGTAAAATTATTTCTGAGTTTACTTGTGTCACAGCTTTTTTTTGCGGAGAAAATTATTTCTTTTAATGATAAGAGAACACTTACAAACTGTTATCAAATAAAAGTAATACAGAAGCTTTTCCTTGATTTGACAACTTTAAAAAGAATACACCGATTGAAACTGTATTATTTTTGTACCACACAGTGTTTAATTTTTTTAAGGAAAGGCGCCTGCCAAAAGACGAAAAGGGTTACAATGTGAAATAATTCACTTTTAAGTCTTAATTTAAAAGGCTTTTTAAAAGTGAAAAAAATCGCAAAAAAGAAGCTTATTGCTTGTGTTTATTTTCTAAAGATGGTAGTTTTATATCGAAAGCGAAAATAAATAGTACAGATTCTTGTGCTGTTTCATTCGCGGTTTAGGATTTTTTATTACAGAGAGGAATGTGTGACAAAATGGCAAAGAAGCAAACAGCTATTGATTTTAAAAAATTGCTCAAAGAAGTCAATGCAGATTTTCCAACTTTCCAAATTTTGGATAAAGAAGGGAAAATCGTCAACGAAGCAGCAGTTCCAGATTTATCTGATGATGAATTAGTGGAGTTGATGAGTCAAATGGTGTGGGCGCGGGTTCTAGACCAACGTTCAACCGCATTAAACCGTCAAGGTCGCCTAGGTTTCTACGCTCCAACAGCTGGTCAAGAAGCCAGCCAACTTGCAAGTAATTTTGCAATGGAAAGAGAAGATTATTTATTCCCAGGCTATCGTGATGTCCCTCAATTAATTCAACACGGTTTACCTTTAAGCCAAGCTTTCTTATGGTCTCGGGGCCATGTAGCTGGTAACTTATATCCTGAAACATTGACAGCAATGCCACCACAAATCATTATTGGTGCACAATATGTACAAGCAGCCGGCGTAGCTTTAGGCTTGAAAAAACGCGGTAGTAAAAATGTTGTCTTCACTTATACAGGTGATGGTGGTTCTTCTCAAGGTGATTTCTACGAAGGCATTAACTTTGCCGGAAGTTTCCACGGTAACGCTGTCTTCTTTATTCAAAATAATGGTTTTGCAATCTCAACACCACGGGAAGTGCAAACTGCAGCTGAAACATTAGCACAAAAAGCTGCTGCTGCTGGGATTCCTGGTATTCAAGTTGACGGTATGGATCCATTGGCAGTATATGCTGTAACTAAAGCCGCTCGTGAATGGGCTTCAGCTGGAAATGGTCCTGTCTTAATTGAAACCTTAACTTATCGTTATGGTCCACACACTTTATCAGGTGATGATCCAACCCGTTACCGTTCTAAAGAAATGGATGATGAATGGCAACAAAAAGATCCTTTGATTCGTTTCCGTAACTACTTAACTGAAAAAGGTTTGTGGAGCGAAGCCAAAGAAGAAGAAATTATTGAAAAAACAAAAGAAGAAATTAAAGATGCGATTGCTGAAGCTGATAAAGCACCGAAGCAAAAAGTTTCTGATTTCTTAAAAAATATGTTTGAAGTTCAACCACAAAGCATTAAAGAACAAATTGCAATTTACGAAGCGAAGGAGTCGAAATAATCATGGCACAAAAAACAATGATTCAAGCTATTACAGATGCCCTAGCTGCTGAACTGGAAAATGATTCAGAAGTTTTAGTCTTCGGTGAAGACGTTGGTAAAAACGGCGGTGTTTTCCGGGCAACAGAAGGTTTACAAGCTAAATTTGGTGAAGATAAAGTTTTCGATACACCACTAGCTGAATCTGGTATCGGTGGTTTAGCTTTTGGTTTAGCGCTAACAGGTTACCGTCCAGTTCCTGAAATTCAATTCTTCGGTTTCGTATTTGAAGTAATGGATGAAATTGTTGGTCAAATGGCCCGCACCCGTTATCGTATGGGCGGTACTCGTCAATTACCAATAACAATCCGTGCGCCATTTGGTGGTGGAGTGCATACACCTGAATTGCACTCAGATAACTTAGAAGGTTTGATTGCACAATCTCCTGGTATCCGGGTAGTTATTCCATCAAATCCTTATGATGCCAAAGGATTATTAATCTCTGCCATCCGCAGCAATGATCCAGTTGTTTATTTGGAACACATGAAACTGTATCGTTCTTTCCGTGAGGAAGTGCCGGATGAAGCTTACGAAGTGCCTTTAGACAAAGCAGCCGTTACCCGTGAAGGAACTGATATCACAGTTGTCACTTATGGAGCAATGGTTCGTGAAGCAGTCAAAGCAGCGGATAACTTGGCAAAAGAAAATATCAGCGTTGAAATTATTGATTTAAGAACAGTCGCACCGCTAGACGTTGAAACAATCATCAAATCAGTTGAAAAAACAAATCGGGTGGTTGTCGTTCAAGAAGCGCAAAAACAAGCTGGTGTAGCTGCTCAAGTTGTTTCTGAAATTTCTGAAAGAGCGATTCTTTCATTGGAAGCACCAATTGGTCGGGTATCTGCTCCTGATACTATCTTCCCATTCGGTCAAGCTGAAAATATCTGGTTGCCAAACGCAAAAGATATCGAAGATAAAGTCAAAGAAATCGCAAACTTTTAATCAGACAGAAGGGAAGAAATAAAAAATGGCTTTTCAATTTAAATTACCTGACATTGGTGAAGGGATTGCTGAAGGCGAAATCGTCAAATGGTTCGTTAAACCCGGCGATACAATCAATGAAGATGATACTTTATTAGAAGTACAAAATGATAAATCAGTAGAAGAAATTCCTTCTCCTGTAACCGGAACAGTTAAAAATATTATCGTTCCTGAAGGCACGGTAGCCAATGTCGGTGACGTTTTAGTCGAAATCAACGCACCTGGCTTTGAAGGCAATGAAGGCGACAGTGGCGTTGCGGCTGAATCGCAAACACCTGCTAGCCCTGCTGCAGAACCTGTTGCAGCAGCACCGGCTGCTGACGGCGGCGTTTACCAATTCAAATTACCAGATATTGGTGAAGGAATTGCGGAAGGCGAAATCGTTAAATGGTTCGTCAAAGCTGGTGACACAATTAATGAAGACGATACTTTATTAGAAGTTCAAAATGATAAATCAGTCGAAGAAATTCCTTCTCCTGTAACTGGAACGGTTAAAAATATTGTTGTTCCAGAAGGTACTGTAGCCAATGTTGGTGACGTCTTAGTTGAAATCGATGCACCGGGACATAATTCTGCACCATCTGCTGCTCCAAGTACACCAGCGGCACCGGCTGCCAAAGCTGAAACAGCTCAAACGGCTGCGCCAAGCAGCAATGGCGTAGTGGCAGTTTCTGATCCAAACAAACAAATTTTGGCAATGCCATCTGTTCGTCAATTTGCAAGAGAAAACAATGTCGATATTTCATTAGTTTCTGCAAGTGGTAAAGGCGGTCGCATTACAAAAGAAGACGTGCAAGCATTTATTTCTGGTGGCGGTCAAGCGCAAGCTCCAGCAGCTACTGAAGCTCCTGCTCAAGCAGAAGCAACAACTGCTAGTGCTCCAGCAGCGAAACCACAAGCCTTCACTTCAACTCAAGGTGATTTAGAAGAACGTGTTGGCTTAACACCAACTCGTAAAGCAATTGCTAAAGCAATGGTAACTTCTAAACACACTGCACCTCACGTTACAATGTTTGGTGAAATTGAAGTATCTAAATTGTGGGATCACCGTAAGAAATTTAAAGATGTTGCTTTAGAAAACGGCACAAAATTAACCTTCTTGCCATATGTTGTCAAAGCTTTAGTTGCAACAGCTAAAAAATTCCCAATCTTGAATGCATCAATTGATGACGCAAAACAAGAAATTGTTTACAAACATTACTACAATATCGGTATCGCAACTGATACAGATAATGGCTTATATGTGCCAAATATTAAAAATGCTGACAATAAGAGCATGTTCCAAATTGCAGATGAAATCAGCGAAAAAGCTCAACTAGCTCATGATGGCAAGTTAACTGGACCTGACATGCGTGATGGTTCAATTACAATTAGTAACGTTGGTTCTGTTGGTGGCGGCTGGTTTACACCAGTTATCAATTACCCAGAAGTAGCTATCTTAGGAGTCGGTACGATTGCGCAAACTCCAGTTGTCAATGCAGATGGCGAAATTGTTGTAGGCCGCATGATGAAATTATCATTGAGTTTTGACCACCGAATCGTTGATGGTGCGACTGCTCAAAAAGCCTTGAACAATATCTTACGTTTATTAGCTGACCCAGAACTATTATTGATGGAAGGATGATTAAAAAATGGTAGTAGGAGATTTTGCCATTGAATTAGATACAGTTGTCATCGGATCAGGCCCTGGCGGATATGTTGCCGCTATCCGGGCTGCTGAAATGGGACAAAAAGTTGCAATTGTGGAGAGAGAATTTATCGGCGGCGTTTGTTTAAACGTCGGCTGTATTCCTTCAAAAGCCTTGATTGCCGCTGGTCACCATTACCAAGATTCTTTAGACTCAAATATTTTCGGTGTTTCTGCAGAAGGCGTTAAGCTAGACTTTGCACAAACACAAGACTGGAAACAGAATAAAGTTGTCAACACATTAACTTCTGGTGTTGGTATGTTATTAAAGAAACATAAAGTTGAAATTTTGATGGGGGAAGCCTTCTTCGTTGATGATCATACTTTACGGGTAATTCACCCAGATTCAGCTCAAACTTATGAATTTAACAATGCGATTGTCGCAACAGGCTCTCGTCCAATTGAAATTCCTGGCTTTAAATTTGGCGGTCGCGTCTTAGATTCAACAGGCGGTTTAAACTTGCCTGAAGTTCCTAAAAAATTCGTGATTATCGGTGGCGGCGTTATCGGTGCTGAACTTGGTGGTGCTTATGCAAACCTTGGAGCTGAAGTAACGATTATTGAAGGAACTCCTTCAATTTTACCAACCTATGAAAAAGATATGGTTAAACTTGTGACTGACGACTTTAAGAAAAAAGGCGTTACAGTTGTTACTTCTGCAATGGCTAAAGAAGCCGTTGACAATGGCGACAGCGTTACAGTTAAATATGAAGTTGACGGCAAAGAAGAATCCGTAACTGCTGACTATGTCATGGTTACAGTTGGTCGTCGTCCAAACACTGACGATTTAGGTTTGGAACAAGCTGGCGTTGAAGTCGGCGAACGCGGCTTAATCAAAGTTGATAACCAAGGTCGCACCAACATTTCGAATATCTTTGCCATTGGCGATATCGTACCTGGTGCTGCATTGGCTCATAAAGCTTCATATGAAGCAAAAATTGCTGCTGAAGCAATTTCTGGTAAAAAAGTGGCTGTTGATTATAAAGCAATGCCAGCAGTTGCCTTTACCGATCCAGAATTAGCTTCAGTCGGAATGACTGTTGCTGATGCAAAAGCGGCTGGTATCGAAGCAAAAGGCTTTAAATTCCCATTTGCTGGAAACGGTCGGGCCATTTCATTAAACAAAATGGAAGGTTTCCTGCGTCTTGTCACAACTGTTGATGGCAATGTTGTCATCGGCGCGCAAATTGCCGGCGTTGGTGCCAGCGATATGATTTCTGAATTGGCGTTAGCCGTTGAATCAGGGATGAACGCTGAAGATATCGCTCTTACAATCCATCCTCATCCATCATTGGGTGAAATTACTATGGATGCTTCTGAGTTGGCATTAGGTTTACCAATTCATATTTAATAGCATTTTGTCACACAAAAAAACCGGGTCGCCATACCCGGTTTTTTATTTTGCACTTATTCTAATTCATTGACAATCACAGTTGCATTGTAGCCGATATAAATATTAGTTTTCAATCCCGTATCTGCATCGATATATTCTAAACGACCGTCACCATAGCTAATATCAAATTTACCCGTCTCAGAATAAATCACTGAGCCGTCAGCGTTATAGACTAAGATTTCTCGGTTTAACCCGTCATTAAGACTCGATTCGAGATTTTTCTGCCAACGCTTACCGCCAGCGGTCCCAAATACTAAAAATAAAATCAGTGCTGCAATCGCCACTAAAATAATTATCGAGCCTATTAACACTTTACGATTTTTATTTACTTTCATGTAAATCCCCCCTATAAAAAGAGTGTACCATGAAACCTTTATTTTCTGTCAAAACCACAGCTTTTTTCTTGTTGAAAGAAATCTCTTCTATTAATATAGAAGAGAAGGTTCCAGAAAAAGCGAAATGAGGAGACTCTATGAAAAAATTATACATCAAACAAAAATTTTTCAGCCTTGGCGAACAGTTTACTGTTAAAGATGAAGCTGCTAATGATCGCTACTTTGTCAAAGGTAGCTTTATGAAAATTCCCAAAGAGTTTCGCATCACCGACACTCAAGGAAAAGAAATCGGCGTCATTACTAAAAAAGTCGTGAGTCTGCTGCCGAAGTTTTTTGTCACTGTTGGCTCAAAAGAAGTCGTGATTGAAAAGAAACTAAGTTTTTTAAAGGCCAAGTATGACATTACTGGCGAAAATTTAACCATCCAAGGGGATCTTTGGAATATGAACTTCAGTATGATGCAAGAAGGGACCGAAGTGGCAACGGTCAATAAAAAATGGGTCAGTTGGGGCGACTCCTATGAAGTGACCATTCTTAAAGAAGAGTTAGAAGAATTGATTATCTGCTTTGTAGTAGCTTTAGATTACGTAAAATCTGAAGAAAATAATCACAGTAACTCAAATAATAGTAATTAAAAAAAACCGCTGCTCAGCTGAGGGTAGCTAAGAAGCGACTATATATCTAAGTTTGAATTATTGCATTTCAATCGTTAAAGCACCGGTCTGAACTTTACCAGCTGCTTTCATCAAGCGATAAACGACATAGGTGATAGCACCGGATAGAAAGACACCGACTGCGATATAAACGATAAAACCAGTTGTGTCATTAGCCAAAAGATTCAATGGTGCAATCAATGAATTCAAGCCTAAGCCAGCCAATTGATAGCCAACCCGCAGATTCAAAACAACTGTGGCGATTGGCGCACAAATCGCTGCTGAAATAAATGGCGGAATCACCAGCTGCGGATTTTTCGTCAAATTCGCAAATTGAACTTTCGGAGTAATCAAGCCTTGCGCAATGTTGGCGCCAACTTTATTTTCTCTAAAGGACATGACGGTAAAGCCAACAAATTGAGCCGTACAACCGATTAAGGCCGCAGCTGATGAGGTCGGATCCAACTGTAGGGCAATCGCTAAAGCAGCCGAAGAAGCCGGTGTCATCAAAAGAGCGCTCCAAGCCACTGAAATGACGATGGAACCAATAATCGGTGAAATAGTGATGGAGTTGGCCATAAACTGACTCAACGCTAACATTAACGGTGTGGTGACGTAAGCCAAACCAACACCAGCTAAGCCGCCGACAAAAAGACTACCGAAGGGCACAAGAACCATATCTAAAGGCGTTTTGCCAGTTAACCATTTTCCGACAAGGGCGGCAATTAGTCCAGCTAGCACTGCACTGATGGGCTGACCGGTTGTAAAAATTCCAAAACCAGCCGCCTGTGTGGCAACTTGCCCGGTCACAGCAACAGCATCTGTACTTGCTTGAGAAAATAAAACCGCATTGCTGCCGACAGTTGCGGCAATCATTGAACTAAAGACAACTAATGTATTGGTGCCCAATTGAAAAGCAATGCCCGCACCAAAGGCTGGTGCTAATAATAGTTGTGCAATCGTACCAATATTATTAAAGGCGACAATTCCTGTAAAATCGCCGATTGTATCAAATAATAAACCAATCCCTAAAGCAACCAACACAGCATTAGAAATTCCTAATGAAACCTTGTACACATAATCTTTTATTGTTAGTTTTGTTTCTGTCTCCATAATTCCTACTCCTTAATTAAAAACGACTTTGAGAATTTTCTGAAAATTCTATTTTCTGAGTATAGCGCAGGCATTATGAGAGGTCAATGAATTTGCTCATTTTCTCCACATTTTATTTTACAAAAAGAATTTTACGAAACGAGGTGCTCTATGGAGGACTATCAATACCCTCTAGATTTAGATTGGCAGACTGCGGAAATGGTCACAGTGATTGAGTTATGGCAGGCTGTTGAATTGGCGTATGAAAAAGGCATTGAAAATAAACTCTTTTTAATGAAGTATCAAAAATTTAAGCAGGTTGTTCCCAGCATCGGTGAAGAAAAAAAATTAGGCCGCGAATTTGAAGGTGAGTCTGGCTATTCCCTATATCGAACGGTTCAAGCCGCCAAACAAAATCCGCAAAAAATTTTAAGAATGAAGGGAACTCGTTAAATGATACCATCTGTAAAAGAAATCTCTGCCTGGATAAAAGAGGCTGGCGCTACGATTAAGGCTTCTTTGACCGCTGAATTAACAATTGAAGAAAAAAGTGATCGCAAAGATTTAGTGACCAATATGGACAAGGCGACGCAACGCTTTTTAATTGATAAAATAGCGGCTGTAGATTCTTCAGCGACTTTTTTAGCCGAAGAAGAAGGTTATTCTGACCAATCAATTGCCACAGGGCGCGTCTATGTGATTGATCCGATTGATGGCACCTTAAATTTTGTCTTGGAAAAAGAAAATTTTTGCATTATGTTAGCCATTTTTGAAGAAGGCGTCGGTCAATTAGGTTTTATTTATGACGTCATGAGGGGTGAATTGTACTGGGGCGGCCCGTCAGTCGGTGTCTATTGCAATGAACGTCAAATAGAAAAAGTAACTGATTTGAAACTGTCGGAAGGTTTAGTCGGAATGAACGCCTATATGTACGCTCATAATCGCTTTAATGCTTATGACATCGGCGAGGCTAGCATGGGAGTCAGAGTCAGCGGCTGTGCCGGAATGGAAATGATTGCCATGCTAAAGGGCACCCACCATTCCTATGTATCCAATCTCTCTCCGTGGGATTATGCTGCCGGGATTGTATTGCTCTCAGTCTTTGGCTTTAAATATTCTAACGCCAATGGAAATCCTGTCAAATTTTCTCAGCGGGAACCGTTTATTATTGCGACGCCGGCTTGTTATGACGATATTTTTAATTTGATGGCAGAGAAAAAAGCTTAAAAAATCTGTAAAAATGATTTTATGGAAGTTTTCGGAAACTTTCTACTATATTTCATAGTTTCTTTCTGGTATAATAAGCAGTCGAGTCAAGTTTTATAATTAAAAGGGGACAAAAAAATTGAATTTAAGAAATGATATCCGCAATGTTGCGATTATTGCCCACGTTGACCATGGTAAAACGACATTGGTTGACGAACTATTGAAACAATCCCAAACGTTAGATTCCCATACCCAATTACAAGAACGTGCAATGGATTCCAACGCTTTAGAAAAAGAGCGGGGAATTACCATTCTTGCCAAAAATACAGCTGTTGATTACAACGGTACCCGTATCAATATCATGGACACTCCTGGACACGCCGATTTCGGTGGTGAAGTGGAACGGATCATGAAAATGGTTGACGGTGTGTTATTAGTTGTTGATGCTTATGAAGGAACAATGCCACAAACCCGCTTTGTTTTGAAAAAAGCTTTGGAACAGCATTTAACACCGATTGTTGTTGTAAATAAAATTGACAAACCTTCTGCACGACCAGAACACGTTGTCGATGAAGTATTAGAACTATTCATCGAATTAGGCGCTGACGACGATCAATTGGATTTCCCAGTGATTTACGCTTCAGCAATCAACGGTACTTCTAGCTTGTCAGATAATCCAGAAGACCAAGAAGCCAGCATGGCACCAGTCTTTGATACGATTATCGAACATATTCCTGCGCCAGTTGACAATAGCGATGAACCATTGCAATTCCAAGTTTCTCTATTGGATTACAACGACTACGTTGGCCGTATCGGTATTGGCCGCGTCTTCCGTGGTCAAATTAAAGTTGGCGACCAAGTTGCTTTACTTAAATTAGACGGCACAGTCAAAAAATTCCGGGTAACTAAATTATTTGGTTTCTTCGGTTTACAGCGTTTAGAAATTCAAGAAGCCAAGGCCGGCGACTTGATTGCAATTTCTGGGATGGAAGACATCTTCGTTGGTGAAACAGTAACACCGATTGACCATCAAGATGGCCTACCGATTTTACACATCGACGAACCAACTTTGCAAATGACTTTCTTGGTGAACAACTCACCATTTGCCGGTCGCGAAGGTAAGTTCGTAACTGCTCGTAAAATTGAAGAACGTTTGATGGCCCAATTGCAAACCGACGTTTCTCTAAGAGTAGAACCAACTGGCCCAGATCAATGGATCGTTTCCGGCCGTGGTGAATTGCATCTGTCTATCTTAATTGAAAATATGCGTCGTGAAGGCTATGAATTACAAGTTTCTCGTCCGCAAGTTATTGAAAGAGAAATTGACGGTGTCAAATGTGAACCATTTGAACGGGTCCAAATTGATACACCTGAAGAATACATGGGTTCTGTGATTGAATCCCTTGGCCTGCGTAAGGGCGAAATGCAAGATATGATTCACACTGGCAATGGTCAAGTTAGAATTATTTTCTTGGCACCAGCTCGTGGCTTACTTGGTTTCACAACTGAATTTTTATCAATGACTCGTGGTTATGGTATTATGCACCACACCTTTGACCAGTATTTACCGATGATTCAAGCGCAAATCGGCGGCCGTCATCAAGGTGCGTTGGTTTCAATTGACCAAGGTAAGGCGACAACTTACTCAATTATGAGTATTGAAGAACGGGGAACCGTTTTTGTTGAACCAGGTACTGAAGTTTATGAAGGCATGATTGTCGGCGAAAATGCCCGTGACAATGACTTAACAGTTAACATCACTAAAGCAAAACAAATGACTAACGTGCGTTCTGCCAACAAAGACCAAACTTCTGTCATTAAACGTCCGAAAATTTTAACCCTAGAAGAATCATTAGAATTTCTAAATGATGATGAATATTGTGAAGTGACACCTGAAAGCATCCGTTTAAGAAAACATATCTTAAACAAAAATGAACGGGAAAAAGCTTCTAAAAAGAAAAAAGTTGCTCAATAGTTTAGCCTAATGAGATTGTGATGTAAGTTCGTACAGAATAATGATTCCGAATAAACGTGGCAAGTGCCATGATGTAAGGTAAGTTTGTGATGAGGTCTATTGGACCACAGATGCAAACTTACACTATTCGGAGAGTTATCTGTAAAAGACTTGTATCACAGTCTTTTTTTGCGCAAAAATGCAAACGCTTCAAAGGCGAACTGTGGAAAAAAAGATTTCCAAAAGATTGCTATAACACTATTTAGTTTTTTTGTTCTGGAAAATGAGCCGCAATAAGTTTCACAAAATGCCGATGTTTCACGAAATAAATTTCTTTTTAAAAATTTAACGAAACGTTGAAAGACTGTCTCTATAGGTTTTTCTCAACAAAACCATAGAAAAGATACAATTATTTTCACAGTTGTTGTGCTATAATGTGTTATTAAGATAGGAGGTCGAAGCTGATGGAAAATATTTCTTCAGATTACGCTGTTGAGCTGTTATTAGAAGATGCCGAACGGATTAAAATGTTAATTCGCAATCAGAAAAATAGTTTATGTATTGCCCAGTGCAAAGCCTTCGAGGAAGTCGTTGATACCCAGATGTACGGCTTTTCCCGGCAAGTGACGTATGCGATTCGTTTAGGAATTGTGAACCGGGAGCGGGGCAATCAGCTAATGAGCGATTTAGAACGCGAATTGAATCAATTATATAATGAAGTGTATGAGGAAACCCAAGACAAGGTTGACTTAGGTAAGGAGGGTTAATACTTGTCTAAGATTAAAAAGCGCCATTTTTTAGATTATGGTATCTTGATTCCTTATATTATTCTATGTGTTTTAGGATTATTAATGGTTTACAGTACCACTTCAATTTCGACTTCGGCAGAAAGTGCCGCAAGTGCTTCAGAAGCTCTTAAACAGTTGGCTTTTTGGATTCTCAGTTTAATTGCGATTTTCTTTATTTATCGCTTAAAAATTGATGTCTTGAAAAATCAGCGGATGATTATTTTGGCGATTGCCGTGATGGTTTTTCTATTAGTTTTAGTATTGTTTATGGATCCGGTAAACGGCGCCCGTGGTTGGATTACCATCCCTGGTGGTTTGGGAACGATTCAACCGGCGGAGTATTTTAAAGTAGTTGTCATTTGGTATTTAGCTTTTGTCTTGTCCAGAAGACAAGAGATGATTCAAAAAGACTTCAAGCAATCGATTAACCGACCACTTTTAATGCTGGGTGCTTTAACTTTGCTGATTGTTATTCAACCAGACTTAGGAAATACCGCCATCATCGTATTACTGATGATGATTATGGTTTTAGCCAGCGGAATAAATTATTGGTATTCGATTATTATCGGCCTCGGTGGCATTCTTGCTAGTGTGGGGGTTATCCAATTTATTTTGCATTTCGGGGAAAACATTATTCCTCAGCGTTTCCAATATGTCTATGATCGTTTTGCGATTTTTACAAATCCCTTTGTCGATGAGTTAAATAATGGCCATCAATTAACCAATGGCTACTATGCGATGTTTAATGGTGGACTTTTTGGTTTAGGTTTAGGAAATAGTATTCAAAAAAGAGGCTTCTTAAGTGCGGCCCAAACTGACTATATCTTTGCCATTTTAATGGAGGAATTAGGTTTAATCGTTGCTCTATTAGTCTTGGGATTGCTTATTTTTATGATTGCTCGGATTTTATTAGTAGGGATTCGTGCCCGCAGTTCCTTTAACTCCTTGATGTGTATCGGAATTGCCAGCTTGTTTATCATTCAAATTTTTATTAACCTTGGCGGTATCAGTGGTATCATTCCACTGACAGGGATTACTTTCCCTTTTATTAGTCAAGGGGGATCGAGTTTATTATGTCTGTCAATTTGTGTTGGCATCGCCTTAAATATTAGTGCAGATGAAAAACGCCAACGCTTTATGGAAGACATCCAGCAGCAAGCAATTGCTGTGAAATAAAATGAAGATTGTTATAATTTTGAAGGAGTGATCTGATGAAAAAAGTTCTTGTTGCAAACCGTGGTGAAATTGCGATTCGTGTTTTTCGGGCCTGTACGGAATTACAAATTCAAACGGTGGGAATCTACGCAGCAGAGGATGAATACTCGGTTCATCGTTTTAAAGCCGATGAAGCCTATTTGGTGGGCGTTGGCCGCAAACCGATTGATGCCTACTTGGATATTGAAGATATTATTCGCATTGCTAAAATGAGTGGGGCAGATGCCATCCATCCGGGATATGGATTGTTATCGGAAAATATTGACTTCGCCAGACGTTGTCAAGAAGAAGGGCTAACATTTGTCGGCCCGACGCTGCATCAGTTGGATATTTTTGGCGATAAAATTAAAGCCAAAGAAGCAGCGATTGCAGCCGGAATTGCATCCATTCCAGGAACGGATGGTCCGGTGGCTGATATTTCTGAAGTGCTGGACTTTGCCAACACCCACGGTTATCCAATTATGATTAAAGCTGCATTAGGCGGCGGCGGTCGTGGTATGCGGGTGGCCCTTGACGAAAAGGGCGCCAAAGAAGGCTACGAGCGGGCGAAAAGTGAAGCAAAGGCGGCTTTTGGCAGCGATGAAGTTTATGTCGAAAAGTATATCGGCAATCCCAAACATATTGAAGTTCAAATTTTAGGGGACACACACGGGAATGTGCTGCACTTATTTGAACGGGATTGTTCTGTTCAACGTCGCCATCAAAAAGTTGTCGAGGTAGCTCCCTGTGTATCTTTAAGGCCAACTCAAAGAACAGCGATTTGTGATGCCGCCGTTCAGTTAATGAAACATGTCGGCTATGTCAATGCCGGTACCGTGGAATTTTTAGTTGAAGGTGATCACTTCTATTTTATTGAAGTCAATCCACGGGTCCAAGTAGAACATACCATTACCGAGATGATTACGGATATTGATATTGTCACCAGTCAACTGCAAATTGCTCAAGGCAAAGATTTGCATACTGAAATTGGGTTACCGCAACAAGACGAGATAAAAATTAAAGGGGCAGCGATTCAGTGCCGGATTACCACAGAAGATCCCTTGAATAACTTTATGCCGGATACTGGAAAAATTGATACCTATCGTTCACCAGGTGGCTTTGGCGTGCGTTTAGATGTCGGCAATGCTTATTCTGGCGCTATTGTGACACCTTTCTTTGATTCTTTATTGGTAAAAGTTTGTACCCACGGGCATTCTTTAGAAGACGCCATTCAAAAAATGCGCCGCTGTTTAGTTGAGTTTCGCATTCGTGGTGTCAAAACCAATATTCCTTTCTTGCAAAAAGTGATTATGCATCCAACTTTTAGAAGCGGTGATGCAAAAACAACTTTTATTGACAATTCGCCGGAATTATTCCAGTTTCCTCGATTGAGAGACCGGGGCAATAAGACTATGAAGTATATTGGTGAAATTACCATCAATGGGTTTCCAGGAATTGAAAAAACTACTAAAAAATATTTTGATCAACCGCGGATTCCAACGGATTTAGTCTTAAAAGAAGACTATCAAACCGCCAAAAATATTTTAGATCAGCAAGGGGCCGAAGCAGTTGTTGCTTGGGTCAAGGAGCAGCCAAATTTATTATTGACGGACACCACCTTTAGAGATGCCCATCAAAGCTTATTGGCAACTCGGGTCAGAACGCAGGACTTTAAAGAAATCAGCAACCTGACTGAACAGGCTTTGCCAGAATTATTTTCAAGTGAAATGTGGGGCGGAGCAACCTTTGATGTCGCTTATCGTTTCTTAAATGAAAATCCATGGGAGCGGCTACGGATTATCCGTAAATTAATGCCGAATACTTTGCTGCAAATGCTCTTTAGAGGTTCAAATGCTGTTGGCTACTCAAATTATCCAGATAATGTGCTGGTCGAATTTATCAACGAAGCAGCCAAACAGGGAATTGATGTTTTCCGGATTTTTGACAGCTTAAACTGGCTGCCGCAAATGGAAAAAAGTATTCAAGCCGTTCGGGACACCGGTAAAATTGCCGAGGCCGCCATTTGCTATACAGGCGATTTATTAGACCCTCAAAGAGCAAAATACAATGTTGCATACTATAAAGAAATGGCTAAGAATTTACAAGGTATGGGAGCGCATATGATTGCGATTAAGGATATGGCAGGCTTATTAAAACCACAAGCCGCTTATCGCTTAATTAGCGAGCTGAAAGCAACTGTTGATGTGCCAATCCATCTTCATACTCATGACACAAGCGGAAACGGCATTATGACTTATGCTGAAGCCGTTAATGCTGGAGTAGATATTGTTGACGTGGCTATGAGCTCCATGAGCGGGGCTACGAGTCAGCCGAGCATGAGCAGTCTTTATTACGCTTTAGCTTACGGTGAGCGTGCACCAGAAATCAACATTCAAAACACCCAAAAATTAAATCATTATTGGGAGGATGTGCGCCAGTATTATGCACCATTTGAAAATGGTTTAAATGCTCCACAAACAGAGGTTTATCTCCATGAAATGCCTGGTGGACAATATTCCAATCTACAGCAACAGGCTAAAGCAGTTGGCCTTGGTGCTAAGTGGGATGAAATCAAGGAAATGTATCATACAGTAAACTTGATGTTTGGCGATATTGTCAAAGTGACGCCTTCTTCAAAAGTCGTCGGCGATATGGCATTATTCATGGTCCAAAATCAGTTGAGTGAAGCCGATATTTATGAAAAAGGGGAAGAGCTTAGCTTCCCAGATTCTGTGGTCACCTTTTTCCAAGGGGCTTTAGGTCAGCCAACTGGTGGGTTCCCTGAAAAGCTACAACGGATTATTTTGAAAGGCCGACCAGCCTTCACCCAACGTCCAGGAGAATTAGCTGAACCTGTTTCCTTTGAGCAGGTGAAAAAGGAATTACAGGAAAAAATCGGTTTTGAACCGAATCAAGAAGAGATTTTAAGTTACTTGATGTATCCGCAAGTCTTTTTGGATTATCAAACTTCTTATAGTAATTTTGGCGATGTAACGCTTTTAGATACGCCAACCTTCTTCCACGGCATGCGTTTAGGAGAATCCGTACCGGTCACTATCGAGCAAGGGAAGACCTTGATTATTCGTCTAGATGAAATCGGCGAACCAGACATCGAAGGCAATCGGACGCTCTTCTTTAATTTAAACGGGCAGCGCCGGGAAATTGTCATCAAAGACCGTTCAATCGTCAGCTCTGTTCAAACGAAGCGCAAAGCTGAACCGACTAACAAAGAACAAATCGGTGCCACTATGTCGGGCTCTGTCTTGGAGGTCCTCGTTAAAAAAGGGGACCACGTTCAAAAGGGTGATACTTTGATGGTTACAGAGGCCATGAAGATGGAAACGGCCATTGAAGCCCGCTTTGACGGCGAAGTCAAACATATTTATGTAGCAAATGGTGAAGCGATTGCTTCCGGTGATTTATTGATTGAAATAACAGAAAAATAGTTAAAATGAAGGGGGAAAAGGATGAAAAAGTTTTTAGGATTTCTAGCAATTTTTGTCGTAGTCTTGATTGCTTTTTATCTGGAACCCGTCTTTTTCCCACCTGACTTAGCTAGTCCAACAGACGAAGCAGCCGATACTTTAACCTACAACCAATCCCTTAGTTATGAAACGATTCCAACTGAGGGATTTGCTATTTATGTCAATCAAGGGATTAGCCGTTTAAATGAAGAATTTGGAGCACCGATTGCCACGCAGGACACAGGTTTTGGTTATAGCATTGCTACATATGAAGACCCAATAAGAAATATTTTCATAGAAGCCAATATTAAAAACGAAACGGTGATGGCCATTAAAGTTGCCGGAGATTCCAGCGACCGGATTGCGCCTTTTCATTTTGGGATGGATTTAACTGATTTAACCTCAGTAACGACTTTATTTTCAAATTTTGATTTTGATTACAATGAACAACCAGTGTCCGTAGAGCTTTCAGAAGAAGATATGAATTATCGGCCGCTAGTAGCCTTTGATAATGATACCTTCGCCATTTTATTTTTTGGTCAGCAAAACGGTCAACTGTACGGGATGGCTTATCTCAATCAAGAAATGTTTTTGCAAGTTATGCCTTACCAATGGAATAGCGAACCACTTACCGGCTATCAAACGGCTGAACTCGCTGATGAGCAATGGGCGGCAATCGATACCGCCAACAGTGGCCGGGGAATTAGTCTAGTAAATTATCTACGAAATTTAGAAAAATTGAGCAGCTATCAAACAGACGGCTTGCTATATGACCAGACGAGCCAATTGGCAGCACAGCTAAAACTGCAGCCCGAAACTTTATTAGAGGATACTGCATTGCGGGAATGGCAGGAATTACAGCCAGGAGTTCCCTATCTGCAACAACAGCTACTGAATCAAAACGACTTTTTAGAAACTAGCATTACTTCCGAACAGTGGTTATTGGCAGCGAAGCCAGTTCCGGATGTAACCTTTAGCATCCTCAATTGGTATAGTGATCCTTATCTTCACAATCATTTTATCGGTGAAGATGAATCATTAGCGATTGCATTTAATCAAGAAGATATGGTAGTCTTATTACAGCAACAAATCGAGACGAAGGTTAGTGATAGCAGTGATTATTAATGAAGAATTATTCGCTTTAGAAGATCAATGCGACAAGCTTGTCGCTGAACTTTTAGAGAGTCCCCTATATGATACTTTTCTACAAAACAAAAAGCAGTTGGCCAATCAAGACACTCAAGCGTTATTGCTGGATTTTCAGCAGAAGAAAAATGCTTTTGATAAAATTGCCGATTATGGAATATATGCGCCCGATTATCGCGAAAAAAATCGCGCGCTTAGAAAGAGCAAGCGGGCTCTAGATTTAAATCCAGAGGTCGCAGATTTTCGAGAAGCCGAAACTGCTTTTCAAGGAGCTTTAGACGAGATTTGTTTGGCGGTGGCCAGTCATATTTCAAAAAATATTAAAGTGGATGCCGGTAATCCCTTCTTTGAAGGTGGCAGTCACGCAGGTTGTGGGGGGAATTGTCATGCCAGTTGAACATGAGACACATGAAACAAGCGAAATAGTTGAACCGAAATTTGAAGTTCAAAAACGGCGGGGCTTAATTGTCTGGGTTTACAGCTTTAAACAATTAAAAAATCTCAAACGTTTTGGCTTAGTTCATTATCTATCGAGAAGAATGAAATATGTCTTACTTTATGTCAACGAAGAAGATGTAGCAGATATCAAAGAACGCATTGAAAAATTGCATTTCGTCCGCAGTGTCGAGCCATCTTATCGGCCGGATGTGGAAATGAATTTTGCTGAAAAAATTGGTACTAGAGCCGCCTATCAAATGGATGATGATGAAGGCTTTGAAGTGGAAGAGTTAAGTACAGAAATACGCCTGGCAGAAGGCGTATAAAACGGGGATGAAAGGACTTGAGTATCTCAGGTGTTTTTCATCCTTTTTCATGTTAAGATATTGAAGTAAGTTTGCAGGAGGTTAAGATGCGGGTAGTAGCAGGAGAGTATCGGGGGCGGCGCTTAAAGGCTTTAAGCGGCGACAACACTCGCCCCACAACAGATAAAGTTAAGGAATCCATTTTCAATATGATTGGGCCTTATTTTGATGGTGGTCAAGTTTTGGATCTGTATGCCGGCAGTGGCGGATTGGGGATTGAGGCCATTTCTCGAGGCATGGACATAGCTTATTTAGTTGATAAAAATTTTCAAGCCCTTAAGATTATTCGCGAAAATATCGCCATCACCAAAGAACCGCAAAAATTTCAAGTTATCAAGCGGGATGCTGATCAAGCCTTAGCTGAATTTAAAGCCGATAATTTGGTTTTTGATTTAATTTTACTAGATCCACCTTATGCTAAGCAAAAAATTGCCCAGCAGATGACCTACATAGTTGAAAATAATTTACTAGCGACAGATGGTCTGATTGTCTGCGAGACAGATAAAACAGTTGATTTAGAACCAGTTGCCAGCCTTAGGGAACATCGCCGCCAAACCTATGGGATTACCGCAGTGACTATTTTTAGAAAAGAGGTTGAAGAATGAAAAAAATTGCATTGTTTCCCGGTAGTTTTGACCCTCTAACAAATGGTCATGTGGATACCATCCGCCGAGGTGCCTTGATTTTTGATGAAGTGATTGTCGGAGTTTTTGTCAATACGACTAAAAAAAGTTTTTTTACCCCTGAAGAAAAGCTTCTGTTAACTAGTGCAGCCTTAGCGGACTTTCAAAATGTCCGCGTAATCGCTCAAAGTCGTCAACTAACGGTTGATTCAGCTAAAGAATTAGGGGCAAATTTCTTGTTGCGGGGTATCCGCAGCGTCAAAGATTATGAATATGAGCGGGACATTGCCGCAATTAATAAACATCTCTCTGCTGAATTAGAGACAGTTATTTTACTGTCATCAGAAGAATATGCCCATATCAGTTCCAGTATGTTAAAAGAAGTGCTCCAATTTGGTGGAAATGTTGAAAAATACTTGCCGCCAGTCATCAATCAAGCAATTCAAAGAAAGCGAAATGAAGAAGCATGAAAGAAAAGAACAACGCATTAAAGAATTTTTTTAAAAAAAAGCAAGTCAAAATTGGCTCATTCGTCCTTTTATTTTTATTAGCTTTAGCTTTTGTGGGCTTGCCGCTGCCATATTATGTTCAGTCACCGGGTTCAACCATTGATTTGAAATCAATGATTACCATAAATGGCGAAGAAGACACGGAAGAGGGCTCATTTTCATTAACCTCCGTCGCTTATCGGCGTGCGACACCGGTTCTCTTGCTGTGGGCTCAATTTAATGAGTTTGCAGACGTGGAATCGGTTCAAGAAATGCGCGGGGATGCCAGCTCAGAAGAATACAATCAAATGCAGCAATACTTAATGACGGCGGCAAAAAATAGCGCCATCCAAGAAGCTTTCAATTTAGCGGGAGTCGACTACATGTTTGCCTATAAAGGAATTTATGTGATGAGCGTGCAGGATAGCTCGAATTTTTATGGAGACTTGGCAGTTGGCGACACGATTACCCAAGCTGATGGTCAGACTTTTACAAGTCAAGAGGATTTTATGGCCTATGTAAAGGCCAAAAATATCGGAGACGATTTAACCATCACTTATTACCACGATGGCGAGGAGCGGACTGCCACCGAGAAATTGATTACTTTGTCAGCAGAAGATGGTACAGAGACTGCCGGCATCGGCATCACGCTTGTTGAAGATACTGAATTAGAATCAGATACGACTGTTGAAATTGACACAGGCTCAATCGGCGGACCTTCAGCCGGCCTGATGTTTACTTTAGAAATCTATGATCAATTGACAGAAGGGGATTTACGCCACGGCCAACAAATTGCTGGTACTGGCACGATTGACAGTGAAGGCAATGTAGGTCAAATTGGTGGTATTGATAAAAAAGTTGTCAGTGCGAGCCAAAGTGGTGCCGCTGTTTTCTTTGCCCCAACAGATGGCGAGGATTATGAAGATGCCGTAGCCGCTGCTGAAAAAATTGGTACCGATATGAAAATCGTACCAGTAACAACTGTCCAAGATGCTCTGGATTATTTAAATGGACTAACAGATTAAACTAAACTGCTACTCAACACCTTGTGCGAGCAAGAGGCTGAGTAGCAGCTTTTTTTAGAATTTTTTTATTTAAATATATTAGTTTACATAATAAAAGTATTCAGCACTTAGGGATGTAAATTTCTAAAAAATTCAGCATATGGACCTGAATCACCAAGTGCCCCCTGTAATAAAAGGATGATGAGGAGAACCAATAGAAAGAAGGGACCAATGGTAAAGACCGCGAATACTATTTTGTAGGCCAAACTAGTATTACTAAAAAAATAGTCGAAAAGGGTTTCCCACTGAACTTTTTTGGAGACAGTAACTAAGTTTAATAAAGGAATTTTTTGCAGATTGTCTTGAAAAACTTGAGCATCTTCTTCGCTTAATATTTCTTGGAAAATTTGCTGGCCAGCTTGAAAGTCCAAAATATAATACATCATTTTTTGCCGCTTTGGTTTCTTCTGCCAATCAAAATAACGCAGCTCATAAGGTGCTAATTTTATTTGTTTGATGTCGGCATAGGGATGGCTAAAATAACTATCTTCTTCTAAAAAATCAATAATCGTTAAAAAAATCAGCCGCTGATTTGTGAAAATTAACAAGCGATTGCCACGGGTATCATGAAATATGGCAACATATTCTTTACTGATATCTTTTCTGGCATATGCGAGACCAGCCCAACCGCTACTAGCAACCACAGAGTTTCGATCATTTCCTAGCGGCAAATAAGCCTGAATCGTTTCATCTGGCGCTAAAAGTTCCTCCACAAGACTGAGAACTTTTTGCAAAAAGATGTACTGTTTTGTTCGTTTTTTTAATCCCTCTAGAGAGCTACTAGCTGTTTCATTTAGTTGGTTCGCACCTACATCCTGCATCAGTTTACGATAGGTTAGTTTCATTGTGTAGGACCTCCTTTAATCGTTTGCGTCCCCGTGAAAGACGATTGTAAATAGTCTCAATACTCAAATCTAGGCTTGCTGCAATGTCAGCCGGCGCCTCTTGATAAAAATAGCGCTGCAGAAAAATCAATTGGTCTTCAGCAGTCAAACAAGCAATTAGATCGAGAAAATTTTCCTTTAGTAAAGGCGCTCCTTCATCGTAAAGTAAAGTTAAGTCTTCCACGGACAAAATCGGTTCAACTTTTCTTAGGCGCACCAATTTTCTTTTGATGTCCAATGCAACATTTTTACTTATCTGAACTAACCAGGTTGAAAACTGTGATTTTCCTGGATTGTAAGCCGCAATATTTTGCCAAATCTTGAAAAAGGTCTCATTTTCAGCTTCCTTTTGATAGAAAAACTCTTCTGGCTGATTCAAAATGTTATGGATGCTCCAAAGAATGAGCCGGCCATAGCGATCAATTAATTGGTCGAGAGCAGTAAAATCTTCTCGCAATAAACCATTGATAATTTCTTCATCTGACATACAGCTCACCTCCTTTTTAGCTTATTCACTTTATTATACGTTGCAGTTGTTGAAATTCTGTCAGGATTTTAAAATTTTGCGTATTTATTGTTAAAGAGCAACGATATAGGAAAATAATTTTTTAGTGTTGCTAAAATTTTGAAAAGAAAGCAGAGGAAAAAAATGGCAGCAATTTGGGAGAAAATCAAAGAGTTTAGACTGTATATTTTTTTGTTTTTAAGCTTGGCAGCGATTGGCGGCTTTTTGATTTTTCGAAATCAACGGGAAGAGCTTAGCTACGAGACCGATTTTTCTCAGCTTATTGAAAAAGAGAGTAGTACCGCAGAGTCCTCTAGCAGCCCCATTTATATTGATGTGAAAGGGGCAGTTCTTACTCCGGGACTCTATCAAATTGCTCCAGAAAGTCGACTGATTGAAGCGATTGAGCTTGCGGGAGGCTTTACGGCAGAGGCCGACCAGAGCCAGCTGAACTTTGCTCTTAAACTGACGGATCAGCAGGTAATCTATGTTCCTAAGGTCGGCGAAGAGACTATTCACACATTTCAATCACTTGATAATAAGAATGGGCAATCTGGTGAAGCTGACAAGGTAAACATCAATACAGCCGATTTAGCTGAATTGCAAACTCTCTCAGGGATTGGCGAAAAAAAGGCTCAGGATATTATTAATTATCGGCAAGCTAACGGTAGCTTTGCCGAGATTGCCGACTTGACGAAGGTTTCTGGTATCGGTGAAAAAACTTTAGAAAAGCTCAAGGACTTTATTACTGTCTGATATAGCTGCTTCTACTTTTTAGATAAAGCCCGCTACATCGGTATTCTACTCAGAGTAGAGAACAAAACCGCTAAATTTTCTTTCTATTTCCTAAAAAAATGCTATGCTTGAAATAAAAAAATGACGGTGTATGAGGCGGAAAATATGGAAAATTTCTTAGGTGAAAAATTACGCAGCTATCGACTGGAGCAACAACTAACCCAAAAGCAATTAGCCGATAGATTATTTGTATCGGATAAAACTATTTCCAAGTGGGAAAGGGGAGCAGGCAAGCCAGATATTGATACGTTGAAAAGCGTGGCTGACTTACTAAATTTATCAGTCGATGATTTATTAGAAGAGCGGGAACCAAATTTTTACTACGAATACCGCAGTTCCATTTTACTTTGGGGGTTGCCTCTATTACATCTGGTGATTCCCAATCTAGGGGAATTGTTGCGATATCGTTTGCTGTTTGTTAATCGCCAGTTGGACTTTAAGAAGCGCAGCCAGTATCTTCCTACTGCAAAAGGCATTTTTAGCGCTGGTCTAATTTCAAAAGGGATTTTTTCAGTTGGTCTTTTAAGCTGCGGTATTTTTTCTTTCGGGATTGCCTCAATTGGAATTGTCGCAGGTGGAGTCGCAGCTGTCGGACTCTTTGCTTTAGGTAATTTCGCAGCTGGTATAGTTTCTTTTGGTAACTTTGCTTTGGCACTTCTAGCTTTTGGTAATTTAGCTATTGGTTATTTTAGTTTAGGTAATTTTGCGATGGGCTTTTTTGCTTTAGGAAATCAGAGCGCTGGTCCGTGGTCCTATGAATTAGGCCCTAATTTCGGTTTACCTGAGATTCGTCAAGCTTTGCAAAGCCTTCAGTTTGAAGCTATCCCAACCTTTGCAAAAACATTTCTAATCGACCCTCTAGAGAACTTTTTTCAAAGCTCTTGGGCATTTCCAGTGTTGATTGTTGGATTCATAGCAGTTGTCCTTTTGGGTTTCTTTGTGATAGTGGGAACTTTGATTACGAGACTTCTAAAAGCTCGACATTCACTTTGAAAAATAAATCTGCAAGAGGCTGTGACATTAGTTAAAACAGAGCCGAACTTTACGAACAATATTTAGTAAAGACACTGAATATTGCTGATTTGCGACGAGGACCTACTGGACCGCAGGAGCAAATATAATATAGTTCGGGATTTCATCTGTTAAAAAGACTAATGTCACAGCCTCTTTTTTTGAAATTCTAACAAAATTGCGTATTTATAAATAGCCAGCCAACTTCAGTAGCCCTTAACAGTCTGTTCCTTGAAAACTAAACAACGGAGAAACTTCCTAAGATGAATTTGTAAAAGGGATGTTCAAACAATTGAAAATTTGATAGGATAATGGTAATAAATTGTTATTCAATTACTACTTGAAAAGAGGAATTTTATGACACAAGAAAATGAATCTGTAAATAAATCACAGGAACAGAGAATACCCTGGGACCAATATTTTATGGCCCAGGCAATTCTGTTAGCTTTGCGCAGTACCTGTAAGCGCCTTGAAGTCGGCGCAACATTAGTTCGTGATAAACGGATTATTGCCGGAGGTTATAATGGCTCGGTTTCAGGAGATGTCCATTGCATTGATGAAGGTTGTTATATGGTGGAAGGGCACTGCTTGAGAACGATTCACGCTGAGATGAATGCTCTTTTACAATGTGCCAAATTCGGCATTGCCACTGAGGGTGCTGAAATTTATGTCACACATTTTCCTTGCTTGCCTTGCACAAAGGCCATTTTACAGGCTGGCATTAAGAAAATTCATTATCACCATGATTATCACAATGATCCCTATGCTCTGGAACTTATTCGACAAGTTGGAGCAGAGGTCAATCAAGTTCAACTGGACAAGAAATACTTTTCAAAAATCCGTTTAGGGGTTGAGGAGGATTTCTTTGGGGAATAAGCTGACAAATTATTGGCTGTTTCCTGTGATTTTTTCGGCTGCTTTAGCTGGTCTTCTAATTGCGCCAAGTCTTTGGCTAGCTGTAGTCACTAGTTATTTATTGATACATTTATGCTGTAAACGCAGCAGGAAGTTATGGCTTCTTGCGATTGTTTGCAGCTTTTTTTTGTGCAGTTTGACAACTAACGCTTTGAGTAAAACTCATTTGTCAAAAAAAGAGTTAGCAACAAATTATTTTGTAGTCCAAATTCAACCAGATAGCATCAAAGTAAATGGGGATTTAATAACTTTTACTAGTCAGGATCTCTCAACTAAGAAAAAGTATCTGACAAGGCTGTTGGTTAAAAGTGAAGCTGAAAAAGAACAATGGCAACAACACGCTCAAAGTAGTGTTTTAACTGTTGAAGGAGAACTCAGTAAGGCTGATGGTCAGCGCAATTTAGGTGGCTTTAATTACCAAGATTATTTAAAGACGATGGGGCAGGCGGGTATTTTAACGATAGAGGCCTACCAAATCAAGGGAGAAAATAATTCTGTTAGTTTAAGTAAAATACGACGGCAATTGATAATATATGTTCAAGAAACCTTCTCAGAAAAAATCCGGAGCTATCTAGAACCATTGATTTTAGGTTATCGGCAGCAAAGCTTTCAGGAATTGAGGGAGGTTTATTCTGGTGTTGGTTTGGCGCAATTAATCAGTATGTCGGGTATCCATATTGTCATAATCTTAAATCTTTTTTATTGGGTTATGCGCCGTTGCCACTTGACCTTAGAAGCCTCGATTTTTCCTTTATGTATCGTAGGCTTTACAGTTATAATCCTTTGTAGTGCCGGTATTCCTGTTTTGAGAGGTGGGATCGCCTTCTTACTGCAAAGATTGAAACAGTTGTTTAATTGGCAATTGTCAAAAATGGATTCATTTAGTATCACACTTTTTCTTGTTTTAATTCTACGTCCGTTAGCCTTTCTTTCACTATCCGGAATTATTTCATTTGCGTTGAGTTTTCTATTATTGGAGCTTAACCAAATTGAATTCAAAGCCTATGCTCCGTTAAAGAGAAACTTGATTCTGCAAGCCTGTCTAATCCCAATTTTTGCAGCAAGCTTCTATCAAATTCCGATTTTAGGAGCCTTTTTTAGTATTCTTTTCTTTCCGCTATTTAAAACTATCTTGTTTCCAGTGTTTTTATTCTGTTTGCCATTTAGTCTTTTAAAAGATTTTTTAGTTTTTGAGCTTTTTCAGGGACTTTTGGAGTTTTTACTCTTCATTATAGAAAGTTTTTTAAAAACATTCTCTGGTTTTTCGCTAAGTTTGAGTAACATCAGCTCGCTAACACTTTTATTCTTGTTGATATGCAGTCTGTTTTTCATAATTGCAATTAAAAAAGCTAATTGGCAAATTGTTATTCCAATTTTGCTAGTATTACTTTTACCCACTTACAAACATTATTTCAGAACCGATTATTTTTTTGCGTTTGTTGATGTCGGTCAGGGAGATGCCATTTACTTTGAAGCACCTTTTCTGCAGGAGACGATTCTAATTGATACGGGAGGGCGGCTGGATTTTTCTCGTGAAAGCTGGCAAGAGCGCCATAACCAAAGCCCCTCAGAATACAATTTAATCCCGTTTCTCCAATCACGAGGTGTGAAAACCATCGATAAATTGATTATTACCCACGCTGATGAAGATCACATGGGCGAAACGACAAATCTTTTAAAAAAATTCTCTGTAGATGAACTTTATTTAGCGGATGGTGTTCAAAATAATGAAAAACTTCATGATTTTTTAAAAAGCTTCAAAGAACAAAACGGGAAATTGAAGTTGGTTAAAGCTGGCGACGCTATTGGCGATTATTTCAAATTTCAGATACTGGATCCCTTAAAAAATGTCTTAGGAGAAAACAATGATTCATTAGTTTTATGGACGAAGTTGCAGGAGCATTCGCTACTTTTAACAGGTGACCTTGAGGCTGAGGGAGAGCAGGAGCTTTTGAAAAATTATCCAAATTTGTCTACTGATATTTTAAAAGTCGGTCATCATGGTAGTCGCACCTCAACCACTTCAGAATTTATTGATCAGCTAGAGCCAACATTAGCAATTATTTGCTGTGGTAAAGATAATCGATTTGGGCATCCACATCCCGAGGTTTTAACAACTCTTACAGACAGTCAGGTCTTACGTACCGACCTCGATGGCATGATTTATTTTTCAGGGAGAAACTTTAAAATGGAGGATATTCAAACAGTTGTGCAACAGGAATAAAGTCAAGGTATTTAACAGCTAGTCAAACCTGTGTCGTCATGATAGGATAACACATGAGGAAGTGAACTAATGTGAATGCACAACAAGGTATCAAGGCCATAAATGAAAAGCTGGAGCAGGTTTATCTAATTTTAGGAACTGAAAAATATTTGCAGGATGAAGTGCGGCAGGCGTTTTTAACGAAGACCCAAGTGGCAGATGAAGCAGATTTAAACTTTGCAGCCTTTGATTTAAGGGAAGACACGCTGGCTGAGGTCATGAATGAAGTAGAGAGCATGCCTTTTTTTGGCGATAACCGCTTAGTTTTTGTTGAGAATCCTGATTTTTTAACAGGGGCCAAAAATCAAAAAGAACAGGAAAACTTGGCCGAGTTTATTGCTTATTTACAACAACCGGTGGAATCAACGGTGCTGGTGATATTTGCTCCTTATGAAAAGCTTGATGAACGCAAAAAAGTCACTAAGACATTAAAAAAAGCAGCCACTTTAATTGAGACTAAACCGCCGACTGAAGGGGAATTGAAAAAACAGCTGCAGGAGCTGTTCGCCACAGAACAGATTTCAATCAGTTCAGAAAATTTGGAGCTGATATTGCGTCTAACTGATTTAAGTTTATCTAAAATCATGGGGGAATTTCAAAAATTAGTTACTAATGTTGGTGCCAATGGTGAAATCACTCGAGAAATTATCCAAGATTTAATTCCTAAAACTTTGGAGCATAATATCTTTGATATGACCAATTTTGTTTTGCAGGGAAAAGCAGAGGCGGCACTGCGACTTTACGATGATTTATTGCTGCAGGGAGAAGAAACAATCAAGATTAATAGCATTTTGATTAGTCAGGTTCGTTTGTATCTGCAAACCAAAATTTTAGTCGGCATCGGCTATCAGCAGGGAAATATTGCCAGCACATTGGCGATTCATCCTTATCGAGTGAAATTGGCCATGCAGGAAGTGCGAAGGTTTCAATTAGAGACTTTGGAAACTATCTTTGATCAATTGGTGGAAAATGACTACCGATTTAAAACAGGGCAGGGGGACAAGGAAATCCTGTTTCAATTATTCGTCTTAAATACTGCGAAAAAAGTCAGTTAGATACCATGTAAATTGAAGTTTAGTTGCTATAAAAAATGATTTTTGATTGAACTTAAAGAAGCGACTATCCAAACGATTTTTTAGGAGTGAAGGGACAAAAGATGAAAAAAGGTGTGTTGTTGGTAAATTTAGGAACACCAGAAGTACCGGAGGCGCCAGCGGTTAAACAATATCTGGCGCAGTTTTTAAGCGACAAGCGGGTGATAGACTATCCAAGATTTATTTGGCTGCCAATTTTACATGGCATTATTCTAAAGGTTCGCCCAGAAAAGTCAGCAAAGCTCTATCAAAAAATTTGGCGACCAGAAGGCTCTCCTTTGGCAATTTACACCAAAGCTCAGGCTGACAATTTACAGCAGCTTTTGCCGGATTATCAGGTGAGCTACGCAATGACCTATGGCCAGCCGTCAATTACCCAAGAAATTGTCGAGCTGCAGAACAATTGTTCTGATATTACTATCTTGCCACTGTACCCGCAGTATTCTAATACAACGGTAGCGCCAATTTATGATCAATTGGCGACGATTGAGGGATTGGATGTTAATCAATTAAATAAAATTAAAGACTTCCATGACAACCCCTTATATATTTCTTTATTAGCAGCGAATATTCAAGGTGAATTAAGTCGGACTGACTACGACCTGCTGTTATTTTCCTATCACGGCGTGCCAGTTTCCGTCATCCAAAAAGGCGACCCGTATGCACGGCAATGCCAAAAGACGACTGAGGCAGTCATGGAATTGGTAAAAAACATTCCCTACCAATTAACCTATCAATCAAAATTTGGTCCTGCCAAATGGCTGACACCAGCAACTAGCGAAACATTGATGGCACTGCCGAAAAAAGGGATTAAAAGAGTGCTGGTGGTGACCCCGGGATTTGTGGCGGACTGCTTGGAAACCTTAGAGGAAATTGAAGAAGAGAATCGCCAATATTTTCTAGCGAATGGTGGCGAACTATTTGAATATCTGCATCCCTTTAATGAATCTTGGACCTTCACAGAAGTTTTAAAGGAGCTTGTGCTTGCGGCTGATAATGAAAGAAAAAAATTGAAAACTAATAGAAAAATGATTTAGCTATGGAGAGTGGATAATGATTGTTGCCCGAAAAAAAATAATTCAGATTTTTTTAAGTAACGTTAATCATTTTTGAATAGCTGAGGGTAGCAAAAAAGCAATCAATTTTAATTGATTGCTTTTTTTTAAACCTTATTTAGCTAATTGTTTGCTTAAACGAGATTTGTCACGACCAGCTTTGTTCTTATGGATTAATCCTTTAGTCTCAGCCTTGTCGATTGCTGTAACAGCATCTTTATATAGTGCATCTACGTTGTCAGCTCCAGCAGCAACTGCATCTTCAAATTTCTTGATTGCAGTGCGCATTGCGCTTTTTTGAGATGAATTTTTCGCACCAGCGATTTCGCTTGTACGAACACGTTTGATTGCAGATTCAATGTTTGGCATTTTTTCACCTCCGATAAGTAGGATCTTATGCACGTGGCATAATCAACAGTAATCATTATACCTAAAGGCTGATGTCTTTGCAATACATGTGACAAGTTTTTTTCCTTAACAGTGGAAATTTGCACATTTTTCTAGTTTATAGAGCTCACAATTTTGACAATCTTGCATATTTTTAGGTTGATTGTCCTGATAGTCGGGTGTTTTAATCGTCCGTAACAGGCGCAGTCCGTTTAGAATAACTAAAATTGTGCTGCCTTCATGACCGACGACACCAAGGGGTAGACTAATAATTTGGAAAAAGTTTGACAGAACCAACAACAAAATGACTATTAAAGAGAACACAATATTTTGTTTTACGATTCGCTGCAATTTTTTTGACAGCTGGTGGCTCATTTGTAATTTACTTAAATCATTTTTGATTAAGACAACATCGGCCACATCCATCGCAATATCGGTTCCTTCTCCCATAGCAATTCCGATCGAGGCGGTTGCAAGCGCAGGGGCATCATTAATGCCATCGCCGACCATGGCGTTGACTTGATAGTTTTCTTTTTCAGCAGCTATTAAATTGGTTTTATCTTCCGGCAGACAATCTGCGTAATACTTTTGAATCCCGATTTCCTTAGCGATAACCTTGGCAGTACCTTGATGATCACCTGTCATCATCGTGGTGTGAACACCTTGTTGATTAAAATACTGAACGACTTGACGAGCTTCGGCTTTAGCCACATCAAAGAGGGCGATGACAGCTTGTAGTTGATCTTCTTTGGCTAAGTAAATAACTGTTTTTCCGGAATCTTGAAAATAAGTAATCTTATCTAATACTTCTGCTGAGACTTGCGTGCTTTTTGGATCAAAGGCATGCTTACCGATTTTCCATAACTGGCCTTCGATTTCAGCTTGAACACCAAAGCCAGCAATCTCTGTCACATCAACTTGTTTTAACTCTTCAGGCAGGTCAATGATAAAGTGGTCAACAATTGCTTCGGCCAGTGGGTGGGTTGTTTTAGATTCCAAGGCAACTAGCACATCAATGGCAGTTTTTTTATCCCCTAAAAACAGGCTGTCAGTAACGGTTGGCTTCCCCCTGGTTAAGGTTCCTGTTTTATCGAAGGCAATTGCTTTTAATTGGGCTAGATTTTCTAGATAGGTGCCGCCTTTAAAGAGCACACCGTTTCTGGCGCCATTAGAAATGGCCGCCAGAGTTGCTGGTGTTGCCGCCGCAACCAAAGCACAAGGGGAGGCGACGACTAGCAGTACCATTCCTCGATAAAAACTTTCTTGGAAGCTCCAGCCTAATAAAAAATGACTTAAGATAATTGATAGGGGAACCAGAACTAACACAGCTTTAACATAAATATTTTCAATTTTTTCAATGAAGGAAGCGGTTTGCGTTGGTGTATTTTGGGCATCCTCGACTAACCGAATAATTTTTGCAAACAAAGTATCTTCGCTAGTTTTTGAAACGCTCATGGTAAAGGCGTTTCCGGTGTTGGTGGTGCCGCCAAAAACCTCTGCTCCAATACTCTTTTCAACCGGAACAGACTCACCACTAATGGCTGCTTCGTCAATCGTTGTTCGACCTTGAATAATGTCACCGTCAATTGGAATAGCTGCGCCCTTAGGTACTACCACTTGATCAGACAAATTTAACTCTGAGACTTCCACTTCTTGAGTGCGGCCGTTTGCCAACAATTTTAAAGCCTTCGTTGGTTTCAATTGCATTAAGGCCGTAATTTCTTTTTTGCTTTTATTGGTTGTATACTCCTCTAAAGCGGCGCTAAGACAAAAGATAAAGGTCAGCATCGCACCTTCAAACCAATTGCCGATGATGCAGGCTCCGATTGCAGCTAGCGCCATTAATAAATCAACATTCAAGGTTCTCTCATGAATGATTTCACTAATGCCTTCAGTGGTTTGTTTCCAACCTCCAGAAAAAATCGCCACAGCAAAAAACAATGGATAACTGCCGATTTGTAACTTTTCTAAAATAAATCCCAACACCATAAAAACTAAGCAGCTGATTGTTGAGAACACGGCTTGCTTTTCTGCTTTTCCCATGATGATTTTCCTCCTTATGCAATAAATTTTTCAATTTCCTCTTTACACATAAAGCATATCATATAAAAAGTCTAATTGATAATAAAATATAGTAATTGAGAATGAAAGTAATTATCACTTAAAGATTAAATCTTTTATTAACTGTTTTTTCGAAAAATCATAACGATAATTATTATCATTTAAGGCACAAAAAAACCTCTTCTAAAAAGAAGAGGCAAGGTGATTTGTTTATAGAACACTTGTAAATAACCAATAACCGAGTACGATAATTCCGAGCACGATTCGATACCAGCCAAACACTGTGAAGTCATTGCGTTTGATGTAGTTCATCAAGAAGCGAATGGCGATAATAGAAACGAAATAAGAAACAGCTGTACCGACTAACAAGACGACAATTTCGCCGATGGAGAAACTATTGCCGGCTGTAATAAATTTCAAAATTTTGTAGCCGCTGGCAGCGAACATTGTCGGAATTCCTAGGAAGAAGGAGAATTCCGTTGCCACAAAGCGGGAAGCCCCAATCATAATACCACCTAAAATGGTAGCGCCAGAACGAGAAGTTCCGGGAACAAGTGACAGGACTTGGAAAAATCCGACAATTAAAGCTGCTTTATAGGTGAAGCGATTCAAATCCGTACATTTCGGCTGTTTAGTTTTATTAATTCTTTCGACAATAATAAAGGCAATCCCATAAATAATCAGGACGATAGCCACACTAACAAAGTTTTGGAGATGAGCTTCTAAAAAATCATTAATCAGCAGTCCGATAATACCAGAGGGGATAAAAGCAATGACGACTTTACTCCACAAGCTCCACGTATCTTTTTTTTCAATTTCTGTTTTAGTTTGGGAAAAAGGATTTAACTTATCGAAATAAAGGACAACGACGGCCATAATCGCTCCCAGCTGAATAACCACATTAAACATGTTCATAAATTCAGCCGACAAATCCATTTTTATAAATTCGTCCAGCAAAATTAAATGACCGGTACTACTTATCGGCAGCCATTCGGTGATGCCTTCAACAATCCCAAAGAAGACTGCTTTAATAATATTTACAAATAAAACCATTTTTTCATTCCTTTCATCAGGGTAATTATAATTAAGCGAATCAAATAACTGAAATACCTTTTCTAGTATACCGATAATCTTGAAAAAAACCAATGCTATTAGAAAAAATAAAAAAACTGCTAGCAGGTTTTCTTAATGAGACAGTTTTCACAGCTCATTTACGAAGGTCTGCAGCAGTTTATAACCATTATTATTGTAATAACTCATGGGAAATCTTTTTGCCCGCTTCAATATGGCTGATATCATTAATCCCCTCAATCGAAAATTTACCATTTTCGTAGCTGAGTTTGGTGACCGAGCCATTCTCAATGCCGGCGCCCATTGGTTGTTGATTATCAATCAGACTCAATAAAAAGGCAATCGTCAAACCGTGGGAGACTATCAAGACGTTGCCACCACCAGCCTTTTCCCGCTTATAAGCGATGTCTTCAAAGCCAGTCCAAACCCGATGGCGTAACTGTTCGTAAGTTTCAGCCCAGTTTGCTGTGTCCGCTTGGAAAACTGCATCGGCAACTTCTTTAAAGTCCATTTGATTCATAGGCGTATCGGGATTGATATTTAAAACGCGGGGAATAATGCCCCACATTTCTGCATCATAAGCACCTTCAAGGGAACCAAAGCACCATTCACGAATCCGCGGATCAGTAGTGTAGGGGATTTGGCGGCCATCAAGATGCTCGCCTAAAAGAATTCTGGATGTCTCAATTGCCCGGCCGCTATCAGAAGAATAAGCTTCTGCAAAGGGAACTTCTCTTAAACCCAGAGCCGCAAAGTGAATTCCTTGCTGGCCTTCTTTAGTCAAAGGCGTATCACACCAGCCTTGAACACGGGTTAAAGCATTGAACATTGTTTTTCCGTGGCGCACAACATATAAAACTGTTTTTGTCATGGTAAAGTCTCCTCATTCGTATTAAGGTACTAAATTTTTTTAAAAAAATTTAGGTTGATTCTCATTCCGTATACCATCCCACTAGGTTCTTTTGACTTGATAAGTGGGAGCTATTTGTTTTGTTGATTTACGTTTAACAACTCGAGAAAAGTGGGACTAGCATCCTAGCTCAACTTCAATTAGTTATTAAAAAAAGGATTGGTTTTGCGTTCCCGCTCGATTGTGGTCGCTTCGCCGTGTCCGGGGAAGGCAGGCATTTCGCCGGGCAGGGTGAACAATTGGGTTTTGATACTATTTAATAATTGCTCCAAATTGCCAGTGGGTAAATCGGTACGGCCGATACTGCCACGGAATAAAGCGTCGCCGACAACCGCAAAGTCATCGAAGATAAAGCTGACGCTGCCGATCGAATGCCCCGGTGTCGCCACAACTTCAAAGCGCATGCCGCTAAGAATGTATTCCTTTAAATCAAATTCATATTCTGCTGGCTGAACGATAATATTATCCATATCATCGTGGCGGCCCAAGCCAGATAAATTCAAGAGGGGATCACTGAGCCAAGCCTGCTCTAATGGGCTGACATAGACTGGGATGTGATAAAGTGCCCGCAGGTCCTCCACGGCACCAATGTGATCATAATGGGTGTGGGTCAATAAAATCGCTATGGGTTTGCGTTGCAATTTTTTTATTTCTTCTGAGATGACTAGCGCATCTTCACCTGGATCGATGATTAATAAGTTTTCTTCGTTTGATACCAGATAACAATTTTCTTCTGCGATACCGGTTTTTATTTGTAAAATTTCCACGAAATAGCCTCCTTTGGTTCTTCTTGTTTCATTATAGATATTTTTCTTGGATTACGCTAGGGACAGCTGCTAACTTTAGTAAAAAGACGAGGCCGTGACATTAGTCTTGTTAACAGATGGAATCCCGAATTATATTGTATTTGCGACTTTGGTAAAGTAGGTCCTCGTCGCAAATCCTCAATACTTGATGGTGCTTGGCAGATATTGTTCGGAAAAATCAGTTCTGTCTTAACTAATGTCACAGCCTCGTCTACTGTTTGTTAACGAAAATTGGTAAATTGTAATTCAATCGGCAGGTCCAAATCTCTTAATAGGGTAATGATTTTTTGTAAATCATCGCGACTTTTGCCGGTGACGCGAATCTGATCGTCTTGAATTTGTGATTTTACTTTGATTTTGCTATTTTTGATGGCCGTGTTGATTTTCTTGGCATTGTCTTTATCAATGCCGGTGATAAGATCCGCTGATTGGCGAACGGTTCCACCTAAGGCGTGTTCACTATCAGAAAAATGGATATTTTTTACCGGTACTTCTCGTTTGATAAGTTTACTGAATAAAACATCTTTGATTTGCTCCATTTTAAAATCATCATCGGCGACAACGACAACTTTTTCCCCCTCCAATTTGATCTCAACTTTGGCCCCTTTGAAATCAAAACGGTTGGTGATTTCTTTTAAAGCGATTTGAATCGCATTTTTCACTTCTTCCAAATTTACTTCGCTAACTACATCAAAGCTTGCATCTTTTGCCATGAAAATCCCTCCAATTGCTTTTTATCTATGGTATCAAAGTTTCCTGAATCAGACAAATTTTCAAAAATAAAATTGTTCTCATTAAATCACGGCATATCTTGCTTTTAGACTAATTTCTAGCTATTCTAGCACTAGCGATTTTGAAATAGCTTAAGAAATGAGGGCAGTTGTGTGAAAATTCAACAACGGGAGTTTATAAAAAAGATTTTAGTAATTATCCTCTGCGGGCTGACCGGTGGTTTGGCCTTAAATTTCTTTTTAATTCCGGGTCATATTTTATCGGCCGGGATGAACGGGGTTGCCCAAATTATCACCAGCGTGCTGTGGCAAAACTTTCAAATCCATGTCAGCACTGGACTGTTTATTTTCCTTTTGAATGTGCCTTTATTTATTTTAGGATTTGTAAAATTAGGGAAAGAAAATGTAATTTATAGCTTTGCCAATGTGATTTCGGTCTCTCTGTTTACAATGATTACTCCGCTAGGGGAAATTACCGATAATATTATGATGAACGGGATTGTCGGCGGGGTGCTTTTAGGGATTGGCGCTGGTTATTCCCTGAAAATGGGTTTTACCAGTGGCGGGATGGATATTCTTTCGTTAGTCTTATCAAAAACGACGGGCAAAACCGTCGGCAAATATATGTTTTTGTTAAATGGCGTGATTGTTTTGATGGCAGGGCTAATTTTTGACTGGGAGAGTGCTCTGTATACGATTATTTCAATTTTTTGTATGAGCCAAGTTGTTGACGTGATTCACACTAGTCATCAAAAATTGACAGTTATGATTGTTACACAGAAGGCTGATGAGGTTGCTGACGAAATTAGCCGGCAATTATTCCGCGGGATGACGCTTTTTCCATCGAAGGGCGGCTTTTCAAAAACCGACAGCACCACGATTATGATGGTGATTACCCGCTATGAATTGTACCAACTGGAGCAAATTTTAACGGCCGTTGACGAAGGAGCTTTTGTCAACGTCATGCCGACACAAGCGGTGTTAGGCCAGTTTGCCAATGAAGATGAGCAAAAATATTTTCAGACAACAGGCAATTTTCCTAATTTAAAAAAACACAATAGCAAACGCTAATAATAGTAGTAAACTCTGTCTCAAAATAGTTGCGACAGAGTTTTTTTCGATTATTTTCTGAAAAAAGCAAAAAAAGCGTGATTTTTCTACTGATTATGCTATCATGCTACATATGAATTCTTTGGAGGTATGTGTATGTTATTCGGGACAGCAAAATTTAATCAAGACAATCATTTAGAAATCGGCGGGGTGGATACAACTGAGCTGGTCAAAGAATATGGCAGCCCGCTCTTTGTCTATGATGTGGCTCATATTCGGCAAATGGCCCGAGGCTTTAAGCAAACCTTCGAAGAGATGAAGTTAAAAAATAAAGTGATTTATGCCAGTAAAGCCTTCAGCTGCTTGGCAATTTATGATCTATTAAAAGAAGAGTCCTTGTCCTGCGATGTGGTTTCCGGCGGCGAATTATTCACCGCTTTAAAGGGAGGCTTTCCGGCGAGTGAAATTGAATTTCACGGCAATAATAAAACAGCTGTCGAGCTGAGAGAAGCTGTTGCAGCAGGAATTGGTACTATCATTATCGACAATTTTTATGAAATTGAATTACTCAGCAGTATTTTACATGAAACTGGGAAAAAACAAAAAGTGCTTTTCCGAGTATCTCCGGGGATTGAAGCTGAAACCCATGAATATATTTTAACTGGCCAAGAGGATTCAAAATTTGGCTTTGATGTTGCCAGCGGTCAGGCGGAACAGGCATTACAAATGTTGTTAAATGATGATGCCTTTGAGGTTGCTGGTGTTCATTGCCATATTGGTTCGCAAATTTTTGATACGACGGGCTTTAGTTTAGCGGCCGATAAAATGATTGAGCTTCTGGCTGCTTGGGCGAAAGCTTATCAATTTGAAGCCAAAATTTTAAATGTCGGCGGCGGTTTTGGCATTCGCTATACATCATCAGATGATCCATTACCACCGGCGGAATTTGTCAAAATTATTGCTGCAAAAATTCAAGAACACTGGAAAAAAATCAGTTATCCATTGCCAGAAATTCAAATTGAACCCGGACGGAGCATTGTCGCAGAAGCCGGGACCACGTTATATACTGTGGGCTCGCAAAAAGAAATTCCCGGCATTCGCAATTATGTGTCTGTTGATGGCGGGATGGGGGATAACATCCGCCCGGCCTTGTATGAAGCTGAATATGATGCTCATCTAGCAAACAGAGCGGGGGACAATCCTGAAAAAATCCGTTTGGTCGGCAAATATTGCGAATCCGGTGACATCCTCATCCGCAATATTGAAATGCCGCGATTAATTCCGGGAGATTTAGTTGCCTTAACTAGCACCGGTGCCTATGGTTACTCGATGGCGAGTAATTATAACCGCAATCTTAAACCAGCTGTGGTCTTTGTTGAGAATGGTGCAGCGACTTTAGTTGTTCGCCGGGAGACCTATGAAGATTTAATTGCGCTGGATGTCCCTATCAAATAATAACAACTCGTTTACACTTACTAAAAAAAAGAGTAAAATAAAAGAAATAATTTGTAAGGCAGCGTGATTACGCCAAACAAAATAATTAAAGGAGTGGTTCCAGTGACTGAACAAAATCAAGAATGGTCCCCAACAGAAATCGAAGCCATTAAAGAGCGGATTTTAACCGCTTTGGAAACCGTAATCGATCCCGAGTTAGGCATTGATATTGTCAACCTTGGTTTAGTATATGAAATTGAATTTGAACCAGATGGCGAAACAGTCATTAAAATGACTTTGACCACCATGGGCTGTCCTTTGGCGGATATTCTAACGGAACAAATTCATGAAGCGATGAAGGAAGTGCCAGAGGTGGCCAATGTTGAAGTCAAACTCGTTTGGTATCCTGCTTGGACAACGGATAAAATGAGTCGCTATGCTCGGATTGCTTTAGGGATTCGTTAAAAATTAGAAAAAATCAACTTCTGATACAAAAACTGTATCAGGAGTTTTTTTGAGTTACGATGCCACTTCTTTGATAAAATCACATCCGATTAATTTATAAGGAATAATCGGAGAATCCTTTGAATTATTCTCTGACAGCCCTGCAAACTTCTGCTATCCTAATAAGAAGAATAGAAACGTGCAAGAGAGGAAACATACTATGACAAAAATTGAAACCTACTGGCAGCATTTTGCTGCAAAACATGATTTAGCCACTGAATTGCCAGAGGCCTGGATGTTTGGCGATGGCAGTCCAGAAATGGCTGATGAATTAGGCCATCTGGTGGTTAAGGGAATAAAGTCTGGAACCTGCTCAGCTTTTCCTTTATATAAGCTTGAAGGGGAGGAAATTCCTCAAGTCGGCCAATATGAGATTATTCTTGATGGCCGTAATTTACCATTAGCTATTATCCAGACCACCAAAGTGGAAATTTTGCCGATGAATCAAGTCTCTGAAGAATTTGCCCGCTCAGAAGGGGAAGGAGATTTAAGCTATCGTTATTGGTATGATGCCCACGAAGCTTTTTTCCGACAAGCGCTACGGGAGTTTGACCTTGAGTTTACCCCAGAATTATTGCTAGTCTGCCAAAACTTTCAGGTGGTTGGTTGATACCAAACTACTTAGGAGGCAAAATATGGAGAATAAAACGACAGAGTTCACTGTTTTACTGCAAAAAAATGATTTTTTTATTTATCATATTTTATTGATTCCTGAAGTACTAATGCCGACTGTTCAGGCAACTGCCACAGAAGACAGCATCACAATTCAGGAAAACTTTCCAGAGGACTTGAAAAAATCAATTGGATACGATGAAGAGTGGCGCTTTCGCAAAATTTTTGACCAACCAGAAAAGTCAATTGGGCAATTAGCTGACACTTTCATAACTAGTTTATTGGATTATTTGATACGGGATTCGAAGAATCAGTTTATCTGTAGGGTTGTTATTGAGACACCGGCATCCCAGCTATTAGAAGCAGCTATCAAAAAAGAGCTGTTTCGCTTAACGGAGGTTTCGCTTGGGAATAGTAATCTATTTAGCCAATTGCTAAATCTTAAAGAAGTTTATCACGCGGAGTTTTTACCGAAGAGCCGCTTTGAAGAAGCTCTGGATTTTTCAGAAATAACGTATATTAGAGAACACTTTACCGAAGAACTATTGTTTGAGGAGCTGCTGCGGTGTAAATACGCTGAGAAAACTTTGCTTCAATTATTGCAGCTCCCGCCTGAATTACAAAAGTCTTTGGCTGAATTAATGTCAGCAAGACCTTATTATTCAAAAGCGGGGATTTATTATCTTGATTTTACCGCACTTTTCTTGGCTAATCTTGAAAAATTGTTTCAGGGAAATCCGCAGATTTTCCACCAAAATTTAATCAAAGAAAATTTAGCAAAGGCCGATATTCTTTTGCAACTTATGTCGTCTCCTCAATAGGTAAAATAAAAACACTTAAACAGCGAAGACCTTTATCAAGATTCTGATTAGAAACTTTGATAAAAGCCGTCTAAACCGTTTAAGTGGTTTTTTTCTTCTGAAATTATTGGGCGGATCTAGCTTTTTTTCCGTAAAAGTAGCGGACACAGAAAAGTAAAGCAACGAGTAATAATGCTAATAAAAAGTAAATCGCAATTTGCGAACCAAGGATTGTTCCTTGTTGGTAATCAGTTTGGCTTGCTTGAGCTAAATCAATAATACTTGCGACAATTGCCGTGGAGACTGCGCCAGAAAATTGCTGCAGTGTATTAAATAAAGTATTGCCATCGCCATAGTCTTTTTCTGAAAGACTATTCATACCTGTGGTCATCAGATTACTATAGCAAAGACCGCTACCAATCATATAAGTGACATGGGCGGCGACAAAGCCCCACAAAATTGGATTTTTCAATAAAAGTGCTAAGGCTAACCACCCAATAGCAGAAAGACTGAAGCCAATGATAATCGGTTTTTTGGCACCGATATTATCTAATAGGCGTCCAGAAAATGGCGCCAACAAAGCTCCGACAGTTGCCCCCGGTAGCATCACTAAGCCGGCGATAAAGGCATCTTGGCCTAAAACAACTTGTAAAAAATTCGGCAAGATGAAAGAAATTCCCAATAGTAAAAATTGGCAAACTAAAAAGCCAAAAAGAAAGGTGCTGAAGCTGGCTTTTTTTAAGACTGCCAAATTGACTAACGGTTCCGCCACATTTTTTGCTCGCTGTAGATACACAATTAGTCCGACTACCGCAATGGCTAAAGCAATCCAACCTAACCAACTGCTGAGGTAGCTTAAAAAGATTAAAGCTCCACTAAAAAAGATTCCTAAGGCTAATAGACTTTGCCAGTCCAATTTTGCAGAGCTGTGGACCGCCATTTTCGGAATGGCGTAAAGACCCAAGGCTAAAGAAATTAGCATCAAAGGAATCAGAAAAAGAAAGATATAATGCCACGACAAAGCGGAGGTTAAAATTCCGCCATAGGTTGGGCCAATCGCTGGGGCAATTGAGGTCGTCATGGTCCCTAAGCCCATCATGGCTCCGCGATTTTTTAGCGGTGTATAGGTTAAAATAATATTGAACATCAATGGCAAGGCGATACCGGTGCTAATCCCTTGGAGGACACGTCCCACCAGTAAAATGGAAAAATTTGGTGCCAAAAAGTCCGTTAAAAGACCGACTAAGAAAAATAAATTAGCAGCTAAAAAGAGCTGTCTTAACGTAAATTTTTTCAAGAGATAATTGGCTAAGGGTACCATAATCGAAATGATTAATAAATAAATTGTCGTCACCCATTGGACCATCGCCGTAGTCACTTGAAATTCCATAATCAAAGTTGGAAAGGTGACATTCATAGCAGTTTCGATTAACACACCGGAAAAAGACATGATTCCGGTTGCCAAGACGGCTAAAACTAAGTGGATTTTTTTCTGTTGCATTACTACACCTCATATTTCTTCTCACAAAAAAAGAGAGGGGTTTCTATTTTCATAGAAACCGCCTCTCTCTCGACATGGGCGAGCCCATGTTATCTGTACGATTTTTTTGCTTTTTTAATCTTAGCGGAACATTCGACCTGCGTCAAGAAAAAATTCTCACTGGAAGGATAATCTCTTTTTTAACCTCAGCTACTGACCTCAACATTTTGAATCAGCGACACTAAGGGGAGACTGCCTTAAACTTAGTAAACTAATCAGCAAGCGTGACAAATTCTGACATTGTCTTTTGCAAAACTATTTTAGGTGCTTGTTCTTTAGCAAGATGGGCCTCCCGATGCTCAGCCAAATGTTCAGGGCGCTTCAGCCAGTTTTGAAAATCCTTTTTGTTCTGCCATTTTGAAACCAGTTGAAAGACAACGCTTTTCTTATTTTCCTGCAACCACGCTTCACTTGATAGGCAGCCTGCTGCTGTTTTTAATGAAGCCAAATCTTTTTTTATTTTTTCTTGAAAATGGGCCTTGCCTTCAGGCACCACTTCAAAAGTAACCGTCTTAATAATCATTGAAATCCACCTTTCTTTCAGATTAGTATACGGTCAATTGAGAATGGTTGTCAATTAGCTTTTTTTGAAATTCACTTTATTATATTGGAAAATTGTTTCGTGCTATAATAATTTTCGAAATAAAAGAGGTGTCGTCAGATGAATTGGTTGCAGAAAAATGGTTTTTTTATCTTATTGCTTGGCGTTATAAGTGATTTTTTAACGCCCTATGTTTTAAATTTATTTTATCAAGGCTTTAATCCGCTGACTATGTATGTCAGTGCTTTGGGCAGTGATGATAGTCCAGTCCGGTTAGCCTTTAATCTTTGGTCGATTATTTCTGGTTGCTTAATGCTCTTAGGTATTCCGGCAGTCTGGCAGCGGTATCGTAGAAAAACACCACTTTTAGCCCTGCTGTTATCGTTAGCGATTGCTTTTTTTGCAATTGGCGATTGTATATTTACCGGTGTCTTTACTTATTCGGCTGAGACGGGGCCGTTAACCTTAGAAATGCTCGTGCACAACCTTGCTTCTGGAGCCGGGATTGTTGGCTTTATGGTGGTGCCGTTGCTGTTGAGTATTTATTTTCGCAGGAGTCATCCGAAGCGCTCCCGCAATTTATTGATAGTCTTTTTCTTATCAATGATTCTTTCAATCGTATCTGGTTCTAAAGATCTACCATTGATTAATCAAATTCCTGTGACCTATGAAGGCGTTTGGCAACGGCTTAATCTTTTCTTTTTATATTTGCCAGTGGCGCTTTTATCGATTTTTGAAATTCAAAACAGAAATCACCAGAAAGAGTAGGCGGGAAAAAAGATTTTTGGTAAACTGTTGACAGAAGGTGGGAATTATATGAAGGTATACGTCAGAAAAGCAACGATTTTGGATTTGGACCAAATCGAAAAAATCATTGAAGATGGCAAACGTTATTTACAGGCTCAGGGGTCGCCTCAATGGCAAAACGGCTATGGTCCAACACGGGAGAAAATTCAAGCGGATATTGAAAAAAAAGAAAGCTATGTTATGTTAGTCGAAGGCGTCATTGCGGGAGTGGCGGCTTTAGTTTCAGGGGTTGATCCAGTTTACACAGCAATTTCAGCCGGCAGCTGGCAGGAAAATTCTGCCGAAAATTATTTGTCGGTGCACAGAGTGGCCTTCAACCAAGAGCTAAGAGGGCAGGGCTATGCTAAATTGTTTATGCAATTATTAGTGACGGTGGCTGCCACCATTGGCTGTCGTGATTTGCGGATTGATACCCATGAGATGAATCAGATTATGCAAAAAGTGATTTTAGGAGCTGGCTTCACCTACCAAGGGGAAATTGAATTCCCCATGCCTAATGGTGAACGGCGGGCTTATCAAATTATTTTAGATTAAAGACAAAGAAAGACTTGCTTTTTTTGCGGATTTTGACTACCATAGAAAAGAAATTGGAATAGTAATAAAAAAATGTTCTTAGAGAGTCTGACCTCGGCTGCAAGTCAGATAACCGCTTTTTTTATGAACCTGCCAGAAAATTGATTGCCAACAATCGGTGTGAAGACCTTATCCTTCAGCGAGCTGGACTGTCAGACAGTCAATAAAGGTGGTACCGCGAAATCCAAGCATTTCGTCCTTTTTCATAAGGGATGAGATGCTTTTTTTATTTGCTGAAATTTGTAGCCGGCCGCAAGCGCAACTAACTTACAATTTTATCAGGAGGAACAACATGGCAAAACAGACAAATGATTTTACAGAATGGTACATCCAGACGATTTTAAAGGCGGAATTAATGTCTTATTCGCCGGTCAAAGGCTCGATGATTTTCCGGCCAGATGGCTATGAATTGTGGGAACACATTCAAGAGGAGTTCAACAAATTTTTACGTTCAGAAGGGATTCGCAATGCTTATTTTCCAATGCTCATTCCCCAAAGCTTCTTTATGAAGGAGGCGGATCACATTGAAGGCTTCGCCCCAGAATTGCCGTGGGTCACAGAAGTCGGCAATGAAAAATTAGAAGAACCCTTGGCCTTGAGACCAACATCTGAAACAATGATTGGTTCAGCCTTTTCCGATTGGATTAATTCTTATCGGGATCTGCCCTATGAAATTAATCAATGGGCGAATGTCTTCCGCTGGGAAAAGAAAACTTTACCATTTTTGAGAACTTCAGAATTTTTATGGCAGGAGGGCCACACTGCCCATGCCAATGAAGAAGATGCCCGCATCAGAACCATGAGTGTCTTAGAAGAATATGCTCGCCTATGCGAAGAATTCTTGGCCATTCCGGTCTACAAAGGACAAAAAACTCCTTCCGAACGTTTTGCTGGCGCAGTCGATACCTATTCAATTGAAGCGATGATGCAAGACGGCAAAGCTGTGCAGGCGGGAACTAGCCATTATTTAGGGACAAAATTCGCTAACGCCTTTGATATCACGTATTTGACAAAGGAAAATCAACACACCCATGTTCACACAACTTCTTGGGGAGCTTCCACTCGCTTGATTGGCTCCTTAATTATGACCCATGGAGATGAAAACGGCCTAGTCTTCCCACCAACTGTGGCGCCAACACAAATTGTATTAATGCCAGTCGGCCCGTGGAAGAAAAATCCAGCGATTTTAGATAAATTGTCGGAAATTTTTGCCAGCCTTAAAAATAAAGGCTATCGTGTTCGCCTAGACGACACAGACAATTCTCCTGGCTATAAATTTAATGAATGGGAATTAAAAGGCGCTTGTGTGCGGATTGAATGCGGACCAAGGGATTTAGAAAATAATCATGCGATGGTTAAGGTGCGGGATTTAGCTGATAAGGAAGCTGTTGACTTTGCGGACTTAGAGGGCTACGTTGAAGCGCAACTGGAATTGATGACGCCTCGTCTATTAGAAAAGGCTCAATTGCGCAATAAAGAAAATGAACATTTGGAAATCGAAACCTTAGCAGATTTAAAGGCCCATATCGAAAAATCACAAGCCGAAGACAAAGTACCGGGCTTTGTTTTAGTCGGTTGGGATGGTAGCGAGGAAACCGAAGCAAAAATTAAAGAGGAAACTGGTTTTACGACCAGAAATATTCCCTTTAATCCACCTGTTGAAAAAACTGTTGACTTAATCAGTGGCAAACCAGCTAAACACACAGTCTGGATTGCTAGAGCTTATTAAGCTACTTACACAATAAAAAAAGCCCACTAACACTGAAGTTAAAAGCTGTCCTTAGAAATTTTAACATTTCCAGACAGCTCATCTTCTTAAAAAGTTAGTGGGCTTTTTAGTTATGCTTTTCTCTTTTGCCTAAATTCACGGGTCATCGCTGTTAAACTTTGATTGGCATCAATTTCAATCAAGAGAGGATAGCGATCTAAGCTTTGATTAGCTTTGACCTCTGTTTGAAAGAGGGCCAAGCGCTTAGTGATACTTTGTTCGTCTTCCCCCCGTTGTAACATCCGTTTTTCCGTTTCTTCCTTTGAAATATTTAGACGCACAGGAATAATCTGCTGGCCAAAGCGCTGATAAAGGTTGATAAATCCCGGCAAAGTCAGCACATCAAAACAGTCATCCTGCAGCAATTTTTCTTGAATCGCTTTTAAGGAAACCCCGTAATAATTGCCATTATAGCGGTCAAATTCTGCAAAGGCTTCCTCAGCAATCATTTGTTCAAAAATTCTCGGCGTCACAAAGAAATAATCCCGCCCAGAAATTTCCCCGGGGCGAGGCGCTCTGGTGGTGTGGGAAATCACTTTTTGCTGCTGACTAAACACCGCTTCAGCTAAGCTTGTTTTACCGGAACCACTGGGGCCCACAAAGATATAACAAAGATTTTTCATACGCTCCGCCTTCTCAAGTTCTAGATTATTCTCAGTATACACAAAAGTTGGCAAATCCAGCCACTTTTTAGACTGAAAAAAGCCTAGACAATGCTATAATCATCTTGGGAGTGGAAAAATGAAAACTTTTATCAATTTTTTTAGAAGTGATTTGCTGTTTAGCCTTTCATTTATTTTAGCAATTATCGCCTGCGGGGCAGGGCGCTTTGCTTTGTCATTCGTTGATGGCGATGTGATTTTGACTTTACTTGGTCTGATGGCAGTTATCAAGGTCCTTGAAAGACTTGGAGTGCTGGATTTTTTTGCCGCCAAGCTGATTCAATTATCCAAGGACGAACGATCCTTAGTCACCAATCTGACTTTTTTAGCTTTTTTTTCATCAATGATTCTCACCAATGATATTGCGATTTTAACTTTATTGCCGGTGTTTTTAAAAATTATCGGCCACAATAAAGCCTTTAAAAGTAAAATTCTTGGAACGACACTGATTATTATTGCCGCAAATTTAGGGAGCAGCAGTCTGCCCTTTGGCAATCCGCAAAATTTATATTTATACGGATATTACGAGGTGCCTTTTGGCCAATTCGAAATCTGGATGCTGCCATTTTTCCTATTGTCAGCCGTCAGCCTCCTAGTTATCACACGTTTTATCAATAAAAATCCTTTAGAGGTCAACAGTCCGCAGCTGAAAAAATTTTCGACCAAGCAATTATCTTTGGCACTCATTGGCCTACTGCTAATGATTTTAGCAATTCTGCATATTGTGCCGCTGACAATAGCAGTTGTTGTCAGCATTTTATTAGTTGTCTTAGCTGATCTAAGAGCCCTAAAAGAAGTCGATTATCGGCTCTTGGCGACATTTGTGTTCTTTTTTTTAATCGTCGGCAATCTAGCGGAAATTCCAACCTTTGTTAGTTTTATCCAAAACATCATGGGGAATTTCTTGTCAGTGCTGGTGGGCTCCAGCTTAATTAGTCAGCTGATTAGCAATGTGCCGGCAGCTTTGCTGTTAGCTCCCTTCACTGAACAAAGTCAAGCATTACTCTTAGGGGTCAACATCGGTGGGCTTGGGACTTTAGTCGCTTCCTTAGCTAATTTAATCGGCTTTAAAGTGTTCTCCCTTTATGCATCAGGGGAGAAGGGGCAGCTTTTGCGAAATTTTTCTCTGTTAAATTTCTGCCTGTTAGCCGTCTTTTTACTTTTCTTCAGCCTCTTTAATTTTTTCTAATTTGACTCTTGAGGAGCCTTTGATAAATTGGTAAGATATGACATGAGGAAGGTGTCCCATGAAAAAAAGATTAAAGAAAAAAGTGGCTTATAAAGCCTATATTCGCAATATTTTTGAAGGCTACGAAAAAATGCTCCAAGATGTTAGCATCCCTGAATTAACTTTTACTTATTTAAAGGAGAAAACAATTCTCTCAAGGGATGATCAAGGCGCCATTCACTTTTTAACTAAAGACATGTAAAGGGAGTTCTGGGATAAAATCTGTTACACTTTATCCTAGAGCTTTTTTTGTTGCTTAGAACTTTAAGAAAAATCAAGCATTTTAAATAATGGCTTAAGATAACATTTTTTTGACTGATTGCCTTTACGAATAGGCTAGAATTAAAGAAACGAAAGGAGTCTACCATGAAAATTTCAAAAATTGGCTTACTTACAAGCACTGCTTTACTATTCAGCAGTCTTTTAACAATTCCCACAGCTGCTTTAGCCACTAGCAGTTCAACTACTAGTGAAGAAACAACCTGGGATAAACCGATGTTTGTCGCCGGCGCCGGATTAACGGCCGCGCAATTAAATGAAACCATGAGTTTATTAAATATTACTGCAACAGATGTCGATACGGAGGTAGCAACCGCTCAAGATTTAATTAATTATCTTGGCTCCGGCTCTGGTGATGATTCCGCTATGTTAAGTTCCGTTGTTGTAACCAAAGAAGCAAGCGGCAGCGGTATTCAAGTGGATATTGTCACGCCTGCTAATATTACGTTAATTACGGCCGAGCAATATATGAATCCATTGGTGACTGCTGGCATCACCGATACCTCAATTGAAGTGGCTAGCGTTGTGCAAGTCACCGGCGAAAGTGCCTTAACGGGTGTTTATAAAGCCTTTGAAGCCCATGGCGTGACGATTGATCCTGACCGCGCGCAACTGGCGCAAGAAGAATTAACGACAACCACAGATATTGCAGATGAAATTACTAGCGAGGCATCTCAAGACAGCACGTTATCTTCTGAAGAACAATCAGCCGCCGATGAAGCTTATCAAACACAATTGAACCAAGCTTTAGTTGATATTAAAACAGAATTGGCCGCCCTCAAAGAAGCGCAAGGGGACAATGTCACCGCTGAAGATGTTGAAAATGTCGTCAACCAAGCATTAAAGGACAATGATTTATCGCAATATATTTCTCAAGACAGCATCAATCAATTAATTGCCTTGGCGCAAAAGTATTTGGATACTGATGGCGTCTTATCACAGGAATCTTTAGATCAGCTGCAAAAAATTTCCGACAGCTTTAAAGACACCCTCAGCCAATTAGGCGACCAGTTTGGCGGATTAACAGATGCCTTGAAGGCTAACGAAGGCTTTTTCCAAAATTTATGGACCTCAGTTAAAGACTTCTTTACCAATTTGTTTAATTAAAAGGTTTTTTGACAAAGAATTTTTAGCGTGCTACGGTGTTACAAGAAAAGTTTTGATGGTGGTGAAAAGATGAAAAGTCAGGAATTGGTGGAACAGCTGAATAAAAAAGTCCCTTTAACAAAGCGGTCAATTTTGCTAATTATTCTAGCGGCTGTTTTGTTTTTTCTAGTTATTTTTTTCGGCTTTTTCGTTTCCCAAGGAGTTGTTGATGGTGATTCCATGAACCCGACGTTGACTGATGGCGATCGGGTTTTAATTTTTAATTATGAAAAGGTCGATCGCTTTGATATTGTCGCCTTTAATCCGCCGGGACAGCCGGCTGAGGAATACGTCAAACGGGTGATTGGAGTGCCCGGAGATGATGTGGCTTTTGATGACGGGGTGTTGTATATTAATGGAGAGGTCACTCCAGAGGACCATCTGGAGCCTGAGGACAATTACAGTAGTCCTTTTTGGAATTTTGACCTGCAGGATATTTTGGAAATTACCCCGAGTTTAGCCGGTGAAGCCATGCCTGCAACAATTCCTGATGAGATGTATCTCGTCTTAGGGGATAATCGCAATAATTCTGAGGACAGCCGGACCTTTGGCCTGATTTCAGCAGAGGAAATTATCGGCGTGGTCCATTTCCGTTACCGCCCGCTGACTGATTTTGGCATTTTACATTAAAGAAAAGGGGAGACCATGACAGACAACAGCCCATATCTAAGAAGAGCTCAATATTATGAAACCGATCAGATGGGAATTATCCATCACTCCAATTATATTCGCTGGTTTGAAGAAACTCGTTTAGATTTTCTCGCAAAAAATCAAATCTCTTATCAAAAAATCGAAGAGCTGGGAATTATCATCCCAGTGCTTGCCGTAGATTGCCAGTATAAAGAGATGGTTCATTTTGATGACCAAGTCTTGATTTATTCAACCGTAGAAGCTTATACGGGAACCCGCCTGACAATTACTTATGAAATCAAAGATGCCAGTGGCAAACTTTATACGACGGGCGCCAGTCAGCATTGCTTTTTATCCAAGGAAACTGGCCGGCTCATCAGTTTAAAGAAAAGTTTTCCTGAAGTGCATCACCAGTTTGAAGCATTAAAAAATCAGACAAAGGAGTAACTAGATGGAGATAATTGATTACTCACTGCCAAAAAATAATCAAGAACTGACGGCACTTTTGAACGAACATCAACTAGAAAATAGTGATGGGCCTATCGGTAAAGCTGTTGAATTTTCTTTTGCTGCATTTTCTGAAGGCAGCTATCTTGGTGGAATCAGCGGTCACAAATGGCTAAACACTCTGCATATCAGCTTATTGGCGACTAAACCATCAGTGCGCCAGCAAGGTTTAGGGACTCAGCTATTAAATCAAGCCAAAGACTTTGCCTTAACAAATGACTGCCGCTTTATCACAATTAATACGCAGGATTTTCAGGCTAGGGATTTTTATTTGGATTATGGTTTTGCAATTATCGCCGAAGTCGCCGATATGCCATTCGCCGGCACTACAAAATATTTTATGTTAATGGATTTAACAGGAACCGAAAATAATTAAAAATGTTTCAAGCGATTGAGGAAAAGAAGTAGATACCTCACCGCATTTACTATGTTCCAATGAGGCAGCTGGTTTGCTATTTTAAAAAGAGTCTTTGTCAACAGTGTTGCTATTAAAAAGGAGTCTTCGATGGATCAAACGATGCGTTTATTAAAAAAATTTTTTGTGGAAAATACAGATTTGCGAGTCATTGCCATGAATGGCTCGCGGGTAAACCCGCAAATCGCTGATGATAAATTTAAAGACTACGATGTGGTGTTCTTTACCGATCAAGTTAAAAAATATCGACTTCAGCAAGATTTTTTACAAATCTTTGGTGAGGTTTTAATTATGACAGAACCTGAGGATGACGATTTATCGCCGCCTTGGTTTCCAAAAGACCAAGGCTATATTTTTTTAGTTCAATATACCAATGGGGTCCGAATTGATTTTCAGTTTCGTTCCTTGAAACTGTTGCCGGAGTATTTAAAGGAAGATTCCTTGACTCAAATTATTGCCGATAAAGAGGGGCTGACTGAGCAAATTGTCTCAACAGATCAAGATTATTGGCTGACCTATCCCACTCAAAAAGCCGTGATAGCTTCTATTAAGGAATTTTGGTGGCAATCCCTCAGTGTCTTGAAGGCAACTTTGCGGGGAGAATTGCTGCTGGCTCAATTTTATTTACGAATCACCCGGGATGAAGTGATTCGACTGATGACCTGGCAAACGGCCTTGACTTATGGATTTGAACGCAGTTATGGCAAACAGCAAACACAAATTTTGCCTTTACTCGATGAAAACGAGCGGGCAGCACTACTGGCAACCTATTATTCTGATGGCTCTGAAGCGATTTATACTTCACTGCTGCAATTAATGGCATTGACAATGACATTTTCCCAGCTGCTTAAAAATGAATTTCACTTGTCTGAAGATTTTTTACAGGAATTACCGAAAATTCCTGAGAAATATCTTTTAAGCAAGCAGGAAAATGATTTAGCTGAAACATTCAAACTATAAAAAATCAGGAGAAACCTCTGGCTATTGCTACAGGTTTCTCCTAATTTTTTTACTATTCTTCTGTAATACTGGAGTCAGTCGCCATCAGACTTCTTTGCGCCTCTAAAGCGGCATCCAAAGTCGCTTGGTCAGTTTCTTCTGTGACTAAAATTTCGCTGTAATTTGGAATAAAGGCTGGGTAGCTAAAGCCGATGATTCCGCTATAAGTGATGTTAACCACTAAACCGGCAATCAATTCGCTCGTCGCTGGTTCATTACCATTTTCCATTTTCACCTTGTCCAAATCAACTTCAAGTCGATACATATCGGTGCCTTGACCGACTCGTGCAACGACTAAAACATTATTTTCATTGGAAACAATCACACTTTCTAAATGTTCAGTTGTGTCAACCATGCTAGTCATACTGCTATCCTCCGTCACTGAGCTGCTTTCAATTGTCGTTGTAGTAGAGCTAGCTGTGCTGCTAGTAGAATCACTACCGCCACAGCCAGCTAATATTAATCCGCTTAAAAGGGTGACACCCAATAGTTTTACTTTCATATAATCATCTCCTTGATTTCAGCTTGATACGTTATTTTATCCGCTTTCTTTTTTATTATGACATAAATTAACAGAGAGAGAAACCCTTTCAAGCTATCAACTTTCTAAAAAATTTATGTTATGATAAAGGCGTGTAAGGGGAGGGTGATAGGATGAGGGTCTTAGCCAATTTATTTAGTTTTTCGCGAATTATAGCAGCACCCTTCTTAATTTTCTTTGGGACAGAATCTTGGGAATTCTTGGCAATTTATTTGTACTGTGGTCTCAGTGATATTCTCGACGGCCGTATCGCCAAATCAGCAGGGATTGCAGATGAAGCTGGTTTTCATGCTGATTTAATCGGCGACTTAGCCTTTTTATTTATTGCGTTAATCAGATTGGGACCTCAGCAAACATTGCTTTCATGGGAACTTGTTTGGTTAGCAGGTATTTTGTTTTTTAAAGTGGTGGCAATCGTTATTGCCTATGATAAATTTCAACGATTTATTCTCGTGATGCCCACGTTTTTAAATCGCTGGGCATGGATTTGTCTCTTTTTTGTTCCATTCTACGATTATCTGGACGGTTATCTGGAGCACTATTTAAAAATCGAAACCAGCAGCAACTTTTTATTGCTGGCATTTTTACTGCTGGCCAGCTTAGCGGTTATCGAAGAATTATCGATTATTTTGTTGAGCAGAGAGTATGATTTTCAAGTCAAATCTATCTTTATGATAGACAAAATATAGAAATGAATGTGACAGTAGTCATGTGAACAGATAAATTTCCAAATAATATTGTATTTGTCTCTGTGGTCCAGTGGGTTATCGAGACAGAAAGTGCGTTTACGACTGCGGCCCAGGAGTTCCTCATCGCAAATTCTCAATATTTTGGGTGCATGTCGGCTATTGTTCGGAAAAATTTTCTCTGTTTAATCTAGTGTTACTGCTTCTATTTTATTTCGGAAAAACCTTGATGTTTTAAAAAATCCTTCAACTGTGGTCGTTTGGCAGTGGAAAAATAATCAGTGACTTTTTGGCTCCAGCTAGTTTGCTGCTGATTGCTACTTCGCTGAGTGTAATAGTTTTCCATGGCTAAATCATAGTCTGTAATTTCCTTCATATCAAAATGATAGCGGTCAATTGGTGCAGCAAGTGTTTTTGGCAGTCGTCGCTTCACTTGATTTTTATTTTTTGGATAACCAATTACCAAACCAAATAAGGGGACAGTCAGCGGTGGTAGCTGTAAAAGATTCGCTACCTCAAAAATCTGATTGCGAACACCGCCGATAAAACAAATGCCCAGACCTTGACTTTCAGCAAAGGTCGCCATGCCTTGAGCTGCCAAAGTCGTATCAATTATGGACACAAGCAGTGGTTCCATCGTTTTTAAATGGGTGATATCTTTCTGCTGCGCCTGCAAAATTCTGGCATGCCGCTGCAAATCTGCAACAAATACATAAAAGATCCCAGCCTGTGAAATAAATCCCGGGTTACGACTATAACTCTCTATAGCACGCAATTTTTCAGGATTACGAATTTCAATAATAGAATAGGCCTGTAAAAAATTTGAGGAAGAGACACTCTGAGCAGCAGCAGCCAATTGCTCCTTTAATGGCTGCGGGATATCCTGCTGAGTAAAATCTCGAACTGATGTATGTTGAATCATGGTTTCAAATAAATCCAAAAGAAAACCTCCTAAAATAATGGTAGTAACAGTGTACCAGAGTTAAGAAAAAGAATGCTGGTTAGGAGTTTAAGTGAGGAAGTTTTTTTTAATAATGTCAGTAATGCTAATAAAAAATCTAAAGCTATAATCATTGTGGTTAAGTGGTAGTTAAGTGATGGAGATTTTCCTTTTGTGATTTTAAGCTGACTAGGTAAATGAAAATAAAGTTTAATAGTTATGACCAAATTTTGGATATCAATTATTTCAAAGCAAGTAATATTGATGTAATTCACGGCGCTAGCGCTAGACTGGTGAAACGTAAACCAAAACTGATAAAAAAACTTTCAATTACTTTTCTTCGTAATTTTGATTCGTTTTAATATTTTAACAATAGAACAACAGATTTACGGAATCTGCATTTTATACTTTGATTTTGCAGGCGGAGGAGAGGTTAAAACGAGTAGATTTATGTGGATATATGTCGAACAGTTTAAAAATTTATATTTTAGTTTACATAATATATATTATACAAAGTTGACTTTGTTTTAAATACAAAAAAGCAGATTGAAATCCGATACATTTCAACCCACCTACTAGTTCTTTTACGAATCCACTATCTATACATAACCTAATATTTTTTCTGTTCTTTTTACTATTTAGGATGCAAAACTTAAATCTATTCACTTTCTAACATACTAAGCTGTTGTTTGATTTCGGCAAGCCATCTAGGTTGATTATGATTTTGATTTGCGTAGTCATCAGCAATTCGGTGATAACGTTGGATGGCATCATTAACAGCAGTTTTACCAAAAGATTCTGACCAAATGATACTAAATAACGCCGTATGATAAGCATAAACTTTGAACAATAGCCAAAAGCTTTCCGGAACATTGCCATTAAAATAACCAGAAATTTGGCCCCACGCAAAAGCTGTTGAATCTTCGACGGTAAAAGCTTCAACTCTGACAAATTCCTCAAAAGGATCACCGATATCCCAGCGATTAAAATCAATCACCGCTAAAGTATTGTCCGGCTGCAAAACTAAATTACTAGGATGATAATCGCCATGTTGATAAGTTATTGGTTGCTGCATTATAGAATCAAGATTTTCATGTATGAAATTAATCATCGCATCTTGATTATCTAAATGATAATCAGCCTGCAAATAGCGGTCCAACTGGCGGCGTTTTTTTGCAATAACTTGCTTTAGACAATCCTCTGCTAAAATTTTTTCTTCAAGAGGTTGTTCATGAAGCCTTTTAAGAAATTTCCCTGCAGTTTGGCCTAATTGATATTGCTCTAATACCGGCAAATCTGAGAGAACTTCTGATAAAGTCTCCCCTTCTAGATAGGATAATTTCATGTAAGCCCATTCAGAACCTTTAATCTGCAGGCACGAAATTGGCTGAGAACATGGAATACCAATTTGGTAAACAATTTCAACAAAATGAAACTCTGCTAACTTTTCAGCAAATAAATCATTGGAAAACATGCGATATAAATAACGCTTGTTGCTGATTGCGGCAGAAATTTTGACATCATCTGACCAGCCTTCCTTAATTACCTCATAAGACTGCCACTTTTGCGGGCTCGCAACAAGTGAGATAGAAAATACTTCCGTATCGGATAGCTTCAATCCCGCTAAAACATCCTCAATTATTTCTTGGTGATCCATCACCCAGCAAAAAATAATAAATTCGAAGTTTGAATTATCAATAAAGGATTGCAGCAAAAATTGAATGTTTTTCAAAACCATTTTTTTATTCTCTTCTGTAAATTGCCACGGATGCATTTGCCAGCACCAGTCACCATCTAACATCACTGAGTTTTCTAACTCTTCGTTTAATGCAGCAGTTACGGTACTTTTCCCAATCCCCATTGGGCCACCAATCAAGATAAGCTTTTTCATTTCAGGTTACCTCTCTTTAAAAATGTTCTTAGAGTCCATTTATAGATTGAAATCTATAATCAAGTTTTCCTTCGAACTTCTAAAATTAGTTTTTAGAAATAAAATTGTTTTTCAAAAATGTTTGCTGAAAGTAACAAACAACTAGATAAGCACCTTAGCCCACTTTCGAAAAGCACTGATGCTAACTTGTTTGCCAACATTTATTTTCCCGTCTTAACCCAATGGCGCAAATATTTAAAAATCAGATAGAAGGACGTAATTGTGATAACAAGCAAAATAAGTTTAATCAATGCTCCAAAGATATGAAAAAATGTGTCCGCTATGATTAAACCAAATAAAATAATCAGCCCAACTAACAGCCACCCAACTACTCGCCCAGCTCTAATGGCGGCTTCTTTCGGCAAGTCGCCAAAGGTATTGCCAGCAATTAAGCGCAGCCATTTACCACGAAACAGTTGAATTGCCAGAATTAAAAAACCGAAAATCACCAGACTTAAAAAAATATAGGTAAACACTTGCCTTCCTCCCTTCGTATTTTCAATGATTTCAGCAGTATTTTTGCGTATTTTATAAAAAGAAATCTAGTTAAATTATAACATAGTAGTAGAAATGTACTTAAAAGTGAACTGGAGGGCTTGTCATGAAAAAATTAGGCAATTTTTTTGGGGCAATAGCGGTTTATTGTGGCCTGATTTTTTTCCTACAAAAAGATCAGCGTTATTTGTATGGGTTGCTGTTTTGTCTTTTGTTGTGGTTATTGTTGAATTTATATCCGGTCTTCAGTCAAAAGCACCGTTTTGCTCGAGCGGAGCTGGCGACTATTGATGAACTGTCGGGGATTGAATTTGAACAATACACAAAATTTTTATTGACTAAAGTTGGTTACCTAAAAATCAAAGAAACCAGCAGGGGCGGCGATCAAGGCATCGACCTGCTAGCTCAAAAGGATGGTGTTTCTTATGGATTTCAGTGTAAACGCTGGAAGAAAAAAGTTGGCAATAAAGCCGTCCAAGAGGTCCATGCCGGCTTAGGTTATTACGGCTTAGACCAAGGGATTGTTATCACCAATAATTATTTTACGAAATCTGCTAGCGAATTAGCAGCCAAATTAAACGTTCATTTATGGGATCGTGACGCCTTAGCAAAACTTTTACGGGAACAGCAGAAATTACAAGCTGCTAAAGAGAAAAAAGCATCCTGAAATCTGCTACATCCTTCCTACAAACTAAATTTTTATCTTCAACCACTAAAAATTTTCATCGCAACTGGTAATCAGCAAGATGTTACATCCCCGCAAGAATTACAATTCATTTAAAAAATCTTGTAGTTCTTGTCGGTAATTATTTTCTTGAATAATTTTTTCCAGTAGTTCTTTATCATGGGTATGATTGATTCGTTTGCTGATTAATTCTTTATATTGTGGATAAAATGGCATTTGCAATTGCTTCCCTAAAGCAATTTCCTTTGAAACATCATAGGCAACTCTTTTAAAATCAATGTCAACAATTTTCTCTTGTTCCACTTGCAAAATTGTGTAATAGGCTTGGCCATCAGAACGAAATTTGGACCAAGAACTAAAGGCTTGCCCGATAGAGCCGGGGTTTAAAATCAATTGGTCTTGGCTACTGTAGCGCAATGTTTGGTGGTGCACGTGGGCATAAATAGCAACATCTAACTCTTCTAAATCCCCTTCAAAAAGTCGGTCATACTCAGCTTGTTTGCCAACTGTCGACAAGCTACTGCCCCAGTTTTCTGCCGGTAGATTATGACTGATTCCAAAATTAATTCCTTCCACTGTCGTCGACTGATGTAAGGGTAAATTTCGCAGCCAGTCAATATTTTCCAAAGACAAGCCTTGGTAAACAAATTTCGTCAGCATGCCAATGTAAACGTCGGTTGGGTCAGCTAAATCAATCTTTTTATCCAGTACCTCTAGCAGACAATCATCCCAGTTGCCTCTGACTGTTATCGACAAATTTAATTTTTTTAGCTCCGCAAAAATCTGCTGGCCAGTTGGACCTGGCAACAATAAATCCCCAAGAAACCAATAGTCCTCCACCGCTTTTTCTTGACAGTCTGCTAGCACGGCTTTAAAGGCGGTCAAATTTCCGTGGACATCAGCGAGCAGTGCAATTTTTTTAACCATCTTTTTCCCCTCCAATCAGCTTTGACATTAATATTTCATCGTAATAACGATTGTCCCACTTTAATGCGTTTTCTTCATGGCCGTATTCTTTGAAACCTAGTTTTTGATACAGGTGAACGGCCACAAAATTTTCAGCATTCACACAAAGACTCACTTGTTCAATCATTGGAAAAGCTTGCGGGATTTCAGTAAGCAATTGCTGCAATAATTGTTGGCTAAAGCCTTTTTTATGAAATTCTGGCAGCAGATACATGCCGAAAATTACACCTTTATGAGCTAACTTCAAACCCTTTTCTTGATAGCAGCCCACCATGCCAACTAAAGTTTGATTATGGAAAAAGCCCAGCAACATTTTCTGATTTTTGTCGGCGAGTCGCTTTTGAATTTGTTCTTCCGTATAATCTTTTTCCTGCTGATAAGTTGCCGCAAAAGCCTCCGGTGCTTCCTGCAAAGCCTGCAGCCGTAATTGATGATACGCTGCGGCATCTTTTTGTGTTAAGTTACGTATCATGTGTATCCTCCCCAGAAAAATAAAATGGCTGGTAGTGCAGGGCCGCTAAATATTTTAAAAAATCAGCATAGTCTAAAATCACTGTCGCGTCATTTTGATTTGGATGAAACCCGATTTTTTGATTGCGGGGGATATCTTGATGGAGTAAAACCTTTATAGAACTGCTCCCCTCACCTCTTTTTTCAGGCAAAGCCAAGGGCCCCACCGCCCCCATCTGTAGGCCGAACTTCTCAGCTAAGTCCTCAGCTGACACAAAACTTAAGCGTTTTTCGCCTACAAATAACGCCAGCTTTTTTAAGTCCAACTGGATGGAATCTGGCATCACCACAAGATAATAATGGGGATTGTTTTTGCCGTTCCCTTTCAGTAATAGATTTTTCACTGCGGATGCCGGAATTTTAAAATCGATATCAGCGACCGTATAAACAGCTTTGTGCTGAATAACTTGATAGGCAATCTCCAATTTTTTTAAGCGCTGATAGATATCAGCCGCTGGTAAAATCGTCATCTTGTCACCCTCTTTTATAATTTGCTATGCCAATAAAGTAGCAGCAGAGAAAACAAACATCTCACTACTAAATGTCGCCAGTTTACTCTTCCATTGAGACTCAGTCCGTTCAAAATTGCTGCACACAATAAAATACTCAGCCCGCCATAGAAAAAAATTGGGCTAATGGGTGCTAAGAACAAACAGCCGCCGCCAACTAAATTTATTAGCAGCAGTTTTAAAGAAAGTTGTTTTTTAGTTTTCATAATACTACTGGCGACAAGCATCAAGCTGCCGTAAAAATCAGTCACGATATAAAAAATTAAGGTCATGTTTTTTTCCTCCTTTTGGTATACTAAGTAAAACACAGGGGGTTAACCCCCTGACAAGGAGAAAATAAAAATGAATATTTCCCAGTTTGTAAAACAGCAAAAGACAACTGTTGACACCGTTAAACATTATCTAAAACTAGAGCTTTTAACGCCTCAAAAAAAGCAGAGCTGGTATGATTTCACAGAGCAAGAAGTCGCTGATTTTGAAAATATTCAAGCTCTAAAGAAATTGGGATTTTCCCTCGCTTTAATCAAAAAGCTGAAGGAAAGCCATGAAAAGTATTGTGGAACGTCCCAACAATGGCAGCAAAATCTGCGCATTATTGAAGAAGCTCTAGCACAAGTTGCCATTGAGAAAGCAGACCTGCAGTTAAGAGAAAATAATTTATTGCTGACAAAGGACCAGCTTTTAGAAAAATTGGCGGAATAATTTTATTTTGCCGGAATCAAGTTTACATAATATTTATATTGGAACTCTGACTAAGCTTCTTTTACGCTGAATAAGTAATGAGGCATCTTTAGCCCATAATAATCCTTTGAAAATCGCTCCCTCACCAGCATCCCATTGCGAATAGCTACATTCATCGAAGCTAAATTCGTATCACGAACGATTGAAACAACTTCATTGGTAAGGTGCTCAAAGGCGTATTCCTTACAAGCCCGGGCAGCTTCAATAGCATAGCCGTGTCCCCAAAAGTTTTTTTGCAAATGGTAGCCAATCTCCAAATAGTTTTTACCCGCCACCTGCTGTGAGGTTAACCCACACTCGCCGATAATTTCGCCGCTCGCTTTTAATTCCATCGCCCACAAACCAAATTGATTCTCTTGATAAGAAGTCAGATTCCATTGCAGCCAATTTTTCACCTCGGCTTCAGAAAAGCCATGCTCATAAGCGTACATCACCTCAGGATCAGCTAAGAACTTACTTAACTCAAGCTCTTCACCCGGCTGCCACTCTCGCAAACGCAGTCGCGGTGTTTCTAAAACATAATGCATCCCATCACACCCTTTTTAAATTTCTTTTAGTTTAGCACAAGAATTCTTTCAAAACACCAATGCAATTGATTTTTAAAGGTTAGCTGTAACGCTAAGAATCGACGGATTTATCTTCTTTAATCCCTTTAAAAGCGGTATAATATAGCCATACTTGAAAAAAACATGATTTTTTTTGAAAAAAGTTGCAATATAATTTGAAGGATTGGTGGGAAAATAAGATGATTGAATTAGTAAATGTTGCCAAGCATTACGGAGATAAAATTGCTTTAAAGGATTTAAATTTAAAAATTCGGGAAGGAGAAATTTTTGGCTTTCTCGGACATAACGGTGCCGGTAAATCGACAACGATTAAATGTTTAGTCAGCACGATTAATCCAACGAGCGGAGATATTTTTTTTGACAACCAAAAATTAGCGGACAATCGTCTGGCGATTAAAAAGACGATTGGCTATGTTCCTGATACACCGGATTTATTTTTGCAATTAACAGCCAATGAATATTGGAATTTAATTGCTGTGGCCTTTAGTTTATCTGAAGCTACAAAAAATCAGCAAATTGCGAAATACACTAAACTGTTTGATTTTGAGGATAAGGGTAATGAATTATTGGATAATTTTTCCCACGGGATGCGGCAAAAAGCCATTTTGATTGGTGCCCTACTCTCCGATCCAGATGTCTGGATTTTAGATGAACCGATGCAAGGCTTAGACCCGCAAGCGGCATTTGACTTAAAAGAATTGATGAAGGCCCATGCAGCCAAAGGAAAAACGGTTATTTTTTCGACCCACGTTTTAGATACTGCACAGCAATTGTGCGATGAATTGGCGATTTTAAAGCAAGGGGAATTAATCTATAACGGTTCAGTAGATGACCTCTTGGCTTCAGCAGGAGATGAGTCTTTGGAATCTGTTTACTTAAAAATGGCTGGGCGCCAATCAGAACAGCAAGCCAGCGCTGCGATTAGTTCAGAAAGTTCTGAGGCCTAGCCCATGAATAAAACTCAAGTATGGGAACTTTTCAAAATTAACCTGCTCTATGCTAATCCGCAGACAACCATGCAGCTTAGAAAGAAAAATCGCCAAGACAAGTCCTTGACCCGCAGTTTACTGAGTCAGTATGTTTTGATTGCGGTGATGTTTGCCTTTATGTATGGCTTGATTATGATGTCAGTGGATTATCCAAACTACCCCGGCTTTTTCACGTTTTATTGTTTGATGTTTGGTTTGATGTCTTTTTCTCAATCAATTTCAATTTTATTTAATGTCTTTTATGACAGCAAAGATTTAAAAGATTATCTGCCGTTGCCTTACACACAGGCCTCTGTCTTTATGGGGAAATTTTTAACGGTTGCCTTGACCGTTGCCCCTTTTCAGCTGCCGGTTTTTGTGCTATTTGGTTTCACTGCTTTTCGCAGCAGTGCTGCACCAATCATTAATTTTGTTATTGCGATTGTGTTGGGCTTGGCCTTCTTTTTCATTATTTTAGGCTTCAGTGCCCTTTTGGTTTCCGTATTGGTCCAATCAAAATGGTTTAATCGCCACAAAAGTGTTTTTACTACTTTGTTAATGGTGATTCCAACCATCGGGATGGTGGCAGGAATTTTATATGTCAATTCTCAGCAAACTTATGTCTATGAAGGCGTGCTGCCAGATCAGACACCGCTACCGCCATTTTTACCCTTTCACATGGCCATCGTGCATCCCTTTAGTTTAGGAGGAGTCCTGTCGATTATCGGCATTTTAGGGGTGACCGGCTTGATTTTTGTTTTGGCGATTAAATTTGTCGTGCCAAGAATGTACAATTATGCCAGCGGAGAATATACTCCGGTCCTTTCGGAAAAAGCCAGCAAGAAAAAAATTGCCTATCGCAGTTTAAATCGACAGCTGATGACCTACAACTTGTCACTGATTAAAAATCCAACTTTAATGCTGCAGGCTTTTAGCTCGATTGCGTTAATTCCTTTGATTATGCTGATCAATATGATGACTTCTGGTTTTAATTTAGTTGGGATAAGTGCTGATTTTTGGCCGATTGCCTTTGTAATTGGTGTCTTTTATTCCGCCTTTACAATTAATACGACCTCCATCGGCAGCATGATGATTTCTTTAGACGGCGATAATTTTGAATTTATCCGTTCGTTACCGATGAATTTTAGCGACTATTTAAAGGTGAAATTCCGTTTTGCGGTCATTGTGCAAATGATTTTAACGGGGCTTATGGTGTTGATTATCAGCCTGGTCATGCAGGCTAATCCACTCTTAATCATCGGCGTTCTGTTAGGGGATTTTTTAGGGACTTATTTATTAAGCTGCTATTATTTCTATCGAGATTATCGCCTTTTGACGACCAATTGGACCAGTGTTTCCCAATTATTTAATCGAGGTGCTGGTACTTGGGGGATGGTTTTCATTTATTTTGGCGTGTTGATTATCGGCGGACTTGTGACAGCAGCTCTGGGCTTTTGGCTCGTGCTAACCGGCCAAACTCTCTTGATTACTTTGATTACGCTGGTGATCTTTGCCATCATCACCTTTGCCGTTAATCGCCACTATCAAAAAGTTTTTTGGTCTCAGGATTTATTGAATTAGATGAACTTAGATGTAATAAATAAGGAGGAAAAATGATGAAGGAAAAAAATACTTTCCATGTCAATGGCTACTTGGCTTTAATCGTTTTAATTTTGGCAATTTTGGGTGGTCTCTATTTATTTTTTATGGGTGTCTCTGGAGATGATATTCGCGTTTTGCCGATGCTTTTAGGAACGGTGATTATTATCTTAGCTTTTCTTTTTCTCAGTTCTTTTACCATTGTCAGCCCGAATCAGGCCAAAGCAGTTTTGTTTTTTGGTCAGTATTTAGGTACGATCAAAGACAACGGACTATTTGTTATCACGCCCTTTACCAATAAAATCAACGTATCTTTAAAAGTTCGCAACTTTAACAGCTCACTGTTGAAGGTCAATGATTCAGAAGGCAATCCGATTGAAATTTCCGCCGTTGTTGTGTTTAAAGTAGTCGACACCGCTAAAGCTTTGTTTGATGTTGATTACTATCAAGATTTTGTCGAAATTCAAAGTGAGACAGCTATTCGCCACATTGCCACGCAATATCCTTATGACAGCTATGGAGACGGCGATATTACCTTAAGAGGCAATACAAATGAAGTATCTGCTGAATTGGCTAAGGAATTGCAAGACCGTTTGGCAGTAGCCGGCGTTGAAGTGATTGAAACTCGTTTGAACCACTTGGCCTATGCAACCGAGATTGCCAGCGCTATGTTGCAACGGCAACAGGCCAAAGCAATTTTATCTGCCCGCCAAACGATTGTTGAAGGGGCCGTTTCAATGACTCAAATGGCCTTGGAGCAAATCGAAGACGGCCAGGAAATTAATTTTACTGATGACCGCAAAGTCCAATTGATTAATAATCTTTTGGTTTCCATTATTACCGACAAAGGTACTCAGCCTGTGATAAACACTGGCGACGTCGAAAAATCTAAATAATATTTTTATAAAATAAACAGACTCTGAGAAGATTGCCGACTGGCTTTCTTTTTAGAGTCTGTTTTATTGATTAATTTGGCTATTGGCTAAAGTAGCTTTGCCATATGATATTCATCTTGATAACGACCATTCATAAAAATACTGTCTTTTTTGATACCTTCAATGACAAAATCTTTGCTTTGATATAGTTGGAGGCCCGCTTGATTTTCTGTCATAACAGTTAACTCTAAACGATGCAGCTGCTTTTGTTTCGCCCAAGTCTCCAATTCTGTAAAAAGCCGGCTGCCAATGCCCTGCCTACAATTAGCTTGCCGGATACCGATAACGATGTAAGCGGTGTGTTGGATTTTTTGCAAGGGTGTTACCTTAGCTGAAATATAACCAATCAGCTCCTCTGAATCCTGCCACACACCCAACAAAAATCCAGTTTCGTTGGCCGTTGTCAAAATATTTTCCAATGCCGCCAGATTTTCCTGCCGTTCATCTGGCAGATACAGCATGTAAGGGGTCTCTTGATCCAGCTGTTTAGACAGCTGGTAAAAAGCCGCAGCATCTTCTGCCTTAAGCAAACGATACTTAAGCATAAGGATATTCCCACTTGTTGTCGACAAAGTCTTGAATTGTTTGTAACACACCGTCTTCATTATTGCTAGGCACAACCTTTTGGGCGATTGCTTTAATCACCTCTTGCCCATTGGCCATCGCAAAACCATGCTCCACAAATTTCAGCATTTCTAAATCATTGCCGGCATCGCCGAAAGCTATCATTTCATTTGGTAAAATTTGATATTTTTCCCCTAATAATTTCAAGCCATGGGCCTTGTTAACCCCCGGTAAAATAATATCAATATCCTGATGCCCACTATTCACAGGAATCATTTCACCGGCTAATTTTTCATTTAAGACTTTCGTCAACTCCGCTGCGTGTTCCGGATTTTTAACAATATTCGCAAATTTTAAAAATCGGTCCGCTGGCAATGGCCAAAATTGCTGAACTTTTTCCATACGATAATAATATTCAGCGATGTAATCCACCAACTGTTGATTGTCAGTCGTGTAATAGGCTTTTTTGCGGCCGCATAGTAAAGTGGCCACTTGATACTCTGCCAAGATCTTTAAGGTTTTTTCAATCACCTCAGGAAGGATATTGCCAACAAAAAGTTCTTCTTCTCCGTCTAGCACTAAGCCGCCATTTTCAGCAACAAAGGGAATACTTTGCCAGTCGTCAAAAAAACTCCGTAGCTGGTAATACTGATTGCCGCTGGCGACGACAAATTTAACGCCATCAAAGGTCATTTGCTGACGCAGCTCCTTAAACCAATCACGGTTGTAAGTTTTATCTGAGTGTAAAAAAGTACCGTCCATGTCTACTGCAACTAATTTAATCATCTGCTCGCTCCTTTGTCTTCTTTCTCCTTCAATGAAACCATAGGTAAGCGCAAAAAACAACCTTCATATCCCCAGATGAAGGCTGCTTTTCATTTTATCTGATAACTTTTTAAAAACGGTAATCACGATAGAGGCAATCTTTGCCGCTCAGTTTTTGCGGAGGCATCTGCTTAATTGCTTGAGCCAATTTTTCAGGTAACGGCCGTAGAAAATCGATTTCCTCGAAGACCAGCATCGCTTCTGAGCTGCTGGTATTTAAAATCAAAAGGGCGTAATCTGTCTGATCTGCTCGTAAAACAATCATAAAATCTTGGTAATAACCAAAATACACTTCACCTTCTGCTAAAACCGCTTTTTCTTTGCGGCGCTTGCTCCAGTCTTGATAAATATTTTTTACTTTTTCATTCTCCCGTCCCCACGGGTAAAACTTGCGATTATCTGGATCTTTGCCGCCAGTCAGACCAGCCTCGTCCCCATAATAAATACAAGGGACGCCAGGCACACAAAACATAAAGGCGACGGCTTGCTCTAAGGCTTTGATATTTTGATCCAATAAAGAAAAAATCCGTTCGGTATCATGGGTACTCAAATGATTCAACCCATTAAAGAAATTGGCCCGCGGATAATTTTCCCGCAGACTCGTCAACTCCCACGCGACTCCTTCTGGTGTTTGCCGGTCAGTCACTAAGGCAACGATGGCATTTTTCAAAGGATAGTTCATTACTCCATGTAAACTATTCCCTAAAATATAATCCCTTCGTTGATTATAGGAAATTTTATTGGAGGCGTCCTCCCAGACTTCGCCAATTAAAATTTGGTCTTTATGATGATTTAACCGATTGCGAATGCCCCGCAGGAAAAAGTCAGGAAATTCATCGGCAACGTCAATTCGCCAACCGTCAACTCCATAGTTCGACCAATAATCAATCACACCGTCTTTGCCATAAATAAAATCTTGAAAGCCGGGATTTTGTTTATTAGTTTCTGGTAGATTTTTAAAACCCCACCAAGAACGATAATCTTCTGGAAAATGACCAAAATTAAACCACGGATAATAAGGACTTTGTCGTGATTGATAAGCACCGAGACTATCATAGCTGCCGTCGCCATTAAAGTAACGGCTATTGCGACCAACATGGTTAAAAACGCCATCTAAAATTACACGAATGCCTTCTTGATGAAGTTGTTCGACAAACTTTTTAAAGTCTTCATTATTGCCAAGAAAATCATCGATTTTGAAATAATCCCCCGTATCATACCGATGATTGCTGCCGGCTTCAAAAATTGGGTTTAAGTAAATCAAAGAAACCCCAAGCTTTTTTAGATAAGGCAGTTTGGCTAAAATACCAGCAAAATTACCGCCGTAAAAATCCCAGCGAACCACTTCGCCCTTTTCGTCCTTAATATAATAAGGCGCATCTGTTTTATTTAAGTAATACAAACTATCTGCCCGATTTGGCAGAGTATCCCGCACTTCATTGAACCGGTCTGGAAAAATTTGATAGGCAATCGCCTGACGGTACCACTCAGGCGCTTGATCAATTTCTGCCTCAAAGGAGGTCAGTTGAAATTCCCAGACTTCTTCTAAATTCCCTGTTAATTTTGGTGCTAAATTCTGATGATTTTTACCGACATAAGCCACAATGTCGCGTTCAGGCTGATGGACTTCAATTTTAAAATAATAGAAATACAAGCCAATTTCTTTGGCTAATTGAAAATCAATTGCATAAAAATTATCTTCTGTCGCCTTCATCAAACACTCTTCTTGAAAACTGTTTTCCTTACGAATCACTAAAAAAACTTTCGGATTTTCAGCAGTTACTTTTAAATTGAAGGTGACAGTCTGATTTACTGCCACCGCACCAAAAGGTTTTTTAAAAGTCTCCTGCCACGGATTGAATTGGACGTTGATTTCTGCCATTTTAACGACTTCCTTTAGGGTCTATTGCTTGGATATGCCAAATATCATCGGCATATTGTTTGATGGTATCATCCGCTGAAAAATGTCCAGCGTGGGCAATATTGATTAAGGACATTTGCTGCCACAGACGTTGATCGCCGTAATCTAAATCAAGGCGTTTTTGCGCTGCAACATAACTTTCAAAGTCACGTAAGACAAAATATTCATCATTGTAATCAACCAGTGTCTTATACAATTCGCCGCCTTCAATTCGGACATTAGGAATGGTGCCATCAATCAGCGTATCGACTACGCGGCGAATCATTTGATTATTTTGATAAAGTTCCCGCGAGTTATAGGTACCATTATGATAATATTCATACACTTCTTTTTCAGTTAAGCCAAAGATAAAGATATTATCATCGCCGACTTCATCACGAATTTCGACATTGGCGCCGTCTAATGTCGCCATGGTTAAAGCGCCGTTTAGCATGAACTTCATATTACTCGTGCCGGAAGCTTCTTTGGAGGCTAGTGAAATTTGTTCGCTGACATCGGCTGCTGGAATAATACTCTGAGCTTTAGTCACATTATAATCTTCAATAAAAATAACCTTCAGTTTTTGATTTACATCTGGATCATTATTGATTAAGCGGGCGGCTTCGTTAATGCACTTGATATTCATTTTGGCAAATTGATAACTTGGTGCTGCCTTTCCGGCAAACATAAAGACTCTTGGATGCATCTCTAATTCAGGATTTTCTTTTAAATCCAAATACAATTTCATGATATGCAATAAATTCAGCAATTGGCGTTTGTAGCCGTGGAATCGTTTAATATGAACATCGAAAATTGCTTCTGGGTTTAATTCAATCCCTTGTTTTTCAAAAATCCATTGGGCCAAATGTTTTTTATTTGTCAACTTAGCAGCTGCTAAATCATTAAGCACTTGGTCATCTTCAATAAAGTCTTCTAGTTGGCGCAACTGATGAATATCATCCCGCCAGCCACTGCCAATGGCTTGATCTAAAACTTTACCTAAGGCTGGATTAGAGAGATGCAGCCAACGGCGAACATCAATCCCATTGGTTTTATTATTGAATTTTTCTGGATATAGCGTGTAAAAATCATGCAGTACAACATTTTTTAATAATTCAGAATGCAGTTTTGCTACGCCATTGACACTGTGACTACCGATGATAGCCAAATTCGCCATCCGCACCCGCTCATGTGCAATAATACGAGTATTTTCAATCAAATAATGGGGATGCTTGCCGGTCATTTCTTCGACAAAACGCCGGTCAATCTCTTCAATAATTTGATAAATCCGTGGCACAACTTGTTGAACCATGCCAATCGGCCAAGTTTCTAAAGCCTCCTGCATGATGGTGTGATTTGTATAGCTCATAACCTTAGTTGTCACATGCCAGGCTGTATCCCAGCTGAGATCCTCTTCATCAATTAAAATTCGCATTAATTCTGCGACGGCCATCGCCGGATGGGTGTCATTGATATGCACTGCAATTTGATGATGCAAAGCTTCCATTGGAATATGATTTTTCTTTTGGAAATTGATAATGCTTTGCAGTCCAGCAGAGACAAAAAAGTATTCTTGCGCTAAACGAACTAACCGACCGTATTCATTGGAATCATCTGGATACAAAACTGAGGTCAAGTCTTCAAATTGACGTTTTTCCTGCAATGAATCATAACGCCATTCCTCTGAAGCCGGAATTTCCACTGACCATAGTCGCATATTGTTAACCGTATTATTGTGGTAACCAATCATACCGGTGTCATAGGGAACCGCCCGTAAAATTTGCGCACTTTCATAGACCGGTTTAAAGTTGCCGTTTGGTAGCGGCACAAGATAGACATTCCCACCAAGGCGGACATTTTCTGCCCGGGATTCCTTGCGAACTTCCCAGACATTGGGATTTTTCAACCAATCATCAGGAATTTCAACTTGATAGCCGTCGACAATCCGTTGTTTAAACAGACCATAGGAATAGCGAATACCATTACCGTGACCAGGAAAACTGCCGGCAGCTAAGGATTCCATAAAACAAGATGCCAAGCGGCCAAGACCGCCATTACCTAAGGCCATATCCTTTTCAACATTGGCTAATTTTTCAATGTCGATGCCCATCTCAGCCAAGGCAGAAGTGACCGTATCTAAGAGGCCTAATTTCAGCAAATTATTTTTTAACATTTTCCCCGGTAAAAACTCGATGGAAAAATAGTATGCCTGCTTGACGTGGTGACCTGCATAAACTTTGTTAGTTTCGACAACATTTGCGTTGTAATAACTCGTGATAATCCGGCCTAAGGTATTTAATAATTCTGCATCCCCGGCTTCTGAAATATCCAAAGCATAATATTCTCTTAGTTTCTGAATGAATAGTTCTTCAAAATTTTCTTTCGTTATCTTCACAAAATTCACGACCTTTTTATTAAACTAACTCCTAAAACAGCTTTTGATAAACTTTTTGATACTCACTACTGCGAGCGGTCCAGCTAAAATCAGTGGTCATCCCCTGAGCCATCATTTTTTGCCAAATTTTCGGTTCTTCCACAAAGACCTTTAAGGCTTTTTTGATAGTTTCCATAAAGATATAGCTATCAAAATCGACAAAGCCAAAGCCGGTTCCCGTTTTCGTCAGCGGATTGTAAGGAATCACAGTATCCTTTAAGCCGCCAATTTCATGGACGAGGGGCAGTGTGCCGTAGCGCATGGAAATCATTTGAGACAAGCCACAGGGCTCAAAGGCTGAAGGCATCAAGAATAAATCGACACCAGCATAAATTTTCTGAGCTAAATCTAAGTCAAAATCAATAATGCCCCGATGTTTTTTCGGATAGGCCCCGTTAAAGTAACGGAAGGCCTCTTCAAAAGAATATTCACCGGTTCCTAACACTACCACCTGCACATCAAACTGCAATAGATTATTCATCTCATTGACTAAAAGCTGAAAGCCCTTTTGATGGGTTAAGCGACTGACAGCGCCAATTAAAAGAACGTCTTTTTTTACTGGCAAGCCTAATTCCTTTTGCAATTGTGCTTTATTCTCTGCCTTGCCAGCTGGTTTTTGGCTGTCAAAGTTTTGATAAATATGCGGATCTGTTGCCGGATCAAAGACATCGTAATCAATCCCGTTTAAGATACCCGTCAAATGCCAGCTTTCTTGATTTAAAATCGCCTCTAAATGTTCACCGAATTCCGGCGTTTTTATTTCTTCAGCATAGGTTGGACTCACGGTGACAATCTGATTGGCATAAATTAAGCCGGCCTTCATAAAATTGACACAGTCATTAAAGCGAATCGTGCCGTCATAATATTTTTCCAAGCCCATGCCGAACAAATCAGCTAAAATTTGCGGCGCATAAATTCCTTGGAACTGTAAATTATGAATGGATAAGACCGTTTTAATATCAGCGTAAGCATTAATCCACCGATATTTTTCCTTTAATAGGAAAGGAATCATCGCCGTATGGTAATCATTGACATGCAGCACATCAGGAATAAATTCAATCCGCTCTAGGACTTCAATCACGGCCATTTGGAAAAAGGCAAAGCGTTCGCCATCATCAAAGTATCCGTAAATGCCATCTCTGCCAAAATAATACTGATTATCGATGAAATAATAATTCAGACCATCTTTTTTCAAAGACTTGACGCCGCAATATTGCTCCCGCCAACCAACTTCGACGATGAAATTAAATTCATCCTGTAAATCAGCTTTGAATTTTGGGGCCATGATTTTCTCATAAAAAGGAAGAATCACAGCGACTTCTTCCCCTTTTTTTGCTATTTCCTTAGGGAGTGCCCCCATGACATCCCCTAATCCCCCTGTTTTAAAAAATGGTGCGCATTCTGCTGCCGCATAGACAATTTTCATGCTGTTATCACTCGACCTTCTACATTCTTAGTGATATGGGAGCCCTTACTGATTACCACAGGCTCATTTAACGTGCCGGTAATTTTCACATCGTCATCAATCACTACGTTCTTATCTATAATAGCATATTGAATCTGAACATTCTCGCCGATTTTTGTGCCTCCCATAATAATTGAATTTCTGACAATCGAACCCAAGTCAACTTTGACTAGTCGAGAGATAATTGAATTTTGGACAGTGCCGCGAATCACACAGCCGGCACCAAAATGACTTTTCTTGACATTTGAATCTTGGCAGTAATAAGTCGGTGCCTCATTTTTCAATTTGGTGTAGACTTTATTTTCACCAAATAGTAAATTGTGCATTTTAGGATAGCTCAGCATATCCATATTACTTTGGAAGTAAGACTGGATATCAAAAATATTGCTGATATAGCCATTAAACTCATAGCCAACGGTTTTTTCGCCGCCTAATAACGAGCTGTAAATTAATTCCTGTAATGTCAGATTTTCTTGTCCTTCAACCGCCAACTCTAAGCGTTTGATTAACCATTTGGTATCGACAACAAAATCATTTAAGCACAAACTCGTGTAAGTATCCTGCGGTTCGGCTGACTCGCAGGTAACTCCAGTGATTACACCAAACTCATCTAATTCCAAAAGGTTGCAGTATTGGGATAATTTATCTTCTAAAACATTTTTATAGATGGCCGTAATCACAGCGCCTTCTTGATGATGAAAAGCGACCACCGGATTTAAATCAACGTTGGCGATAATATCAGTTCCCATCACAAAGGTGACGACAGATTTTGATTTCTTTAAATAATCAATCAGATTTTCATAATAAATATTGTCTTTGTATAAATCCTGCGGGTCCGTTACATAAGTAAAGTAACGTTTACGAATCCCATCAAAGCCCCACTCACGACCACTACCAAGATGGTCTGAGACTGATTGGAAAGAGCGTTGACTTAAGGTGAAATAAACGGTATTGCAATCCGCATTCATCGCATTAGAAAGAGGAAAGTCAATAATTCGATATTTACAATCAAAGGTTAAGGTAGACAGGTCTCGGCGCTCGGTTAGTTCAGAAACTTTTTCTTTATTATCAATATTTGAGATGATACCGCAGTTTCTATTATTCATATTACTCTCCTCCTATTACTTCGCCGTGACCAACTAACTGAATGCCTTCGCTACCATCGATTGTCACACCATCATTGATAACGGAATTTTCACCAGCAATCGTCCGATACAAGCGAGCATTTTTGCCAACTTTAGCTCCTGGCATCAGGACGCTCTCAATAATTTCTGAGCCTTCGCCTACTTGCACATCCGTCGATAGCACACTTCGATGGACTTTACCGGCAACATAGCAGCCATCCACCACAATTGATTCATTTATCTCAGCTGTTTCATCAATAAATTCCGGTGGTGCCATGGTATTTTTCGTATAAATCCGCCAAGAACGATCGTGAATATTTAATTCATTGTCCAAATTTAAAAAATCCATATTGGCTTGCCATAAAGAATCCACTGTGCCGACATCTTTCCAATAGCCGGAAAAACGATAAGCGACAACATTTTTTTGGTCGTTAATATATCTTGGAATGACATTTGAACCAAAGTCTGACATATCCACGCCAGTTTCTTGGCTGTCCACCAATAGTTTTCTTAAAGACTGCCAGTTAAAAATATAAATACCCATTGAAGCCAAATTACTTTTTGGATTGGAAGGCTTTTCTTCGAATTCGACAATCTGATCGTTCTCATCGGTATTCATAATCCCAAAGCGCGACGCTTCATCTAAAGGAACCTCAATCACCGCAATCGTTAAATCAGCATTGTTTTCTTTATGAGTTTCCAGCATGTGATCGTAATTCATTTTATAAATATGGTCACCGGATAAGACCAATAAATATTCAGGATCTTCGTGATCGATAAAGGCGATATTCTGTAAAATCGCATCTGCGGTTCCCTCAAACCATTTGCCGCCAGCAGAAGATGAGAATGGTTGTAAAATAGTTACACCGGAATCGATACCGCTTAAGCCCCAATTTACACCGCTGCCTACATGGAAATTAAGTTCGCGGGGTTCGTATTGGGTGACAACGCCGACATCATTAATGGAAGAGTTGGCACAGTTGCTTAAAGTAAAGTCGATAATTCGATACCGTCCGCCAAAGGGCACTGCCGGTTTGGCGACAGATTCTGTTAATTTTTCTAAGCGGGTGCCCTTGCCCCCCGCTAAAATCATTGCTAGCATTTCTTTTTTCATCACGATTCCCCCTACTATTGTAGCCATTACTTATTTTTTGCTGCGGACATTGACACTTTTTGGTTTGATAATCAAAGTTCCTAAGGCAGGAACTGTTGTTTGAATTAGATGAGGTAGTTGATTAAACTGAAGATCCTGTGATTTTTTATCAGTATTGTGGGCCGTCCAAGTTCCGCCCCATTGAACCATCTCGGTATTGAAGACTTCTTGATAGACGCCTGGATAAGGTACGCCAATATGAAAATCCTGGCGCTCAACTGGTGTCAAATTCATCACGATAATTAAAAAATCACTTTTGGTTTTACCTTTACGCATAAAGCTCAAGACGGTATCACTCGTGTTATTGGCGTCGATAATTTCAATCGTTTCCCAAGAATCGTCGTGAATCCACAGTGATTTTTCTTCGGAATACATGCGATTTAAATGCTGAGTAAAGTTTTGCATTTTTTTATTTAAATCATCCTTTAAATCGACCCATTCCAGACTCTCATCATACTTCCACTCTAAGAATTGCCCCCACTCACTGCCCATAAACAATAATTGTTTGCCGGGATGAGTCGCCCAATAGGTGAACATCGTTCTAAGCTGAGCAAATTGCCGATAACGATCGCCCCACATCTTATGCATCAGACTCTTTTTGCCGTGAACCACTTCGTCATGGGAAAAAGGCAAAATAAAATTCTCATCCATCATATACATGAAAGAAAAGGTTAATAAATTTAAATTATCTTTGCGGTAAATTGGATCCATTTCGAAAAATTTCAAGACGTCGTTCATCCAGCCAAGATTCCATTTGTAATCAAAGCCCAGTGAACCGCTTTCTACCATACCGGTAATCTTTGTGTCAGATGAACTTTCTTCCGCCACCATGATGACATCTGGATGAGCCAGTTTAACCACTGAATTTAATTTTTGTAGGAAGTAAAAGCCTTCAAAATTGCGATTGCCGCCTTCATGATTTGGCGACCAAGGTCCCATATCGTAATCCCGATAAATCATGTTGGAAACGGCATCGACTCGAATGCCGTCAATGTGGAACATCTCAATCCAATATAAAATATTTGAAATTAAAAAGCTTTGGACCTCTGGCTTGCCTAAATCAAAATTCAGCGAGCCCCAGCCGCGATTTTCCGCTCGGTCGATGTCGCTGTATTCAAATTGTGGTGTGCCGTCGTAGTAAGCCAATGCGTCGTCGTTGCGGGAAAAATGTCCCGGCACCCAATCGACAAAAACGCCAATATTATTAATATGACAAGTTTCTACAAAAGTTTGAAATTCTTCTGGAGTTCCGTAGTAGGAGCTTAAAGCAAAATAGCCCGTCAGTTGATAGCCCCAAGATGCGCCAAGTGGATGTTCCATCAAAGGCATAAATTCAATATGGGTGAAACCCATTTCTTTAACGTAAGGAATTAATTCATTGGTTAAATCGGAAAATGTAAAAAGTCGGCCATCAGGATGACGGCGCCAAGAACTTGCGTGAACTTCGTATATGTTAAGAGGTCGTTTAAAGTGGTTGCTGCGTTTGCGGCGGCCTAGCCATAATCCATCCTGCCATTTTTTTTCTGGAATCGTGTGAAGGACAGCCGCATTGCCAGGTCGTTCTTCAAACTGAATCGCATAGGGATCAAATTTAAATACCTCTGATCCATCTGCCCGTTGAATTATGTACTTGTATAATTGTTCTTCTTTGGGGATGTCCGTAAAAATCTCCCAAATCCCACTGTTGCTGTCAAAGGTTAAAGGTAAACTTTTATCCCAATCATTAAAGTCACCCGCTAACCAAACCTGTTGAGCATGGGGTGCCCAAACCCGAAAGGTATAACCCTCAATTTCGTCATTTTTTGAGGGCCTTGCACCGAGTAGATGCTGACTGTAAAAATTTTCACCGGTATTGAAAGTGCGTTTAAATTCGGCAATCTGTTTTCTCATTTTTTTCAATTTCGCCCCTCGCCTCCTCACTAAATTTTCATTTTCTCCGTATATTAAAGATAACATATATTTCACAAAAGAGAAAAGGAAAATTATGTTTTTTTTGTAAACAAGCTAAATTAATCTTGTTTTTTAAATTAAAAAAATTTTCGACCAAATTTAAAAAGAAACATTTTTAAATGTGAACAAAGCTTTCGTTTTCATTTTCACAAAAAAACTTGCTTTCTTTCTGAAAACAGTCATAAAAACTCATTTTAATCTAATCTTCTTTCATTTTATTCTAACGCAATCACTGAATTCTGGGAAGCCTTCTCGATAAGATTTCAAATGTTATTTTTTGATTTGTGGTCTAAACAAAAAAAACACATAAACTTTACCTTCTTAATTTTCTTAAGGAAACTCCTAAAAAAACGATGGATAATAAAGTCGATGTGTTTAATTTTTTAAATTAAAGATAGCGGCTGATTAATTCAATTAACTGCATTGGGAGTGTTTGCAAATCAGAAATATCTAAAAAGCGCTGTTCCCCGTAAATATTTTTGATGATTTCTTTGTCTTGGCCGATTGCGGCGGCTAAGAAAATAATCCCTTGCCGTTCGTAATCGTTTAAGACCTGTTGAATATCAGCCTGGGCCTTTTGACCAGAATAATCCGGTAATGCTTTTGGCTGACCGTCACTGATATTAATTAAAAGCTTAGTCGTAGCGGTTTGCTGAACTAACTTATCGGCAATCAAGCGCAAAACGACGCCATCACGATTATTTTGCCGAGGTGTCATCGTCATTAGTTTGCCGTCGACAAATTGAAAACTATCTGCAAACTCCTTATAAGAATAAACCGAAGTTTTTTCCCGCATATTTTTATCAGCAGTGTCGCCATAAATTAAAAGGGGAATGTTAACTTCTTTCGCAAATTCGTTGACAGCCAGAGCAGCAGCTCGTGCTGATTCTAAACGCTGATCACGAATCATTGAACCGGATTCGTCAATTCTTAAAGCAAGCGCTAAAGAAGGCCCTTCAGTTGGTGGATTTTGGCGATCAAAATTTTTAAAATCGCCATAGGCAACTCGACTCGCATTAAAGCGACTGCCTTCATATTTACCAGTTTGATAATTTGCCGGCTGCTCTTTTTCAAGAATCGCTAACATCTGGCGGCTTAATTGGTCAACTGTTTTTAACAAGGGTTGCTTTGCAGTCTGAGCGGCCTTTAATAATTCAGCATCCATTGTTGGCCTATGGATTATTAGACCACTTTTATTATGAATTGTCTGCTTCAAGAATTCTCTGGCAGCTTTATTCAACTCCTTTTTTTCAGTCGACTGGGCTTCGTTAAAGGTGGTGAGTGCCCCTTCTCCAAGACCAGCTTCCGTTTTTTCAGTAAACTCGCCGCTTTCTGAATGTTCAAGACTGGCTTGCCTTTCAAGCTCGTCTGTAGCTAGCTCTTCATTGGTTCGACTTGAAGGTTCTGCAATATTAGTTTTGGGCGTTTCCTCCTGCTTTTGCACTTCTTCAGTCTCTGCTGTCTTTTCTTCAACTGTTGACAGTTCATCTGCTGGTGCCACTAAATTGGCAGTTAGACTGTCCTCAAAAATATTGCGCTCTTTGGCATCCGTTTGAGAAATTTTACGGCCAGCCTTTTGTCGAGGCTGCTGGTTGATAATTCCCCGCAGCTCAAATAGGAGCTGGCTTTCTGCTAAGGCATCTTCTAAAATTTTGAGTTCATTTTCATCGGTGGTTAGCTTATATAAAACCTTTTGATAAATGGTTGCAAATAAATCTTCTTGATTTTTATACGTATTGATCCAATAAAAATACGAACGCATGCCAGCGACACCCTTGATGGCATTGTTTTTTGCTGTCAAATCCAATAGCCGAACAATTTCTGCCATTTTTTCTAGCAGCTCTTCTTGATTGATGCCGCTTTTGGCGATACCCCGTTCCACCATTACCGATAGAGGCGGTAAATCCATTTTTTCGGCATGCTGCATGCGATCCCGCAAGGATTCATTCAACGGGCGATTGCCCTGATAATTGCGATTGGTGGTAATCACAATCACACAATCCGGATGCCGCTGCACCATTCCGGTGGGCAGATTCAACATGCCATCGGATTCTAAAGCCGAATTTAATGCCACTAAAACAGAGGCATCACGAATCACAGTTGGTTCTTGGATTTCCAGAAGATAGCCTTTCTCGATGGCCCGGACAATTTCTGATGGATAATATTTATATTGAACAGAACTGGTATCACCAGCTTCAATCCGATTAATAAAGGCAACTAATTTTTGTTTGGCATTGAAGGCGTCAATGGAATAATGACGGCCGATTAACTCGAGCACTGTTTCAAGGCTTTCAGTCTGGTAAATACTTTCCAATAATTCTTGATCTTCCTCCCGATCACTCTCAACAATCGGCAACAGAGCACCAAAGACATCTGATTTATCCATGTCGGCAAAGCAAGTGATTTTAGTATAAGGCAGCTGCAAATCAGCCGAGAGGGCTTTGGCCAGCTGGGTCTTCCCCGAGCCAGCGTCCCCTTCTAATAAAATATTGCTGATTTTTAATTCTGTATCTAACCAGTTTTCTTTGATTTCACCGGCAATCCGAATTTCTTCCTGGCTGGTTTGATGACTTTGAGGCTTGCGCCAAATCATCTGCTGTTCTATTTTTGTAAATGGTCTTCCATTGGTGATAACGAAATCCCTCATGCTGCTTCCTCCAAATCTACTGCGGGTGTGATAACGAAATTTTTTTTGATAGCTAAATGGTTGAAAAATTAATAGTGAGATGCTTACTGCAACAAAATTATACTAATAGCCAGCTTCATCTAATAGACGCTTTAATGTCCTCAGCCGTTCACCAATTAATTCGCCATCTTTTTGTAAGGTATCATGAAATAATAAAATATCTTCATCAATTTTCGGATTGTCCATCGCTATTTCTACTGTCATCCGGTTGCCTTGTAGGCCGATGATTTCCACCACCGGATTGGTGACATCATAAAATTTTTCAAAACGATAGGCATCCTGAAAATATTTAGTCGTTTCAACAACCAAAATTGCCAAATCTAAAATCCGCGTAATTGGTAGTTCCTCTGATTGGCGGGACCATTTTTCACCGGTATAGCGCCAAACTTTGCCAGAAATTTCGACTTTGCCCCGGTCATTCCACTGGGCCAAGCCTAGCGAGAGCCCTTTAGCATCTGTTTCCCAGGCAAAATGTCCGTCGATTTTATCATAATCTTCCACCACTATAACGGGTTTATGTTTAAGTGTAGTTGGTATTTTCAAAATAATTCCTCCTTTAGTAATTTAGTAAATTACTAATTTACTAAATTATACGGAGACTGCTTTTGAAAAGCAATGAATATGGATTGCTGTGAATATTGCTCTTGGAGTAAATTGTCTTTCTGTGGAAAAGTAAATTCTTTCACTAATAATCTTACGGTTTGCGTAGTTAAAATGCCTTGTCTCGTTGGCGCAATTTTTACGTTAGTCCTTAACCTAAAAATTTATTTAAACAAATTTTCTTTTTTATATCCTAGAATTATTTCTTCAGCACTTTACAACCGAACGCAAAAGTTGATAATTTTTTCAAAGAGACTCTCGACAATAAATGGCCAAAACCCAGTTATTTTCTTTGGTTCATCGCTGTTTTAAACAGCTGTTAGATTAGCTTCTTTCGTTTTGTTTAATCGCCAAATATTCCCCTTGCAGCAATCTTTGATAACATTTACACAAACTGTTTTCTCCTATATAATTAAAGGAGAAGATAATAAGGAGTGATGATCATGACTGCCAATAAAAATCTCAAAGCCTCCTATGACAATTATGAGCCACAACTAGACAGCGTTGATCGTAACCCAGTTTCCTACAGCAATGCCATCCCTTCAGGCAAACAGCGAAAAGAAAGTGCCAATAGCGGATTTAAGAAAATTGGCATCGCCCTCTTGCATACTATCGTCTTTTTTATTCTTGTCTATCTCGTTAGTTTGATTTTACCCGACAAAATCGTTAATAACTTGACGTTTCTAGCTGTTACTTTAAGCTTAGGCGGTTTGTTATTTCTGTGGCGCTCCAGTCGTGAATAATTCTCAGCATATTTAAAAGCCCTGTTAGAAAAACGACCTGCAAAAGTCTAATTCAAGACTCTCTCTACAGGTCACTTCATAAATAGTGGGGCTTTTTTTATTGTGCTTAAAAATTTTTTAAAGAATAAACTTGTTTGTGCAAAACAACTGCGCCAATACTTCTGTCAATCTTTTAAAGCTATCCCCTTACTAAAAATTTCCTTCTACACATACAATTGCCTTCAATCAGCTAGATTGTACTCCTTTGTGGCAAGTTTGGTCCATTTGGTAACCGCCAGCACTAAACCCAAACCAATTACGAGAAAAACCAACCATAAAAGCTTGATTTGTCCTCTTTGCAAAAATAGTTCAAAGAGCCTTCCACCTAGTAAATTTCCTAAAGTTCCACCAATCCCCCAGCCAAAGGAAACAAAACCTAAATATGTGGCCAAGCGCTGGCTAGGGGCAATCGTTGCCGTCAGATCATCAATGATGGGAATGATACACATGACACCTAAAGAAAAGCAAAAGGTAAAAAGTACCAGCAGCAGTAGCTTTTCTCCCAAAGTCAACCAGAAAAAAGCAGTTGCTAAAATAAAACTTGCGACAATAAAAATCCTTTGCAAGCTTAAAAATTTTTGCAACCATCCCAATAGGATCATTTGTAAAATCAAAGCTAAGGCACCATCCAAACTGTAAACCATACTGATTAAATTATCGTTACTAAAAAAGTTATTGATATAAAGCGGAATCGTCAAGGAAAATTGACTATACAAAAACCAAAAGCCGCTGGTTATACTTGTTAGCGCAATTAATTGTCGATCTCGAAAAACAGTTGCTAAATCCAGTTTTCTTTTTCTCGTAGCAATCGGGCGATTTTTTTGCGGAAATGTTTGCTGGCTAAGTAAAAAAGCAAACAGCAGATGAGTAATGGTTGTTATCAAAAAAATCCATTGATAATTTCTTTTAAAGAAAGCTGATAAGAGTGGCCCTAAAAATTGTGCCAAATTTCCCACCATCGCCTTGCCGGTAAAGGCCATCAGACGGTTTTTGTTTGCAAAGAGAACAACAGCAGCATTTAAGGTCGGATCTTTGAGGGCGCCGCCAAGTCCAACAAGAATTGAGCTAAATAAAATTAAAGGCAGATTCGTTGCCTTCAAATACGAAAAATAGCCGATGGCCCGTAAAAGTAACCCGCTAACCAAGATTGTTTTCGTGCCAATTCGGTCGCCAAGCAGTCCCCCAAAAAAAGTAAAACCCCGTTGACTAATTAAAGAGACTGTCAAAACTAAGCCAATTTGACTGGCGCTTAGTCCGATATTTTGACTGAGATAAAGAGTCCAAAAAGCGCTCAGCATAAATGCACTGATATTCGTGATAAAGATACCAATATAAGTAGTGGAAAGCGAAGTGAAGGCAATATTTTTAAAATTCCCCATAGATAATCCTCCTTTTTTTGCTATTATAAAGGCAATAGTAGGTTTATTATTATGGAGTATTTTCATTATGGTATGCCAAGGAGGAAAAACGATGGATTTTACAGACCTAGAAATTTTGACGATGATTGCCCGCACTAAAAATTTGAGTCAGGCAGCTGAGGCTTTACATTTAACCCAGCCAACAGTTTCAAAACGAGTGAAAAATATCGAGGCAGAAGTCGGTTTTGTCCTTTTTAAAAGAAAAAATAATGGCGTAACGCCGACTGCTGCTGGAAAAGTTTTGCTAGACCAAGCGGCTATCTCATTGGAGCAAATGAGGCGTAGTCTTGATTTAGCCCGCAATATTGCTCGGGAAAAAGTCTTAAAAGTTGCTGCTCCCACTGCCGTTGCCGAAATTATTTTCCCAAAATTAATCGCTTTTTTCAATCAAGAAAAAATTGCTTATGAGTTTCATCATTTTCACTCAGCTGAAATCGAAAAGCTTTTACTAGCTGGTGCAATTGATATCGGATTAAAAGAAAATCCCTTTGACAATCATCAGCTAAAGCAAAGAACGGTTGTCGATAGTCCAATTATCCTGGTAAAAAAAAGAAAATCAGCCGCCCATAACTGCGCTTGCTGATTTCACTGACTTTAATAATCATTTATTGCTGCTATACCCTTGGGGAACAGATTTTTCTATGCTTATTGAAAAATTACTACAGGCGCCTGTTGCTCAAAACCAAATGCGCAGGATTGCTCCGTTAGCTGTTGTGAAAGAGCTTTTGCAAGTTAGTGGTGCTGCAGTCTTTTTACCACGACTTTTTGTCGAAAAAGAACTTCAACAACAGGAATTAATCGAAGTCCCAACAAAGCTGGCGCAATCTTGGCACTATTCTGTCAATATCGCTTATAACCACTCCCAGGTAACCGCCGATTTAGCGGAAGGAATCATTGAGATTCTTCAATAGTATTCAGCAGAGAGAGTAAACCAAATCAAAAAATTTTCACAGAATTTTAAACTAAGGTTTTCCATTGATTAACAGTTTTTCGTTTTGTCGCAATTCATAAAACTCAATTTTTCGATCCAAACGTTGAAGGGTGCTCCCCAACTCTTGATATTTTTGCTGAAGACCTTCTCGTTCAGCTTGTAAAATTTGTTGCCGCTGCCTTTCCGTGTCTGACCCTTCAAGAAATAGAGTGGTGTACTGGATTAGCGCTTCGATGGATAGGCCAGCAGAGCGCATGCATTTGATAAACTTAATCCATTCAATATCTGGTAGCGAATAATTTCTAACGCTGCCATTTTTTCTTTCAATTGGCGGAATCAAGCCAACTTTTTCATAATACCTTAAAGTAACAGCGGATAATTCAGTTTCTTTTGCAGCTTGGGAAATATTCATTTGACTCCTCCTTTCATCAGGTGAACGCTACTGTCACTTGACCGAGTTCGCTAAGTTGCGTTGAAAATGCAGAATCCTCCACTCGACCAACTGGTGTATAAGCATATGATGTTTGAAAACTTTCGTAGAAAATGACCAGACAATCTTCGCCATAAAGCATAATATCACCGGCATTAATTTGAGAAACATGTTGGGGAATCGTCGGCAAATTCGTTTCAAAATAATAATATTTTTCATTGCTATGTAAATCCTGCATCGTTATTTCTAGCGGCAGCAATTCTTTAATAGCTGTCACGGTGGCATTGTCGAAAAATTCTACATTGTAGGTTTGATTTTGAATTGTCAGTTGTTGGAGTGAACTTGGACTCGTTACAGAAGTAGACTCAGTTTCTTGTGGGATTGAAGTATCACCTGTCACTGAATTTGCTGATGAACTAGCCGCTGTCTGAGATGACGATACGGTCGAAACAGTTTCAGTGTTTTCTGTGCTTTCTTCAAAGGACTGACAGGCAGTTAAACTCAGCCCGAATAATGCAGATAAACTATAGAATAGAACTTTTCTCATCTCCAAACCGCCTTCATTTAATCTTCAAGGATTGTTTTGACAATCTTTGCGGGACTCCCCGCCACGATAACATTGTCCGGAACATCTTTGGTGACCGTTGCATCGGCGGCTACAATTGAATTTTCGCCAATCGTTATTCCCGGTAAAACGGTGGCATTTGCCCCAATCCAAACATTTTTTTTAAGTAGAATCGGCGCAACTTTGACACCTCGGCGCTTTTTAGGGTCAGTCAAATGATTAACCGTAATCAAGCGGGCCCCGGGGCCAATCAAAACCTGATCTTCTACTGTAATGCCGCCTAAATCAACAAAGGTCACATTTAGATTAATAAAAATATTTTTCCCAAATTGGATGTGTCTGCCAAAATCTGAGTAAAATGGCAGTTGGACTTCCACCGATTCTTCAATTGGTTTGCCGGTAATTGTTTCCAAAGCCTTATGAATTTCGGCTTTGCTGTGAAAGCCAGTATTCAAGTCAGCTATGCGTCGTTCATTCTGTGCTTTTAGCACATGAATGTCTTTAAAAATTTCTGAGCCTGCTAAAATTTCTTTACCCTGAAGTTTTTCTAATATATTAGCTGATGTCATAAGTAGTTGCTCCTTCGATAACTTTGTTGTATCTAGCATAACTTGTTATAATAGCCTTGACTAATATTTATATTGAATACTTAGATATGTCTTTAAGCTATAGGAGGCACGCAAAATGGAATTACGTGTTTTAAACTATTTTTTAACAGTGGCCCAAGAAAAAACCATCAGCAAAGCTGCTGAGGTGCTGCACCTTTCTCAGCCCACCCTGTCTAAACAATTAAAAGAACTGGAAAATGAATTAGGTGTGCAATTATTTATTCGTGGCAATCGGGAAATTTCTTTGACCGAAGATGGCTATTATCTCGTCAATCGTGGTCGGGAAATTCTCAGCTTAGTGGCCACCACTACGGAAAATTTAGAAAGAAAACAGGCCGTCGGTGGAGAAATTACTATTGGAGCCGGGGAAACGGAAGGAATGAAAATCATCGGAAACTATTTACAGGTTTTACTCTCAGAGAATCCTGCAATTAAAATTAATCTTTTCAGTGGCAATGCCGATGATTTATTAGAAAAAATCGATCGAGGATTGTTGGATTTTGGAATAGTCGTCGATCCGGTGGAAAAGCAAAAATATGAATATCTTAGTCTGCCCCATCAGGATCAATGGGGCGTGCTAATTAATAACCATCATCCTTTGGCAAACCAAAAACACATTACACCAGCAGACTTGCAGGCTGTGCCTTTACTAATTTCTAATCAAAGTTTTGTCGACAACCAACTAGCCAGTTGGCTTGGGGGGAACTTAGCCCACTATCAGATTTTGGGTACTTACAATCTTTTGTACAATGCTTCTTTATTAGTTAAAGACGGATTGGCCGCTGCTCTTTGCTTAGACGGCATTATCAACACAACGGGGACAAATTTAAGCTTTTTACCCTGTGAGCCACCCTTGACTGTTTCAGTTAGTTTAATCTGGAAAAAAAATCAGGTTTTCTCCAATGCTGCGAAGGCCTTCTTGACGATTCTCAAAGAAGGCTAATAAAAAAAATTATCAAATCAGCGGAATGCCCTCTTGTTTTGTCAAAATGATTTTCGAAAAGCACCACAAAAAACCTCAGAAAAACTAGATTTCATTTTGTATCCTTCACTCTTAATGCCAATTTTACAGCGGGATTAAGACTTGCGGGATTCAAAAGAAAATTCTAGTAGCTCCTGAGGTCAATTTTTTTATGCTATTTAGTCATCATTTAATCATCGACAGCTTCTAAACTTTCAGCGCTCAGACTGTCACCGGCTTTTAATTTAGCAAAATATTTTTTAGTTTCCTTGAAGACCACCGGACTTAAGGCTGCTAATGCAATCAAATTAGGGAAGGCCATCAAGCCGTTGAAAATATCTGCCAACGTCCAAACCGCTGATACCGTCATATAAGGGCCAATGAAAACGGCTAAAATATAAATTGCTCGAAAAATTTTAGTGCCCTTGGTACTGCCGTTAGTCAGATAACTTAAACACCGTTCTGAATAATAATTCCAGCCTAAAATTGTTGTGAAGGCAAAGAAAGTCAGACACAGCATTAATAAAAAGCTGGCGACCGTATAAGAAAACGGTGACGCCTCTGAAAAGGCATAAATTGTTACAGCCGCACCATCTAAACCTAGATCCCAAGCGCCAGTCATAATAATTGTCAAGCCAGTCATCGTACAAACAACAATCGTATCAATAAAGGTGGCCGTCATTGAGACGAGGCCTTGCCGCACTGGTTCTTTCGTCCGGGCCGCCGCTGCCGCAATCGGCGCACTGCCGAGTCCCGATTCATTGGAAAAAATTCCACGGGCGACACCCTTTTGCATCGCAACAATCATCGCGCCTAATGCGCCACCAGAAATCGCTCGTAAACCAAAGGCCCCTTGAAAAATTTCACTAATCGCTGCAGGCAAATTTTGAATGTTATAGCCAATTGTAACTATACAAAGGCCGACATAAACGACAATCATCGCCGGAACAATCAACTCGGCAACCTTACTGATGCGCTTCACGCCGCCTAATAAAACGGCGGCCGCACCAAAGGTTACCATTAAGCCGACAATAATAATCGCAATTGAATATTCTCTACCAAATAAAGTGACGGTATTTAAAAAATGAGGATCAAAGAAACTTTGGGCTGCACTCGTAATGCCATTGATTTGAGTGAAGGTGCCAATCCCCATGAGTCCGGCTAATAAGCCGAAAAAGGCAAAAAATTTCGCCAACCAGCGCCACTTGCTGCCCATGCCCCGCTCGATATAATAAAAGGGACCGCCTAAGACTTTTCCTTGGTCATCAAAGGTGCGATATTTTACCGCTAGCAGACCTTCTGCATATTTGGTGGCCATTCCTAAAATGGCGGCCACCTCCATCCAAAAAAGTGCACCGGGACCACCGGCAACAATGGCTGTGGCAACACCGACAATATTTCCAGTTCCAATTGTCGCAGAGAGTGCCGTACACAACGCAGCGAAACTGCTGACATCGCCTTGTCCCCCCCTCTTCATTTGATACCATATACTTTAATGCTAAAGGCAGCTTACGAAATTGCAGCCCCCTTAAACCAAATGTTAGTAAGACGCCAATTCCCATTACTAAAATAATTAGTGGCAGGCCCCAGACTAAATCGTTGATACTTGTTAGGAAATCACCCATTTTTTTGTCATCCTCCAGCTTTTTTTAAATTGTACCACAAATTACAAATAAATGAGAAAATATTTACAAAACAATTAGCAAAAATAATTTTAAGATTATTTTATCTAGCTGAAGCTCTAACATTTCTACAAAATAAAAAACTCTTATACTCCTTCAGCTTCTGCTGATGAAAGTATAAGAGCGGATTAATTATTGAGCAGACACAGCGATTCCAATCGCTTTTTCTCCTAGATGACTGCCGATTACCGGACCAAAGTGGCCGATAATTATTTCAGCATCGGGGTATTTTACCTGCAGTTTTTCTTTTTCTTCTTCTGCTACTAATAAATTATTGGCATGAATCACATACAGTTTAGTCGGATGTTTAATTTCAACAATCCGTTGACCAATAATCTCTTCGGCACGATTGAAGGCTTTTTTGGTTGAACGGATTTTTTCAAACAAGACAATCTTTCCGTCAACAAAAGTTAAAATCGGTTTAATTTTCAACAAACCGCCGATAATCGCAGCGCCATTGGTTAGGCGGCCGCCCCGGACTAAGTTGTTTAAATCATCGACAATCAAATATGCATAAGTATTATCTCGAATAATATCTAAATGCTCTAAAATCTCTTCTAGATTTTTTTCGGCTTCATTTAATTCAATAACAGATTCCACCATATGGCCCATTGGCATACTGGTGATTTTCGAGTCATAAGGAATAATTTTAACCCCATCAATGGCATCTTTAATCCCTTCAAGATTATGAACAAAGCCAGAAATTCCACCGGAAAGATGGATACTGATGATAGTATCATAGCCTTTTTTACCGATTTCTTCGTAAAGGGAAAGCACTTCGCCTAAAGAAGGCTGGGAAGTTTTCGGAAATTTCTTACTGCTTTTGAGTAGAGCATAATATTCGTCAGCCTCAATATCGACGCCTTCATTATAACTTTTTCCGTCTAAAATAACCGGAATCGGTACAATAAATAAGTTTTCTTTATCTTTAATATGTTCAGGTAATACCGCAGTACTGTCCGTCACCACCGCTAATTTCATTTATTTCCCTCTATTCACTTTTTTTTGCATTAAAAATAATATAGCATAAAATGGTTCACTTTAAAAACTTTTGTTAAAATTTATTCATTTAAAAAAGTTTGGACAGCCGAGTAATTGGTAGCCTCATCGATTTCTAAAACACTGCCGGCATCATCATAATATCCGTTTGACCAAGAGCCATCCACAGGAACCGACAATGTGCCAATTCCGCTTGCACTATTGGCTAAAGTAAAGATATGCGTTAACAAATAAGTAAAAGCTAAGTTTGTCGAGGTATAGCCCATGACTTTTCCAGCTGCATAAGGCATCCGTAAAATCGCCAAAGGATTTTTGACTTGGCTGAAAATTGCGGACATCACCTGTTGTTGACGTCTGACACGGCCAAAATCACTTTCAGCGTCATGACGGAAACGGGCATATTGTAACAACGTATTGCCGTCCATTCGCTGCTGACCGGCTTCAATTGTCACACCATCCAATTCTAAACTAGTTTCGGCATCAATTTCTATACCGCTTGGAAAGAGCGCATCAATCACTTTTTCAAAGGATTGAAAGTCAACAATTGCATAGTATTCAGTTTCCACGCCAAAATTTTCTGCTAACGTTTGGCGAACTAAATCAGCACCGCCATATGCATAGGCGGCATTTAATTTATTATAACCATAGCCAGGAATATTCACATAAGTATCCCGCATAAAAGAAATTAATTTCGGCTGATTCGATGGATTATCTAAGTTCACCACCATGATTGTATCGGCTCGGGAAGTTTCACCTTCCCGTGAGTCACTCCCTAAAAGCAAAATATTTTTAGCGCCGCTGCTATCTGCTGTTCCGTTAAAAGTCTGAAGCTCCTGTTGCGGAATCGAGGAATCCGCCTCCGCTTGAAATTTTCCCAAGAAAAAACTGCCGATTTCCAGCAATAAAAAAATAATTAAAATAATACCAATCCGTTTTTTCCAGGATTTGCGTTTTTTCTTAGGCTTTTGACCAGAGCCGCCACCGTTATTACTAGCCTTAGCCTTTTTCTTTTTGGTTGAAAAAAAGCCGTATTTGACTTGTTCTTCTTCATTAGAAGGCTGCTTAAATTGTGCTTGCTCCCGCTTTGATTGCTGATTTTGCTGCTGATATTGTTGATCAAATTGATAATACTCGGGATTTTGATAGTGATTGTCCTTCATCGGCTCTTGCAATTGATCATCGTCATTTTCTGAACTGCGATAATAAATGTGCTCGCCATCATCTGGTCGCTCCGGTTGCTGCCGTTCTTTACGGACCGCAAACCCCTTCCCTTTTTTCTCATATTTATCTGATTCGTCATGGACTTTTTTATAACGATCCATTCGGCTCATAACATCCCCACCTTACTTTTGATAGGTTACCTCACTTTTCAGGAAAAAGCATCTTTTTTCACTAGAATTTACTTTTTCTCAAAAAACAGTTGTCCGCTCCATCAAATAAAATTGCATCACTTCATTTTTAGACAAGAAAAAACCAGACACAGCTTTTTTACAAGTCTGTCCGGTTTCCTTTTAATCGACTGCGGGAATTAAATGCACATCGTATTTACCAAAAACTTTAATCTCTCCACCCAAGAGTTCAATTTCCTCTAAGGCATTTTGAATTAACTGTAGCGGTTTGTCGACATTTATATCGACCAAGAAAAAATATTCCCCTAAGCTAGTTTTTAACGGTCGGGACTCAATTTTACTTAAATCGATTTCCCGCCAGCCAAATGCTGACAGCGCCTTATGCAAGGAGCCGGGCATGTTGTTGGGCATGGTGAAGGCCAAACTCATTTTTTCTTTGCTTTTAGTCAGCTCAACGGCTACATCTGCTTGACCAATCACCCAAAAGCGAGTGCGGTTGACCTCAATGTCTTGAATATTTTCAGCGACAATCGTCAAGCCGAATTTTTCTGCGGCTTCCTTTGGTGCAATTGCGGCTATGAAGTCCTCTGGGTGATTTTTGACATAATTGGCCCCATAAGTTGTTGAAGGAGTTGCCTCAGTTATAACTTCCTCAAAATTTTGCTGAATAAAATTTTGACATTGGGCCAAAGCCTGCGGGTGAGAATATATTTTGGTAATTTCCCGCCATTGTTTTGCATGGGCGGGAGTCACCATTAAATGCTGATGAATCGGCAAAACAATTTCTGCCCCCACCGGCAACTGAGCCTGATGAAATAAATAATCCAAGGTCATGTTGACGGAGCCTTCTAAGGTATTTTCAATTGGCACCACACTTAAGTCGACCTCTTGATATTCAACAGCTTTAATACAGGCGGGAATTGACGGGTACGCAACTAATTCTTCATTTGGAAAAGCTTTGACGGCTGCCGTCGAAGTGAAGGAGCCTTCAGGACCTAGATAAGCAATCTTCATTTAAGCACCTGCCTGCTTGACATCTGCGGCTAAAATTTCAGCAACGATTTCAGCGGGGGATTTGCCAGTGGTTTCCACAATCAGGCTGGCACTTTCTTCATAAAAAGGAATCCGTGGTAGGTAAACTTCTTTAATTTCTTCGGGACTTTTTGATACGACTAGCGGGCGGATGCTTGTGTGGTCTGCCTTCAAGCGCTTCACCAATTCATCAGCATCAGTTTTCAAGTAAACAACTGTCGGCATTTGTTTTAATAATTTGCGATTCTCTTCTTTTAAAACAATTCCGCCACCGGTTGAAATGACATGCTGTGGATCTAAGTAGCGGCTTAAAATTTCCGTTTCCCGTTTACGGAAAGCCTCCTCGCCATATTGATCAAAATATTCTTGGATGGTCATGCCGATTTCCTCGATAATAACATCGTCAAAATCAAGATGTCCCACATTGATTTCTTCTGACAGCATTCTGCCAATTGTAGTTTTGCCGGCTCCCATAAAACCGATTAAAACGATTCCCTTCATATTAATGTCCTCCATTCAAACTGGTTACATCTTCAAAAAATTGCGGATAAGAAACGGCAACCGCCTCCGCTTGTTCTAATTCAACAGTTCCATCCTTTACTAAAAGGGCCGCAATTTGCAGCATCATGCCAATCCGATGATCGCCATAGCTGGTGACATCAGCTCCGTGAAGCGGTGTCGGTCCGTTGATAATCAAACCATCTGCTGTTGCGGTAATATCAGCGCCCATTTTTTTCAATTCGGTAGCGACAGCATCAATCCGATTGGTTTCTTTAACTTTTAATTCCTCAGCATCTTTAATAACGGTTTGCCCGGTCGCTTGCGTCGCTAATAAAGCGATAATCGGTAGCTCATCGATCAAACGGGGAATAATAGCACCGCCGATTTCAGTTGCCTTTAGTGAGCTAGTTTTAACGGTTAACGTAGCGCTTTGATTTTTTTCATCAACGGCACTTTCTGTTAAGCTGCCCCCCATAGCTTGAATCACTTCTAAAATACCAGTGCGGGTTGGATTAATCCCAACATTTGTTAGCGTCACCTCGCTATTAGGTACAATTAAGCCGGCAGCCAAGAAGAAGGCCGCTGAAGAAATATCTCCTGGAACAATCACCGACTGAGCAGTAAATGTTTGCGGGCCGGTAATCTTTATTTCCCGGCCAGTCACCTCAATTGTGCCACCAAATTGGCGAATCATTTCCTCGGTGTGATTGCGGGAAGCAACTTTTTCAATTATGGTGCTGGTGCCTTGGGCTTGCAGCGCTGCAAAAATAATTGCAGATTTAACCTGCGCACTGGCTACTGGCACCTGATAGTCAATTGGCTTTAACTTTTTTTGGCCGACAATCGTAATTGGCGGCAGTTCACCACCAGCTGCGCCAGTTAAATCCGCACCCATTTGATTCAAAGGATCCATGACACGGGCCATCGGTCGTTTGTTTAATGAAGCATCTCCTGATAGCACACTAGTAAAATCTGTGCCGGCTAAAATCCCCATGATTAAACGGGTGGTCGTGCCGGAGTTACCCATTTCTAAAACGTCTGCTGCTTTTTTTAAACCAGCAGAACCAACGCCTTCAACGGTAATCGTTTCACCGTCGTCTTGAATGTTGACGCCTAAATCTTGAAAGGCTTTGAGGGTCGTCAGGCAATCCTCCCCCCGCAGAAAATTTTTGATTGTCGTCTGCCCCTTGGCTAAAGCGCCAAACATAATACTGCGATGGGAAATAGATTTATCCGCAGGCACTTCAATTTCGCCGACTAAACCAGCGGCATTTGTCAATAACTTCATAACGAACTCCTTTTCAACTAGAAACTTTATTTAATCCGACAATGGTAATTGGTTTTGGCTTCTATATAAGCCTTGCCAGCTTCTAAATCTTTTTTTGTTTTAAAAGAGACCTGTAAGACTCCAATAATATCTTCACGGGTTTCTAAAATTTTCAAATTAATAATCGAGATGCCCGCCTCACCTAACAGACCGGTAACCTCAGCAATCACCCCCGGCACGTCTGGTACATCAATAAATAAATCATTAAAAGCAGGAATCGCACCATTTTCATGAACAGGTAGTTTATCTCGGGTATCTTTGGCAGAATCAAAAAAATGATAAATCGCCGATTCGTCTTCAATCGCCAGCCAATGGGTAATATGTGTCATCAACCGTTGCCACTCGCTAATTTCCTCCAGCAAAGTTTCCCGGTTGCTGATTAAAATATCTGTCCACATCTGCGGATCTGATGAAGCGATGCGGGTAATGTCACGAAAGCCCCCAGCCGCTAGCTGTCTAGCTCTGGGATAGGTTTGACTAAAGACATCACTTTGATTGACCAAGCCCGCCGCAATAATATGCGGCAAGTGACTGAGCATCCCGGTGATTTGATCGTGTTCATGGGCTTCCAAATGCACAAATTTTGCCCGAGTCTGACTTAACATAGCTTCCAATTTTTTAACAGCCGCTGGATTTTCTTCAGCGTTAGTGAAAATGTAATAGGCATTTTCAAATAAATCTGGATTGACTGCTTGAATTCCCGATTTATGGGAACCGGCCATTGGATGCCCACCAACAAAAGTAAAAGGCAACTCTTTGGCAAACTTCACGACCTCTTCTTTGGTACTGCTGGCATCGGTGACAATCACACTGCTTTTTAATGGCAGCTGCGCTAAAAGCTGCAGTTTTTCAAGACAGGATTTGACAGGAATCGCCAATAAAATAATATCCATCTCTGCAGCCACGGCTTCAATGCTTGGCGCAATCTGGTCAATAACCTTTTTTGCTAAAGCAATTTTTTCTGATTCTTTATTCTTATCCCAGCCGAAAATTTCAACGGTAGGATTTTGCTGTTTGAGATTCAAAGCGAGGGACCCGCCGATTAATCCTAAACCAATCACTAAAATTTTTTCATTTTGTTGGGGCATTTTCTAAGCTCCTTTGCGTAAATTATCTATCGGCTACAAATGAATTTTATTTTTTTGCAGCCTGAGTTTGAAAAATTAATAGTTTTTCAGATACTCACGATAATCCGCTACAGCCGCTTGCAATTCTTCAAAGGAATCGCTGGAGAATTTTTCCAACACTTCGGCAGCCAAGACCGTTGCCACAACATTTTCACAGACAACCGAAGCCGCTGGCACCGCCGTGCTGTCAGAACGTTCAACGCTCGCTTTATAAGGTTCTTTTGAATCAATATCGACACTCATCAATGGTTTGTATAAAGTCGGAATCGGCTTCATGACACCTCGAACGACAATCGCTTCGCCGTTGGTCATCCCGCCTTCAAAGCCGCCCAGATTATTGCATTTGCGGGTGTAGCCATTGCTTTCATCCCAGATAATTTCATCCATCACCTGTGAGCCAGGACGATTGGCCATTTCAAAACCAAGTCCAAAGGAAACACCTTTAAAGGCATTGATGCTGGTAACAGCTTGGGCAATTTTTGCATCCAGTTTTTTATCCCATTGAACATAGCTGCCTAAGCCGGCTGGCACACCGCCGATAACCACCTCAACGACGCCGCCAATCGTGTCGCCATTTTTTTTCGTTTGGTCAATCAGCGTTTTCATTTCTTCTTCCACGCTAGTATCTAATACTCTAACCGGAGAAGCTTCAGAAATTGTTTGAATTTCTGTGACAGTTAAATTTTCGGGAACCGTCGCTTCTATACCGCCTAAAATAACCACATGACCGGCAACTTCAATGTCTAATTCTTTTAGTAATTTTTTGGCAATGGCGCCAATTGCCACCCGCATGGTTGTCTCTCTAGCCGAAGAACGCTCTAAAACATTGCGTAAGTCTGCATGATGGTATTTTTGTCCGCCAACTAAATCCGCATGACCGGGCCGGGGCTTACTTAGACGACGCAACTTGCGATCTTTTTCCGGCACTTCTTCAATTGCCATCACCTTAGTCCAATTCTTCCAGTCTTTATTTTCAACCACCATGGTCACCGGTGAGCCCAAAGTTTTTCCGTGCCGCACTCCAGAAGTAAAGCGAACCTGATCTTTTTCAATCAGCATCCGGCCGCCGCGACCATAGCCGCCTTGCCTTCTGGCTAATTCAATATTAATATCTTCTGCTAAAAGGGGCATCCCCGCCGGTAAGCCTTCGATAATCGCGGTTAATTCCGGACCGTGGGATTCTCCTGCTGTAATGTAGCGCATCTGTTAATTCCTCTTTTCTAAATAATCCTGCATCGTTTCAATTGGAATCGTGACAATTTTTGCTTTGCCAATCTTTTCCAGTAAAATAATTTTAATTGCGCCGCCCCGCGTTTTTTTGTCGTGGGTCAAGGCTTCATATAAAGCTTGTGGATTCCAAGGCTCCTGCTTAATTGGTAAATTAAATTTTTCAATCAGCTGAATCAATTGCTCAGTGGTTCCTGCTGGCATTTCCCCTTTAGCTTCAGCAACCTCAGAAATTTTGACCATGCCGATTGCCACACCTTCTCCGTGGGTAACAACACCATAACCGCTAGTATTTTCAACAGCGTGACCGATTGTATGGCCGAAGTTTAAAATCAGTCGCTGACCATTGTCAAACTCATCTTCCTCCACCACGGCTTTTTTAATTCTCAAACATGCTAAGATAACTTCCGTTGCATTTTGTAATAAATCTGCTTCACCGCTGAAACTAGACAGTAATTGCCAAAGTTCTTCATCAGCAATAGCAGCATACTTAATAATTTCAGCAATGCCTTCTCTGACTCGTCTTGTTTCAAGAGTCAGTAATGTAGCAATATCAATCAAGACACCATCTGGCTGCCAGAAGGCTCCCACCAAATTTTTGGCACGACTTGTATTGACTCCTGTTTTGCCACCAATACTTGAATCCACTTGAGCCAAAAGAGTTGTCGGCACTTGCAGAAAATGAATGCCCCGCATATACGTCGCTGCCACAAAGCCAGCTAAATCCCCAATGACGCCGCCGCCTAAAGCTAAAATGCCATCGCTTCTGGTCATTTGATTATCGGCTAAAAAGTCATAGCAGGCGGCTGCTTGGCTTAAAGATTTAGATTGTTCACCTACTGGAACAACTAATTTACAAACAGCAAAGCCCGCTGCTTTCAGGGACTCTTCAACCGTCGTCCCATAAAAGCTGTCCACTGTTTGATCGGTGATGATTGCAATTTTTTGTGCTTGCCAAATTGTTTTGGCCCAGCTGCCGACTTGTTTTAAGCCTTGATTTTCAATTGCAATTTGATACTGGTGTTGCGGCAAATTAATTTGTAAATCCATCAGACATTTACCGGATCTTCTAACGCGGCAATTTCTTTCATAGCTTTCTCCATAATTTGAACTTCCTTCATCATTTGCAGGTAAGTTTTTTCATTTAACGATTGTGGGCCATCTGACCAAGCGTTAGCAGGATCTGGGTGAATCTCAACAATCATACCATCAGCGCCGGCAGCAACTCCCGCCCGAGCCATTGGTGTTACTAAATCCCAAATGCCAGTGCCGTGACTTGGATCGACAATAATCGGAAAGTGGCTCAATTTTTTAATTAACGGAACCGCACTTAAGTCAAACGTATTTCTGGTTGCTGGCTCGTAAGTCCGAATGCCCCGTTCAATGAAAATCACGTTGTTATTATTTTGCACAGCAATGTATTCTGCGGCATTTAACCACTCATCAATCGTACCGGAGATGCCTCGTTTTAAACCGATTGGCTTGCCGGTTTTGCCGACCTTTGATAAGAGTTTGAAATTTTGCATGTTGCGGGCTCCGATTTGTAAAATATCACTGTAGGCAGCGACCATGTCGATGTGTTCTTCGTCCATCACTTCTGTAATGACTTGCATATCGTATTTATCAGCAGCAGCCCGAATGTATTTCAAGCCTTCTTCTTCTAAGCCTTGGAAAGCGTAAGGTGAAGTTCTTGGTTTAAAAGCACCACCCCGTAAAACTTGCGCTCCGCCAGCTTTGGCCATGCGGGCTGTTTCCATAATTTGTTCTAAGCCTTCAATTGAACAAGGTCCTGCCATTGTGACAAAGTTTTCGTTGCCACCAATTTTTACACCATTAACATCAACAATCGTGTCTTGCGGATGAAATTCCCGTGAAGTTAATTTGTAAGTATTGGAAATTCTGACTGTGTTTTCAACACCTTCGTAACTGTTGAAAGCTACGTCTTGCATATTGTGGGTGTCACCGATTAAACCGATGACGACTTGTTCTTTCCCTTGATTGACTTGAACTTCCAAGCCTTCTTCTTGAATTCTTTTTAACACTCGTTCTAATTGCTCTTTAGTAGCTCCTGGTTTCATAATTACGATCATTTTAAGTTCCTCCATTAATTTCGCTTTTTTTTAATTCGTTTTATAAATTAGCGTGTATCAGTTATTTTCAATAATTGGTTTGACCACATCAATCGGCATTGCTTGACCAGTCCATAATTCAAAGGCAGCTGCTCCTTGATATAACAGCATACCCAAGCCATTAGAAGTTTTAGCGCCACGGGCTTTGGCTTCTCTTAGTAATTTTGTTTCCCGTGGAGTATAGATAATATCCACGACGGCTAAGTCTTTTGTGATAATATCAAAGTTTTTGATTGTCGAAGCCTCCGTGTTGGGTTTCATACCGACGCCGGTTGCATTTGTCAAAAGAACACTTTCAGCAACATCTTTTGCCAGAGCCGCTTCATCTGCTAAATCATTTAAAACGATTTTACAACCGGTACTTTCTGCGATGGTTTGCAGGGTTGCTTGAATTCTTTCGAAAAATTCATCCTTGATGTTATAAACGGCGATTTCTTTCACGCCGTCAAGGGCTGCTTGAACAATAATCGCTGTAGCTGCTCCACCGGCTCCGGTGATCGTCATTTTTTTGCCGATAATGTCAACGTCGATATCTTTTAAGCTGCGCATAAAGCCGATGCCGTCTGTGATATGACCGGTTAGTTTGCCATCTTGATTGACGATGGTATTAATGGCTCCAACTAATTTAGCAGCATCACTTAAGTCATCCATCAATGGAACTGCCGCAATTTTGTTTGGCATGGAAAGATTAGCACCTAACATTTCTAAATTACGGATGGAATCGATGGCCCGTTCGATGCGATCAGTTCCGAGGTCAAAAGCCAGATAGACTGCATCAATCCCTAAGGCTTGAAAGCCTGCATTTTGAATCATAGGAGAAACGCTGTGGCGAATCGGTGTCGCAAATAAACCAACTAATCTTGTGTGTCCTGTAATTTCCTTTGTCATATAAAAATCCCTCCAAGTGTCTTTCCTAAAAAATAAAAAGCGAGGTGCCCATTGTAAATTTTTTGAAAATCTACAGTGGGTCCCCCGCAAAAAAGGATAATAGAAAAGCCACAATAGATTTCTCATCTACGTGGCTGAAAGTCGTTACAAATTTCTCTAGCCATCATAGATACAAACGGTTGTCTGCACCCATGACGTTCATGAATACAAACTCATCTAAAATAGCTAAAGTAGTAATTATTCAGTTTTTGGGAATTTGTGATTTGCATCATCATCGCTCCAAACTGTTTTTTAGGTTGAACTCAGTATATTTCTTTTAAAATCAGAAGTCAACAATTTTTTCATCATTTTTTAATTTTTCTTTTTGAAAGTGATTTAAGCCTGCGCATTTTCCTTGTGGGTAAAGGCAAAAAGGAAGCCTCCAATAATGAACAAGACGATTAAACTAGCGATTCCGTACTGGGAGTTGCCTGTCAAATTGGTCATCAAACCAAATAACAACGGTCCTAAAATTGCCGAAAACTTGCCGAAAATATTATAAAATCCAAAGAATTCATTGGAATGTTCTTTCGGAATCATCTGAGCAAAGTAAGATCGGCTCAAGGCTTGAATCCCTCCTTGGGAAGTTCCCACCAGAATACCCAAAATCCAAAAATCTAAGACTGTATCCATAAAGAGTGCATAAACACAGATAAAGGTGTAGACCCCGATTGCGACTAGAATCAACGGCTTGTTACCAAAACGCTTGGCCATCTTGCCATATAAAATCGTGAATGGAAACGCAATAAAATTAATTGCTAATAAAATAATAATCAACATATTTGAATCGACACCCATATCAATCCCAAAGGAAGTCGCCATTGTGAAAATAGTATCCACACCATCAATGTAAAAGAAATAGGCAATCAAAAAATAAACAATTTGTTTGTACTTGCCGATTTCCCGAATCGTCTGACCCAAGCGTTGCAGGCTGACCCTGACCGGATTTTTAATATTGGGAATTGAAAATTTTTGATGAACATTTTTTAAAAACGGCCAAGAAAACAGCAGCCACCAAATCCCTGTTAAGACAAAACAAACTTTAGTAGTCAAAACCGTACCAAGTAAACCAAAACCGTCTGTCACTTGCAAAATCATCACAAAGACAAAGAGCAACGCACTGCCGACATAGCCCATGCCGTAGCCCATAGAAGAGACATCATCCATCCGCTCGTCTTCAGTGACATCCACTAAAAAACTATCGTAAAAAATATTCGCCCCTTGATAGCCCATATGGGAAATGACATAGACCACTAGCATGGCCATCCAGCTTTTATCCGGCACAAAGGCTAAGGCAAAGGTCATGATAATGCCTGAGAATGCAAACAAGTTAAATAATTTCTTTTTCTTGCCTTTGTAATCGCCTAAAGTCCCTAAGATAGGTGCGGATAAACTGATGAGTAATGTAGCAAAGGAGCTGGCATATCCCCAGTAAGCCGTCGAAGTCGCATTGGAAATGCCAGCTTCTCCGGCGACAAATTTAAAATAAATCGGTAATATTGCGGTGACAATCACCAACGAATAAGCGGAATTCGCCCAGTCATATAAAATCCAACCCTTTTCTTCTTTGGTATAACTATTCCAAAACTTCATTTGGTACCTCCTCGTTATTTTCAAAAATTTCTAGCAAGGTGCGCCCCGCAACAATTTGCGGAAAGTTCAAATCTAAAATTTTGGCAAAAGTTGGTGCTTCATCAATTAAATCTGCATTTTCAATCACTTTTCCTTTGGCAATCCCCCCTCCATTAATCATCAAAGTTGTCGCGTAATTTTGTTTATCTGGCGAAAAACCATGAACCGCCCGATAGCGTTCCGGTTGGCCAATCGTCGTTGGATTGACTTCCTCCAAGACTTCTCCAACAGCTTCATCAATAAAATAATAACCCCGTTTGGCTTCTAGCATAAACGTTACGTTTGGCGCAGCGCCTTTTTGACCAGCCTGCTCTGTCGTATAAATGTGGGAGATGCCGGGAATTGTTTTCAGAAGTTCACGGATTTCCCGAGGCTCTACAAGACTTTTGCGGTCCACATAGATATAGCAGGAACCGTCACAGCTTTTAGCATACACCTGCCAGCCCTTGGCAACTGTGCCATCTTTTTTTGCTTTTTGCCAGCCTTGAGCAGCAAACAAACTATTTAGGCGAATCATCTGACTGACATCAATTTGATAATGATCTCCTAAAATGACAAAGGTGGTGTCGGCAAAAGTTCCAGCAGTCTTTGTCGCATCAATAATTTGCTGAACCCGCAAATCCTGTCGTCGCAAAGCTGCCTCGGCCTCTGTTGAAAGGACACCATAACGATGACGCATACTATCTAAATCCACCAGATGAATCATCGTCAAATCCGGCTGCTTTGTTAACAGCGTATCGACAGCGCAGGCGGTGATAAAATCGTCTAAGTTGGGCTGTTGAATACCATTGCGCAGATGACCAAATTTTTGATTCATTTCCAAAAGAAATTTCGGCGAGCTGGCGCTCAGGGAACGAATCACTTGATTGGTCCAGATGCGATTCGGAAAAATTTCGGCAATATTGTAATCAATTGTTTTGCTCTTGGCTGTCACCGGCCAAAGAAAAGCTGCCGTGGTCATGCCAGCTTGTTTGGCTAAATCATACAAGGTGGGCACTTGGACATCCTTTTGATACCAATACCAATCGGGAGATTTGCGGCCCGGCTGAATTTTTGTATTGTTAATCACACCATGGGTCTTCGGATATTCTCCCGTAACAACTGTGGTGTGGGAAGGATAAGTGAGGGTTGGATAAATGCCCCGAATATTTTTTACATGGGTCGCTTGATTGCGAAAAGCTTTTAAATTGGGCAGGTGCTCCAAATCCCCGCTTAAATCGCTAGCTCCCATGGCATCGATGGAAATAATCACCATTTTTTTCACGTTTTTTAACCGCCCTTTCTCTTTCCTTTAATTATAACAGAGGGCAAAAGGGGTAGAAAAGGAAAAGTGTTATTTCTTTAAATAAAAAAATTTCGGTCTACTTTCTAACTGTTTTTAATTCTCTTAAATCTGCGTTGCTAATTTTTTTCTGTAATAATAAAAAGGCTGAGCCATCTCCTGCAAAATAAAAAGTTCCTTCCAAAATAATCTGGAAAGAACTTCTCATTAAAATTTTTTCTTTTTACAAAACTGATACTTACATAACTTCCGGTAGCTCTTCCATCTCTTCAAAGAATAATAAGAGGTCACTTAAGGTTAACTGCTGTTTTTCAGCAGCATCTAAATCCTGAACAATGCGGCCATTTTTTAAAACCAATAGCCGATTGCCGTAATTTAAGGCATCCTCCATGCGATGGGTAATCATGAGACAGCTTAAGGCTTCCTCTTGGATTTTTTGATCCGTCAGAGCCATCAACTGACGAGAAGTTTTCGGATCGAGGGCGGCAGTATGTTCATCTAATAACAGTAAGTCCGGTTTTTGAATCGTTGCCATCAATAAGCTGAGGGCCTGCCTTTGTCCGCCAGAAAGCAAACCAGTTGGAGTATCTAAATGATTTTCTAAGCCGTTGCCGATTTCCGCACACAATTGAATAAATAATTCCCGTTGATTTTGCAAATTGCGGGTAACTAATTTACGGGACTGACCACGCTTTTGAGCCAGTAATAAATTTTCAGCAACTGTCATTCTTGGGGCCGTCCCCATTTTTGGGTCTTGAAAGACTCGGGATAAATAAGCGGCCCGTTTTTCTTCGCTTTCTTTGGTAATTTTTTTATCTTGAATAAAGACATCGCCACTAGTTAAACTCAAGCTGCCGCTAATCGCATTAAACAACGTCGATTTTCCGGCACCGTTGCCGCCTAATACTGTCACAAATTGGCCGGCTTCAATTTTCAAATCTACGTGATCTAAAATTGTTAAATGCTCATTGGGGCCATTATGAATCACTTTGGTGGCTTGCTGTAATTCTAAAATTGCCATTATTTTGCCCCCTTTTCAAAGCCGGTCACCAAATTCAAACTTTTCTTCAACTGTGGAATCATCAAGCAGACAGCAAGAACGGCTGCCGAGAAGATTTTCAGATAAGTGGTATCAAAGCCAGCGCGAATCACTAATAAAATCAGCAATTGATAAATAATACTACCGACAATAATTGCAATTAAGCGTTCCGTAAAAGTCAGCTCGCCATATAAAACTTCCCCGATAATAATGGAGGCTAAGCCAATCACAATCACGCCAACGCCACGGCTGACATCGGCATAGCCGTCATTTTGTGTGACGAGAGCGCCTGACAGAGCGATAACCCCATTCGATAAGGTTAAGCCGAGAATTTTCATAAAATCCGTCTTAATGCCAAAGGAGCGGGCCATCGATTCATTATCACCGGTTGCGATATAAGCTTGGCCTAAATCGGTGTTGAAGAAAAATAATAGCAAGCCAATCAGCAAACCAACCGCAATCAGTCCAACAAAAATCATGTCATAATACGGTGGCAAATTTAAATTGGAAAAAAAATCTTGAATCCGTGGTTGATTCCGCAAAGAAAGATTTGGCGTCTGCATCACAAAGAGCATTACAGAATTTAATGCAGACATTACTAGAATCCCTGCCAAAATCACCGGAATTTTGCCTTTCGTATATAACATACCTGTCACAAAACCAGCGGCCATGCCGACTAAAACTCCTAAGAGGGTCGCCAGCACAGGATGAATCCCCTGGACAATTGCCGTCGCACAAACGGCACCACCGAGACCGAAAGTTCCCTCAGTAGTCATATCAGGAAAATTTAAAATCCGATAGGTCATAAAAATTCCCAAACCTAAAATGCCCCATAATAAACCTTGTCCGATTGATGAAACGAGCATTACTCTTCTCCTCCTAAGTCAGTGGCGTCACTTACAATATCAGCTGGAATCGTGATGCCTAATTTTGCTGCCTGTTGTGAATTGATAATGGTTTCGCCTTCTGTAAATAAGTAAACCGGTGTTGCTGCCGGGTCAGCGCCATCTAAAATTTGCGCTGCCATCTTACCTGTTTCCACTCCAATTTGGAATTGATTTAAACCAATCGTCGCAATGCCGCCTTGTTCCACCATTGTGTCAACGGAGGGGAAAATTGGTGTGCTGGCAGCGTCTGCTTCTTGAACAACGGTTTCCATCGCATTGGCAATCGTATTATCCAAAGGAATAAAAATATAATCGACTTGGGCGGCCATCACTTGAACAGTTTGGGCAATTTCATTGCTGGAATTGACAGCAAATAATTTCGTCTCAACACCTAAATCGGCAGCCGCTGCTTGCGCTTGGGCGACCTGCGCTTGTGAATTATCCTCAGCAGAAGAATACAAAATACCAACCGTTGCAGCCTCAGGTAAAATTTCTTGAGCCAATTGTAAAACAGCGGCAACCGGTGTTTGATCGGAAACGCCGGTGATATTGCCTCCCGGTGCATCTAAATCAGCAACTAAACCGGCTCCAACTGGATCAGTGACTGCTCCAAGGACAATTGGAATTTCTGTCGTGGCATTGGCCAAAGCTTGCGCCGCTGGTGTGGCAATCCCTACTAAGACATCTGACCCTTCAGAAATTAATTGCTGGCTCATCGTGTTTAAGCGGCTTTGATCCGCTTGACCGTTTTGAAATTCAATGGTTAAATTTTCTCCTTCAACGTAGCCGCTCTCTGCTAAGCCTTCAATAATCCCTTGATGAATTTGATCCAAAGCATTGTGACTGACATATTGTAAAATTCCGACGGTTTTCATTTCAACAGCGCTACTTTCAGTTGTTGAATCAGCTGTTGAATCGGCTGAATTACTCTGTTGACCTAATTGATAGGCAAAAAAGCCCACTAAAATGACTGCGATAACAGCGACACTTGCGATTAATCCTTTGTTTTTCATTTAAACTTCCTCCAATAATTTCCCGTTTTAGTTGTTGCTTTTACAGCTAACTTCATTGACCTTTTTAAAGTTTTCTCCCATTTTACAAGCCATTGAAGTCAAAAAAAGACCCCATAGATGTTAGTCTATGCGGTCGAAGGTTTCGTCTGAAATACTCTTGGCATAGATACGGTTTTAGAAAACTCTAAAAAGTCGTATCTATCGAGCCTCGACAAATACAACTTATCTGCGCCAATTTTGCCATGAAAATTTTGATAAATGCATTTGACTTGCCCCTTCCAAAAAGATTTTTGATTTGCAATTAGTCTACCGAATCTTCTGACAAATTGCAATAAGAAAATGAAAAAAATATGAGGTTTTTTTAATCAAAGTCCGTCAGATGAAATTTTCTGCTGAGAACACACTTAACACATTTAGTTTCTAGACGAATTTCAAAGATGATTTCAATTTGATAGTCTAAACAACTTTTCTTTCTGGATAAGATTCTTCTGTACAAAGAAGCTCAATTTTAGTTTTATTAACTCAATAACCTTATTTGTCAAATAAGCTATCCGAACCCCTGTTCAACTTTCTTTCCCTCGATCTGTATTTAATAATTGTCTAAATACTGCAAAAACTAGTACAATAGAAATACTGAAAGAAATTTACGAGGAGGCATTTCTATGCATCTCAACGATCAACTGATGGATTACGTCAGACCTTTTTTTGACGTCTTTGTCTTTATTTTAAGCAGTGCTTCCATTTTGATTTTGATTATCGGTGTTGTTCATGCGCTGATTCAATTTGGTCGCAGCCAGCTTTCCAAAAAGACCTGGAGCAATCCTAACTATGATAATACCATCATAAAAAATAAATTAGGCAGTTATATTTTGCTCAGCTTAGAAGTGTTGATTGCCGCTGATATTATCGAATCGGTCATTAATCCAACTTTAGCAGATATTTTTAAATTAGCTGCTCTCGTCGTTATCAGAACGGTTATTTCCTACTTTTTAGCCAAGGAAATAAAAGATTTTGAGATTATTCAAAAATAATAAGCGTTTTCTTATTCTTGTGGTACAATTAATTTATAAAAAAATTAACACAAGGGGGAAACCAAATGAGTACCATTCAAGGAACACCAATTGACAAAATCACCAAAGAAAATCCGTTATTTTCAAATTTTCGGGCTACAATTGAAACTGCCTTCTATGGCAATCACGTGACTAAGATTAAAACGATTGCTGAAGCTTATGAGCTAGCAAAAAAAGCGCCCGGTACAATTGTCACTGATTTGCCGGTTTATGAACCAAAACGTCAAGGCATTCCCCATGATGCCAAAATTTTAGTCAATAATGATGGGAAAATTTTTGGTCGGACGGCTGCTGCCAGACGCATTATCGGCCAACCGGGTGTCAAAAGCGCAGAGCTTGCCGGTATCTTAAGGGAGGCTGTTTACCACAGCACCTTCAAAGAATATTATCACGGTGAAGTCGTTGTCGGCTTAGACGCTGACTTTATGGTACGCTCGCATATTATGCTGCCAAAGGGCTTTGAAGCTGATTTTTATTCTTATCTATTAAACTTCCAAATTATGAATGACGAATACAAAAAAATGTACACGGATTCTAAAGAATATACAGAGGGTGATATTTATATTTACGGCGATCCGACTTGGAGCCATCCAGATTATCCCCTTGGCTTAGCTTTGTTTGATCCCGTTCATAATACCGCTGCTATTTTAGGACTACGCTATTTTGGTGAATTCAAAAAAGCGACCTTAACTTTAGCTTGGGGCTTGGCTCACCGCAATGGCTTTGTTTCTTGTCACGGTGGGATGAAACAATATCAACTACCAGATCGTAAATATACGATGGCGGCCTTTGGTCTTTCCGGCTCCGGAAAATCAACCATTACTTTAGCCAAACACGGCGACAAATATGATGTCAAAGTTTTACACGACGATGCCTTCGTTATTTCTAAAAAAGACGGCACAACCACCGCTTTAGAGCCTGCTTACTTTGATAAGACGCAGGATTACCCGATGGCGGATGAAACGGTGAAATATTTCTTAACCTGTCAAAATATCGGCGTGACCTTGGATGAAAAAGGTCAAAAAGTTTTAGTCACCGAAGATATTCGTAATGGTAACGGCCGAACTGTAAAATCGCGTTTTGTGACACCGAATCGGGTTGACCACTTAGATGAAAAAATTGATGCGATTTATTGGATTATGAAGGACGATTCACTGCCACCGATTGTGCGGATTGATGATCCGGTATTGGCTGCTGTTTTCGGAGTAACCTTGGCAACAAAACGTTCGACTGCTGAAAATGTCGTACCTGGAACTGACTTAGACGATTTAGTTATCGAACCTTTTGCTAATCCATTCCGCAGCTATCCTTTAGGCGAAGATTACAAAGATTTCCGTGATTTATTTTCCATGCAGGACACTGCCTGCTATATTTTAAATACTGGTTTCTTCAACGGCAATAAAGTGACACCAAAAGATACTTTAGGCAGTATCGAATCCGTTGTAGAAGACAAGGCGAAATTTGTCGACTTTGGCCCGATGACCGCGATGAGCTATTTACCGGTTGAAGGACACGAGCCTGATTTCACTGACAAAGAATATGTCACTCGCCTAAGAAAACGGATGGAAAATCGGTTGAACTTTATTTTAGAAATGAAGGAATCAAACGACGGCTATAATGCCCTACCGGAAGAAACCTCCCTATTGATTCAACACTTAATTTTAGAATTGGAAAGTTTCCAAGGCTAAATAAACAGCAACGCCTGCAATCTTTAACGATTGCAGGTTTTTTTGCGGAATTGGTATTCATTGGTATCTCTAGCGTTTTCCGTTATAATGTAACAAGCAGTTTGAAATAGAAATGAGGAATAGTTATGTCATTTGATGGCGTTTTTACCCATGGGATGGTCAAAGAGCTCAGCGCTTTATTAATCGGCGGCCGAGTTTCAAAAATCCACCAGCCCTACCCTAACGAAGTTGTTTTTGTGATTCGCTCCCAAGGAAAAATTCACAAATTATTATTAAGTGCCCATCCAAGTTATGCTCGAGTGCAAATCACGACAATTGCATATGGCAATCCCGATACTCCACCAAATTTTGTGATGATGCTCCGCAAACACTTAGACGGAGCTATTTTGGAAAGTATTCAGCAGCAGGACAATGATCGGGTGATGCTGTTTCATTTTAATAAACGGGATGAATTAGGCGATTTGCAAAATATCCAGCTGATTGTTGAATTGATGGGCCGCCACAGTACCATCGTTTTGGTGAATCAAGCTAGCGGCAAAATTCTCGATGCCATTAAGCACATCGGCTCATCGCAAAATACCTATCGCTCCCTCTTACCCGGAGTTGACTATATTGAACCGCCAAAACAAGAACAAAAAAATCCTTTTACAGTTGAAAAAGAAACCGTCTTTGAAATTCTTTCAAGAGCGCCTGAATTGACGGGCAAATATTTACAGGCGAACTTTCAAGGTCTCGGCTGGGACACCGCCAATGAGCTGGCCTTTTTATTGACGGAGCACCCGCAGGAAAAAATGCGGGTCTGGGATAATTTTTGGCAAAAAGCGCAAACACAAATAGAGCCCAGTTATAGTCAAAAGGACACAAAAGATTTTTTCACCCTCTTCCCCTTTGAAACTCTGGGAACTCCGGTGGCAACCTTTGCCAGTCTCAGCTTATTGCTAGATGATTATTATGGCGACCGGGCAGAAAAAGACCGCGTCAAGCAACAGGGAAATGAATTGCTAAAACGGGTTGAAAACGAATTGAAACGCAATCAAACAAAATTAGCCAAACGCCAGCAGACCTTAAAAGACTCTGAAAATGCCGAGGATTTTCGGCGAGATGGCGAACTGCTGACAACCTTTATGGCGCAAGTACCAAAAGGAGCCAGCGAAGTCACCTTGGCCAATTATTATGATGAAGATCGACCTTTAACGATTCCTTTAAACCCAGCTTTGACGCCCAACCAAAATGCGCAAAAATATTTTAATCGCTATCAAAAATTAAAAAATGCGGTCAAACTGGTGCATCAGCAAATCCAAGAAAGCAAAGATGAAATCAATTATTTAGAGTCTCTGCAATCTCAATTAGATTTGGCATCTCCCCGCGATCTTGAGGTGATTAAAGAAGAAATGACCAGCCAAGGCTATCTTAAAAAAGCTAGCAAAAAACGCAAAAAGGAACAGCCGTCAAAACCGGAAGTCTTTACCAGTTCAGACGGCACGCAAATTCTAGTCGGCAAAAATAATCTGCAAAACGATCAGCTGACCTTAAAGACTGCTCGAAAAACCGATGTCTGGCTGCATGCCAAAAATATTCCCGGCTCCCATGTCATCATCAAAAGCGACAATCCCAGTGAGGAAACGTTATTGGAGGCGGCAGAATTGGCAGCTTATTTCTCAAAATATCGTCAATCAGCCCAAGTTCCGGTCGATTATGTCCAAGTCAAATTCGTCCATAAACCAAACGGTGCCAAGCCGGGTTTTGTGATTTACGAAAATCAAAAAACGCTATTTGTCACACCAGAGGAAGAAAAAATTAATCAACTGCGAAAATAAGTTTTTAGCTGAAGGAAGAGTAGCACCATTTAACAAAGCTTAAGTTAAATGCTGGCCACCCTCTTCCTTCAGCCATTTTTATCTACTGAAGGGAGTTTTAAAATGGATTATATTAAAGATCTTCGAAAACTTGTCGGCCACCAAAAAATCATTTTAAATTTTGTTGGTGCTTGTACCATCAACGAAAAAAAACAGATTCTGCTGCAAAAAAGAGCAGACAAACAAGTCTGGGGTTTTCCCGGAGGAGCCGTTGAATTGGGGGAGTCGTTAGAGGAAGCTTTAATTCGTGAAATAAAAGAAGAAACCGGACTTGAGGTAAGGATTAAAAAGTTACTAGGGATTTATTCTAAATATGAAGACCACTATCCAAACGGTGATATTGCTCAGCCAATCACCCATTTCTTTTTGGTAGACGTTCGCAGCGGAAAGCTTGCTAAAAGCAATGCCGAATCGTTGGCTTTACAATACTTTTCTTTGTCTGATTTTCCGCCACTGGTCAATCAGCAGCATGAAGATATTAAAACAGATATTGAAAAATTCCTTGATGCTGATTGGTCCTCTGAAATGAAGCTCAGATGAAGAGTCAGCTCTCTTTTAGATAAAAAGAGGATCTGCTTTGTTTTAGGATAATCAAATAATCGATAGCTCAGCTCGCTTGTATCATTTAATAAATTTTAACAAACGAGTCACAAGAAATTCTGCCACCATTAAGCTTTTGCTCTCCCGTAAAGTTTCTGTGACCATTGTCTTTTGCTGAAAAAAATCTTTGATTTGCCGTTTCCGAAAAGGAATCAAGTTTATTGGCAACTGATCCTTGGCAAAATATTTGATAGCTCTTGTCTCCGCCCCATTGGTAACCAGTTTGCCACCACAGATTCTACCAAAAAAGATTACTTGTTGATCTTGATGCTTCGGCAAAGTGTATAACCCAATTTTTTTCTCAATTACTACTTCTAGGCCAGTTTCTTCCAAAACTTCGCGAACAGCAGCGACTTCAGCCGTTTCCCCTGACTCCACACCGCCACCGGGTAAATCCCAAAAGGGGATATCTCTGCGTTTTACTAATAAAATTTTTTCCTGAGCATCCGTCAGAATCGTAAAAGCACCTTTTGTCTGCATGTAATTTCTCCATTTAGCTATTTTAGTTTACATAATTATATTACCGTAAAAATTTATATTTAAGTCTCTACTTATACTACCATTTTTTTCTCAAACTAATGGCTTCTCATAAAATTATGCTAAACTAATTTATACCTTTGATTTAACTACTAGCGATAGGAGATAGTGCCAATGGATTATTTTGAGGCTCAACAGCTACGGCTGACATCTGAAATTATTGAATTACTCACGGATTGTTTTGCAACTTATGATAATCAAGCAGCTTTGAAAGCTAGAATCAGTCCCCTAATAGAAGCCCCTAATACTAATTTTTTTGTTGCGAAAAATCAGCAGCAAACTGTTGGCCTCTTGATTACTAAAAGGACAGAAAATAATTTTCTGATTGAAGCATTGGCAGTCACCGCCGAAATGCGCCACCAACATATCGCTTCTGAACTCATTGGCTTTTTTATAAAAAGTAAGCAGCCTCAGCAAATTACCCTTGAAACAGATGATGATAGTCTGCTGTTCTATCAAAAAAATCAATTTGAGCTTGTCAAAAGCGAACTTAAATATCAAAACTGCCGCCGTTACACCTTACTTTGGCAGGCTGAAAAAAACACCACTGAACCGTAATTCGGCCCAGTGGTGTTCGTCTTTATTTGATTATTTGCTGAAATTTTTTAATAAACTGCTGAGCAACTTGGCTTAATGGCCGTTTTCTAGAGTGGATAATATAAAACGTATTGTTTGGAGACTCAGCTAACGGAATTAAGCGAATGACCTCTTTGGCGGGGCCAATCACTAAGCCCGACCCAGAAGCGTAGGCCTCAGTAGCCGTCAAAATATTGACCAATGTGCCCCGATCGCTTGTATAGATGACTTGTTCTTGTTCAGGAATTTCAACTAAGTCTTCCGCAAAATAAGGAAAATTACTGCCGTCTTGCGTGAAGCGCACCTGAGGATAGCCAACCAATTCCGCCAAGTGAATTTCTTTTTGTTCTGCCAACGGATGCTGCTTGCCTAAAAAGATATGGGTCTGAAAATCTCCGACTGCAAAATAATCCAGCTCCGCTTGCTCAAGGTACCGCTTGATTCCGGCCCGGTTATGCTCATTTAAATAAATCAAGCCAATCTCTGAATAAAAATTGCGGACGTCTTCAATAACCGTCCCTGTCGTCGTTTCATGAATGCGAAATTTTTTAATGGAGGCGCTAGTCTCCGCTAAAAGCTCAGCCACCAATGTCCCTAAAAAATCATAATGCTGAGAAGCAATCGAAAAAGTATCGCTGACCTCTTGATTGTGGTAGCGATTTTCAAAGAGCTCCATCTGTTCAATAATTTTTTCAGCACCGGCTAAAAATTCTTTTCCCTCTTCGGTTAAATAGGCGCCCCGATTTGTGCGGGTGAACAGGCTAATTTTAACCTCAGCCTCTAATTCCTTGATGCCGTTGGACAAGCTGGGTTGCGTTATAAATAATTTTTTACTAGCCTCACGGAAGCTGCCGCTGTTGGCAACAGCGATTACGTAGCGTAATTGTTGGATATTCATGTTTAACCACCATAATAATCAACTTGGCGCTCCTTTAACTCCTGTAATGGGCGGCTGTTATTCTCCGCCACGTCTTCACGAAACAGGTCGATAAAATCCAGCTTCATCTTGCCGATTGTATCAAAGACAAACCAATTGATTGGGCCTTTGGTCGGCGGTGTCGTTAACGAGCCGACATAGTGATAGTGGCTGCGTTTTTCCGGCAGAAAAATCACCGGATTGAATTCCTGAAGATGGTTCGCAAAATCCCAGATAGTATCCGGTTGATTGTTAAAAATTTTGCCCTCGTCCTCCGTCAAATCAAATAAGACACCTAAAACTAAATTTTCCCCTGCTGCGTTCATATGCACAAGATGAAATTCTAAAGGTTGGCGCTGATTTTCTATCACATGCTCACTAGGCATATGAAAATGAATATCAGTCAAATGATATTCTATCTTATTAAACACTACAAAACTCTTAGTGTCAAAGGGCACAAAGTGAATCGTATTTTTAAATTCTTTTTCAGTAAATAACTCTTTTTGGTAGTGAATGCTGAGGGCTTGATAGGTTGAATTATCCGGCTGACAAATACTTTGCGTTAAAGCAATTGGGGATTGCAGCGGAAATTTAGCTCCTTCAGCAAACCAATCACAAAGGGTGTGCCAGTTTTCCGGTCCACGCTCTCCAGAATAACCCCACTCGACGTCCATGTTCTTAATTTTTGCCACAACAAAAACCTCCAAAAAAAAATTTAAAAATAGTCTACCTTTTCAAAGATAGCGATTTTTAAATAAAATGGCAATCTAAACTAACTAGATTTATCCTTCATAATTTTTCAATTAATTAAAATTTTTGAAGGATTTTCACATCAAAAAAGACTGCCCCATAAGCTTTTAGCAAAACAAACGCTCCGAATTTCTGTAATAAATGCTATTGTAAAATCTGAATTCACGATTCTGAATTAATTAATCAGAGATACACAGGCATTTATTTATCCTGCCGGCTTATTAAATCGCAGGAACAGCATTAAAAATTCGGAAAATCTTCTGCAAGTAAAACTTAAGGACAATCTCTTTAACATTTCTATTTCAACCAGTTAGCAGGATCTTTTTTCCATTCTTTTAACAGAGCAACGTCTTTTTCATCGATGTAATTCATCTCAAGAGCAACATCAATTAAAGTCGAATAGTTGGTTAAGGTTACCAGCTCTACTTTTTTTTCAGCAAAGTTAGCTTGGCCTTTTGGCAGTTCATAGGTGAAAATTGCTGCGACTCCTAAAACCTCTGCCCCTTCTCTTGTTGCGGCTTCAGCTGCTTCTAGCACGCTGCCTCCAGTAGAAATCAAATCCTCAATTACAACCATCTTCTGGCCTTCAAAAATGCGCCCTTCAATTTGATTGCCTTTCCCATGGTCTTTTGCTTTTGAGCGGATATAGACCATCGGCAAGTCTAAAATTTCTGCTACCCAAGCAGCATGGGGAATGCCGGCCGTTGCAGTGCCAGCAATCACTTGCACCTCTGGAAAAGTTTCTTTAATTTTTTCCGCTAGGCCTTGAGCAATTTCCCGGCGAATTTTCGGATAACTCATGGTGATGCGGTTATCACAGTAAATCGGGCTTTTAATGCCGCTCGCCCAAGTAAAAGGTTCGTTGGGGCTTAAAAAAACCGCCTCAATTTCTAATAAATCTTTTGCAATATTTTCTGCCACTGCCATTTAATTTTTGCTCCAATCTTTTTTAATTTCTAGATAGCTTTGATATGGATTGTCCGCTTGCGTTATCGGCCGCCCTACCACAATATAAGAAGAACCGATTTCCTTTGCCTGAGCTGGCGTCACCACACGTTTTTGATCGCCAACCGCACTGTCAGCAGGACGAATACCAGGTGTCAGACAGATAAATTCTGGATTCGTTGCCTGATGAATGTCGGCAACTTCTAAAGCCGAGCAGACAACTCCGGCTAAGCCCGCTTTTTCAGCACATTTTGCATAATGGGCGACACTTTCAGCTAAACTGACCTCGATTAACTGGTCTTGATGCATTTGGTCTTCACTCGTCGAGGTTAATTGAGTCACCGCAATTAATTGCGGCACAGTTTGCCCCTCAGCGGTCCCCGCTTTTAATCCTTTTAAAGCAGCCGCCATCATCGCAACCCCGCCAGCAGCGTGAACGTTGGTAATGGACACATTTAATTTTGCAATTCCCTGCATCGCTTTTTCAACCGTATTAGGAATATCGTGTAGCTTTAAATCCAAGAAAACATCATGGTCTAAAGATTTTAACCAGCGAACAATTTCCGGTCCCTCTTGATAAAAAATTTCCATCCCAACTTTAACAAACAGTTTTTCGCTTGCGGGAAAATTTTCTAAAAATGCTGCAATTTCTTGTCGGCTAGCAAAATCTAAAGCGATAATCGGACGTGAATCCATTAACATAGACGGTTCTCCTTTTTGAAAAAAATTATTTAACCAAACTTGGCCGGGTCATGGCAACTTCATTAATTAATTCTTGTAATGACGTAATTCCTAGCTCTGCCATCCGTTGTGGTAAAGCGTCGATCAATTTTGGACAGATGTAAGGGTCAGTGAAGTTTGCTGTTCCCACCGCCACAGCGCTAGCACCTGCCATAAACATTTCTAAGACATCATCCACCGTCTGCACGCCCCCCATGCCGATAATCGGCAAGCTGGTCGCCTGTGCCACTTGATGAATTAAACGAATTGCGACAGGTTTAACAGCTGGTCCTGATAAACCGCCAGTTTGATTGGCTAAAATTGGTTTGCGGGTTTTTAAATCAATTCGCATCCCTAATAAAGTATTAATCATTGAAATGCCATCTGCTCCACCAGCCTCAACTGCTTGAGCAATCGGCACAATGTCAGTGACATTAGGTGATAATTTCACGTAAATTGGAACAGATGCCACTTTTTTGACAGCTTCTGTCAAACTAAAGGCAACATCCGGTTGTGTCCCAAAGGCAATCCCGCCGTGTTTCACATTCGGACAAGAAATATTTAATTCAATTGCTTTGACGTTAGGTGCATCACCAATCCGACTGCAAACCTCCACGTAATCTTCTTCACAAGAACCAGCAACATTGGCAATAATCGGCAGCTCTTGATATTGTTCTAAGCTCGGTAAAATTTCTGTCATCACGACTTCTAAGCCGGGATTTTGTAAACCAATCGCATTTAGCATGCCACTTGGTGTTTCAGCAACTCGCGGTGTTTCATTTCCAAAACGAGCTTTCGGGGTCGTCGCTTTAATCATGATTGAACCTAATTGATTTAAATCATAATAATTACTGTACTCTTTACCGAAACCAAAACAACCACTGGCGGGCATAATTGGATTTTTTAAATGCAAGCCGGGGATTTCAATTGCTAAAGGATTTGTCATTTATAAAACCACCTTTCCTGCTTGGAAAATCGGACCATCATCACATACTTTTACATATTTAGTGCCCGTTTCATCATCCTGCAAATGACAAACGCAGGCATAACAAGCCCCCATCCCGCAGGCCATCCGTGATTCTAAAGATAATTGAACATTATCATGATCAGTAAAAATTGTTTCCACGGCTCTTAACATGCCGTTAGCGCCGCAGGCAAAAACCGCTTTGGCTTGACGCTGTTGGGTAATTTCCTGCAATAAACCGCCGACGTTTCCACGATAAGCAAAGCTGCCGTCATCTGTTGCAAAAAAAGTTTCCCCTAAAGCTTCAAATTCCTCACGATAATACGCCACCTCAGCAGAGGCATAGCCTAAGAAATGAACTGGTTTTGCCCCAATGGCCAACAAGGCTTTTGACAACTGATATAAAGGCGGAATGCCAATCCCGCCGCCGACGATAAAGACTTCATCGCCAGCTTGAATATTTTCTAAAGAAAAGCCATTGCCTAATGGACCCATCACATCAATTTGATCGCCAGCTGACATTTCTGAAAAAACTTTTGTGCCATCGCCCTCCACCCGATAAATAATTCGACAGGTGCCGGCTGCTTGATCAATATGATTTAAACTGATTGGTCGCCGCAACAATAAATCGGCTCTAGGAACCAACAGATGAATAAATTGTCCGGGTGTCTGCATTTCTTTGACCAACTCACCTTGTAAGGTCATCTCAAAAATTCTGGGAGCCAATTGGCGTTGTTTGGCAATTGTCATAATCTCTTGTTTCATTGGGACATGTCCTCCATTTCTTGACAGAAAATTGCGATTTTTTCTTATGTACTAGACTGCAACTTCCTTTTTACTATACCACCTGACACTCAAGATAGACAGTCTTCACTGAAAAATGAGTGTCAGATGTCGAATGGACCTTGCAGTCTGATTTTTTAAATGGCTTCAGCAGAAAACGAGCGGGATTCCATGACTTTTAGAATTGCATTTGCTGTATCTAAAGAAGTAAACAATGGTACACCATGCTCGACAGCTTCCCGGCGAATTAAAAAACCATCTTCTGAAGAATTATTGCGATTTTTATCCATCGTGTTAATGACAACCTGCGCCTTACCACTGCGGATTAAATCAATCACATTTTCATCGGCATCATCACTGATTTTTGCAATGTGTTGAACATTCAAGCCATGCTTTTCTAAAAATTCAGCAGTGCCCTCGGTGGCAATTAAACTGTAGCCAATCCGATTGAAGCGTTCTGCTAAGCTGAGGGCTTCTTCTTTTGCGTCATCAGCGATGGTAAACAATACTGCGCCATAACTAGGCAGATGCAATCCGCTTGCTTCAAAAACTTTATACAAAGCTTTTTCTAAATTATGGTCAGTCCCCATGACTTCCCCAGTTGATTTCATCTCAGGTCCTAAATAAGTATCTACCTTGAGTAATTTCGTAAAGGAGAAGACCGGTGCTTTAACATGAACATTTTTACTCTCAGGATACAAACCATCTTTGTAGCCCATGTCCGTTAAACTTTCCCCTAAGATTGCTCGGGTCGCAACTTGTGCCATCGGAATACCGGTAATTTTACTTAAAAACGGCACTGTCCGACTAGCCCGCGGATTGACTTCAATCACATAGACCATGTCATCCCGCACAATAAATTGAATATTCATCATGCCGATACAATTTAAGCCTAATGCTAAGCGTTTCGTATAATCCGCAATTTTATCTTGAATTTCTTTTGAGAGAGTTTGCGGCGGATAGACAGCCATCGAATCTCCTGAGTGAACACCAGCCCGTTCAATATGCTCCATAATCCCTGGAATTAAAACAGTAGTGCCATCACAGATTGCATCGACTTCACATTCTTTACCAACGAGATAGCTATCCACCAAGACAGGATGTTCTGGTGACGCCTTGACAGCGTTGGCCATATAATCCTCTAAGTCAATTTGATTTTCGACAATTTCCATTGCCCGACCACCTAAAACATAACTAGGTCGAACTAAAACGGGATAACCAATCCGATTGGCAATCGCTACAGCTTCTTCTGGACTAGTCGCCGTATCCCCTGGCGGCTGTGGAATATCTAAATCTTTTAGGGCTTGCTCAAATAAATCACGATTTTCTGCCCGGTCTAAGTCTTCAATGGTGGTGCCTAAAATTTTCACGCCATTTTTAACTAATGGCTCGGCTAAATTAATGGCCGTTTGCCCACCAAATTGAACGATTACACCAATTGGCTGTTCCAGTTCAATCACATTCAAGACATCTTCTAAAGTCAATGGCTCAAAATACAATTTATCAGAGATAGAAAAGTCAGTCGAAACTGTTTCTGGATTGCTATTCATGATAATTGCTTCATAGCCAGCTGCTTGAATCGCTTTGACCGAATGCACGGTTGCATAATCAAACTCGACCCCTTGACCGATACGAATCGGTCCAGAGCCCAAGACTAAGACGGAAGGCTTCTCTGAGCGCAGGCTTTCATTTTCAAATTCATAGCTGCTGTAAAAATACGGCGTGTTAGATTCAAATTCAGCTGCACAGGTATCCACCATTTTATAAACTGGTAAAATTTGCGCCTCATGACGAATTTGATTGACTTCAGCTTCTGAGATTTCCCAAAGCTCTCCAATTTTTTTATCGGTAAAACCATTTTGCTTGGCGGTTTTTAAAAGCGCTAAATCATGTTTATTATCCGCTAGTTCTGTTTCCAGCTCAACAATATGCAACAACTTATCTAAAAAGAATAAATCAATTTTAGTTAAAGCGTGCAATTCTTCAATCGAGTAATTGCGACGAATCGCTTCTGCTAAATAAAACAGACGATCATCTTGTGCCTTGACTAATTTATCCGTCAAAATTTCATCGCTGACGGTTTTTAATTCCTTCATTTCCACATGGTGCGTCCCAATTTCTAATGAGCGGACTGCCTTCAACAAAGACTCCTCAATGTTGCGGCCAATCGCCATCACTTCACCGGTCGCCTTCATTTGAGTCCCGAGGCGACGATCGCCCTTCTCAAATTTATCAAAAGGCCAGCGGGGAATTTTGGCAACAACATAGTCTAAGGCTGGTTCAAACTCAGCATAAGTTGTTTCGGTGACTGGATTTTTCATTTCATCCAGTGTTAACCCAACGGCAATTTTGGCTGCTAATTTAGCAATTGGATAACCGGTAGCTTTACTCGCTAAAGCTGACGAACGAGAAACCCGGGGATTCACTTCAATCACATAGTAATTAAAGCTGTAAGGGTCCAAGGCTAGCTGCACATTACAGCCGCCTTCGATTTTCAAGGCCCGAATAATTTTTAAAGAAGCGTCCCGTAAAATTTGGTATTCGTTATCGGATAAAGTTTGGCTCGGGGCGAAAACAATCGAATCGCCGGTGTGAATTCCCACCGGATCAAAGTTTTCCATATTACAAACGACAATCGCATTGTCGGCTGAATCCCGCATCACTTCGTATTCAATTTCTTTAAAGCCAGCAATGCTTTTTTCAATCAAGCATTGGGTTACTGGTGAAAGTTTTAAACCATTTTCAGCGACAACGGCCAATTCTTCTGGTGTATCACACATGCCGCCGCCAGTTCCACCTAGGGTAAAGGCTGGACGAACAATCACAGGGAAGCCAATTTTTTCAGCAAAGGTTAAAGCCTCGGCAACCGTATTAACAATTTCTGATTCTGGAATGGGCTGCTCTAAATCCTCCATTAATTGCTTAAATAAATCACGATCTTCAGCTTGATCGATGGCTGATAATTTAGTTCCCAATAATTCCACATGCAGCTCATCTAAAATACCTGAGCTGGCTAATTCCATCGCCATATTTAAGCCGGTTTGCCCGCCTAATGTCGGTAGTAACGCGTCTGGCCGTTCTTTTCGTAAAATCCGTGAAACAAATTCTAATGTAATCGGCTCGATGTAGACTTGATCGGCAATTTCTTTATCCGTCATAATTGTTGCTGGATTGGAATTGACTAAAACAACTTCATAGCCTTCTTCTTTTAAAGCTAAACACGCTTGGGTGCCAGCATAATCAAACTCAGCGGCTTGGCCGATAATAATCGGACCTGAACCGATGACCATAATTTTTTTAATATCATCTCTTTTTGGCATCTTATCGCTGCTCCTTCCAAGCGTCCATCATTTCCATAAACTCATCAAACAAATGTACGGCGTCATGTGGTCCCGGTGCTGCATCTGGATGAAATTGAACAGAGAAAGCCGGATACTGACGGTGACGAACACCTTCCACCGTATTGTCGTTCACTTCAACGTGGGTAATCATTAATTTTTCGTTGTCAATTGTCTCTGGGTCCACCGCAAAGCCATGGTTTTGCGAAGTAAAATCAATGCGGCCAGTCGCAATTTCTCTGACCGGATGATTCAAGCCTCGATGACCAAATTTCATCTTGTAGGTATCGGCATTATTCGCTAAGGCAAAAAGCTGATGGCCTAAGCAAATACCAAAAATCGGCACCTTACCTTGAATCTCTTTAATCATTTGAATGGCTTCCGGCACATCTTTAGGATTTCCCGGCCCGTTGGTTAACATCACGCCATCTGGATGCAAATCCAAAATAGTTTCAGCATTCGTATTGTAGGGCATCACTGTTAAATTGCATTCTCTTTTGGAAAGTTCCCGCAAAATACTGTGTTTTAAACCAAAATCAATGACCACTACATTGCGACCGATTCCCGGACTTGGATAAGGTTTCGTTGTGGAAACCTGTGCTACTTGATTGTTTGGTAGAACCGTTGCCTTCAGTTGATCAAAAATATGATTGAATTCATCACCGACATCTACCATGCTAGCTTTCATCGTACCAAAGCTGCGAATTTTTCGCGTTAAAGCGCGGGTATCAATTCCTGAAATCCCGGGAATATTTTTGCGTTTTAAAAATTCATCCAAGGTCATTTGATTACGCCAATTGGAAGCGCGGCGGGCATGTTCTTTAACGACTACCCCTTTACAGGTCGGTGAAATACTTTCGTAGTCATCACGGTTAATTCCGTAATTCCCCACCATTGGATAAGTAAAAGTAATAATTTGACCGTTGAAACTTTGGTCGGTAATTGTTTCTTGGTAACCTGTCATACTAGTTGTAAACACTAGTTCACCGAAGACATCCACGTCAGCGCCAAAGGCTTCTCCTTCAAACACTGAACCATCTTCTAAGACTAAAAGTCTTTTCATACTTATTTGGCCTCCTTTTGATAGACAAGTTTGCCATCGACAAATGTCATTAAGGTTTCCCCTTTAATTTTCCAGCCGACAAAGGGCGTGTTCACACCCATCGATTGAAAGTCTTTGTCATCAATCACAGTCTCATCTGTTAGATTAAAGACAGCGATATCCGCTGGTTGGCCAATTGTCAATGTGCCAACTTCTAAACCAAAAATGCGGGCCGGTTGCACAGCCATCCAGTCAATCACTTGTTCCAAAGTGAAAATGCCAGTTTCGACAAAGTTGGAATAAATTAATTGAAAGGCCGTTTCACTACCGACAATCCCGAAAGGTGCTTTTAAGAAACTTTGTTGTTTTTCTTCTAAACCATGGGGGGCATGGTCCGTTGCGATACAATCAAGCGTGCCGTCTAATAAGCCTTCGATTAACGCTTGACGGTCTTCATCCCCTCTTAGTGGCGGATTCATTTTCCAAAAGCCATTATCTTCAGGAATATTTTCATCAATCAAAATTAGGTGATGAGGGGAAACTTCTGCGGTTACATGTACGCCAGCTTTTTTAGCATCGCGAATTACTCGGACACTTTCCTTGGTCGAAACGTGGCAGACATGATAATGAACGCCAGTTTCTTCCGCTAAAATTAAGTCACGGGCAATCTGTGAGGATTCGGTCGCACTCATGATTCCCGGCAAATCTAATTTCTCTGACACAGCACCTTTATGCATCACGCCACCGAAGAGTAAAGATTCATCCTCAGTGTGGGCAACAATTGCCATATTATTTTCTGCAGCTTCCTTCATCGCAAGATACATCGTCCCAGCTGTTTGAACGCCAACGCCATCGTTGGTGAAGGCGAAGGCACCAGCAGCCTTTAAGCCTTTTTGATCGGTTAAAATTTCACTGCGCAATTCTTCGGTGATGGGGGCATATTGTAAAACTTTGACAACAGCATCCCGCTTGATGATTTCTTCTAAGGCGGTAAATTTTTCGACAGTGTCTGGAACTGGATTTAAATTGGGCATCGCACAGACGGTGGTAAAGCCGCCTCTTGCCGCTGCCTGTGAACCGGTTTTAATCGTTTCTTTATAGGTAAAGCCTGGTTCTCTTAAATGAACATGGACGTCCACTAAGCCCGGTGTGATTAATTGATTTTGTGCATCATACACCTGATCAAAGTCTGCTTCTGGAAAATTGACTCCAATGCCTTGAATAATGCCGTTTTCCAACCAGATGGCAGCAGCTGTTGTCTGGTTGCCAAAGGTATTGATCCGTCCATTTTTAATTAATGTTTTCATATTAGTTCCCCCTCATTTAGTCGGTTCCTTCAACTATGCTTTACCGTTTAAAATTGCCTCCAAGATGGCCATTCGTACAAAAACACCATTGGTCATCTGTTCAACAATTCTTGATTTCATACTTTCTACTAAAGAATCGGCAATTTCTACATCCCGATTGACTGGCGCTGGATGCATAATAATCGCGGATTTTTTCATCTTTGCTTCCCGCTCGATGGTCAAACCATACTCTCGATGATACGCCTCTTTAGAAAAACTTTCTTTGCCGTCGTGACGTTCGTGTTGAACCCTCAACAGCATAATCACGTCCATCTCAGGAATTAATTCATCCAGTGGTTGATAGTGACCATACACTTCAAAGGATTCATCGTACCAGATTTCCGGTCCGGAAAAATAGACTTCAGCCCCTAAACGTTTTAACATTTGCATATTTGATTTCGCCACCCGAGAATGGGTAATGTCTCCGACAATGGCTACTTTTAATCCGTTGAATCCACCAAATTCTTGATAGATGGTCATTAAATCCAACAAACATTGACTAGGATGTTGACCGCTGCCGTCACCGCCGTTGACAATCGAACATTGAATGGTTTTACTTTGAATTAATTCATCGTAATAGTTTTCATCTCCATGACGGATAACCGCAATATCGATGCCCAACGCCGAAAGAGTTAAGACAGTGTCATACAAGGTCTCACCCTTTTGTACCGAACTAGTCGTGATGTCAAATTCAATCACTTCCAACCCTAACCGACGCTCAGCGACATCAAAGCTCTTATGGGTCCGGGTACTGTTTTCAAAAAACAAATTCGCCGCAAAATACTGACGCCGCTGCGGCATCCACTGGACACCATTTTTAAACTCCTGTCCTCGGCGAATCAACCCCATAACCTCCTGATCGCTCAAAGCCTCCACTGTTAACAAATGTTTCAAACTAACTTGTTCTGATGGAATGATCATGACAGTCCTCCTAGTTCGTTTTAATGTATTAAATTTCTCGAGAGAAATTTAGTTTTATCTTCATACGTATATCATTCCGCTAAACAGCTGGCTGCTTAATACTGCGAAAAACGGAACTGACAAGCTAACTCATTTTAAGGTATTAAATTTCCTCACAGAAATTTAATTTTATTCTCGTACGCATATCATTCCGCTAAACAGCTGGCTGCTTAATTCTGCAAAAAGCGGAACTGACATCCTAGTTCAATTTTAAAATAATATTTTCTTCAATCGTTATTCTTTCTCACTGGCCGCTTGCTCTGGTAACACTAAGTTTAGGAAAATTCCTAAGACGGTTGCTAAAGCCATTGCTGATAAGGTGAAGGTGCCGATTTCAAAGACTAAACCGCCGATTCCAATGACTAGGATTGTTGAGGCGATTAATAAATTACGTTTTTGATCGAAATCAACTTTATTTTCGATTAATAATTTCAAGCCGCTGGAAGCAATTACTCCAAAGAGCACAAAACTGATGCCTGAAATAACTGGGTTGGGAATGCTTAAGATTAAGGCGCTCAACTTGCCGACAAAACCTAGGCCGACTGCAAAGACAGCTGCGCCACCGATAACAAAAACGCTATGGACACGAGTGATAGCAAGTACACCGATGTTTTCACCGTAACTAGTAACTGGCGGACCGCCGACAACTCCGGCCACAATTTGTGCTAAGCCATCTCCCATAAGTGTGCGACTTAAACCCGGATCTTCAAAAAAATTACGCTTGGTTAATTTATTTAAAACCATCAGATGACCAATATGCTCTGTCATCGTTACAAAAGCAATTGGTGCCATGATAGTAATGGCATTCAAATAAAGTTTCGGCGTATATTGGACAAAGGGAACTTCAAAGGCCGGTAATTGAAACCATGGAGCATCAACTACCGATTGCCAGTCGACAATCCCCACCATCAAAGCAATTAGATAGCCGCAGATGATGCCTAGTAGAATAGGAATCAAACCGAGAAATCCTTTTAAAAACATATTGAAGATAATGGTCACGGCTAAGGTTGCTAGGGCGACAAAAACGAAACGAAAATCATACTCGCTACCATTGTACATTGCATTATTGGCGGCATTACTTGCTAAGCCCAGACCAATAACCATGATGACTGGTCCGACAACAATCGGAGGTAAAATTTTATCCAGCCAAGCACTGCCGATTTTTTTTATGATAAATGAAACAATCAAGTATACTAAACCGGTTGTCAAAGCGCCTTGGGCAATCGCCGGATAGCCATCGCTTTGCATTAATAATTGCATCGCAGCGATAAAAGCAAAGCTGCTGCCGAGATAGGCGGGGATTTTTCCCTTAGTGACTGTTAAGTAAACAATTGTCCCTAGGCCGGAACTGACTAAGGCAATGCTGGGATTAATTCCGACTAAAATTGGTACCAAAACTGTGGCGCCAAACATGGTAAACAAATGTTGAATGCTCAAGCCAATCCAGTGTCCTAGCTTTGGCCGGTCGTGGATATCTAACACCACATCATCGTTGTGAAAATCTTCTGGTTGCGACATTTGCCCATTACTCCCCTATCTTTTCAATTAAAATCCGATCTTGACCATCTAATTCTTCCATCTCGACTACAATTTCTTCCTTCATGGAAGTTGGAATATTTTTGCCGACGTAATCGGCACGAATCGGGAGCTCCCGATGACCTCGGTCAACTAACACGGCTAAAGAAATTTTTCGTGGTCTGCCAAAATCCATCACTGCATCCATCGATGCGCGAATCGTCCGGCCAGTAAATAGGACATCATCGACTAAAATGACTTCCTTGCCTTCAATCGGAAACGGAATATCCGAAGAATGCAATTCAGCTTCATCTGGTGATTTTTGATCATCACGATACAATGTGATGTCCAATTCTCCAACGGGAACGTCAATTTGCTCTAATTGTTTTAAGCGCTCGGCAATCCGTTGGGCGATGTAAATTCCCCGGGTTTTAATTCCGACTAAAGCAATGTCTTGAATGCTGTGGTTGCGCTCGATGATTTCATAGGTGATCCGCGTTAAGGCCCGTTTCATTGTAACGTTATCCACGACTTCTTTTGCTTGCATTGTGATTCCTCCAATTAATTTTTTTCAAAAAAAAACTCCTACCCAAAACAGGCAGGAGGAAGTTACTTGGTTAAGGCAGTTTTAACTGCAACAAAGTAGGCAAGTTTTCTATTAGGCGCACCCAATAAGCCACTTGCATTTCCTTCTTAGCCTCACGGGACTATTCTTAAAGGAGCTATTAAATTTTCTCTCTAGAAGACTATACCGTTATTAGCGGAAAAAATCAATGATTATTCCGTAACATTTCTAAAGTTTTTTCAAAAATATCTGGCAGCGGCGCTTCAAAAACCATTTCTTGACCAGTTGTTGGATGCGTGAAGCCTAACAGCTTCGCATGTAAAAATTGTCCCTGACCCTTTAAAGTCTTTTTCGGTCCATAAAGCGGGTCACCGGCAACCGGATAGCCGATATATTGCATGTGAACCCGAATTTGATGAGTACGCCCGGTTTCCAGCTGCAATTCGATAAAAGTAAAATCTTTAAAGCGTTCTAAAACTGTAAAATGAGTCACAGCTGGTTTGCCGTCATCCACGACCGCCTGCATTTTGCGATTGACTTTTGAACGGCCAATGGGTGCTTCAATCCGTCCTTTTTCGTGGGGAATTTCCCCGTGAACTAAAGCCACGTATTTTCTTAAAGAACTTTTATCCTTTAATTGTTTAGCAAGCGCTTCATGGGCATGATCATTTTTAGCTACCATTAAAAGACCAGATGTATCTTTGTCAATCCGATGAACAATCCCTGGGCGCACCACATCGTTGATTGTCGATAAATCTTTGACATGGTAAAGTAAACCGTTCACCAGTGTGCCTTGGCTGTGACCAGCCGAGGGATGGACTACCATTCCTTGAGGTTTGTTGACCACGACAACATCCTCATCTTGATAAACAATATCTAAAGGTAAATTCTCGGGAATTAAATCCAACTCTTCAGGTTCAGGTAAGGTAATCACAACTCGATCTGCAGTCTTAACTTTATAATTTGCTTTGACTGGTTGATCAGAAATTGCCACTAAGTCCTCTTTGAGCCAGCCTTGAATTTGCGAACGGGTATACTCAGGTAAACGCTCCGCTAAGATTTTATCCAGCCGGCCTTTTTCTTGATGAATAATCACTTCAATTTGTTCCATGCTGCTTGTCCTTTCTTTCATCTAAAAATAGATAAATTAAAATCAAGACGACACCAATTGTTAGCGCGGCGTCAGCAACATTAAAAATCCAAAAATCAACAAAATCCGTTTTAAACATATCCACCACATAGCCTAAGCGCACCCGGTCGATGAAATTGCCGATCGCCCCCGCCAAAATTAAGCCAATTCCAAAGCCCAATAGCTTGCTGCCTTTTCGAAAGCGCCACAAAGCATATAAACAGCCGACAACTGCCACGACAGTAATGATGTAGAAAATCCACATCTTTCCTTCTAAAATTCCCATAGCAGCACCAGTATTTTGAATATAGGTCAGTGAAAGTACATTGGGAATAAAACTATGAACCTCTCCTAAAGCCGTGTTGGCAACGGTCCAAAGCTTCACCATTTGGTCAACAGCAATCACTGCCACTGCCAACAATAAATACACAATAAGCATTCCGTAAATCTCCTTCAGTTATAAATAAGCGCTAATCTTCCTGCTGATAAATATCCCTTGGCCGAATAATCCCCAAAAGATTTCCATCAGGATTGCCATCCTTCGTAATTAATACCGCCTCTAACGAATTTAGCTCTTGAAACATTTTTTCAACAGCGTAAACTTCTGTCGTTTGACTGACGAAGCGGTAGTTTGCTGATTTGCCGTCGCTCATTAGAAAATCTTGCGCCCGGCGATTTTTCAAATTAATTGTCTCTTCATCAGCTTCTGTCGCCAACCAATAGCCGATGGTCCGAAGAGTAATTAAGCCCTCGAATTTCCCTCTGTTATACAAGGGAAACTGCGAATAACGCTTTTGCCGAATCGTTTTTAAAATATCCTTCATCGGCAAATCCATCTCAAAACCAGTGACATTTTTTTTAAAGCGGGGCAAAACTTTTTCTGGTTCGGCTAACAGCTTTTCGATTTTGCTGATTCGATCAACTGCCCATTGATTAGGCTCGGCGATAATAAAATCATCCGAAATTTTTTCGTGAACAATCGCATTTCGTAATTGCGCCATCTGTAAGAGATCATCTTCATAATCTTTCACCGGCAAGTCTTTACGATGAGCGAGCCGCCGCACCATCTCACTAAACCCCATACTGCTGGGATTATTAAGCTCGTCTTTCAACCATTTCTCTACTCGATTGAAACTATTTAAAAATTCTTCAGCCCGTGTCACACGGTCTCCCCCTTCAGCTAGTCATCAAAATCATTGACAACTTGAATTATATAAGCCTGTTTGAACTGGCGCATTACGAAAAATCCATAGGCTAATAGATACACTGGAATTATCAGCCAATAACGGAAAAATAGCGGAATTAAAAAGGCCGCCAAAAATAATCCAATATAAATAGTCACTAGCCTTGGATTCATAACAATTTTTAGATTTAGCTCCCGTTGATTAGCAGCTACTGTCAGCGGCTGACTCTTTAACCAGTAAAAAACGACCTGCAACTGGCTAGTCTGATTCAGAATAAAATCTTTTTCTTGGTTTTCATTAATCAGCAATTTCTTTTCCCCGTCAATTTTCAAGATCAAAGGACTGCCGTAGCCAAAAAAACCAGTCTTGCGTTTAATAAAAACCTGCATAATCAGCGCCTCCTATTATCTCTGAACCTATTATAAAACACAAGAGGCAAGTTCGTCTTGTGCTTAACCTTTTTAAAGAAAAAATCTAGCTTAGCTGGATTTTTTGACTTGCATAGAAAAACCCCTCTTGAAAAAATCAAGAGAGGGTGATAAACAAGATTTTAGAACAAGCCAATAGCATTGCCATCTTTATCGACATCCATGTTTAAAGCAGCCGGTTTTTTCGGTAAGCCCGGCATTGTCATCACATCACCGGTTAAGGCAACAATAAAACCAGCCCCGACTTTTGGTACCAATTCTCTAATCGTCACTGTGAAATCAGTTGGTGCACCTAATGCCTGCGGATTGTCAGATAAAGAATACTGAGTCTTCGCCATACAGACCGGTAGACGATCCCAGCCATATTGACTAAAGGTTGCTAATTGATTTTTTGCTTTTGGTGCGAAATTCACGCCGTTTCCGCCGTAGATTTTCTTGACAATTGTTTCAATTTTTTCTTCTAAACCAGAGGCACTCTTGTAAATTGTTTTAAAATTATGGTCGGAGTCATCAATCACACGACTAACTAGCTCCGCTAATTTTTTTCCACCTTCTGGTCCTTTTTCCCACACGCTAGCCACTTCCACGCTAACCCCTTGATTTTCAATCAATTCTTTTAGAGCAGCCAGCTCTTTATCGGTGTCACTGATAAATTCATTGATTGCCACCACGACTGGTAGGCCGTAGCTTTGCATATTTTCGATATGTTTTTTCAAATTAGCAAAGCCGGCAGTTAAGGCTGGCACATTTTCTGCACTTAAATCAGTTTTCGCCACACCGCCGTGCATTTTCAACGCACGGATGGTCGCAACAATCACAACTGCATCCGGGGCTTTGCCTAAGTTTGGCACTTTGATATCTAAAAATTTTTCAGCCCCAAGGTCAGCGCCAAAGCCAGCCTCGGTAATCACATAATCACCCAAGCCTAGGGCCGTTCTCGTTGCTAAAATACTATTACAACCATGGGCAATATTAGCAAAAGGTCCGCCGTGAACTAAAGCCGGCGTACCGAAAATAGTTTGGACTAGATTTGGTTTAATCGCATCTTTTAAAAGTAAGGCCAAGGCCCCTTCAATTTTCAAGTCGCTGACAATAACCGGTTCTTTGTCGTAAGTATAGCCAACGACAATATTGCCTAACCGTTGTTTTAAATTTTCCAAATCAGTTGCTAAACATAAAATTGCCATAATTTCGCTGGCAACGGTAATATCGAAACCATCTTCACGGGGCACACCTTGGATGGGTCCTCCTAAACCGATAACGACATTTCTTAAAGCCCGGTCGTTTAAATCAACGACACGTTTCCAGATAATTCTGCGGGGATCAATATTCAATTCATTGCCTTGTTGAATATGATTATCTAATAACGCTGATAACGCATTATTGGCTGTCGTAATTGCATGCATGTCGCCAGTAAAATGTAGATTAATATCCTCCATCGGCAAAACTTGCGCATAGCCGCCGCCAGTTGCGCCACCTTTAATCCCCATTACTGGACCAAGTGACGGTTCTCTTAGTGCAATCACAGTCTTTTTCCCAATTGCATTCATCGCATCGCCTAAGCCGACAGTTACCGTCGATTTGCCTTCGCCCGCTGGTGTAGGATTAATCGAGGTCACCAAAATTAATTTCCCTTGAGAATTTTTTGACACCTTTGCAATCGTTTCAAATTCCACTTTTGCCTTATATTTTCCATATAATTCCAAGTCATCTTCTGTTAAACCAACCTGTGCTGCAATTTCTTTAATCGGTTGTAAAGTTGTTTCCTGTGAAATTTCAATATCCGTTTTCATTTCCAGCCTCATTTCCGAACTATTTTTTATTGAGTTGATTCTTTTGTTAAGTTATTTCTTATTATAAACGTTTTTCAAAAGAAAATCACCTGAAAACAAGAGAAAAATCCCTAATTTGCCAGTAGCTCCTTTGACCGTTATAATAGAGGCATACTTCTTGCATGAAAGGTTGTGGCGTTTGTGGAATCAGGGAATGTAAAATGGTTTGACGCAAAAAAAGGATACGGCTTTATTAGTTACAATGACTCAGAAGAAATTTTTGTTCATTTTACTGCAATTGAAGAAGAAGGATACAAATTCCTCGATGAAAATCAATTGGTCAGCTTTGAGATTCGTGAAGGCGCCCGGGGACCGCAAGCCGCACATGTGCGAAAGATTGTCGAATAGTCACAAAAAGTAAAAGGCTAACCCATCTTTTCGGGCTAGCCTTTTTTAATTATCCAATTGTTGTAATGTGGCCAATTCTTTTAAGAAAAAGACTTGCCGCTTTTGGTTCATCAAATAAACCCGGGGCCGTTTCTCCCCTGTGACAATCATCATCAAATGACGGGAATGATGATTAATTTTTTCAATATTAGCCACCGGAATTTTTTCCCGATAAATCGGCAGCCATGTGCGAATATATAAAGTTTTTTCGTGAAAATACATTTGTCGGCGACTGCCGAGAAAAATCATCACCAGCCCAATGGCCAGCAAAAAAAGGCCTTTATAATTGAAGATACTGTCCTCGACGGCGAAAACCGCATATAATAAAATCAGACTAACTGCACAACCCCAATAAGCAAAAGCAAAATACGGCTCAGGTTGCCAGTAATATCGCGAATGTTCCTGTTTGATAGCCCACAACTCCCCATCCATAAAGTACAATAAAACCATCATAACATAGATTGAAAAAGAAGTGAGGACCCAAATGTTAAAAGTCTATATCGATGCTGCCACAAAAGGCAATCCCGGACCCAGCGGCGGTGGCGCCATGATTACTGGCGCCGGTCAGTATCAACAACTCAGTTTTCCATTAGGCATTATGAGCAATCATGAGGCCGAGTTTGCTGCCTTAATCAAAACTTTACAGCTGCTAATAAAACAAGAGCTTAATCAAGAAACCATTTTTATTTTCACTGATAGTAAGGTGTTAGCACAAACAATTGAAAAAAATTATACCAGCAATGCCGCTTTTCAACCGTATCTCGCTGAATTTCAAGAATTGGAAACTACTTTTCCTTTGCTGATAATCCAGTGGCTAGCTGAAAAAGAGAATAAAGGGGCTGATAATCTAGCCCGTCAAGGATTGCAAAAACAGCTGAAGAAAAAAACGAATTAGCCGCTTCAAACAACATAGCCGAGTAAGTCTTTGAATCCTCAGACTTACTCGGCTATGTTTACCGAATTAAATTAATTTCTGGATGTTTTAAAGCCAACCAGACATCTTTTTCTGTGGTGAGTGGCACATCCCCGTGCATGGTATGAGCTAAGACATTATTCATGGTGGCAAAATTTACGGTTTGCTCTAGCTCCCAGCCTTCTAAATAGCCTTGCAAAATTCCAGCGGCGTAGGCATCCCCTGCTCCAATCCGATCTAAAACCTGCAATTCAAATAATGGACTAGTAACCTTTTTATCTTGAGCATATAAAACGCCTTGAACGTACTGTTTCCCGTCTTTAGAGATTTTTTTCGTACCGGCAAATAATTCAATTTGATACTCCGCCATAAAGTCCTGAATTATTTCTTCTTCGGTACCTTTTTGCTCAATACCTAATAAATCAGTTAAATCACGGCTGCTGCCAAAAACAATTTGGCAATGGGGTAAAATTGTTTGATATTGCTGGCGCATCAACTGCAATTTATCCGCCTCAGTATTCAAACTTGGTCGAAAATTGAAATCAAAACAAATTGGCTTCCCGCTGGCAGCAATTTTTTCGGCAAAACTTTGCGCCGCTGCTCGGGTCTGATCTGTCAGACTAAGAGAGATGCCACAGATGTGAAACAAATCAAAATTGGCAATCATTTCTGAAAATGGGTAAACTGCTGGTCCGCTTTGTCCAAATGAGCTGCTGAGTCGGTTTTGATACGTTACTTGAGTAGCTCTGGCACCATAGCCCATCTCAGCAAAATAACTGCCTAAATGCTGATGACAAAATTGCAGGTAGTCATCATTGATTTTCAGTTTTCGCAGATGAGCGGCGGCGGCCTGGCCTAAGCGATTATCCGGTAAAGCCGTCAGCAGACTCACTTCTTGTCCAAAATGAGCTAAATTCGCTAAAATATTGACGCCTGAACCGGTAAAATCCATTCGTAATTGATTGGTCTGCTCCAAAAGCAAATATTCCGGGGGACTTAAACGCATCATGACTTCCCCAAAAGCAGCTACCCGCATACAGCACACTCCTCATTTTTTTTAAATTGTTTCACTGACAATTTAATTATTCTTGAAACTTAAATTTACTCCAAGGCTCGATAAAGGGCAAGAGAATCTTTTCCTGCTCAGCAATTTGCCCGACTTTATTTTTACGGGAATCTTTATGGGGCTCCAAGACTACCTGTAGTTCATTTTTATATTTGCCAAACTGATCATTGCCGATGACGATATCCCCTACTTGAAACTCAATTTCGTTATCGTGGGGCGGATTGGCTGCTTGGCTATATTTTTTGCGAACTTGGGTTGAACGAATCACTTGATCCGTGATATCCCCGCGGCGAAAATGCTGTTCAGCTAACACAATTTCTTTTTCAACAGGATTAACTGCTGACACAAAGTCAACAGCAAACTCTGTTTGATAACGATTGACCGCTGCCATTTTTTGCAGTTCCTCATCGCTGGCATAGGCATTGCCGATAATTACATCGTCAATCAGACCAGTAGCAAAGAAATGTTTTGTGGCAACTTCTACTGGCAAGTGGCGGTGCATTTCTAATGTTGGCAGGCCATCATTAATATCCCACGGGCCAATTTTTCCCGCTTGTGAGGTGATGAAGGCTGCCGTACGAATACCAGCCTTTTTAAAACGGCTGCTACATTTTTCAAAAAAATCATAGGGTAAGGCTGTGCCGGCCTGTGGGTAAAAATTATGACAGCCGTATAAAAACGGTTTGTTGGCTTGGTAAGTCAAAATATTATCCAGATAGGCAACATCGTTACTCATATTTAATTCAATTGCTAGACCAAAGGGATTATAGGTCAGCATTGCTTCTTTATTACCATCAAAACCTAAATCTAGCCGAATGCCATCAGCACCTAATTCGTGGAAAAAAGTCAGGTCATCATAGGAAATTCCTAGCTCTTCAAAGATATTAGGAGCGACATCCAAGATGGTTTCAAAATTTAGCGCCTTGGCAAAGTCAATCAACTCTTTAAATTTTTTTTGGACGGCTTCTTTTCCCTCCGTCACCTCCAGCATACTCATAAAAATCCGTGAGAATCCGTACTGGTGAGCTTTTTGCAGATAATTTTTATCATCCTCAAGCTTGCTGTGGTCAGGATAGACCGATACTCCTAAGGCTCGTTTCATGATTTGTCTCCTCTAATTATAAAATGTTGCTGATTTCAACCGATATTTTTGGCTAAGAATTGTCGCAGCAATAATTGTAACGACCAACACCGGTGCTGCACCTAAATGCAGCTGAGTGGCAAGAAAGACAGCTCCCCCGATGGCAACAACTGATAGTAGCATCAGCCAACGAAGTTTAATCTGTTGAATTTTTTCAGGTGCAATTTTTTTCTCGACAATAACTTGAGTGGCAATAAAAACTACTACTGCAAGTATAAAATTAAAGGTTGTCATATTATCCCATCTTTCTTTTTTAAAACTGGTGCTGTCGTCACAATAATCACAAGGACTTACTTATTATTTTCCAGTTGTTTCATCAACCATTTCCATTGTTGTTCTTTGCGCATCTTCTTGCGCAATTTCAGCAGCTTCTTTTTCCAGCTGTTGTTTTTCAAAGACTTTAAAGAATGGATAGTAAATCGCAAAGGTAATAAAGAAATTAACAAAGACTAAAATTGCCGCCGAGACACTCCAGTTGGTACTCATCCATGCTGCGATTGGCGCTGGCATCGCAAAGCCTAGCCGAGCCACCATCATCGGAACGATTCCCGTTATTGTGGCAAAATAAGCTACGGTTGTCGTAATTAACGGTGCAACGATAAATGGAATGGCTAAAATTGGATTCATTACAATTGGCGCACCGAAAATCATCGGTTCATTGATATTAAAAATACCTGGTAAAAAGGACAAGCGTCCCAAGCTCTTCAAATATTTTGATTTAGAGAACATAAACATAAAGACGAGCACTAAAGTTGTTCCTGAACCGCCAATCCAAACGAACCATTGGATAAATTGCTCCGTGAAAATATTCGGCATGTTATGAGCGCTGACACCAGCTGCAAAAGCATCCATATTTTCAGCAATCGACATATCCCAGAAGGGACGAATGACTGGACCTAAAATGGCTGGTCCGTGAATTCCCAGCACCCAGAAGAAACAAATTAGAAAGACAGTTAGTAATCCACCAAATAAACTATTACCTGCTAAAACATCCTTCAGCGGCATTAAGATACTACTCAAGAAACCATTTAAATCAAAACCGATAACATGACGTAAGACCCAGAATAAAATTAAGATAACAGCTCCGGGAATCAATGCGATAAAGGAATTGGAAACTTCTGGTGGCACGCCCTCTGGCATTTTAATCGTGATATTTTTTTGAATGAATATTCGATAAATTTCTACAGAAACAATGGCAGTAACAATGGCCCCAAATAAAGACGAAGAACTTAAATTAGCAATATTAATATAGCGACCTGCATCAATCACGCCCTCAACACCATCGACTAAACGAATTGGCGGTGCTGCTGTAACGAGAAAAGCCATCAAAGATAAAATTCCAGCGGTCAATGAATCCACCTTGTAACTTTTAGCGAGGGCCGAACCAATACCAAAGGTTGCATATAAAGCTAAAATCCCGACTGTGTAACGAAAAGGAATATCCAATAAATCCCGATACGGTTCAATTGCCTGTGCCAAAGAATCAACTGGCATGTTTAGCAAAATGGTAAAAAACGAGCCGACAATTGTTAAAGGCATTGTCGCGATAATCCCTTTTCTAATTGCGACCATGTGACGCTGCATTCCGATTTTGTTAGCAAAAGGCATAATCTTCTGCTCTAACACATTAACAAACTTATCCATCATACTTCCCCTTTTCAAAATAATAACATTATAATGTTTGCGCATTCATAATAACAAAATAAAACCGACTTGTAAATAGCAAAAAAGAACCCTTTCGAAAAAAGTTTTGCCGCTTTTTTGAAAGGGTTCTGCTACTGGATTCAGTTTTAAAAAAATTTTATCAATTATTTTTGGTCAGCAAATAATTGTGGTCAAAGTCGATGCTCAGCTTGGTTGGGCCTAGTATCTGCAACAACCTGGCTTGAATCTTTTGATAAATTTCTTCGTCCTTTAAGGGACATTTCGGCGGGACTACTAAATCAAAAGCTAGCTCTTCTGGATTTTTTTCCATCCGGAAATCATGCATCCGCAGGTTTAATTTCAATTCTTCAATAATTGTTTTAACAATATGAAAATTCGTCATGAACTGTCGGTCATTCACCGGCACGGGGTCCACATGGCAAACCAAATTAATATTGAGGGATTTTTTAAAATCTTTTTCAATGCCATCAATAATATGATGGGCCGCTTCCAAACTTAAATCTTCATTGACCTCAATGTGAACGGTGGCGAAATTTTTGTTTGGCCCGTAATTGTGCACCAACAAATCATGGAAACCTAAAATATCAGGATAAGTTTCCAAACGCTCCTCCATCTGCACAATGTCCTCAGTCGTCGGCCGGCTGCCCATCAGTTCATCAATAAAATCTTTAATCATTTTGATGCCACTATATAAAATATACAGTGCAATTAAAAAACCGATATAACCATCCAGCTGCCAACCCGTGATAAATTCAATCAGCGCTGAAACTAAAACAGTCACTGTTGTGAAGACATCGTTAAGACTATCTTGTGCCGTGGCATTTAACGTTTCTGATTTGATGCGCCGGCTAAAGCTGCGGTACATTTTTCCCTGCCAGATTTTGATAATAATCGATAAGAGCAGCACCACAAAAACTAATGGAGTGATTAACGTGCTGGAGGGATTTAAAATTTTATCAAAGGAGGTATGCAAAAATTGAAATCCGACATAAGTCACCAATAAGGAAACTAAGAAGCCGCTGATATATTCAAAACGCTCGTGGCCATAGGGATGCTCACGATCGGCAGGCTTGGCAGCAATGCGAAAGCCGACCAAAGTTAGCAGTGATGAAGCCGTGTCTGATAAATTATTAATCGCATCCGCCATGATTGAGACACTGTTGGAAAGTAAACCAATTAAAATTTTGGCAGCAAACAATAAGCCGTTTGTTAAAAGACCAATGATTGCGGCGGTGTTGCCAACTTTTTTGCGAAAAAGTGTCGCATCTTGATCAGATTTTTCTAATTTATTTAAAATAAATTGAATCATAGCTGTCCCCTTTTTTTCTTTATAAAACAAAACCAATAGCTAATAATAAAAAAGCCGCAGATAATCTACGACTTTATTTTACCATGATTTGGTGTCAGTGGTGTGGCTGCAAATAAAGCAGAGGCGATTAGCGGTGTGATAATTCCCGCCGCAATCGCTTCAGGAATCCCGTTGGCCACGCCAACACCAAATAAAACGGTAAACAGAGTTGAAGTGTCAGTCCCATAAGCTGTGGCCGTAGCAGAGCTGTATAACAAGCCCATCAAGCCAAGCACTAAAACAGTATTGACGATGGATCCTAAAACTCCTCCGACAGCGGAAGCTAAAGCCACTGATTTTTTGCGGCGATAAATTTGATTAAAGACAATTCCGGCCACGACACCAACTAAGATGCGAGGCAAAACAGAAATAATCGGATTCGTAAAGACCAACGTATCAAAAGGTGTCGTTGGCATCGCATAGGCCCGCACCATCGTAGCAATCCCCCAAAACAAGCCGATAATGGCTCCGTCTTTTGTTCCTAAAACAACAGCTGCGACAATCACCGTGATGTGAATGATGGTCAAGCTAATAACCCCTAAAGGAATAAAGCCTAAAAACGGCACCATCGCCTGCACAATAATAATGGCTAATAAAATTCCCCGTAAAACCAAGCGATAGGTTCGATCCTGCTCTCTCATTTTAAAGACCTCCAGAATAAATATTTTCGTTTTTTTATTATGCTCTATCCTGTGAAAAAAATCCAGCAATTACTCTGAATTACTGGATTTATTTTACCTAGATTTTTTTACAAATAAATTATTTTTGTTCTGTTAACCAAGTTGGTACAGCTGCCAAGGCCGCTTGAATGCCAGCTGGATTTTTACCGCCGGCTTGAGCCATATCTGGACGACCGCCACCGCCGCCGCCAACTAACGGTGCAATTGCTTTAATTAAATCGCCAGCTTTTAAGCCTTTTTCATTCGTAGCTTTGGTCATCGCCGCTAATAAACTCACCTTGTCTTCTTGAGCTGTGGCTAATACTAAAACATCCGACAATTCTTTTTGCTTCCATTGGTCTGCCAATTGACGCAGCTGGTTCATATCTTTAACGTTGACCTCAGCTGCGATAACTTTTAATCCAGCAACCTCTTGAATATTTTGGAAGACATCACCGGCCTGTTGATTAGCTAATTTAGCTGCTAATTTTTCATTTTCTTTTTGCAATTCTTTTAATTGCGCCTGCAACTGTTCTGTCTTGTTCACGACTTCTTTTACCTGTGGTGATTTAATCGTTTGAGCTACAGCCGTCAAAAGATTTTCTTCTTCCCGATACGCTTCGTAAGCTTCTTGAGCCGTAACTGCTTCAATTCGGCGAACACCAGCGCCAATGCCAGACTCAGAAATAATTTTGAAAATACCGATGTCTTCGGTGTTGGCTACATGGGTACCCCCGCAGAGTTCAATTGACCAGTCGCCGATATTGACCACCCGCACATCGTTGCCGTATTTTTCACCAAATAATGCCATAGCGCCCATTTCTTTTGCCGTTTTTAAATCTGTTTCCAAAGTGACAACAGGAATTGCCTCCCAAATTTTTTGGTTGACGATTTTTTCCATTTCTGCCAATTCTTCGGTGGTGATTTGACCGAAGTGGGTAAAGTCAAAACGCAGATGACCTGGCGCGACAAGTGAACCCGCTTGATTGGCGTGGGTGCCTAAGACCTCCTTCAAAGCTTTGTGCAATAAATGTGTCGCCGTATGATTTTTCAAAATTTTATTGCGGCGGTGAGCATCCACCTGTAAAAAGTAAGTTTTACCAACAGACACAGGTCTAACAATTTCAACTTCATGCATAAACTGGCCGTTCGGTGCTTTTTGCACATCGATAATGTTAGCAACCACTTCACCTTCAAGACTGACTAAAGTTCCTTTATCAGCAATCTGGCCCCCCATTTCTGCATAAAATGGTGTCTTTGCAAAAAGTAATTGCGCTGTGCCGTCATGAACTTCTGGTGTAACCTCTTCATTTTGCACGGCGACAATTAATTCTGTTTCTGCTTCCAAATGTTCGTAGCCGACAAATTTACTAGCAACTTTAATATCTGTCCACAAGGCTGATTGGGTACCCATTGATAATTCTTTGCTGCGGGCAGCACGCGCCCGTTCTCTTTGAGCAGCCATTTCAACTTCAAAGCCGGCATGATCAACCTTTAGATTTTCATCTTCAGCGACTTCTTCAGTTAATTCAACGGGGAAGCCAAAGGTATCATACAGTTTGAAAATAATTTCTCCCTTTAACGTATCTTCGTTAGCCGCTTTAACTTCAGCAATCACTTGGTCTAGCATTGCTAAGCCTTCGTTGATGGTTTCATTGAAGCGTTCTTCCTCTGATTTAACAACTTTTTCGATAAAGTCTTTTTGATTGGTCACTTCTGGATAATAGCTGACCATGATATCACCGACAATCGGTACTAATTTGTATAAAAATGGTTCATTGATGCCTAATTTTTTACCATGCATGACTGCTCGACGTAGTAAACGGCGCAACACATAACCCCGGCCTTCATTTGAAGGTAAGGCGCCATCCCCAATCGCAAACGATAAAGCCCGAATGTGATCGGCAATTACTTTAAAGGAAATATCCTTTGTTTTATCTGCGGCATATTTAAATTGACCGCTCAAGGTTTCCGTTTCATGAATAATCGGCAAAAATAAATCTGTTTCAAAATTTGTGGGGGCGTTTTGAATAATCGAAACCATCCGTTCTAAGCCCATCCCCGTATCAATATTTTTATGGGGTAATGGTTCATAGGTGTCATCTGGTTTGTGATTAAACTCAGAAAAAACGAGATTCCAAATTTCCAAATAGCGCTCATTTTCGCCACCAGGATAATTTTCAGGATCATCTTCACTTAGATTATTAAATTCAGGTCCCCGGTCATAGAAAATTTCTGAATCGGGACCGCTGGGACCAGCGCCGATATCCCAAAAATTATCTTCAATCTCCACGATATGCTCTTCTGTCAGCCCGATGACTTCCCGCCAAATCCGTTTTGCTTCGGCATCTTCGGGATAGACGGTCACGTAAATTTTTTCCGGCTCAAAGCCCATCCATTCTGATGAGGTTAAAAATTCCCAAGCAAAGGTGATGGCGTCTTCTTTAAAATAATCACCAATCGAAAAATTGCCGAGCATTTCAAACATGGTGTGGTGACGGGCAGTTTTGCCGACATTTTCAATGTCGTTGGTACGAATTGATTTTTGGGCATTGGTAATCCGGGGGTTTTCCGGTACTACGCTGCCATCAAAATATTTTTTCAAAGTCGCAACGCCAGAATTAATCCATAGTAAAGTTGGATCATTCACTGGCACTAAAGATGCACTGGGTTCTACACTGTGGCCTTTAGATTTGAAAAAATCTAAAAACATTTGCCGTACTTGGGCACTTGATAATTGTTTCATAACTAATCTCCTCGTTTTTTAAAATGGCGCTAGTTTAAAAGCTGACAAAATTTTTACCAACTTTTAAATGCAAAAAAGACACCACTGCACTCAAGGACGAACACTCGCGGTACCACCTTGATTGCAATGATGTCGATCATTACCTCTTAAACTCGTTAACGGTGAGTTGCCGTTGATATTGCTATCAAATCTACAAAAGAGCAATTTAACCGACTCTTATCCTGCTCTCAGCAATGCAGGATTTTCTGTGAAGAGTGAAAATTAAATCATATTTTTGCTACTGAAATTATATGAAAAACTTCTGGAAATGTCAAAGGAAAGTTTAGCTTAAAGCGAATAAAACCCGTTCACTAGAAAATAGACTTGAACCGCTATACGCCAATTCCAGGCCGGTAATTTCTAAACTTTCCGGGACCGTATAGGCTAAAAAGCCCCGCGTTTCAATTCCCGGATTCATCGATTCAAAGGAAATGTTGTCTGATAGGCCCAATAAAGTTGTCGGCGAATATTGCGCCCCTGCTTCATCAATTACCCTAAAATCACTGGTGGAAAACGAGCCCATACTGTCAGAAGTGTTCATGACAGTTAAATAGACTAGCAAATATTTTGTTCCCTCGTCAGCTGTATAACTCAGCAAATCGGATTCACGAATCTCCCGTTCCATACGAATCTCCGTGACAGCGATACGAAATTCTTCTCCGTCGTAGCTTTCAAAAACTGGCACAACTGTTTCAGATGCCGCCTCTGAAGATTCTGTGGAAGCGTCCGTGCTGTCATCAGTAGCAGTTTCAGTAGTTGCTGTCTCAGAGCTTCCCTCTGAGGACTGACTGCTGTTGGCTGAACTTCCCTCAGAATTAATTGTTGAAAACGTTGGCTCATTGTCTCCATCACTGGCTGCATTGAAGCCAAACACTCCAATAGCCCCAAGTATAACGGCAACTACAATAAAAACATCCACCAATGGCTTTTTATAAAAAGCCGTTAAGCGGCGGGCTGGTATCAAGCGATAGCGAACTTTTTTCAGATTCATCGCAGCCGCAATGATGTATAGAATAAAGGCTGGGAGAAATAAAAAGGCCGGTAAAATAATCATCATCACAGAGGCGATAATCCCACAGATGTGACCGCCATACCCTAGCTTGTATTGGCTGTTGTAATGCAGACCGATAATGTGCAAGATTAATGATGCAGTAAAACAGACGGTTAAAAATCCTAAAAAGGCCCCGCTCGACAAAATTGCCGAGACGAATAAAGCAATTAAGTACACAAAACAAAAAATACTATTGAAGATAGCCAAAATACCACTGGCTAAATTAAAAGGCAATAACTTTTGGCTGTATTGACTTTTTTTGCGCTTGCGTTTTTTTCTCGGCTGCGCTGGCTTAGTCGGCCGTTTGTTCCCATCCTTCATAGGCATAGGCTTCCTCCTAAAATAAATTTAGTCATCCTTTATCTATTTTAGCAGATTTCTGCTGAAATTAATGTTTTTTTACTAGCTTCACGCTTCAATAATGACGGCTTTACGATAGAGATACTTGCTAGGATCTAATTTTTCCTGCGGGTTCAAGGCCTTACCGCTGTGATAATAAGAAGCTAGTGGCAACATATTGACAATTGGGTAGAAAGCTTCCCCATAATCATCCATTTTTAAAACCTGCGGACTTCGGGTTAATTCCAAACGAGATTTTGTGGCATCAAAAACTAGCCCAAACATGTTGGCAAGGCTGATTTGATTTTGAATCATCCGTCGGGAGATACTCTCGTCAAAGACTAATTCATTGCCCCAACGGAATAATCGGCGGGTGCCAGCACCCACCGCAAACTCCCATTGGTCTTCCGTTAAGAGCTCAAAGGCATATTTATTTAAAACTTTTTCCTGTTCAAAATAATTCCAATTATGATGACGGTAAATCCGGTAGCTTTCTCCGCCGGCAGTTAATTCCATAAAGAATTTTTCTTCCTTGAGGGCGCTGCGGGGAAATGACCAGCTTAAAGATTCCTCGGCAGAAAGCTCAGGATAAATAATATTTTTAATCTGGGTTTCAAATAAATTATAGCTGCCGATATCACCGGTAAATTCACCGGTAATCATATTCAAAGTACCCATGTAGGAAGTACCAGCTGGTAAAGAATACTTTTGGACCAGCATTGGCGGTACACTTACCCGTCTTAAAGGTGTCGTATAATCATTAATATACTGGCCGATTGATTCTAAATCACTGAAATCATATTCAGTCTCAACAGCCAGCTTTAATTTGCGGGGATTTTTCTGATCGGAAATAATTTCAAAAGGCGGCAGCCCCTTGACACCTAAATCCCAGCCTAAAATTGCTTCTGAATTGCCGGGAACTAAAAGAAATTCCTCATCGTTAATTTTTAAAGAGAAGGTCCGGCTCTTTATGCCAAATAATTCGTGCTCCTCTAGGCGAACATCAGAAATTTTTAATAAAGGTGAGACAAAATACATCGTCACCTGATTCATCACCATCGTTTTTTCTTGATCTGTCAGTTTTTTCCAAACGGACCACTCTAGCATTGAAATGAAATCCACAAAGTCTGCTCCCTTCAAATGTTTATGCTAATATAGTATAGCATAATAAAAAGGCGGTGTTTTAAAAATGGGGATTTTATGGGGTCACAAGGCTTGGCTGAAAGCCAGCGCATTTTACCTACGCTATCAGATTTTTGTTTTAGAACAAGGGATCAAGCCGACCGATGAATTTGATGCATTAGATGACAACGAGAGAATTTACGGCGTAGCGTTTATCGCAGGACGGCCGGTCGCCACGATTCGCTGGCAGCTGGATTCACCGAGTCAGCTGCATCCAGACCGTTTTTGTGTTGCCAAAGAGTATCGCCGCCAAGGCATCGGCAAAACGCTCTTTACCGAACTAGAAAAACGCGGCGTGGCTGCCGGCTGTAAAACTTCCATTTTATCTGCTGAAATGACCGCTGCAAATTTTTACCAAAAATTAGGCTACAAGACTGTCTCCAAACCTTTTTACGAGGATGGAATTTTATGTGTCTCCATGAAAAAAGATTTACTTGAAACGAATGAGTAACGGAAAATTTTTAACGTTGCTCTTACCAATAAAAAAATACAAATCAAAAGCACTTCATCCTGTCTGAAAAACCGGATGAAGTGCTTTTATTTTCAAAATCAGCAGCAGTTAGCTATTGGAATTTTTCTTGTTCTTGCGGGTCGTCCGACCTTCTTGACGGCGAGCCACTTTGCGTTTTTGTTTATTGCTTTCTGAGATAGCCCGATTAATTTTGCGTTTGTAGCCGGGTTTGACTTTTTTCTTTTTCTTTTTCACCAGACCGATTAAAGTCGGATCTAAAACATCCCGGGATTTTTCCCGTTTGTCCCGGCGATTACGGTCATAGGTTTCGACAATCTCACAATTTTTAATTTCCCGCGGTTCAAATTTTACGCCGATTTTTTCTAGAGCAATCACCGCTTGTTCTTCACTTGGGTCATACAAGGTGATGGCAATTCCCGGCAGACCATTACGGCCAGTCCGCCCCACTCGATGGATAAAGAATTCCAAATCATCCGGAATTTCGGCATTGATGACATGGGAGACGCCTTCAATATCAATCCCCCGAGCAGCTAAATCAGTCGCCACGACATATTGGTATTCTAAATTTTGCACTTGGCGCATCACCCGCTTGCGTTCCCGCGGAGTGATATCCCCATGAATCTTGGCAACCTTTAAGCCTTTGCTCTTCAAAAATCCAGTCAGCTCATCCACCCGCTGTTTAGTATTGGCAAAGACAATCGCCAAATACGGATGGCCAATCGTCAGCAATTGATGAATTAATTGATTGCGATTTTTTCCTTTAGTGGAAATCAGCCAATTATCAATGGTCTCTGAAATCACCGCTTTGGGACGAATTTCTTCAATCAAAGGGTTTTCCATATACTTGCGGAGGAAGGGCCGCAATTTTTCCGGAATCGTCGCTGAAAAAACCAGCATTTGGATTTTTTCCGGTAATCGAGCGGCAATCTGATCGACTTCCGTTAAAAAGCCCATGTCTAATGTCATATCAGCTTCATCGACAACAAAGGCAAAAGCTGTGTGAATTTTTAAAGCCTGCTCGTTCATCATGTCTAAAATGCGGCCTGGTGTGCCCACGACCACATGGGGCTGTTGAAATTTCAAACGGTCTAATTGCCGCTGTTTATCCGTACCGCCGACAAAATTTGTCACACGAATCTCCGGATTAGAAAATTTAGCAATTTGCAATGCTGCTTGATAAATCTGTCCGGCCAACTCACGGCTGGGAGCAGTAATTACAACCTGCACTTCATCAAGGGCCGGATTAATTTTATCCATTAGCGGTAATAAAAACGTATGGGTTTTTCCAGAACCGGTTTGTGATTGACCCACCACGCTCCGACCTTTTTGAATGACTGGAATTAATTTTTCCTGCACTTCTGTCGGCTGTTGGAAACCTTTGTCTGCCAATGCCGTGTAAATAAAATCTTGAAACGTAAATTCTTTAAAATCTGTCAAGGTGACACCTCTTTTCTTAAATCATCTTGTGGATTATAACACAGTTTCGCTGCTACTCGTAAAAAAATTATTCCTCCAAATGATCCTCTGCCACTTCTTCGGCTAATTTTCGATTGTAGACTCGGCTGATAACATGGGTATGGCTGGCTTTTTCATAAAACAAGACTCGCTTGCGTAAAATAAAAGCTAAAAGGATATTGACGACATATAACAGGCTTAAGATGGCTGTGAAAATAAACACCAAGAGAGCTACCACCTGCACATTATGATTGCTATCATTCAGATAAGGGACTAATGCTCCACTGATACGACCTAAATAATTAAACACCAAATATAACAAGCTATATCTAACAAATAAAGCCCATAGAGAAACCCGGGCACGCCCTTCTTGAACAATTTGTATTTTAACTAGGCGTTTGCCTGGAGTCGCCCCCTTCAGCAAATAATTTAACAGCACCCAATACAATAAAATCTGGACAGTATAACCAATAAAGGTCGAATCATTGATGCTCCAGTCTTGATTGATTAACAATAAAATCATCGCTGCAAAGAAATAGACAACGGAAATAATCAGCCAATCAATCACCAACGCCACCAGCCGGCGAATTAAAGTAACCTGCTGACCTTTGGCATAAGCAGATTCGTCCATCTGCTGGCGGGTGGGTAGCATAAAGGTAAAGAGGGGCGTAAATAAATACCCCAAAGTCCCCCCCAAGGTATTATGAAACAAATCATTGACATCAAATAAACGATAAGGCCGCGGATAAATAAAGTACAGCCCAGATAATTGGGTCAACTCAAAAAACAATGACAAACAAAAGCTGAACAAAATTGTCTTCTTCAGACTAAATTTAAAATAATATCTTAGAAAAATCCCAAAAGGAAAAAGTAGCAAAATATTAAACATCGGTTCTAAAAAGACCTCTTGCCGTAATGCAGGCAGATAGGTGCTTGGCTCACTAATTCTAAAAACAGTCTGGGAAAGAAAATCACTTAACGATTTTCCAAAAACCAAATTATATCTTGGGCCGGTCATCTCAGCCACCGCTTCTCTGGCGGGAAGCGGTAAAATCACCAGAAAATATGCACATAGCAAATAAAAGACAAAAGCATAAAGAATCAAGCCCCGACTAATAGTAAAGCGGCCATAGCGGCGATATTGTATTACAAAAAAAGGCAATGAGACTAATAAAGCGATAAAAGGAAACCAAAGAATGGCATTTAAAATTGGCATCGTATAAGCGTTCATTGACTGCTCCTTCAATTAATTTTTTTTCAAAAACAAACGACTTAAACGGCTCATTTCCATTAAAACATTTTGAAAAAATTTGCCTGTTGTTTTCTTAGAGTATACCCGATTTTTTGATAAAAGCGGTGAGCTTCAACTCGTTCGGCTCCAGAATTCAGTCGAACACCGGCAAAACCGGCCGCTTGCCCCCATTCTTCAGCAAAACTGACGAGCTGACGGCCAACACCTTGCCCTTGGGCCTGCTTCGCAACGGCTAAGCCAAGAATATTCAGCAGCGGTGCAAAATAAACAGTCTGATATTCTTCAAATTGAATAAAGCCCATCACATTTTTTTCATCAGCTGCCACAAACAAATGATTATCCGAAAGTTGACTGACAGTTTCTAGACGTTCTGCTAAAAAGTCCTCGGTTAACTGATAGCCTAAATCCTCTGAGATAATTTGGGCCAACATTTGATGGTCTTCTACTTGCACCTCTCTAATTACAATTGCCATTTTATTTTCCTCCTACAAAAAAACTGCAACATAAGCCCGTTGATAAACTTAACCGAAGTTAATCCCCCCTTTACTAAAAACTACAAAGAGTACAAAATTAATTTTTGGATAAGTCATCTAAAAAGGTCTTAAGTCACAGCTTAGTTCATGTTATCAAAATTCATTATTTTCCAAATTCAAAAATCCGCGATTTAATTTGATGCTTCTCTTTGTCAACTTGACTGAGTGTTTTCAAATCTAAAAACACTAAATTTTCATCGACAATAATATAATGATTGCGATTTAAGGCTTCTTCAATCAAGGACAACACATCTTCTTCACTACCGGTTTTGTCAACAATATTACTAATCGCCTCAATAACTTGATCATCTTGTAAAAGATAATACTCGCTTAAATATTTATAAACAGCAACATGGTATTTTTTTTCCTGCAAGTCACTGTCCACTAAAAAGCAGCATTCAGCAACATAGGTCAGTTGGCGGATTAATTCCTTGAGCTTGACTACTTGTTGGAAATACATCTTAAAGCCCCCTTTCAACTTTTCTGATGAATCCAGATCCTAAAAAGAACTGTTTGGTTCTTGGAGAAAAGCAATCTCAGCCGGTGTGGAACTCCGTCCTAAAATCTGATTGCGGTGGGGGTAACGGCCGAATTTTTCAATAATTGCCCAGTGTTTCTCTTCAAATTCAAGATTGTTTTCCATGCCCGGTTCAGTGAAGAGCTCTCTGGCAATTTTATGCATCATCGGTGACTCCGAATGCATAAATGGCATGTAAAGAAAACTTCTTTGCAGCGTTGTCAATTGATCTAGTTGCGGATTTTTCAGCGCTTCTTGCGCTAAAATCAAAGCCTGACCATCAAAAGCAAAGCTTTCCGCCTGTCCCCGATAAATATTCCGAGAAAATTGATCCAAGACGATAATTTCGGCTAAACGGCCAGCAATTGTTGTTCGCCATTCATAAGTTTCACCGCGAGACACCGCTAGTAACGTAGCGCTAAAACGTTCTTTAATCTTATCATCAAGGGTCTCATCTTTTTTAAACCATTGTTCTGGTGTCAACTCTTCAAACCAAAACTGAAGCACTTCATTTGCAGTTACCAAAAACTTCCCTCTTTCCCCTTAAACACATAAGTTAAATCAGTTACATCTGATAATAGTTCAATAATTATTTCTCTCTTCTACCGCTAGTGTCTATCAAAAATGCAAAAAAGGCAAGAAATAACACTTTAAAAGGTTTCCAAAAAAACCTTTTAAAGTGGCAATTATTGATAAATATTTACTAAATCAAGACTTTTATTCCGTTGTCGGCCATTCATAAAAAAACTCTTTTAAAAAATCTTCCATAAATTCAGTCCGTCGCTGTCCTTCTATTCTAGCGGCTTCCGTATTCATTGTAGCTGCTAATAAAAGCAGCTTCTCGTAAAAATGATTGATAACTGTTGAACCTTTGCGATAATCCGATTTGCTTTGGTAATCGATTGGCTTAATGTCCGGATCATGAATCGGGTGCCCCTTTTTGCCACCGAAATAAGCAGTTCGCAAAATCCCGACAGCACCTAAGGCATCCAAACGATCGGCATCCTGAACGAGTTGCCCTTCTAAGCTCAAACGAATTTCCTTTTTATCTAAAGATTTTGAAAAGGACATATTTTGTAAAATGTCCAAAATAGCTACAACCTGCTCCTCTGATAACTTTATAGAAATTAAAAAATTTCGCAATTCCAAATAAGCAGCTTGTTCATCGGTTACCACTTTATCATCGACCGTATCATGCAGATAGGCGGCGGCCACAGTGACAAAAGCATCTGCTTGCGTTTCTGTCTTTAACAACAATTCTACGTTGGCCACTACTCGTAAAATATGGTCAAAGCCATGACCGGAAAAATCTTGAGCCATTTTTCCCTTGGCGTAATCATAAATGGCGCGCATTTTATTTTCCATAAATTCCTCCGACAAAAAACCGCAGCAAAGTGACTTCAACAGCTGAAATATTTTTAAAGCCGTTGAACCTATTTTGCTGCAGTTTATTTTTTTAGTCTGTTACATTATAAACAGGATAATACATCGCTTTTAAATAATTTAACAAGTATTGTGGATTCAAGCTCTCACCAGTCGCATCTTTAATCAATTGATTTGGTTTGCGGCTAGCGCCATATTGATGAATATTTTCAGTCAACCATTTGCGGATTGGCGAATAATCCTCTGATTTTAAAATCTCATCAAAGGGCAGCTCTTGAATCATTTTATGATGCAATTGGGCAGCATACATGTAGCCTAAGGCGTAAGATGGGAAATAGCCAAAGCTGCCCCCCGCCCAATGGACATCCTGCAAGACACCTTCTAAATCATCCTTTGGTGCCACACCTAAGTATTCCTGATATTTTTGATTCCAAACAGCTGGAATATCCGCCACAGCTAAATTCTCATTGAAAATCATTTTTTCAATCTCATAACGGATAATAATATGAATCGGATAGGTCAAACTGTCCGATTCAATCCGGATTAAGCTGGCCTTGGTTTCCTTTGAACCCTTATAAAAAGTCTCAAAGTCAATGTCTTTAAAGGTATCACCGGTGATTTCAATAAACAAAGGAAATTGTTTTTCCCAGAAATTACGATTGCCGCCGATAATTAATTCATTGAAAAGGGATTGGGACTCATGGATGCCCATCGAAGTGCCCGCATACAAAGGGGTATAAGCGTATTTTTTATCAATATTTTGTTCGTACATGCCATGACCTGCTTCATGAATCACGCCAAAGGTCGCCATCGTAAAATCATTTTCATGCCAACGGGTGGTGATTCTTGCATCATCAGGATTAATTCCGGTCATAAAAGGATGCACCGTGTCATCTAAACGCCCACGAGAAAAATCAAAGCCCAACTGAGTGATCACTTTTCTAACAAATTCCTCCTGCTGCTCACGGGAAACATACCGGCTTAGAAAATCAGTTCTTGGCGCTGTGCCAGTCGCTAATTTTTCTCTAATTTCCGTAATCCCTGTCAACACTTGGTCAAAAACTTGATCCAAAATTTCAGTCGTCATCTCTGGTTCATATTGATTCAACAAAACATCATAAGGCGTTTTTTCATCTTTTTGCCAATAAGGAATAAATTCCTTCGTAAAGTGAATGTTTTCTGCTAAAGCTGTTTCAAAATCGGCAAAACTTTTGCTGCTGCGGGCCTGTTGCCAAGCGCTATCCGCCATTGAAATGGCTTTGCTATAAGCCTGCATCTGCTCAACTGGAATCGCATGATTCAAGTCAAATTCCTCTTTGACTTTTTGATAGGCCGCTTGACCGACTTCACTCAGCTCTGTTGGGTGTTCAGCAAAAAAAGTTAAATACTCCTGCATTTTTGGCCCAATTTCTTTTTCAAATTTCAATTTAGTCAAATAGCCAACTGTTTCGCCGCGATATTCACTGGCTTTTTGAGGCATGCCCGTTTGCATATCCCATTCTAAAATAGCTAAAGCCTGCTGAAGAACATTAATTTCTTTTAATTCATTTAAAAAATCTGCTTCTAACATTTCAACACATCCTTAATCTACTTTTTTGACCCGTGGCGGCCGTTCACCCCAATATTGGAATAAATCTGTCCGCAAAGCTCCATTGTACAATTTGCGCTTTTTAGTCGCTTTAGCGCCATAATATTCCTCAAAGGCTAAATCGCTGGTTAAAATATATTTACTCCAGGTTTTCAAAGGACGAAAGACGGTGCCCATTTCTTTGTAGAGACGGCGGACACTCTCCTCTTCACCTAAACGTTCACCATACGGCGGATTGGCAACTAGCACACCGTATTCTTTTTCCGTTTTGAAATCTTTGACCGCTTGTTGTTTAAAAGTGATGGAATCTCCCAAGCCAATTTCATCTGCGTTGGCTTTTGCGATTTCAATTAATTGCCCGTTGATATCAGAACCCGTGATATCTAATTGCACGTCATAATCCGCCGCTTCATCCGCTTCTTTTCTGACTGCTTCAAACACGTCTGGTGTAAACCAAGGCCAAGCTTCACAGGCAAATTCGCGATTGAAGCCTGGAGCGATATTATGCCCGATTAAAGCTGCTTCAATACACAGCGTTCCGGAACCGCAAACTGGATCATAAAACGGGCGATATTTGCGCCAATTGGTCAGCATCACTAAAGCTGCCGCCATGTTTTCTTTTAAAGGAGCGCCGCCTTTTTCCAAACGATAGCCCCGTTTAAACAAACTAGGACCAGTAGTATCTAAAGTCACCATTACATGATCTTTTAATAAAGCAACTTCTAATTTGTATAAAGCCCCTGTCTCAGCAAAGGGCACACTGGCAGGACGGTGATACACCTGCCGTAATCTTTCAACAATCGCTTTTTTGGTGATGGCCTGACAATCGGGTACGCTATACAATTTCGATTTAATTGATTTACCGGCTACTGGAAAATTAGCATCCAGCGGTAAAAAATCTTCCCACGGCAAAGCTTTGACCTTTTCAAATAATTCATCAAAGGTAAAGGCATCGAATTCCCCCACCACAATTTTAATGCGGTCCGCTGTTCGCAGCCACAAATTGGTTTTCGCAATGGTCGTTAAATCCCCTTGAAAACGAGCGCGACCATTCTCAACTTGGCATTCAATCCCTAAATCCCGTAGCTCTTTGCCGACAAGAGCCTCTAAACCGCTGGCAGCTGTTGCCACTAAATTAAATTTTTGTCCCATCATATGCTCCTTTAATTTAATAAAAACTCCTCTAAATTACGTATGTTTTTCCAATCATAATAAAATGCATTCATAAATTTTTTCTGTAAGTTGATTACTACTTAGTTTTATCAAAAGAGTTGCTTAAAAGCAATCTTTTCCCATGCAAATTTTTTTCAAAACAAAAACCTCCAACAAGCGTTGGAGGTCCCCTGAGCTATGATTTTCTATAAGCCATGTTTTGTCCTGTTCATCTCCAGGGAGAAATAAACAGGGGTCATCATCTATCTCCAGTTAAAACTGGCTCCTTCATTCGTTCATTTCCTACTAAAAAGAGTGCCCCTACCGTTGTTTGGGTTGCTCGCTCGAGGGGTTTACCGCGTTCCACCGTCAGGATTTCTCCAGACGCTTCGTCACTGTGGCACTTTCAAGAATACTTCAGCATAGCCGAAGCCTTAGCTGTTTTTTCTGCCGTTACCAAAATTGGTACCTTAGCTTATGGTTTCGCTAAGCACGAACACTACAGACATCGCAGTCTGTGCGAGCATGGACTTTCCTCAGCTAAAAAATTAGCCGCGATCACCCGAAAATCATAAAATTTCTTAAAATAAGCGGGTTTTATCCAACTCAGAACTATTATCTGCATTGGAATAATTTTCAGCATTGACAGAACTTCTTGAAGGACTGCTGTAGCCACCACTAAAATTTTCTTCTTGATTAATTTTGCTGCCAAAGACTTCTTTTTCTAAGTTTGACAAGCGTTTTAAAATATCAAAGTTAGTCACAGTCGTGCTCTTATTGTCTGATGAAACTCTTGACGCGACTTCGTTTGATTTCGCTAATTGACCAACACGGGCGTTTAAACGCTCGTTTTCTTCTCTTAAGCCAATCAATTGTTTATTGAAGTATTCATAGTCTTTAATAATATTATCTAAAAACTCATCTACCTCTGCAGGATCGTAGCCCCGCATTTTTGTTTTGAATTCCTGTTGTAAAATATCTTTGGGGCTATAATTGGGGTTTGCCATCTTCTATTTACACCTCGTTATTGGTTCTTAATGTTTTCCTGTATCATTGTATTAAAAAAAACCTATAAAATCAAATAGATTCTGTCATTCATAAGGGTTTTCTAAAGAATTCTGTAAATCCTCAAAGGTAATTTGGATGATTTCATAGGGAAATCTTTCTTGAAATTGTTTGGCATCTCGATAAAAAAATTCCGGCTTACCGGGGGCTTCCTCGTCAAACAAAATGACACAGCCGCCAGAATGCTCTAATAAAAATTTGGTGTGATTTCGCAGCTGTTGCGGATTTTGATAAGGCTTGTGGCTAGTGCTGTCAACAAAATCAGCGAGACTTTTAACGAGGGCTAATTTTTGCTGATTATTCTCATTCCATTGCTGACCAAAATCAGCAAAAGGAAAAATTAAGCCTAAACGTAATTCTGGATAGTCCTCTTTTAATTCTGAAACCACCTCAACTCCCCAGATTTCTGTTCCTAATTGTCCACTGGTTAAGACCCATTCTAAACCGTTCTCAACGTAGGGCAGCAGCGTCATTTTTAAACTTTTCTTAATGACCGCAACTTTCGGGTCTTTATCTTGAAAAACCCCTAGCTCAAAGCTGCGATAGCCGGTTAAGACCAAGGTTTTAATCACATCCATCGCTGATTCTTTCCTCCCTAACTTTTTTTCTGGTATAATGACCCATAGGAGTGTGATTATCCATGACAATTCGCTATCCCAATGGCCAGACTCCTCTTCATAGTGGCGCAAATCAACGGAAAGTGCAAGCAAAAAAAGTCGATTTCGCCAATCGGGGTATGAGCTTTGAAGAGGCCATTAACATTAGTAATGACTATTATTTAAATCATCAAATCGCAGTCATTCATAAAAAACCCACCCCTGTTCAAATCGTCAAAGTAGATTATCCAAGACGAAGTGCTGCCGTTATCCGTGAAGCCTATTTTCGTCAACCGTCAACCACGGATTATAATGGTGTCTATCGTGGCCGTTATCTCGATTTCGAAGCTAAGGAAACTAAAAATAAAACCTCCTTTCCCTTCAAAAACTTTCATCCTCATCAAATTAAACATATGGAGGATTGTTTGGCCCAAGAGGGAATCTGTTTTATTCTCATGTCGTTTTCTGCTTTAAATCGTTGTTTTTTTTTACCAAGCGAAATTTTTGTTGCCAAATGGCATCAGCAGTCAACTGAGCGGAAATCATTGACCCTTAGTTTTCTGGAAAAAAATGGGATTGAGATTCACTTAGGTGTGGCACCCCGCGTACCTTTTTTAGCGGCTGTCGACCAATATTTGCAACAAAGGAGTTAAATTATGTCAGATCAACCAATGTCTCGAGCTGAATTTCAAAAGCAGCAGCAGCCGGACAAGAAACCTAAGAAAAAATTGACCTTCGGAAAAGTGCTATTGCGAATTTTCCTCATCTTGTTTGCCCTGCTGATTGTCGGAGGACTCGCAGGAGCGGGTGTTTTTTGGTATTACGCCAAGGATGCTCCTGAATTAGATTTAAGCGAAATCGATTCTATCCAGTCCACACAAATTTTTGATGGCAGTGGTAATTTAGTTTTAGATTTAGGCAGCGAACAGAGGGAAAAAGTTACAGCAACCGATGTGCCTCAGCAGTTAACAGATGCCATCGTATCCGTCGAAGATCGTCGTTTTTACGATCATATCGGGGTTGACCCGATTCGGATTGCCGGGGCCGCCGTTAGCAACTTAACTAGCGACTCAGGGCTGCAGGGTGGTTCTACCTTAACTCAGCAGTTGATTAAACTTTCCTTTTTCTCAACAGATGCCTCAGACCAGACTTTAAAAAGAAAAATTCAAGAAGCTTGGATGTCAATTGAATTGGAACGGGAAGTTTCTAAGCAAGAAATCTTAACCTATTACATCAATAAAGTTTATATGGGCAATGGTGTTTATGGCATGGCGACTGCGGCTCAGTCTTATTATAATAAGACTCTAGCTGATTTAACTTTAGCTCAAACCGCTTTACTTGCGGGCTTACCCAATGCCCCGAGCGCCTATGACCCGTACACAAATCCAGAAGCCGCTAAAGAACGCCGGGATATTGTATTAAGCGCCATGCTGAACAATGACACCATCAGTCAGTCTGATTATGATGCAGCGGTGGCGACAGATATTAATGACGGAATTGTAGCTCAAACGAATGATAATACTGAGGCCCGCTTAATCGATCCTTACTTGGTTGAGGTTTTAAACCAAGCCGAAGAAGCTGGCTTAGACGTTTACAATGACGGTTTGGAAATCTATACAAATATTAATATGGATGCGCAGCAACGACTGTATGATATCGTCAATTCAGAAAATTATGTTTCTTATCCTGATGCCGACATGCAAGTCGCCGCAACTTTGGTTGATGTCAATACCGGCAATGTTGTTGCTCAAATCGGCGGCCGCAATATTTCTGAAGATGTTTCTCTCGGTCAGAATTTAGCAGTAAATGTCACCCGTGATGTCGGCTCAACAGTTAAACCAATTACTGATTATGCACCAGCGATTGAAAATTTACATTATTCAACCGCTAAAACTTATCAAGATAAGGCTTATGATTGGCCGGGGACAGATGATGCTGTCAATAATGCCGACAGAACCTATTTAGGTACAATGAGTATTCGCCGGGCGCTTTATCTCTCCCGTAACACAGTGGCAGCTCAAGTCTTTGAAGATGTTGGCCAGGAAGATGCCGCCGCCTTTTTAAGCGGCTTAGGCATTCAATATAATCCAATCGTTGATGCAAACTCAATCTCTAGTAATACCGACACTGATGGCACGACCACTTATGGTATTTCTTCGGAAAAATTAGCAGCAGCTTATGCAGCTTTTGCTAATGGTGGAACTTATTACCAGCCAAGTTATATCAATCGAGTTGTCTTTTCCGATGGAACGGAACAAAGCTTCGCCTCAACAGGCAGCCAAGCAATGTCGGAAACAACCGCTTATATGATTACTGACATGTTAAAAGACGTTATCAGTATGGGAACTGGTACCAATGCGGCCATCAGTGGCTTGTATCAAGCAGGAAAAACGGGAACTTCAAATTATGAAGATGGTGACTACGCCAACTTGAACAGCACCACGACTTATGGTGCTGTGCCAGATAGTAATTTTGTCGGTTATACGAGAAGCTATTCATTAGCCGTTTGGACTGGCTATAACGACCGCTTAACACCAGTTCTTTCAAATGGAACTTCTGTTGCCAGTTCTGTTTATCGAGAATTAATGTCCTATCTAGCCGGCAGCGTGGAAAATCAAGACTGGGTAATGCCTGATGGTGTCAGTCGAATTAACGGTGAACTTTATTTAGACGGCTACACAACCGACGCCTCTTCATCAAGTTCTTACAGTAGTTCTTCCTCTAGTAGCTCGTCCAGCTCTTCAAGTTCTTCTAGCTCGTCTAGCAGCGTTGAAGAAACGCCGCCGAGCAGCTCTGAAGAAACACCACCGAGCTCCAGTGAAGAAACGCCAACTAGTAGTTCTAGTCAAACCCAAGATAGCCAACCGGCAACAAGCAGTTCTGAACAACCAGCAGCTTAATTGAAAATAAAAGGAGCAACAGTCACAGGTTTTTAACTTATGACTGTTGCTCCTTTTATTTTTTCATGCGCTCTTTTCCCTCTTGGCAAATACTCAACAAAGGGCAGTGATCACATTTAGGACTACGGGCTAAGCAGTGATACCGGCCAAAAAAAATCATCGTATGATGAGCTTTGACCCAATCTGTTTTGGGTATTTTTTTCATCAAAGTTTCTTCTACTTGTAAAACATTGGCATCCAGTTTGCAGATTCTCAAGCGCTTTGATACTCGTTCAACGTGTGTATCCACGGCAATTGCGGGAATCCCAAAGGCATCTCCCATCACAACATTGGCCGTCTTACGGCCTACACCGGCTAGAGAAGTCAATTCCTCTCTAGTTTGCGGCACTTGCCCATTAAAATTATCCAACAATTGCCGGGCGCAGGCTTTGATATTTTTAGCCTTATTACGATACAAGCCAATCGATTTTATTTTTTCAATAATATCTTCTAAAGGAGCTGCCGACAAAGCTTCAGGAGTCGGATAGGCTGCAAAAAGCTGTGGTGTGACTTTATTGACCGAAACATCGGTTGCCTGAGCACTTAAAATAACTGCAATCAATAGTTCAAAGGGATTGCGATGAACCAGTTCCCCGTAAGCATCAGGAAACATTTGGTACATTTGTGCTAAGGCCCACTGAGTTTTTTCTTTACTAATCACGAGACTCCTCCTTTAACCAATTGTGGAGACTGACTTTAGGTAACGGTTCTCTACTTAATTCTGGTGCTTCCTTTTTTAACAAAGCATCTTTACGCCGTTGCTGTTCTTGTTGGACTTGCGCCTTGGTAGTAATATTTTTTTTCTGCCAAGCCAATAAAATTCGATCAACATAATTTAAATTATAGGCTTGATTCAAAACGGCTTCCCTTAGCGCCAGCTGAATCAATTCAGGCTGATAGGAATCTTCTTCTAACCACTGGCCAATTCTTTGGTACTCAATTGGTGATAAAGGCCGGCCAAATTCCTCTTCAAAACTCTGATAAATCCCGGCAACCTTTGATTCTTCGGCCTGTTCTTTAATGGCGTCCGCCTGCTGTGTAAGATTTTCCTCTAACCGGTCAAAAATCAAGCTTAAATCATATTGATCGCTGCTACGGCCGTTGGCATCATCGGTGGTAATGATTTCAATCATTTTTTTCCCCACCAGTTGATTCAACAATAAAAAGACCCGCTCTTGAGGAATGCCCATCGTCTCAGCAATCTGGCTTAAATCCGGAAAAAAATCACCCGTCCGTTGTTTTCCCGCTAATTGAATCCACAGCATCATTTCCTCTGGAGAAATTAACAGCTTCTGGTAATTATTTAATAATAAATTCGGGATGTAAACCCCATCATCCCGATAGTAATCTTTTAATTTGCTCATCTTGTTCCCCCGCTTCTTTTACAAGTATACTAAAATCATCGGTTTTTTTCAGCAAAAAAAGCTGTGGTCTCAGCTTTTAACAAAAATCCATTTTTTTCCTTTCAAAGTTTTTAAATTCAAAAGGAATTTCAGAAAATCTGCTATCTTCAGCAGGCCTTCTAAGAATTTTTGTAAACTGATACCACAGCTATTCATTTAACTAAATTAAATTGAGGAATCGTTCCGTAGATTGCCGTTGGCTTGTTCTAAAGCCGCTTGAGCTAAAATGTTCAAATAGTTCCAAGGACGATCGAAATGCGGTTGGAAGAAGAAGTCCTGTAAAGCCAAATCTTCTAAGGTCATCTTATTTTGCACAACTACTGATAAGGTATTAGCAGATTGTGTAATATCATATTTAGACAATAATTGCCCCCCAACAATCCGGTTGGTGCCTTTTTCCCAAACCAGCTCCATGAAAACTTTTTCAGTTGTTGGCATAAATTCTGGACGATAATTATCATCGATGATAATTGAATCGACTTCAACTCCTTGCAGGCGGGCACTTTCTTTGGTTAAGCCAGTCGAGCCGATGTTCCAGCCAAACAAGTACAAGCCAGAAGTTCCTTGCGTTCCCCGGTAACGGAGTTGATTTTGTTTAATATTTTTACCGACAATCATTCCTTGACGCACGGCATTGGTTGCTAATGGAATGTAAGCCAATTCACCAGTTGGATTATAGTGAACAACTGCAGAGTCACCAGCCGCAAAAACATCTGGATGGCTAGTTTGCATGTAGTCATTTACCTTCAAGGCACCATTTGGCATAGTTTCCAATTGATCTTTAACTAATTCATTGTTTGGCATAAAACCAACACATAAAATCACCATGTCAGCATCAAAACTTTGACTGGCAGTTTTCACCATCTTAACTTTGCCCGCTTCATCCGCCTCAAAAGAAGCAACATTTTCACCTAAAGCAAGAGTAACACCCCGCTCTTTTAAATCTTCCTCTAAGATATCAGTAAAGGGCTGATCAAGATATTTATTTAAAATGCGGCTTAAGCCATCAATTAAGGTCACTTCTTTGCCTGATTCAGCAAAAGCTTCAACCAATTCAATCCCGATATAACCGCCACCTACGATAACTACTTTTTTAGCATCATGGGATTTTGCGATGATTTCATTGGCTTGATTGTAATTTTTACACAACAAGATGTTTTCTGAATCAATGCCCGGAATTGGCGGAATAATCGGCCAAGAACCGGTTGTTAATACTAATTTATCGTAAGCAACGGTTTCACTCGTGCCAGTTTTCAAATCTTCAGCGACAATTTTTTTCTTAGTAACATCAACACTTGTCACATTGTGTTCCATATTTACAGTGGCGCCAAGGCCCGCTAATTCTTCAGGATTAGAATAAAACAACCCCGCTGGATCTTTGACAACACCGCCGACATAAAGGGCGATTCCACAAGATAAGAAAGAAATATTATCGTTTCTTTCGTAAACAATCACTTCTGCGTTTGGCTCTGTTGCTAAAATATTTTTTACTGCTGCTGTGCCGGCATGGGTACAGCCAATTACAACTACTTTCATTTGAGACCTTCCTTCGGATAAGTTTTTGGTACATTTTGAATATATCAAAGGACTGTCTTAAGAAACAGTTTTTTGCTTGTGATTTCACAATACTTATTCTAATTGGTAATGAAATGATTTTTCAAAAGAAAGCTTTTTTCAAAAGGCTTTCTGACAGTGAAGATAAGTTTTTAATTGAAAATCATTCTTGTTCAATAAATTTTCGGAAAATAAAAGTGAAAATATATTTAAAGTTTCTTTAATTGCCAATTCAAAAAAGTTCAAAGTTCCAATCAAAGGTGATTGAAACTCTGAACTTTCATTAGAGTTATTTTTATTTCACTGCTGCAATGATTTCGATTTCCACTAGGACATCCTTTGGCAGTCGAGCTACCTCAACAGCAGAACGTGCTGGTAAGTCGGCTTGAAAGGCAGTTGCATAGACTTCGTTGAAGGCGGCAAAGTCTTCCATATTTTTTAAAAAGCAGGTCGTCTTCACAATATTATTAAAATCAGTGTCTGCCGCTTTTAAAATCGCCGCAATGTTTTTTAAGACTTGCGTGGTCTGTTCGCTAATAGTTGTCCCAACTACTGCGCCGCTCTCAGGATCCAAAGGTACTTGGCCGGAAGCAAAAAGAAAACCATTCACCACTTTACCTTGAACATATGGACCAATCGCTTTTGGTGCTTGATCAGTTTGAATAATTTTCATCAGAGACCTCTATTCTTCTACATTTTCTCTTGGCATTCAGGACAAATACCATAGACTTCTAACCGGTGATCTTGAATATCAAAGCCTGTCAAACGGCCCGCTGCAATTTCCACATCATCCAGACTTGGATAATGGAAATCCGCAATTTTACCACAGTTTTGACAGATGGCGTGATAATGTCGATGGGTACTAAAATCAAAACGACTAGAGGCATCTCCGTATTTCATTTCCTGTACGAGTCCTAATTCTGTTAACATTCTTAGATTATTGTAAACAGTTGCCACACTCATGTTAGGAAAACGGCTTTCTAATGCACGATAAATTTCGTCAGCAGTCGGATGAGTATGATATTCGACTAGATACTCCAGTACGGCATACCGCTGAGGTGTAATACGAATGTTAGCTTCTTTTAACTTACTAATGGCATCTTTGACCATTTCGTTTTCCATTCGTTACCCTCCTTTTCTATAGTTTTGTTTGTAACCCTTTTATTAGCTTTATTGTAAGGTTTTTTAGCATGTTTGTAAACTACTAATCAGTTTAATCACAAAAAAACCAATAATCTTTAAGTTTTGACCACAAAAAGATTATTGGCTGAAATTATTCAAATGCTGCAGCGTCATCTAAGTCATCTGACTGATAATTTTGTGGCGCTGTCAGATTTCCTTTGCTGATATCAAAAGTTACTGAATCCGTCATCGCCAAATATTGATTAAAGACACTCATTCCGACAACGGTGCCTTTGGTCTCAGCAGAATCGACATAACGGACCTGAGACGTAATCTGAGCCCCTTTTGATTGGTATTCATCAAAGAAATACTTCGGCAAATCGCCTTCGACCATCGTGCCCCGTAAATCTTTAATATAAGGACGGCCTAATGAGTAAATTGCTTCAACTTGCGTATTGCTGTTGGCGGTTAATTCCGTTCCGGCAGGGACACTTTGAGAAATCAGTTTTCCGTATGCCGCACTGTCTGAATAAACTGTTTTCACTAGCACTAATAAATCGGCACTAGCCGAAGTTGCTTCTTCCGCCGTATAGTCTCCAAAATTCGGCACAATGATGGCCTTGCCTAGAGAAACTGCAACTGTCAGAGCATCTCTTTTGGCAACTTTTTCATCCTTAGGTACACTTTGTTCTATGATTGCCCCAGCTTCCACCTCATTGTTAGCTCGCTCCTCATAGGTCACCGAAATTTCATTGGTTTTGGCCCAGCTCTCGACCTCACTTTTCAACTTATTGGTAAAGTCAGGCATCGTAATATTTTTTTCAAAAACTTCTTTGCCTCTAGAAATATACAATTTAGCCATTTCTTTGCGCTGATACGTCTCTCTAGTGGTTTCTTTATTGCCAAATTCTAATCGCAGCGGCTGATCTTTTTCAACAGTATCACTATATTCTTCAATGATTGAAAAATTATTGGCCTGATTTTGTTCCTTCCACTCTTCTGCTGCCGCTTTGCTCATGGTCATAAAATCTGGCATGGCAATTACCGCATCTGGATCAGGACCTTTACTGGCAGTGATTGCCACTACAGAACCCTTTTTGACTTTTTTAGCCGTGTTAGGTGATTGCTTAATCACCTGATTGATTGCGACTGAATCATCGTACTCTTGAATTACTTCAATTTGCAAATTGTTTTCCGTCAACCAGCTTCTAGCATCCCCTAAGGATTCACCGGTAAAATCAGGCAGCTGCACATGGTTCATTTGATAATAGCCAAAGCCGCCTAACGCCACCACAATTGCAAGAATTGCCCCAATAATTGACCAGCGAATAATTTTTTTGCGCTTATAAGTAGGATCAAATTCGCTGCCGTCAGCTAAGATTGTCGGCTCTCCTTGAGCTTCTTTGTTCTTCTTTTTAAAGAGAGACTTTTTTTTCTTCGGGTTTCGTTGCCCAGTTACGTCTTGATCAACCGGCTGGTCTTTGGTTTTATGATTGGTTTTCTCATTTGTCTTTTTCTGGTTTTCTTTACTTCTTTTTTTGTGATGCATTAAAGTTTCAGCAGGTGTCACAGCTGAATCGGGAACTTTGGAACTTTCGGCTTCTTCAACAACTTTTTCTTTCTTTTCGACAGGTGCTGGCTGCTTTTGTTCTGTCGAATTTCTAGGCGAATCTTGATCTAAAACGTCTTTTTTCGGCCCTTTGTCTTTGTTTTCACGAGGCTCGCGCTTTTGATAATTCTCCTTGTTGAAGTTGGATAGAAAATCACTCATAAGCCTTCAGCTCGCCTTTTTTTAGATAAAAAGTTTGATCTGCCTGATTGGCAATATCGTTGGAGTGGGTCACGACAATGACACATTTGCCATGATCTCTAGCCAGCTCTTTAAAAATTTCGACAATTTCCAGCTCCATCTCTTCATCAAGGTTTCCTGTTGGCTCATCCGCTAAAATAATATCGACATTCGTGGACAACGCCCGGGCAATCGCCACCCGCTGCTGTTCTCCCCCGGAGAGCTGATTGACCTTGCGATCAGCCTTCGTTCGGTCAATGCCGATATAATCTAAAAGATTATAGGCAATTTCTTGATGATTGTCCGGTAGCTGATTGTCGGTAATCGACATCGCCACTAAGACATTTTCCATCGCAGTTAAATAAGGAACTAAATTATAACTTTGAAAGACGATGCTGATATTATCCCGCCGATATTGTTCATAGCCGATTTTTTTAATGTCCTTGCCTTCAAATAAAATTTTGCCTGCCTTTGGTTCGTCAAGGGCCGCAATTAAAGATAAAAAGGTTGTTTTCCCGGAACCAGATTGTCCTAAAATCGTATAAAATTTACCTTTATCAAAGCTGACGGAGGTTTCCTTTAAAATCCGTCTGCGCCGATCACCATCTTGATAAAAATATTCTAATTTTTCTGTTTTTAATAAGGCCATTTGCTTTCCATCCTCTCTTTTTTACAAGTCGTTAAATCCTGTTACATCATAATTTTCTTAGGATTTAAGCGTAAAATATAAATCAATGGCAACAGAGCTGAAGCAAAGACCGTTAAAAGTCCTGTTACGATAAAGGTAACAATGTAGCCCATTGAGAAAGTCACTTCATAAGCATTTTGAATCTGATCTGCCGTTAATGATGGATTGTTGGTAAAGACATCATAATAATAGCTCATATTATCCATATTATTGCCATTGGAAGCTAACATGTCACTTTGCAGCAGAGATTCTGAAAGACTGCCGCCTAAAAAATTCCCCGTGACTAATGAAAGTCCCATTGCAATGATGCTGATAATTAAAAGTTCAATCAAAATCTGGAGCACAACATTGCGGCGATGTTCGCCGATTGCCAGGTAAATCCCCAGCTCATGCTTGCGGTCTCTTAAGAACAAGACAACCACTAATGAGATAATCACCAAGGTGGCAATCACCGCAACAATCACAACATAACCAGAAATCTGCGATAATTTCTTCATGCTGCCGCCGACTTCATCATAGGTATCTGTCGAAGCGCGAATAATATAAGCACTTGGCAGCAATGTTTCGGCCTCTTGACGGAAGGCCTCAACATCCTCAGGTGAATTCAATTGATAATTTGGTGTTGCATAAAATTGATTTGTTTCTTCTTCGTCGAACTCACCACCGTAAAGATCTGGATCAGCTTCAAACTGGCTGCGCCAATATTGGACATTAATTTCCTGAACTGCTCGGTTTGGCATATAAACGGAATTAAACTGAGTAGCCTCCACATAAACTTGATCAAAAAATTGTTGATTGCCTTGTTCGCTATCTTCCTGTTTTGTCTCAATCACCTGCGGATCAAAAATGCCGATGACTTCAACTGGAAAATCGATGCCTTTTTCATAGGTACTTTCTTCTGTTTCCGAATAAATATAATTTTGCGAATCGACAACGACTTGATCTCCTACGCTAAAGCCGTTCTCTTCGGAAACTTTTTTAGAAAAGATGCCGACCTGAGCGCCATTGGCAATCTCTTCAGCGGTAAAATAACGGCCATCAACTAAATCGACAATTTTATCAGAAAAGCTTAGCGGGGTTTCCAAATTGGTTCCGACTAATTCTAGCTGTGGCTGCTCTGAATTGCCATAGACAACGCCCCCTTCATCCCCATAATCAGGCTGCATGGTTTTAAAATTAGCCGTGTTGATATAGGCGCGGACACTATAATCATATTCCTTCACATAGGATAAGTTGCCGATTTCTTGAATGGTTTCCTCCGATAAATTCTCTGGTGCTTCACTGGTTTCCCAATCAAATTCCGGATCAATCTCAGCGGTGGCGGTAGCGCCTAAATCATTTTTCATTTTCTTTTCAACATTGGCTGTTGACTGCTGAATGGCAATCGCTCCGGCAATCACATTACCTAAAATAAAAATTACTAAAAATAAAATCAAAGACTTGCCTTTACGACGGGTGACACTCGCTAATGCACGTTGTATAAAATTCATTTCAATTCCCCCCAATTATCCCTTCAAAATAGTTTCTTTAGCTTTAATAAAATTCAACTTCCCACGATTAAGTCCTAAAACAACGTCGGGAAAATGATTTAAATGCTGTTGACTGACCATCACAACCACACAAATTGTCAGTTCTTTGGCTAAATAATCCAAAAAGTTTAAAAACAAACGCTCAGTATAACTATCAAGGTCCTCCAATAATCCGTCTGCAACAAATACCTCAGGATTGCGACCCACCGCCTTGGCTAACTCATATTTCTTTTGCGTAATCAAATCTAATTTTTCTAACGGCAACTTGCTGGTTTCTTTTTCAATGCCAACTTTTTTTAACCGGGCCAAGCAATCTGCTGGTGTCACCTTTTTATCGGTTAACCGACAATAATACAATAAATTAGTCAAAGGACTTTCAAACGGTAGGAAGTTATACTCCCGCAAAATCAAGCCGACTTGCTGCTTACGATAATAAGTCAATTGTTTACTGGTCAACAATTGGCCAGCAAATTTTAGACCTCCTTTGTCAAATTGAACTAAACCTGCCATTGCCGCCGCCAACATCGTTTTTTCCTGCGGCTGAGTACCATAGACAAAATAGACTTTTCCTTTCTCAAAACTAAAATTGAGATTTTCCAAAAGTGGCCGCTCCTGATTTTGAGCATAGAGTGTTCCGTGATCTAATACTAAGGTCATAGTCCTCGTCCTCCCTCCTTTAAAATCCTCCGCAAATCCAACTGTTTGATCTGATAGATGAGCGGTACCAAAAGAACCAAAAAGTAGCTGAATAATAGACCGATTAACAGCCAGCTGACCTGAGGCTGAATTGTTAGATTGCTGACAGTCCCCAAAACTTCTGCCGCGTCAATATTATCAAGGCCAATCTCGGTTAAGACATTTTCAACATTTAATCCCAGCTGGTTTTCCTGCCAGCTTAAGAAAAGCTGGCCAACAGCGGGACTGAATTTTAAATTTAACAGATAGGCTAAGACTCCGCTGACAGCGACAGTGCCACCGCCTTGTAATAGTGCCTTTTTGATTAAATCCATTTTGCTAAAGCCAATCACCAGTTGATAGATAACCCGCTGTTTGCGGCGCTTTAGAACAAGCATCATGCCGATTCCTAACAAAATTAAACTGAGAGCGCTAAATAAGATTAAGACGGTTTGAAATTGATTTTGCGCTTCCCTTAAAGGTTCAGCCAATAAATCGCCGAATTCCCGATTCGTATAAAGCTCGTAATCAATTGGTAAGCCCCAATGCCGCAGCTGCGCTTCAAACTGCCGCAACATCGTCTGATCTTTTAGCGTATAATTCGCCTCCCAATAGACAGCCGTCGGATCAGCTTTAAACATAGCCTCGGCCCCGTCAACAGTCAGCATGATTTCTGGAAAATCAAAAAGTGTCTCTGAGACAATACCGCTAATTGTCAAACTGGCGGATTGATTATTTTGCATCAATCCTTTGATGCTATCACCGATTTTCAAGTTATTTAAGTCCGCTAATTCCTTGCCGATTAAGCATTCATGATTTTTTTCCGGCAACTTTCCGGCAACTAATTTCTTTTCTAAATTTCCGCTGAATTGTGATTTTTTAATAAACGTCAGATTGATGTAGGGAGTTTCTTCAGTGGTTGTTGAATAATCCGACTCAGGTATTTTTAAATCCTCTGCAATCAAAAAGGCTGTGCCTCGAATTGTGTAATAATTAACATAATTTGAACTGCCAAATTTGCGAATATCAGAAAGAAATAGCGGTTTGTACTCATATCCCGTCGTATCATCCTCGTAATAGACTTGATTTAGACTAACCTGTGAACGATAGTGGTTTTCCACTTGGTGAGCAGTCCGTTGAAATTTTTGTTGACCACTCAATAAAAATAGTTCAGTCGAAAAACATAAGGTGAGAGCCAGCAGCAGGAACAGCAGAATTTTTTTTCGTTTAAAAAAATCTTTTATCATCTGCATGACAACCTCCCTTCGTTTTTTTATCATACCAAAAACTTTGTTAATTTTTTGTTAACTCTTTTTTATCCAGTAAATAAAAAAATATTGCAAAAGAAAATGACAAACTCTTTACCCGAAAATCCCTAGTGGCCTTTTTCAAAAACCCTGCTAGGAAATTCTTCGACTAAAAAGTTTGTCATGGTTAAATATTATCTGATTTAATTTTATTTTTATAAACTGCCCCACTAGGCAAGGGGGAAACTCATGTAGAAGGTGGAACCTTTTTTGGCTTTACTGTCGACAAAAACATAGCCTTGGCAAAGATCGCACACATGACTGACGACGGCTAGTCCAATGCCGTAGCCATCGGATTTCAACCCTCTGACCCGATAAGACTCTTTAAAAATATTTTCCTGCTCTGTTTCTGTTAAGCCAATCCCCTGATCTTTTACTGCCACCACGACATTTTGATACTGGCGGCTGACGGAAACTTCAATTTTTTGACCTTCACCATATTTAATCGCATTATCAATTAGATTAGCTAGAGCACGATAAATCCAGCGATTTTTCGCTAAAATAGTCGTCTCAGCAATCTCAGAAAATTCAAAACTCAATTGAGGATACACTTTTTTATAAGCATCACAGACCTCGGCTGCTAACAAGGCAACATCGACAAATTCCGTGGTCTCAGTTTCACTGCTGGAAAGCGTTAAAATATCATCGACAGAATGGGTCAAGTAATCTAGCAGCACCGCCTCCTCTTGAAATTCTGTACTTTGGGCTAAGCGGGTTTTAATAATCGCAATCGTATTTTTTTGATCGTGGGCTAGATAACTGTTAAGGCGCCGAAAATTTTCATAACGCTGACTGTAAGATTCCTGCAGCTCGTGTAACACCCTTTGCACCTCTTGACTGTCATCCCCTTGATAATCAGTTAAAGTTTCCACTTGTTTTAAGTTTTCAATCATCCGTAAAGTTTTTTTGCGATGATAACCTTCAAATAAGCGCCAAAAAAGTACCAACAAACTAAAGCTAATTAAAAAAAGTAAGAGAAACAAGAGGCCTAAGCGATTGAATAATTCTCGCAAAATCAGGGTATTTAGCTGTGTTCCACTGATTGTCGTCCCCGGTTGAAAACTATAATTAGAGCTGAAAGAAGACGCATCGTTATTAAAATACTGGGTATTCGATTGGGTTTGAAACTGCGTTTGCCCGTAATAATCAAGCAGTACGTGCTGAAAATCGGTAATCCACAGAATAAAGACGATTAAAAAAACGATACCTAAACTAATAGCCAGCGCACTGATTAACAGGCGCAGCCAAAAATTAATATTGCGTTTTATTCCCATAAACGATACCCCTTGGAACGAATCGTCAAGAGCACTTCTTCGCCGCCGCTTTCCTTTAATTGTTTTTTTAAGCGGGCTAAATGGACCCGTAAAACCGAAGAAAAAGGATCGAAGTTTTCGTCGTAGACATGCTCTGCAATTTCCTCCAGAGAGACCACGGCGGGATGTTTTTCAGCGATAAACTGTAAAATATCAAATTCCTTTGGTTTTAATTTGACTCTTTTTCCTTTTAATAGTAGCTCATGCCGAATTGGATTGATCTCAAGATCGCGAATGATAATGGTGGGGTTGCTGCGACCTTGGAACCTGCGGACCACCGCCCGCAAGCGGGCAATTAATTCGATTAAATCGTAAGGCTTCACGAGATAGTCATCTGCTCCAATATTTAAGCCTAATGCGCGGTCGCTGATTTCATCACGGGCAGAACCGATGATAACTGGTGTTTGAATTCCTTCTGAACGGAGAAACTCCAAAATTTCTAAGCCGTCTTTATCTGGTAAATTCAAATCCAATAAAATGACATCGTAATCCGTGATGTAGGCTTTTTCTTCCCCTTGAACACCGGTATAAGCTAAATCTACAGAAATACCTTCTTTTTCAAGACCCACTTTAACTGAGTCTGCCAACTTTTGATTGTCCTCGATGATTAAAACCCGCATAAATTTTCCTCCACTGCCTCGTGTCTTCATTACTATTAAAACAGAAAAGCAGGAAAATTATTAGCCTTTTCATAAAAAAAAGCAAAGCTGCGAACAACTTTGCTTTTTAAACAGCTTATTTAATCTTCAAATTGATAGAGGGCCGTCGACAAGTAACGTTCGCCATTGTCAGGTACAATCACGACAACTTTTTTGCCAGCACCCAGCTCTTTCGCTTTTTCAATTGCCGCAAAAATTGCCGCACCTGAAGAAATTCCAACTAAAATTCCTTCTTCTTGTCCAACTTTGCGGGCCATTGCCATCGCATCATCACTAGAAACCGCTAAGACACCATCATAGACTTTAGTATCCAACACTTTGGGAACAAAGCCAGCTCCAATACCTTGAATTTTGTGGGGACCAGGTTGGCCGCCTTCAAGAACTGGTGATTCTGTCGGTTCCACTGCATAGACTTGAATATTCGGATAAACTTTTTTCAGCTCATGACCGGCACCAGTCACTGTGCCGCCGGTTCCAACACCCGAAATAAAAGCATCCACGCCAGCATCGCCAAAAGCTTCGACAATTTCAGGACCTGTTGTTTTTTGATGAATTTCCGGATTGGCTTCATTGTCAAATTGCAAGGGCATAAAGTAACCGTTCGCTTCTGCTAATTCAGTTGCTGTCGCAATCGCACCCTTCATACCTTCTGCACCCGGTGTTAAAATTAATTCTGCTCCATAAGCCTGCATCAGCTTGCGGCGTTCAATACTCATCGTATCAGGCATCACAATTTTAACTGGATATCCTTTGGCTGCTCCCACCATCGCTAGACCAATACCTGTGTTCCCAGAGGTCGGTTCGATAATGGTCGTGCCAGGCGTTAAACGGCCATCCACTTCCGCTTGTTCCACCATGCTTAGAGCAATCCGGTCCTTCACACTGCTGCCGGGATTAAAAAATTCCAGCTTAACGAAAACTTCCGCTGCATCTTGAGGGACGACTCTATTTAATTTTACAATCGGTGTCTTGCCAATTAACTCAGTAATCGATGAATAAATTTTTGACATATACGTTACTTCCTTTCAGCTAACCTGTTTGTACCAACAATCATAGCGAAGAATTGCTTTTTTTTAAAGCAATTCAACTCAAAAAAACCGTTTGCCTAGTTTTGGCAAACGGTAAAAGTTTTTTTATAGTTCGTTGAAGCGAGCAACAACATTTTCAACAGTGAAACCAAATTCGGCTAAGACTTTATCACCAGGTGCAGATGCGCCGAAGTGATTGATTGTAACAGAAGCCTTCGCATAACGATCCCAACCAAATGGAGAAGCAGCTTCAATTGCTAAACGATTAGTGACAGCTTTTGGTAAGACGCTTTCTTTGTAGGCGGCATCTTGAGCTTCAAATAAATCAAAGCTTGGCAAGCTGACAACTGAAACATCTTTACCAGCTTTAGCTAATTCAGCTTGGGCCTCGATAGCTAAGTTTACTTCAGAACCAGTCGCAATTAAAATGCCTTCCGGTATTGCGCCTTTTTGAGCAGAAATTACATAGCCGCCCTTTTGAACATTTTCATCAGCGTGTTCTTTTGTGCCTTCAATAACTGGCAAGTTTTGACGACTTAAAACTAAGACAGTTGGTTTGTCAGTTGTCTTCATAGCAATTTTCCATGCGGCAACTGTTTCATTGCCATCGGCTGGCCGAATCACTTGGACGTTTGGCATGGAACGAACACTTGCCAATTGTTCAACAGGCTCATGGGTCGGGCCATCTTCACCAACTGCCACAGAATCATGGGTTAACACATAAACTACTGGTGTTTTTTGAATAGCTGACAATCTCAGCGCTGGACGCAGGTAATCAACGAAAACAAAGAATGTTCCGCCGTAAACTTTGGTACCACCGTGGACTTGAATTCCGTTCATAGCTGCTGCCATCGCAAATTCCCGCACACCAAACCAAATGTTGCGGCCTTCGTATTGGCCAGGTTGAAATTCTTTTTCAGCTGCGACCATCGTGTTGTTAGAAGCAGATAAATCAGCAGAACCACCCCAGAAACTTGGCACTTCTTTTGAAATTGCTTGGATAATTTCTTTGCTGGAAACGCGGCTGGCTTGACTTGTGCCAACTTCGTAGCTTGGTAATGCAGCTTCCCATTTTTCAGGATATTGACCGGCAAAGGCTGCTTCAAATTGCGCTGCCAAATCTGGGTAAGCATGTTTGTAATTTTTAAACATTTCATCCCATTCAGCTTCCGCTTTAGCTCCCCGGTCGCCAATCGCTTCTTGGTAACGAGCAGTTACTTCATCAGGAACTGTGAATGCGGGTGCATCCCAACCGTAAACTGTTTTAGCCATGTCAATGCCTTCTTGACCTAAAGGCGCACCGTGAACAGCAGAGGTGCCTTCTTTTGGTGAACCAAAACCAATAATTGTTTTAACTTCGATTAAAGTAGGCTTATCTGTTTCAGCCTTTGCTTCTTCAATCGCTTTGTTGATGGCATCTAAATCATTGCCATTTTGCACACGAATATATTGCCAACCATAAGCTTCATAACGACCTTTAACACTTTCAGTAAAGGCTTTGCTGGTTGGACCATCAAGAGAAATATCATTTGAATCATACAAGACAACTAATTTACCAAGTTTTAAATGACCTGCTAAAGAACTTGCTTCTTGAGACACGCCCTCCATCAAGTCGCCATCGCCACACAATGCAAATGTGTAATGATCCATCACGTTAAAGCTTTCCCGGTTGTAAGTAGCTCCAAGATGAGCTTCCGCCATTGCCATCCCAACAGACATTGCAATTCCTTGCCCTAAAGGACCCGTTGTAACTTCAACACCATCTGTATGATGAATTTCTGGATGTCCTGGGGTTAAGCTGTTCCATTGACGGAAATTTTTCAAATCATCAATCGAAACTTTATAGCCAGCAAGGTGCAATAAGCTGTACAACATTGCAGAGCCATGACCGGCAGACAAGACAAAACGATCGCGATCTACCCAGTTCGTTGAAGTTGCTGGATTAATTTTTAAATGTTTGGTCCACAATGTATAAGCCATTGGGGCAGCTCCCATTGGTAACCCTGGATGTCCTGAATTAGCTTTTTGGATTGCGTCAATACTCAAAGTACGAATTGCATTTACACCTAGTTGGTCGATTGTATCAAACAAAAGAATCCCTCCGTTTTTTGGTTTTGGTTTATTTTACTTTTATTCTGTTTTTATTGTAACCGATTCTATTTTATCAAGCAAACTTTTTTTAGTTTTTTTTACTGAAATTAATCAGCGATTATGGAGACCCTTTTCTTTTTGAATCTGTTTCAATTTTTCCGGAGTGACATCAGTTCCCTCAGGATCGACAACTTTCATTCCTTCTATATGATGTTTCATGCCAGAACGAAAAGCTTTTAGGTACTCTTCCCGCAAAAATTTTTGTTCTTTTGATTCAGCTTCATTCAGCCCTTCAGCCTTTTTCTTGCGAGCCAATTCGTTAATTCGATTAATTTTTTCTTCTGAAAGCATATTACCAGCTCCTCTCTTTGTTTATCATAGTAAAAACTCTAAAGATTTACAACTGAAAGCCAAGCAATTCTTTTGCTAATGACAAAATAGCGAACAAACGTTTGATTTAGCTAAAAAGCTATGGTAAACTTTGGTTATTATAGAAAGAAGGTGCGACAATGGCTAAGCGAACAGAGAGTCGCCAGTTAGAAGTCCTGCAATATATTCATGATCGTGTCACAGCTAAAGGATACCCGCCAACGGTCCGGGAAATTGGCGAGGCGGTTAACCTCTCCTCGACATCAACTGTCCATGGTCATTTATCACGACTAGAAAAAAAAGGTTTATTGCAGCGGGATCCAACTAAACCACGGGCGATTGAATTAACTCAGCGAGGTCTGGAAAAATTAGGCATTCGCAGTGAGACCATTCCAATGCTGGGGATTGTAACTGCCGGCGAGCCGATTTTAGCAGTCGAAGAAGCGACTGATTTCTTCCCGATTCCACCGAACTTATCAAATGAAGAAGGTTCGTTGTTTATGTTGACGATTCGCGGTGAGTCGATGATTAATGCTGGCATTTTTGACGGCGATTTCGTAATTGTCCGCAAGCAAAGCACCGCACAAAACGGCGACATTGTCATTGCGATGACCGATGAAGACGAAGCGACCTGTAAAAGATTTTTTAAAGAAACCGATCATATTCGACTACAACCAGAAAATGATAAATTGGCTCCAATCATTTTAGCTGATGTTTCCATCTTAGGAAAAGTTGTCAGCCTGTATCGCGATCATATCTATTAGAAGGCAAAATAAAGTCATTTAAAAATGGCTTTATTTTTTTCTTTACAAATCGAACAAAAGTTCGTATAATACATATACAAACATTTGTTCGTATATTAAAAATGAGGTGAATAACATGATTGCAATTCGTCGCTTTGGGTTAGTCTTGTTGATTTTAGTTGTTGGGATGTTCGTCGGTAATCTTGGTATGGAAAATGCCATTTTAATAGTAGCTCCGTTGTTTATTATCTGGTTTATTTTGTGGGATGAAAAAAAATATCGTGTACAAAAACGTAAACAAGCAAAAAAAGATGAGTATTATCCCCATTATTATCAGTAAGGATTCTCTAAAATATTTTTGAAAAAGTCTGCAGTTGCAGACTTTTTTGCTTTTCAAAGCCTGTTATTTCTCTCCCCTTCAAAAAATACTTTCTAAAAGAAATTCTCATGATTTAGCTAGAAAAAAATTAGAAAAGACTAATCAAAGCTAACACATTTTAAGCTTGGTCTTTTGTTATTTTGTGATATAATTAACTAGCATAATATTTTTTTTATTCTATTTTATTTTTGGGGGTATCATTATGAAAAAAGTGCTATTAACTAGCATTACTTTATTTTCTGTGCTGACATTAGCAGCTTGTCAGGCAGACGAAGACACGTTGGAATATTCAACTAGTGCTTCTTCAACCGTAGAATCAACAACCGCATCAAGCGAGGAAGCAACTGAAGCTTCTAGCGATGCCACTTCTGGTGCTAGCGAAAGCGAAGCTGGAACTATTTGGATTTCTGATGGTTCAGAAATTGGTGAAACACAAGAAATTCCAGCAGCTGGTACAATTTACATGCGTCAATTGTATACTGCACCCCACGGAGATCGAGCCTTTGCCATTACAAACGTAACGATGGATGGCGACACGATTATCTCCGCCCGCATGGATGAGTTCCAATATATTGAAGACGATGGCTCTGGTACTTGGACTGGCGTGCCTAACTCAGATGCAACTTTTGGTGAATCTTATCCAGAAGGAACTATTTTAGCTGGTAAAGAAGAAAACAACGAAGCCTATTCGGAAATGATGGCTGAGTCTGGTGCTACTTTAACTTGGAAAGACAACATGGAAGCAATCACCGATTTCGTAGCTGGTAAAACAGCAGCAGAAATTCAAACATCAATTGATGAATTAACTGGCGGCAGCGAAGTAGCTGATGTTGTAACGGGCGCAACCTTTGCCGATACAGCGGGTTACTTACAAGCAATTGTCGACACAGCAACTAAAGGCATGGTTTCAACAGGAATTGAAACTAGCAATACTGATTTAAGTGAAGCAATGGTTCTGGCTGCACCTCACGGAGATCGTTCATTTGCAGTGGTAACTGTTGCGATGGATGGCGATGTTGTTGCCAATACCTTTGTTGATGAATTCCAATATTCAGATCCTGCTTCTTACGGCGGCGTGCCAAACTCTGACGCTACTTTTGGCGAAGGTGTTGCAGATGGTCAAGTTTTAGCTTCTAAATTTGCAAACAACGAAGCCTACTCTGAAATGATGGCTTCAAGCGGCGGCGCAACCCAAACATGGATGGAAAATGTTGAAGCAATTGATGAATTTGCTAAAGGCAAAACAATTGATGAACTAAAAGCAGCAGTTACTGAATTAGAAGGTTTAAGTGAAGACGACAGCCCAGCGGATGTTGTCACTGGTGCTACCTTCTCTGATTCTGCTGGTTACTTATCAGCAATTATCGAAGCAGCTGAAGCAGCAATGAATAATTAATCTTTAAGCACACAAACTAGAAACCAAACCATTGAGGAATTTTTTTCGATTGGTTTGGTTTTTTATTTTTCACGAAAAAAATAAAAAAACAGGAACCGAACTCACTTTATTTTAGTGAATTCAGTTCCTGTTTTAAATTTTAAACTGATTTAATTACTGGTCTCAGCAGTCGAATTAGTCGTGCTAGTACCAGTCGCTTCTTCCTGGTAAGATTCAATTTTGAATAAATCAACGGTGGAAACGTCATTGTTTTGACTGTACAAGCTGGTTGACGCATCCCCCAACTCCGCTTCAATGTCGCTTAATTGCTGAGTTTGGTTCAGATAATTATAATCAGAAGAATCAACTTCAGTTAGGCCGCTATCCGTGTAGAAGCGTAGTAAATCACCATTATTAATCTCATCAGAAGTCGTCAATTGTAGATTGACTTCTTCTTTCCACGTTTCGATTTGTGCAAGGAGCTCTTCAGAAGGCTCTTCAATGGCTAAGCCGGTTGCATTATCGTAAATTGTTTCGTTAACATAAGTATAATCCGGTGTAATAAAGTTCCCATTTCTAAAGGCGACTAATTGTTGATTGTCTGCAGAGAACAAATCTTGTCCTAATTGTAGATAGCTGGAAGTATCCACACCTAATAAATGCAGCAGTGTTGGTAAGGCATCTACTTCACCACCATATGTGTCATTTACATAACCATCCGTTGCACCAGGAACATGAATCATATAAGGTACCCGTTGCATTTGTGTGTTGTCAAAATCATCCCATGTGGCACTGTCTTGACCGAGTAACGGCGCAAGATCGGTATTACGGGAGTTTGAGATACCATAGTGGTCGCCATATAAAACAATAATCGAATTGTCATACAAGCCTGACTCTTTTAAATAATTGAAAAATTCTTCAATCGCTGAATCAAGATAATTAGCTGTTGCAAAGTAACCGTTGATTGTATCATCAGAAGTAGTCGCTAACGGGAAGCCAACGTCATCACCAGTTAAATTATTATATGGATAGTGATTAGAAACGGTGATGAACTTCGTATAAAACGGTTGTTGCAAATGCTCCAAATATTGAATTGACTGACTTAAAAATGGTTTATCCATCAAGCCATATTGGAAGGAATTTTCATCCGTCACATCATAATAAGAAGAATCAAAGAAATAATCATAACCAAATTGCTTATAGGTTTCGTTACGATTCCAAAAGCTTCCAGAATTTCCATGGAACACGGCTGAGGTATAACCTTGCGTCTGATCCAAAATTGCCGGAGCTGCTTGAAAAGTATTTTCACTCCCCAATTTAGTAAAGAGCGAGCCTTCGCTTAAGCCAAACAGTGAATTTTCCATCAGTGTTTCCGCATCACTTGTCCGCCCGGCGCTAACTTGATTAAAGAAATTACTAAAGCTATAGGTGCTATTACTGTGATATAAACTATTTAAGAAAGGTGTCACCTCATGTGCGACGCCATCTTCATCCACCAAGCTGTAATCAATCAGAAATTGTTGGAAGCTTTCTAAGTGAATCACAATCACATTTTTACCTTCGGCGGTGCCAAACATTTCTGTGTCAGGTGCGGCATAATGTTCACTGACATATTCTTCAACTGAATCCAAGTCAGTTGCGCTAGCTTCGGCCCGCACTTGGTTGGTATTATAAGTCTCTACTCCGTCGTAAACAACAAAAGCATTCAGTCCTAAAAACTTCACAATATATTCTCTTGAAAAAGTTCTAGTCAGTAAGCCTGGACGGAAAATTTCTGCCGTAAATAAATTGACACTCAACAGGATGGCCGACAAAGCCAAAGTAGCAACTGCTTTGCGTTTTGGCAAACGTACTTCACTGAAGTCTATTTTTTTGCGGATAAACAAGATAATCAAAATAACATAATCGGCTAAATAAATCAGGTCATAAGGGCGAAATAGCTGTAAAGCACTCTCCCCTAGCCCGCTGGCAACTTTACCAAAGCCTAGAACCGTATTAATTGTTATAAAGTCCGTATACTCTCTAAAGTACAATACATTAAAGACAATCAACGCATTCATCAAGGTATAAACTACCATGCTGGTAATTGCAAAGGCCGACTTGCGTTTAATAAAGAGGGTTAATCCTAGTAATAAAACAATCGATCCAAGGGGATTTACTAACAGGATTAAATATTGATACACTTCATCATAACTGAGTTTAAAGTCCACGAGATATGCAAAAATTGATTTAAGCCACAGCAATCCAGCCAATAAGATAATGTACTTTCCACGAGACAATGGAAAAATTGTTGCTAGTTTCTTCTTCATAACAGCCTCCATACTTTCTTTTCCGTATTCACTTCATCATAAAACTCTTTCATGAAAAAATCCATTTATTTTCATCATAATTTATCTATTTAACGATACCTTAAAAAAATTGGCTAAATATGAATTTTCTTATAAGAAAGTATGACGAGAACAAATAAAAAGACTGGAGAATCTTTGCTTAGAAATCTTCTGCTTTTGCTCAGCTTGAGTTGCCTATCATCAGTAAGATATCACCAATAATGTGCCTTTTGAAGAGCAAAATAAAATTTCTCTGCTTCCTATGATCCTACAGTCTTTTAAAATTAGTATTCCATCAAAGTTAAAATATCATATTGTTGAATCAAATCACGGCCCTTTAAGTCCATCAGTTCAATCAAAAAGGCACAGCCGACTACTTCGCCGCCTAATTGTTCAACTAAATCAGTGGTGGCTTTAATCGTACCACCAGTTGCTAATAAATCATCACAGATCAACACCCGTTGCCCTGGTTTAATCGCATCCTCATGAAGAGTCAAAATATCTGAACCATATTCCTTTTCGTAAGACACTTCAATCGTTTTACGGGGTAATTTCCCTTTTTTTCTGACAGGTGCAAAACCAACGCCGAGTTCATAAGCCACCGGACAGCCAACAATAAAGCCCCGTGCTTCTGGCCCAACCACCATATCAATTTGTTTTTCCTGCGCATAATTGACAATCTGGTTGGTGGCTTCACGGTAGGCCGCCCCATCTGCCATCAATGGTGAAATATCTCTAAAGACAATACCTTCAGAGGGATAATCGGGAATACTTGCAATATAATCTTTTAAGTTCATTTTGTTTCTGGTTCCTTTCATTGTCTGCTCACTGTTTAGGAGCAATCTAAACTCTTTTTATCAAAATTTTGTTAACACGTTCAACATTTTTAAGCCAGCAGCCATTTTCTCAGACCCTCACTGTCCGTCAGTAGTAAAAATTCTTCATTTTTAATGCGCTGCAGACGGTCTTGATACAATTGACTAGCTGTTAATGGCTGATTTTCGGTTACCGCTACTTTTGATAAAACACCGTTTTCTATTTTAACAAATTTCAGCTCAGAAAGCACTTGAATCATAAAAACTAAGAGGGATTTAGGAATTTTTAAATAATTGACCAGTTGATCTAGCTTAAAGCGGACATCGATTTTTTCCTGCTGTTGAACTAACTTAAACAGGCGTGCAAATTGTTCTCGACTGCCCATGCCATTCAAATAGGCTTCGTCTGGAGAATAGCCATAAAAATAAATTCTAGAAAAACTGCCGGCAGCTAAAATCTCTTTAATAAAGGTCAAATCCTTTGGCACATCTACTAAAGCTAGCTGTTGATAATGATTTTTAGCAATCAACTCTTGAATATCTGCTAAATTATTGTAGACGATAGCGCCATTTTTCATCGCCTCAGGTAAAATTTTCAGACTGGCCTCTTGAAAGGCCAAAATCAGAGTGCTCTCAGTAGCCAGCACTTCCTGCCACCGGTATTTATTGCGCCAGTCAAAGAATTGCAGTGCCTCATTTTGATAATCCTGCAGCATCACCTGAGGTTTTTTACGGCCGTTCCACTCATTGATATTCAGCTGGCCGGCCACATCAATTGGTCCGCTAAATTCATTAGCTTCCGCACCAAAACTAAAGGCCAAAACATCTAAATCAGCAGCCTCACCAACCGCAAACTTTAAATGCTGCTGATTAGCACCAATCACTTTAACATTTTGCGGCAAAACATCTTTGAACAAAAATGTCGGAATTGGATTATCCGTTCCAAAGGGAGCCAAAGTGTTTAATTCATTAATTAAGGCAATCGTCGCGGCTTCCGGCTGTAGAATTTCATCAATTTGCAGCGGACCTCCCTGCGTTAAATCAATATTATTGGAGCGAATATAGTCATTCATTCGCTTTTGTAATTCGCCAAGATTTTCTGCAGGCAAGGTCAGCCCCACCGCCGCATGATGACCACCAAAATGAGTGAACAATTCCCGCATGCTATCTAGCATGGCAAACATATTTAATTGAGCGACACTGCGGCCTGAACCTTTTGCCGTACCGTCTTCTTTTAATGTCAATAAAATTGCCGGTTTGCCGGTGGTTTGTAAAATTTTCCCGGCGACAATCCCTAAAACCCCTTCTTGCCAACCGGATTGCGCAATCAATTGAATTTCATTTGCCGGGTCAACTGCAGCCAAAGCTTCTGCTGTCATTTCTTCAACGATTGTTTTTCGCTGATTATTTTTTTCCTCTAAAAAATCTGCTAGCTGCTCAGCTTCTTCTTCGTCAAAGGTTGACATCAATTCAACTCCGGGGGAAGCATCGCCTAAGCGACCAATCGCATTCAACCGCGGTCCGATGCCAAAACCAATATCACCTTCGGAAAAATTGCTGATTTCAATGCCACTTTTACGAATTAAGGCACTCAGCCCAATCCGTTCGGTTTGTTGAATAGCTTTTAAGCCTGCTTTGACCAAGAGCCGATTTTCACCGGTTAATGAAACTAAATCCGCGATGGTTCCAATCGCCACTAAATCTAAAAATTCAGCAGGCACCTCTTCTAATAAAGCGGTGGCCACTTTAAAGGCAACGCCAACACCTGCTAAATCTTCAAAGGGATACTTGCCCTCAGGATGTCGAGGATGGATAATTGCATAGGCCGGCGGTAAGTCAGCCGGTAGTTCATGATGATCGGTCACAACCACATCTAAACCATTTTCTTGAGCATAGATGATAGCCTCCATGCCAGAAACGCCATTATCAACTGTAATTAATAATTGGTAGCCCTCCGCCACAAATTCTTGATACTTGGCTAGATTGGGACCATAGCCTTCTTTAAAACGATTTGGCAGAAAATAATTGACGTCGGCTCCCAACAGCTCTAAAGTTTCCTTCATGACAGTCGTGCTGGTAATGCCATCTGCGTCATAATCGCCGTAAATCATAATTTTTTCGCCGGATAAAACGGCGGCTTTAATCCGTTCCACACCTTTTTCCATCTCAAAAAAAAGATAAGGATCAGGTAAATTATTTAAGTCGTTATCAAAATAACTTTCTAAATCCGCTACTGTTTGATAACCTCTTTGCCAAAGAATTTTTCCTAGAAACGGCGAGAGTTGATGAGCACTCAACCATTCTTCATATTCTGTTGGTAAAGTTTCTCTTTCAGGTAGTTGCCATTGAAATTTCGCTGCTTTCACGTCGTCACTCCTAACCTAGGTATTATAGCAGAGGCTTCCCTAAAAAGAATAGCCAAAAAAATAAAAATTTATAAAGTCCCCTTTAAAAAAGGGAACGTATGTTTTATAGTTAATAAGAGTCACGCAATAAAATTTTTGTGAGGAAGCCTATGAAAACACCTTTAACAATCGAAATGGAAGAAGTCTTGTACCGCTATTGTCGGGAAAATGGCGATATTGTTGTCGAGGAAGTGACGATGCCAGAAGATCAAGGAATTGTCGATACTTTGAGCTGTCGGTTACTTTTGGACAATCAATTTGAATGGCGTTGTTATGAGCTGAAGGTCTCGAAAGCTGACTTTCGTTCAAAAGCAAAATTATCTTTTATCGGCCATTACAATTATTTTGTTTTGCCAAAAGCCCTATACGAAAAAGTTGAGGTGGAAATCCCACTAGAAATTGGCGTTTTGGTTTACCACCAATACGCTATTAAAGACGAGCAAAATCTGCCGGGCTATTTTACCGTTGCCAAGAAACCGAAACGCCAAGAGCTTTTGGTCAACGAACAAGCGCTCCTCTTTCGCCTAATCTCTTCTCAAGCGAGAGAAGTCGGCAAGGCCAAGCAAACGACTCGCGGCCTGCGAGCATTTTCAACGGATTTATTATATAAAGAATTAAAAAAGCGCCAACCAGAATATGACTTGTTCGGCGGCAATTTAAATTATTACGATCGTTTTGCCAATGACAACGAGAGTCAAGCCGTTGAAAGTCTAAAAGAAGAATTGGAGGCGACCCGTGCTGCCTATTTTGAACTTTTGGAAAAATTTGAAGGAGGGCGCTGATGTATTATCCCTATTTTAGAAGCAAGCAATTTGATTTGCTGGCGCTGCAGGCTCTCTTAGATGCCGGCCGTTTCCCTGAAGGCATCATCCCGATTATTGAGCCGGTTAAACAAAACAAAGCCCTCTTAAAATTAATTGCGAAATTTCAAGCGGCCCGTCAACCCTTTTATCTGATTGTGAATCCACAGGTCGGCGAATTTGCCACAGAGGAAGGCTTAACTAGTTTGGAACAGCTGGCAGTTGAGAAAGCTTTCATTTTAGACCAGCCTTTAGAGTCATTAGAAAATTCGTATCCTTTAATTATCACTCAAAGTCCACAAATTGTTTTAGAATCGGATTGGCAGCAAAATCAATCCTTAGTCCTCGTGCCCGAAGAATTTCGTTTATTGGCTAAAATTAAAGGCCCAAAAATTTTATCCCAAGATGGCTTTACCCGCCTTGGTTCTAATAGTTATTACACAGAAGTCCCTGACGAATTAATTTTTGAGAGTAATAAAAAATTAGCGCTGCGGGGCTTTAGCGGTTTTTCTGATTTTTCAATTGACAGCCGAATCTATTATGAACACGGTTATCCTTCAAAACGTTTAGCGCTGCATTTGATTTATATGAAGGATGGAAATGTCCGCATTCACCATTTTGTCTCCGAGGAACTACCCACTCAAAAGGAAAATTTTCTGCAGGTGATGGCAGAAATTAAAGGTTGGCAGGAACAGTTATGGGAAGACAAGATGACCTTAGGGGGAGAAATTCTTTTTGAAGCCTTTAAGAGAGGCCATTTTCCGGGAATGGGCGTTTTGCGAAAAGCTAGCGTGATGCATCAGCTGGAGATTATGGGGCGATTTTTGGGGAAGGATGTCTAAGCAAAATAAAACTCCCACTAAAAGTTATTACAAAAATAACTTTTAGTGGGAGTTTTATTTGTTATTATCTACTGATATAGATAATTAAAAATTAGTAGTCATCTTCGAAAGTCGAGGACTTGCTAGTCAAAATAATCCACATGATTCTCTGTTTTAGTTGCTGATATTTCTTCAACCGCCTGTTCTTGATGTAACAATTCATCAATTTTGCGATTCTTATCGACAATCTGCGCTTCATAGGTGGCCCGCAATTCAGAAATTTTGTTTTCATAATCACGAATCAGTTTTTCATTGGCTGATTGGACCTTTTTATCTAAATCGTCATTAAAGATAGCCAACTCTTTTTCCTGATTTTTAATGGTCTTTTTCTGATTCCAAACCGTCGCTGTACTCGTTAAAATACCGATTAAGCCGCCAATAATCGCCGAACCTAAAATGATTAGAATTAACGGAGCCTGCATGGATGTCACTAGAAAACTGACATTCACTTGATTGTTATTCGTTATGGCAAACAACACAATAATCAAAATTAAAATAAAACCAACAATAATCCGCCATTGATTTTTCATAAAAACTCCCCCAACTATTTTTTATTGAATAAACCGCCTGCTAAAAAATCCCCCACATGAGGAAATAGTGTGTAAAAACGGGCAGCAACTTCCATCACTTGTGGTGCATTGACTTCTCGTCGTTCCCTTTGGACGCCGCGAATAATTTTGCGAGCCAATTTTTGCGGCTGCAGAACAAACATGTCGACAGATTTTAAATAATCGCCACTTGGATCCGCCTTATCGAAAAATTCAGTCGCAATCGGTCCGGGATTAACCGTCATCACCCGCACGTTAGCCGATTTTAATTCTAAGCGCAGGGCATTAGAAAAACCTAAAACAGCAAATTTGGTCGCCGAGTAGACTGCTGATTTTGCAGTGGCCATTTTACCCGCCATTGATGCAATATTAATAATTTGGCCATCTTCTCTTTCGACCATCTCAATTGCAAATTTTTGCGTCAGGTACATCATGCCAAGAATGTTCACTTCAAACATCTTGCGGACGTCTTCAAAATCAAAGGCCACAAAATTTTCGAAAATACCAAAACCAGCATTGTTAATTAAAACATCCACTTGACCGACTTCTTCTTTTAATCTTACAAAAAAATTGTCGATACTTTCTGGATTGGCTACATCCAACTGTAAAGCGTAGGCTGGTTTGCCGCTGATTTCCATACAGTTTTCTTTGACTTTGCCAATCAAATTAATTCTTCTGGCACAGGTGACCACAATGGCCCCTTGCCGTGCTGCTTCATAGCACAGCTGCTCGCCTAATCCGGCTGAGCCACCGGTTACAACGACGACTTTATCCTGCAAATTCATTTTCAAATCCCCCTAAGAAAATTTTATGTCAATGATATCAAAGTCTTTGACTAATTTCGTATTTACAAAAATTTCTTGTGCTTCTTTTTCTAATTCTTGGCTTTCTTTTGCCAAATATCTGGCGCTAATGTGGGTCAATAATAACTGACCAACATTGGCCGCTTTTGCCACTTCAGCGGCTTGGTGGGTGGTGGAATGGTAATAATTCTTTGCCATTTTCTTTTGATCTTTATTGAAGGTGCTTTCGTGAACCAAAAGATCGCTGCCTGCTGCCAGTCGAATGGCAGCATCTGTTTTACGGGTGTCCCCTAAAATCGTCACCACACGACCCTTTTTGGTTGCCCCTAAAAATTCTTTGCCGTCAATCTGACGACCGTCGGCAAGCTCAACCACTTCACCTTTTTTTAATTTACCATAAAGCGGTCCAGAAGGGATGTTTAACGCCTGTAATTTTTCAACCTGCAGCTCCCCTGGATAGTCCTGCTCGACAATTCGGTAACCGTAGCTGGTAATCCCATGGTCCAACTGGCTGCAATAAACTGAAAAAGTTTTGTCTTCAAAAATCAAACCTTCATGAACTTCGATAAATTTCAGCGGATAGCTTAAGCGGGTCTGGGAAATTTTTAGTGCGGTTTCCACAAAATCCTGCAACCCACGAGGACCATAGAGCTCAAGGGTTTCTTCTCCACCTTGAAAAGAGCGGCTGCTCAAAAGGCCCGGCAGTCCGAAAATATGATCACCGTGAAGATGTGTGATAAAAATTTTATTGATCTTTCCCGGTCGAATGGTCGTGTGCAAAATTTGCATCTGAGTGCCTTCCCCACAGTCAAACAACCAAATTTCATTTCGTTCGTTCAATAATTTTAAAGCGGCCGCTGTTACATTACGATGTTTGGCTGGTACACCGGCCCCTGTTCCTAAAAATTCTAATTCCATAATCTACCTGACTTTCTCCTCAAATCACTTCATTTTAAAAGATAACTTTTACAATGTAAATCATTTCCTTATTTTAAAGGCAATTGCAGTTGAAAGACAGTGCCTCGAGGTTGATTATCCAAAACTGAAATCTTGCCACCGTGGAGTTTCACAATCCACATCGCAATCGATAAGCCGATACCATAGCCGCCGGTGTCACGATTTCTGGAGGCGTCTGCCCGATAAAAACGATCGAAAATATGGGCTTTGGCTTCATCTGAAATGCCAGAACCAGTATCTTTGACTTCTAGCAGCCAATCGTTGCCGCGAAACGTTGAGACAACCGTGACACTTTCACCGGCAATCGTATATTTCATCGCATTATCAATCAAGATCAATAAAAGCTGTTGGATTTTTTCCGGATCAATCGAAATTTGACGATTTTCGCCTAAGCTTAAAGAAAATTCTTTGTCTTCAGCAGCCAAAATTTCGCCGTAGGGTTCCAACGTTTTATTTAAGAAGTCATTGACCTTCGTAGGCTGCTTCACAGCTAAAACGGCATCGCTATCGGAACGAGCCAGCATCAGCAAATCATTAGTCAAACGGCTGAGGCGCTGCACTTCATTTAACGACAGAGCGATGTCTTCTGACTCCTCTAAAATCGTTCGCTCCGGCTTGGTAAAAAGTCCTTCTAATTTGGCCTGAATAATCGTCAGTGGTGTCCGTAGTTCGTGGGAAGCATTTTCAACAAACTGCTGCTGTTTGCGCCAAGAAGCGATAATCGGTTGGATGAAGCGCCCGGATAAATAATAGCTGAGTAAAATCGAAAAGGCCGCAAAAACTAGCATACAGATAATTAAAATTTTGCGGAAACTATCTACTGATTGGGTAATTTGATCGGTATTAGTTAAAATCTGGACATAGGCCACTTGACTTGCCGCTTCAGCAGACTCTGAAGTTGTAGTTTCTGAGGTGGCTTGGTCGCTGTAATGTTCTGCCTCCGTGTCATTTTCAACAACAATTGAACGAAAGCCTAATGTTTGATCATCGGCATCAGAAATGCTTAAGTTGGTGATTTCATTCAACTTTGAAGTGTCTAAGCTCAAATTGACAAAATCATACATTCGAATGCCAAGGGAATCACTATTCAAGATTTCACCATCGGCGGACCAGAGAATCACCTGCTCTTGAAAGTTTTCAACTTTTTCAGTCCCTTCGCCGTTTTGTGAACTGCCTTTAGGGAACGCCGCATCGCCATTTTTCATCGAATTGTTAATATTTTGGGTACGAGATATCGTATCCGCCAAAATTGCTTCGTTGTTGTAAAATTTTGTCAGATTGGTGTCAACTTGCGAATACATCGAGCTTTGAACAAAGTGAAACACTAAAATGCCTAAGAGGATAAAAATTGCTGCAAAGGAAATAAAGGTCAGCACAAAATAACGGGTCTGCTGTTTTTTTAATGAGTCTTCTCCCATCGCAACACCTAGGACTCAATGGCAATCGGCTGTAAAATATAGCCAACATTACGCAATGTTTTGATCCAACTGTCTAAGCCAAAGGGTTTTAAATGTTTACGCAAATTACTCATATAAACTTCCACGACAGTTAATGTCGTGTCTGATTGAAAGCCCCAAATTCGATCAAAGAGCTGATCTTTCGTGACAATCCGGCCCTTGTTTTGCAGCAAATAGGTCAAGAGGTCAAACTCCTTCCCCTGCAATGCAATTTCTGTGCCGCCATAGGTCACGCGACGATTTTTTAAACTGATGGTTAGCCCCATCTCTTCAATCTCGTTGCCTTCATGCATCCCTAAAGACCGTCTCAAGAGCGCTTGCGCCCGCAAGAAAAGCTCTTCCCGATGAAAAGGCTTGGTTAAATAATCATCTGCTCCAATTTCAAAGCCGTTGATTTTATCTTCAAAGGCATCTTTGGCGGTTAAAATCAAAACCGGCGTATAAATTTGCTTGTTTCTTAGGCTGGCGAGAACCTCTTCACCGGACATTTCGGGAATCATTAAATCTAGGACAATCAAGTCATAAATTTCCCGCTCGCCTTCATAGACAGCCTCAGAGCCATCGTAGACCTGCACGATTTCACCTAATTCCTGCAGCACATCTTTAATACTGTCAGAAAGAATCACATCATCTTCGACAATTAATAATTTCATGGGAACCCTCTTTTCTCCGTTGACAAAAAAACTAGGACGGCTTTGGCGCCAGCCCTAGCGGAGTCACTTATTTTTCTTCTTGGTGGTCACTGGTTTTTTGGGGATGTTTTTCCGCCCATTTATTTTTTGCTGCTTCATCCGGTTGCTTTTCTAATTCCTGAGCATCCTTCAAATCAGCTTCCACATCATCATAATCTAAACGGGTAATTTCTCCCCCTAAGCGAAACATCGCTAAATCATTCAAGGGACGATTGTCTTCTTCATTGGTAATTAAAATCAGTCCGGTATCGCCTTCGCCAATCTTGTCAGTTAAAAATTCAAAAACGCTTTGAGCATTGCGAATTTCTTTAACATCTTGGGAAGCTCCAATCATGCCACCAGCAAACCAGCCTAATAAAATTCCTAGTGGTCCGCCTAAAATCCCAACGAGCATTCCAATAAAGCCGCCGGTGGATGCTTTATTATTGCCGGTGAAATCTAAAAAGTCTTCAATTTCAAATTTATGGGCGCCATCATTGGTGTGGCGGATCACCGCCATTTGCTCAGCCTTCATGTTGTTTTGTGCAACAATTTTTTTCGCCTCAGAAAATGCTTGATAAGCTTTGCTTTCAATATCAAAGTTCATAATAATTACGCGTTTACTCATTTAATTGCCTCCTTTTAATTTAAACCTAGTGTACCAAGAAAAAAGCAAAAAGGGAAAGAATATTCTTTCCCTTCGCTAAGCTTTAGCGGCGACCGCCTGACATTCCATTTCCTGAACTTGTTCCAGAAGTCGTCGTGACAGAAGTCAAACTGTAAGTGCCCACAGTCGAGCCATCAGCAGAAAGTGTTACATTAGTGCCGCTACTCATATCAGCAGAACTGGTCACTAAATAATTGACTTGGTTTTCAAACGTGTAGCTAATCACTTCACCGCTGTCTGTGCTGACTATCACCGTTGAACCAGCAGCAATTGTACTGTCTGGAACTACTGCCAAACTATATTGACTAGAGTCACTGCTGACAGTTTGTGACATTCCGGAAGTTCCCCCAGCTAATAAAGTACCTCCGCTAAGTTCAAAGGTACCGTTATAATCAAGGACCCCGTTGTCATTGCTATTGGGTCCATCAACGATTAAAGTACCACCGCTCATGGTCACATTGCCGTTGCTATCGATGCCATCACCTTCTGAGACAATCACTGTCGTTGTGCCGCCTTGAATATCAATCAAGGCATCTTCATCGGTGGTGTCACCACCGCCACCGCCGCCCATAAAGGAATCTGAACCGAAGCCGCCAGATGATGTGGTATCGTCACTGCCACCGGCTGCGTTAATGCCGTCATCAGAAGCTCTCACTTCATTGGTTCCACCGGTAATCGTCACTGTCGTACCCTCTAAGCCTTCATAAGAAGTATTGACGGTTGTTTGCCCATCTGTAATCAGTAAAGCATTGTCAGCGTGAATACCATCATCACCGGAGCTGAGGTCCAAGCTGCCGCCGTTGATTGTGACATTATTGTTGCTGTGGATGCTATCATCGGCTGAATCAATTGTAAACGTACCGGCGTCAATAATTAAATTGGCGCCGACTTTTAAGCCTTTATAACTTTGAGTTGTATCAGAAACAGTTGCGTCTGCACCACCACCGGCTGTAATTTCAATCGTCGCCTCAGAAATAGAAAGATTTGTTTCTGCTTGAATCCCATCATTGCCTGAGTTGATTGTAAAATCGCCACCGTCAATAGCAATCCAGCCAGTATCCGTATCTGTCCCGTTGACTTGGATCCCATCACCGCTGGTCGTCGTTAAATCAAAGGTCCCGCCAGCAATCGATAAAGAATCTTTGGCTTTAATTGCGTTATTAACGGCTGTTACTTGGATGTTCCCGTTGGTGATGACCACATCATCTTTACCGCGAATCCCATTATTATAATTACCATTGACAATTAATGTACCTGAGCCGTTGATGGTTAAATCATCCTTACTAAAAATTGCGGCATCTGGCTCATCTTCATCAGCCGAATCATAAACATAGTCACTACCATCTGAAACAGTATTCGTGGTACCTTTCGCCAAAGTAATTTTAACTTTTTCAGCCTGTTCCACATAAATAGCTGAAGAATCGTCGTTAGTGATGTTCACGCCATTTAAAACTAATTGAACTTCGTCGGCGTCAGCATCGGCGCTGACAATAATTTCACCATCGTACTCGCCGCTTAAAATATAGGTACCACCGGTTGTAATAGTAATTACACCATCACTTTCTGTCGCCCCTTCGCCGTCAATTTCTGCTGAATCGCCATTTAAAGTAATGGTGGTAGCGGTGCTCTCATCATATGATTCATCGTAGTCATCATCAGTATAAGAGCCGTAGGTGCCGTCAGTATTTTGAGCAGCACTGTCGGTTGCAACAGTTGTGGCTTCTGCGCTACTTGTGCTGCTAGTCGTCGTCGAGCTGCTAGTGCTGGTTTCACCACTGGCTGTCGAACAAGCTGCTAGCATTATTAAAACCGTGGAAAGGGTTAATCCGAGAATATATTTTTTCTTCATTAGTTGTTCACCTGCTTTATAAATTATAGTTCATCTTTATTTGTCGCAACTTTGCCGGAAACAATCGGCAAGTTTCCGTTGCGGACGCGAATTTCATCAATTAAATCTTTTTCTAAATAAACATCTTTTAGTTTAAGTAAATATCTCAGTTCATATAGGGAACCCATTGTCGTTGTCCGAACGGAGGTATTTGAAAATTCGTAAGTATATTTTTCAAATAAATCGTCGAACAAGCCGGGATAATCTAAGTCTTCCGGAATCGTAATCCGCAGCTCTCTTTCAGCAACTTTATTATTTTCGCCAAACTTGACGGTATTCAATACAATTAAAAAGGCACTGATAATCACTGAGAAGATGATAACATAACCGACATAACCGGTCCCTGTTGCCAAACCGATACCCATTGCCCAAAAAATTGAGGTGATTTCTCTGGAACCGCCGGCTACTGAGCGGAACCGAATGAGACTGAAGGCGCCAAGAACTGCAAGACCTGTGCCTAAATTACCATTGACTAGCATGATGACCAATTGTACTAAGGCAGGCATCACGGCTAAAGTAATCACAAAATTTTTCGAATAAACATTTCGATACATATGCACGCAAGCGACAATTAAACCTGCGACTAAGGCAACGGCCGTACAAATTAAAACAACTGGCAGTGTCGCAGTAATCGCATTGCCGCTGGCATCCGTTAAGAGACTAGATAACATGTTGCATTTCCTCCTTTGACAGATGACGTAGATAGGTTTGGGCATATTTTGAAAACGTGCCCGCATAAATCCCCAGTTCAGATAAAATTTCGGTAAACCAGACAGGATAAGCTCCTAGTGCTTTAACTTCCATCAGCACTTCAACATCCGGCGCGACTAATTTTCCTTGACTTCCATGGGAAATATCTAAATCATTTGTCCGATAACGAATATTAAAATCAAAGGTCACACGAAAATCATTCTCTTGTTCATCCCGTAATTGATACGCTCGACGATCATAGGCAATCATCACTTTAGGCGTGATTTTTTGACGGGCAATCAACCAATCAATCTCATTTCTAATCTGTTGGTCTTTATGGGCAACAACTTCTTGAGAATTTTTTACAAGATGATAATTTTTAGCTGCCTCATAGGAAAGAGCCACCCGCCGTTTATAGACAACTCCCCGAACCTTTTTCTTAATTTCTAAAAAGGCCTCGCTGGATTTTTGGGGCACGCCATAACTTCGCAGACGAAATTTTTCTTTGTACTTTGGTTTTTCAATCGAACGATTAATCATCCGATAATCATCGGTATCATAATAAACAGAGATTATCGTGTGGAGACCAAATTGATCTTCCTCCATATAAGGATCGAGAAACTCACTTAATAACTCAAAATCTGCTAGACTCAGCAAATATTTTTTTTCCTTTCGTTCAAATACCCGTTTAAGTTTTACCATATCCAATCACCTCAAATTTTAAATTCTGGACTTAGCTTAAGCGGATTACCATAAAGCTAACTTAAAAAAGACCGCTAAACTCAAGGTTTAGCGGTCTTTTCAAACTATTTTCATAATTTCGTCACAGACTTTAAAAATTTGTTAGCAAAAATTATTCGACAAATTCAAATTCATATTTACCAATATGCACGATGTCACCGTCTTTTGCTCCTCTAGCCCGCAGCGCATCATCAACACCCATGCCCCGCAATTGTCGAGCAAAGCGCATGATGGTTTCATCATGGCCGAAATTCGTCATCTCAAATAATTTTTCTAATTTTTCGCCGGCTAAAATCCAAGAAGCATCGGGAGCCCGATTAATCGTGAACTCCGGTTCGTCAGATTGGTAGCCGTAATTAACAACTTCTTCCTCCAGCTCTTCATCATATAGAGGGAATTCTGAGGTTGTTTCTAATAAATCGGCAGTTGCACTTAATAGCGGTTCGATACCTTTACGGGTCACGCCGGAAATTGGAAATACCGGAATCGGTTCTGCAAATTCATCCTCTTGCTCGGCGGCTAATTTTTCTTTAAAGACTTTCAGATTTTCCTCAGCATCTGGCATATCCATTTTATTAGCTACAATAATTTGCGGACGTTCCAGTAAACGCAGATTATGTTCTGCCAATTCCTTATTGATGGCTAAATAATCTTCATATGGGTCACGGCCTTCCATGCCGCTCATGTCAATCACATGTAAGATAACTCGCGTCCGTTCGATGTGGCGCAAAAATTGCGTGCCCAAACCGACACCTTGGGAAGCTCCTTCAATTAAACCGGGTAAGTCAGCAGCCACAAAGCTGCGGCCATCGTTGGTGGTCACCATCCCTAAATTCGGCACTAAAGTCGTAAAGTGATAGGCGCCGATTTTTGGTCGAGCTGCCGAAATTACTGAAAGCAGCGTCGATTTTCCGACAGAAGGAAAGCCAACTAGACCGACATCTGCTAAAACTTTTAATTCCATTTCAATACGACGTTCTTGACCAGGTTCACCATTTTCAGCAATTTCTGGTGCTGGGTTTCGCGGTGAAGCAAAGCGAATATTACCGCGACCGCCGCGACCGCCTTTGGCAACAACTAAGCTTTGACCGTCTTCAATTAAATCGCCAATCAAGCTACCCGTTTCTGCATCTCTCACCGTTGTACCCGGTGGCACCTTAACTAATAAATCTTCTGAGCCCCGGCCGTGCATGCCTTTACTCATGCCATTTTCGCCGGCTGGTGCTTTAAAATGCCGATTAAAACGAAAGTCCATTAAAGTTCGCAAACCTTCATCCACTACAAACACGACATCGCCGCCACGACCGCCGTCACCGCCGGCCGGTCCGCCATCAGGCACATATTTCTCTCTTCTAAAAGCAACCATTCCGTCTCCGCCTTTGCCGGCTTTGACATCAATTGTTACTTGATCCAAAAACATGGACATTGTCTTCCTCCAAGTCTAAAAATTAATTTTATTTATTTTCTTTCATTTCCACTTTAATTTATTTTAAAAAATCTTTGTAAAGCAGTCCACAGTAAACAAAAGTCCCTATTATTTTAGCGGTGTCAGCGGCTTTTGTCCACGTTAAACTGTCAATCCATGAAAAAAATGATGAAATATTTAGAAACGAATGGCACAAGGGCTTTTCTTTGACAAAAATAACAAAGAGTAGGAAACTATGATTGTAATTCGAAGCCTTGCTTCAAATTTTAAGGAGGAATTCTCTTATGACAGTAAAAGTAGGTATTAATGGTTTTGGGCGGATTGGACGTTTAGCATACCGCCGCATTAAAGAAGTTTCTGATGACATCGAAGTAGTGGCAATCAATGACTTAACTAGCCCAACAATGTTGGCTCATCTTTTGCAATTTGATTCAACTCATGGCACATACAAAGGTAATGTAACTGCAACTGAAGATTCAATCGTCGATGACGGCGTGGCAACACGGATTTATGCAGAACCTGATGCAAGCAAAATTCCTTGGGTAAAAGAAAATGGCGTTGACATCGTTTTAGAATGTACTGGTTTTTATACTTCTGCCGAAAAAGCTCAAGCTCACTTGGATGCTGGCGTAAAACGTGTCGTTATCTCTGCTCCGGCTGGTGCAATGAAAACAATCGTTTATAACGTAAATGATGACACTTTAAGTGCTGACGATAAAATTATTTCAGCTGGTTCATGTACAACGAACTGTCTTGCACCAATGGCTTACTTCTTAAATAATGAATTTGGAATTGAAGTTGGAACAATGACAACTGTTCATGCTTACACTTCAACACAAATGTTATTAGACGGACCAGTTCGCGGCGGCAATTTAAGAGCTGCTCGTTCAGCTGCTGACAATACTATTCCACACAGCACTGGTGCTGCTAAAGCTATCGGCTTAGTAATTCCAGAATTGAACGGTAAATTACAAGGACATGCGCAACGGGTACCCGTTGTTGATGGTTCATTAACAGAATTGGTTTCAATTTTGAAAACTAAAGTAACTGCTGACCAAATCAACGAAGCCATTAAAAAACATACTGTTGATAACCCATCATTTGGTTATGACGACCGTGAAATTGTTTCTGGTGATGTGATTGGCACAACTCAAGGTTCAATCTTTGACCCAACTCAAACTGAAGTAACTTCTGCCGGCGACTTCCAATTAGTTAAAACAGTTGCTTGGTACGACAATGAATATGGTTTCACTTGCCAAATGATTCGTTTGTTAGAAAAATTTGCAAACATCTAATTTAAATTTTAAAGCATCTGTTGATTTTCCTGCCAAGCAGGCAATCAACAGATGCTTTTTTTATTGGCTGACATACTGGTTTAAAAAAGCTGTGACCCGTGTGTGATACATTTCTGGATCAACAGAAAAACTGGCGGCATGTTCAGCACCTGCGACCTCATATTTTTCCTTAGGTGCCGAGGTTGCGTCATACACTTCTGCCAGCATTGAAAATGGTACAAAGCTATCTTCAGTGCCATGGATAAATAAAATTGGCCGTGTATTTTTAGCCAATTGTTTGGTTGCATCGGCTTGACTGAAAAAGTAACCGGCTCGGACTTTCGTCACTAAATTTGTGACGGGAATAATTGGAAAGGCTGGCAAATTAAATAATTGTTGCAGCTGATAACTTAATTCCTCCGTCACCGATGCATAGCCGCAATCTTCGATAATCGCTACCACGTTGTCGGGCAAGTCTTCTCCACTTGTCATCATCACTGTAGCCCCGCCCATGCTAACGCCAAAAAGAACAATTTCTTGAGTGCTGCCTAATTGAGTCAACACTTCAGCAATCCACTGCTGCATATCTTTGCGTTCATCCCAGCCAAAACCAACATATTCCCCTTGGCTCTCCCCATGACCACGGGCATCTGGCACCAGCACATTATAGCCCAGTTGATAAAACATCTGGGCATAATCTGCCATGTCTTCCTTTGAGCCCATATAACCATGGGCGATGATAACCGTTTTTTCGCTTGCATTATTTTGATAAAAAAGCGCCTGCAAATTTAAATTATCCTCAGAAGTCAGCGACCAAGCCTGTCGATTTTCTGAGTCTTGGTACCATTGTTCTGCGGCTTGCTCCTTTTCAGTACTGGCGGCAGAGCCTTGGCTGATAAAATCCTTATCTCCAGGTACAAAAGCATATTCATAAAAATAATTACCAATTCCAAGCAAGCCTAATATCACCAACAAAACTAGGCCGATACCTACACGCCAAATTAATTTTTTTCGGCGACTACCCATACTCCCCTTTTTCAATCGCAAACCACCTGCTTACCCCGCTGGCGAAGTCTGATCAATTGCTCTTTAGTCGTGCGGTCTAAGGAAAGCTGCGGCAGATTATCCAAAGAAAAATAACCGATGGCTGAGGTTTCACTATTGACTTCAAATGCTTGATTTTCTTCGACTAGGCAATGAAAAAATAATTTGTAATACTGGAAGTATTGAAAAATATCCTGCCGTTGATTGGTATCAAACACGCCAATCAGTTCAGCTGAGCGGACATCCAGATTGGTTTCTTCTTTGACCTCTTTTTTGATATTTTCAATGGGACTTAAGCCTACATCGGCAAAGCCTCCCGGCAGCGCCCATTTCTTCGTATTAATATCCTCAACAAATAAAATTTTATCGTCTTTTTCAATGACGGCCCTGACATCTACTTTTGGTGTCGGATAGCCTGCTTCAATGCTGACTTTTTGATAAAGCTCAGCTTCTGTCACCTGACTGCTTTCGGCGATTAATTTTACAGCCAGCCGTTGAATTTCCTGATAGCGTTCCAAATCATAAATATCCTTTTGATAATAGATTCCCGCTTGGGCTAGGTTCAACAGTTGCCGATATTCTTCCATCTTACTCATAGCAAACTCCTCAATCATTTCGTGATTTGACAGATTTTTTTTATTATAAAAAATCAATTGACTCTCCATTGTATTATAGCGAAGTCGCAACATCTCTACAAATAAAGCAAACAAAAAAGCAGACTCCGAAGAATCTGCTTTTCAATTAATTTAAGATTAGTTTTGTTTGCCGAAAATTCTCAATAGGGCTAAGAACAAGTTGATAAAGTCTAAGTAAAGGGATAACGCCATGTAAACTGCTACGCCGTTACCGACTGTGCCGTTACTTTGCACATACAAAGTCCGAATCATTTGGTTATCATAGGCGGTAATCCCAGAAAAGATAATGATTGTCAAAAAGCTGATGAGATAATCAACTGGTTGGCTGTTTAAGATAAAGGCATTTAACAAAATCGCAATGATAATCCCAATTAAGGCACTATACGCTGCCCGACCGATACCGGATAAATCTTTTTTAGTGACCACACCGAAAATCGATAAGCCGATAAACATCGCCGCCGCTGTGATAAACGCTCTAGCAACACTGGCATTTGTATAATAAGAAACTGTGATGGCTAATACAATTCCATTAATCAAGGAATATCCGATAAAGCCGCCAATCGCAATGCTCGGATTTTTTTCCGCCTTAGCACTTAATAAAATCACCAAACCAATTTCGACAATCCAAATGCCTAAAATTCCTAAGGGGAAGTTTTGGATAAAACTGGCAACCTGTGCTGGAAAGACCTGCATACTAAGATAAGCGACAATTCCACTTAGTAAAATACCTAAGCCTAAAAATCCATAAACCTTTGAGTAAAACTTATTAATCCCAGCCGTCTGATCTTGGACATGCTGAGGATTCATTTCGGGCATTTCATTCATAAAGATTCCTCCTTTTAATTCGGACGCAAGGTCCGGTTGACTGCATTACTGATATTTTAAAAATTGAATACTACTACTCCGCAGCTTTTGAAATGACTTCGTCTTCTTGTAAGCCTTCAGTAGCCAGTTGCGGTGGTTGAACCATCACAACCGCATCTAAAATCCGATTTTCCTGTTCGTTAACTGCTTCCACCGAAATCGTGATAACGTCTTTCATTTTATCGACTTTGATGACTTCCAATAAAAAAGTAATCGTCTCATAGTGATAGACCGGTTCAATAAAATTGATGGAAAAATTAACGACATGGGAACCCGGTCCCGGCAAATGTTTGGAGACAGCACTGGTGATGATGCCCATCAGCATCACCGACGGCACAATCGGTTTTTCGTATTCAGTTTTAGCAGCATAGTCATGTTGAATATATAAAGGATTGGCATCATTCGTTAATCCTAAATAAAGTAAAAGCTGATTGTCTTCAATTGACTCCGTTAAGGATAACGAGTCACCTTCCTCAATTTCATCAATCGTCTTGCCAATTTTTCGCGGCTTGCCTATATTCAAAGTACAACCCCTCCATTATTCATTAGTATAAGTTTATCAAATTGCGTTAAAAAAACAAGCATTCTGAATTTACTTATTTAAATTTTAGAGGAATGAAAAACTGCGGCATCAACAACCTGCCGCATATTTGCCCTTAGATTAAAAATTTTCAGCACAAGCTAAAAATTAATCAAGCAAAGGGGGCAAACTTGTCGGCAAGCTGTTTTTACCACAGCTTGTTTATTTATTAAAGAACGTTTCTCGTTGTTTCGCTAAGAAGTTTCTCATAAGCTCGTTCAAATTTTTGAACATCGCCGGCTCCCATAAAGACCATCACCGCATCGTGGTAATCCAACAATGGTGAAACATTGTCTTCTTGAATGACTTGGCCGCCTTTTTCAATTTTAGCGCCTAAATCTTCAATCTTTACATCGCCTTTTTGTTCACGGGCTGAACCGAAAATGTCACACAAGAACACTTGGTCCGCTAAGTCTAAGGCTTTTGCAAAATCATCCATTAAAGCAATCGTTCTCGTAAAGGTATGCGGTTGAAAAACTGCAATGATTTCCTTCGTTGGATATTTTTGGCGGGCGGCATCAATTGTCGCAGCAATTTCAGAAGGATGATGAGCATAGTCATCAACAATAATCATGTCATTGACCTTCTTTTCGCTGAAGCGGCGTTTAACGCCAGGGAAAGTTTTCATTTCATCCGCGATTAAATTCATATCTAAGCCTTCAAAATAAGCAATAGCAATCACACCTAATGCGTTCATAATGTTGTGCTGTCCGTATGCCGGCAAAACAAAATGGCCGATAAGCTGATTTTTAACATAGACATCAAAGGCGGAACCTTCTGTTGTCCGTTCGATATTTTTGGCTTGAATATCATCATCGTCATTGGTGCCGTAATAATGAATTGGCACTTCCGCTTGCAATTTTCTTAAATAAGGGTCATCACCATAAGCAAAGATTCCTTTTTGCACTTGATGAGCCATCGTTTGAAACGCATCGAACACATCATCAATACTCTTATAATAATCTGGATGGTCAAAATCAACATTGGTCATAATCACATAATCAGGAGAGTAAGCTAAAAAATGACGGCGGTATTCACAGGCTTCAAAGGCAAAAAACTTGGCATCCACTTCACCGTGGCCCGTGCCATCACCGATTAGATAACTAGTCGGTGCTACTCCGCTTAATACATGGGACAAAAGACCAGTCGTACTGGTTTTACCGTGGGAGCCAGTTACTGCGACACTGGTAAAGGGACGAATAAATTGTCCGATAAAGTCATGGTAACGAATCACTTCAATGCCTAATTCCTTAGCCCGAACAATTTCTTCATGACTATCAGGAAAGGCATTCCCTGCGATAACAACTAATCCTGGATGAATATTGTCAGCCGCAAAAGGTAAGATCGTAATATTGGCTTTTTCTAAATCCCGCTGGGTAAAAAAGTATTCCGTTACATCGGAGCCTTGAACCTTTAAACCTTTTTGGTGTAGCACAAGAGCCAGCGAACTCATACCGGAACCTTTAATCCCTACAAAATGATAAACTAAATCTTGATTTTCCATTGATTATCCTCTTCTCTTAACTCAGAGCTTATTTCAGCTATATGTAATAACAAACTTATACCTTATGGCACGCCTATCATTATCTAACAAATAAAAAAAAATTTCAATCATTATTAATCCTTGATGATAAGGAAGTATGCCAATTTAAAACATAACAAAAAATTTCTTAATGGCCAGCCTTACTAAAAAATCCAAGCTGACAAGATTTACAGGAAAAAAACTGAATCTTGCCGACTTGAATCTTTTTACATCAAGCTTTTATTAAGTCAGAAACTTGTTAGTTAATCTGACCGACAAATTTTGTAGGAAACCTATACAACGAAAATTTATCCACCAAAGTTGTATTCAATAAAATTTACTTTCTTAACGTTGTAAATTAAATTTCTCTGTTTCTAAGAGCCGGTCAAATGCGGCTGCAACCTCAACGGGCATCCCCACGGTCTCGATATAGCCTTTGCCTTTTGGTCCATAGCCGTTTTCATCATCTTTTAAGCGGGTGTATTCCCCTAAAACCAGATTCCAGAAATAATCTTTTGGCCACAGCTGATTCAGTCTACTATCAGTGAAATGCAATTCTTCTGTCAGTTCTTTAACTTGAGGAACAATCGGCACAAAATTTTCAAACTTGCTCGCTTCTGCCTGCCAGTTAAATTTAAAAGTCGCTTTGGTCCGCTTTTGTAAAAGCGGATCATTGGTTAACAAAATATTTTTTGGCAAAGCCGTTCCAAAAATTTCTCGTAAAATAGCTAAAGAAAAGCTGGCATTCTCACCAGAATTAGTCGAGGCATTTTCCACAAGCAATTGCTCTTCAACTAAACCGCAAGCTTCAATTAAAAATAATTGATTCATCTGAGCTTCTGACAGCTCCTTAGAAAAATTGTAGCCAATTTTTTGATAATTTTTCTGCAAAAAATGAGTAGCATGACCAATGCCGCCGCTTAACAAAACTTTTTCAACTTTTCCTTCTTTGACTAGTTGACCTGCCGCCTCGGTCAAAGGCGGCAGACTGTTGCCAGCTAAAATTAATAATGGATAAGTTTTATTTTCGGCAAAAAGCTTTGCGCTAGGCTGGTCGGCCAGATAGTTTAACACCAGATTGAGATCAGCCAGTTTGCTGGATTGAGTGGTCATAGGTTTTTCTCCCGATAAAAATTAATTTGCCACGACATCGGCCGCAGACATATTTTTTTGTATCAACTTTCCGCTGGCGATACAAAGGTGTCTGACAGCTGGCACATTGATAGCAAAAAAGACTTTTAGGCGCTGCTAGTGGCTTAGCGTAGCGGGCGCCCCCTGTGGCTTTTAAAAGCCGTTTAAAATCGGCGTCTTTATGCTGATAGCCACGGCCAGCGATATGCAGATGGTAATGGCATAATTCATGTTTAATAACGCTGATTAACTCAGCTTTGCCGTATTTTTCAAAGACTAACGGATTAAAATCCAGATGATGGTCTTTTAGATGATAGCGGCCACCGGTTGTTTTCAAACGCCGATTGAAAAATGCCTGATGAAGGAAAGGCTTTTTAAAATAGGTCAGTGAAATTTCTTCCACCAACTCAGTTAATTCTTGATTTGTCATCGTCTTACCTATTACTTTCTTTATCCCTGCGGAGCAATCATCGTCAAACTGATGCGGCCTTTATTAACATCAATTTGTTCAACCCAAACAGTCACAATATCGCCGACCGCCACGACATCAGTTGGGTGTTTAACAAATTTATTGCTGAGTTTTGAAATATGCACCAAGCCGTCTTGTTTCACACCGATATCAACAAAGGCACCAAAATCAATCACATTGCGGACGGTACCTTGCAATTCCATGCCGGGCTTTAAGTCCTCCATCGTCAAAACGTCTTTTCTTAATAGTGGACTAGCACTTTCTTCCCGCATATCTCTACCGGGCTGGATCAAACCGGCCAGAATATCTTTAGCAGTCTCATGGCCAATTTCTAAGCTTTGAGCCACCTCGGTTAGTTTTAATTGTTTTAAGGCCGTTGTCGCTGCTTCAGTTCCTAAATCTTTTTCAGTAATCCCTGCCATTTTCAAAATTTCTTTGGCACCGGCATAAGATTCCGGGTGAATCGCAGTATTATCTAAAATATTTTTGCCATTGGGAATCCGTAAAAATCCAATCGCTTGTTCATATGCCTTAGGTCCTAAGCGGGGTACTTTTTTCAGTTGGGGCCGACTAGCAAATTCCCCGTTCTCCTCCCGATAATTGACCACGTTTTGAGCGGTTGTTTTATTTAAGCCGGAAACATATTGCAGTAATTGCGGACTTGCGGTATTTAAATCAACGCCGACTTGGTTAACCGCTGTTTCAACAACGATGTCCAATTGTTCCGCCAAACGTTTTTGCGAAACATCATGCTGGTATTGTCCTACGCCCACGGCTTTAGGATCAATTTTTACTAATTCTGCTAAAGGATCTTGCAGACGGCGGGCGATACTGACGGCACTTCTTTCCTCTACCTGCAAATCAGGAAATTCTTTGCGGGCAATATCACTAGCTGAATAGACAGAAGCCCCAGCTTCGTTGACAATTACGTAGAAGGCTTCCCGATGCAATTTTTTAATTTGTTCGGAGACAAATTGCTCCGACTCACGACTCGCTGTACCATTTCCAATGGCGACCACATCGACTTGATGGGTTTCCATCAGTTTCAAAAAGGCTGGGCCGGCTGCTTGGCGCTTGGCCTCACCTGCTGGTTTGTGGGGATAAATCACTTCAATCGCCAACACTTTACCAGTTGCGTCAACGACTGCTAATTTACAGCCAGTCCGATAAGCCGGGTCAAAGCCTAAAACAACTTTGCCTTTTAATGGCGGCTGCAATAATAAATTCCGTAAATTTTCACCGAAGATAGCGATGGCCTGTTCATCGGCTTTTTCCGTTAACTCATTGCGAATTTCCCGCTCAATCGCTGGACCAATAAAGCGTTTATAACTGTCTTTATAGGCTTCAACAATTTGTGGCACTGTCGGCGAACTAGAGTTTTTTATTAATTGCTTGTCAAAATATTCCATAATTTTTGCTTCATCAATCACTAAACTGACTTTTAAAATATCTTCATTTTCCCCACGATTGGTAGCCAAAATCCGGTGGGAAACCATTTTATGAATTGGTTCTGAAAAATCATAGTACATGTGGTAGACTTCTTTTTCATCTTTTTCAGCAGCCTTGACTTGGCTCACATAAGCGCCTTTACTAAAGGTATAAGAACGAATCCAAGTTCGAAACTTAGCGTTGTCGCCGATTTGTTCAGCTAAAATTTCATGAGCTCCTGCCAAAACTTCTTCTGTTGAAAAAACTTCTAAGTCATCATTCAAATATTTTTGAGCTTCAACTAAAACATCACCGGCTTGTGGTTGGCTCATCAACCAAGTTGCAAAAGGTTCCAAGCCTTTTTCTTTAGCGATAGTCGCTTTAGTCCGCCGCTTTTGCTTATAAGGCCGATATAAATCCTCAACCTGCTGCATCTTAGTTGCTTTTAAAATTTCCTGTTCTAACTCAGGTGTTAATTTTTCTTGTTCAGCGATTAAGCGTACAACCTCTTCTTTGCGCTTTTCTAAATTGGTTAAATACGTATAGCGATCTTCAATTAAACGAATTTGTACTTCATCAAGACTGCCGGTCATTTCTTTCCGATAGCGGGCGATAAACGGCACGGTGTTGCCATCTGCTAATAATTCTAAAACTGCTTTGATTTGCCCGCCTTTAAACTCATTTAATTCCCGTGATACTAAGGTTAAAATTGTTTGATTTAAACTATCCATCTTCATCCTCCAACTATTCAATCGCTATTTATTTTAGCACAAATTCTTGTCACATAAAAAGAGAATCCCGTCGATACGAGATTCTCTTAAAGATTTAAAACTGCGGCTGCCAAGGACCATTCATATTTTGGTATTCAATATCTTGGACAATGCCCTTTGCATCAAAAATTACCCCGTGGACGGACCCACCAAAAATGGCGCCACCATCAATGCCAATTTTGTCATCCTCCTGCCAGAGATCGGTTGTTTCCATATCTCCATGAAGTTGCGGCGTAATCGTGTGGCCGAAGACGATTGTTTTGCCGGTATTGTTTTTTCCCTGATGGAAGGGTTCACGAATCCATAAAAAATCCCGATCAGAGGTATCATGCCAATCGGCTTTAGTTAAATCAACGCCGGCGTGGACGAAAAGATATTTTTCCCATTCATAATAGAGGGGCCGCTCCATTAAAAATTTAACTAAATCTTGGTAGCGACTGCGAATCATCATGGCAATTTCTGTTGGAGAATATTCTAAAGTTGCCCCAGGGTGCAGCAAACTGTTGATGGTCTCACCGCCACCATTGCGCACATAGCCGGCAAACCAGTCTTCAGGGCTATTGAGAAATTGCAAAAGATATTCTTCATGATTGCCCCGCAAATAAGTTGCCCCGAACTCCTCCACTAATTCTTGGCCCTTTAAGAGGCAAGCCTTCGATTGCGGGCCCCGATCATTTAAATCACCAATCAGCACCAGATGATGCAGCTGGGGATCAAAATCCGCCAATAATTTTTCAAACAAGTCTAATTGTCCGTGGATGTCACTGATGGCATAAACTAATTTCAGCATATGAAAGACTCCTTTTCTACCATTCAATTATACCTTTTTTTAGCAAAAGGTGTAATTGTTTTCAAAAAAGCGAGCTCTGGCGAAAGTTGTCAGCTGGTTCATTTGAAAATTTACCAGCTGGCTTTTGCAGAGCTCGTTTAGCTATTCATTTTAAAAGTTGTCATAGCTTAAGTTTTTATACTTAAACTGCTTGTGGATGAGTTAAGACAAAACGATTGCGGGGATGTTTTCGACATTCCTCGCTGCAGCTGCTTTGGTATTTTAGCTCATTTTCTTCAGAGGCTAAAATGCGACGGTTGCATTCAGGGTTGGCACAATTAATGTAACGCTCACAGGGAGTGCCATCAAACCAATCCCGGCCGATAATTGTTTTGTCAACATGATTAATCTCAACAGCAATCCGTTCATCAAAGACATACATCTGGCCGTCCCATAATTCTCCTTGAACTTCAGGGTCTTTACCATAGGTGGCAATTCCCCCATGTAATTGACCAACGTCTTTAAAGCCTTCTTTGACGAGCCAGCCGGAAAATTTTTCACAACGGATGCCGCCGGTGCAATAAGTCACCACGCGTTTTTCCATAAACTCTTCTTTGTTGTCGCGAATCCACTGGGGCAGTTCCCTGAAATTGCGAATATCCGGACGAATGGCGCCACGGAAATGACCTAAATCATACTCATAATCATTGCGGGCATCAATCACCACGGTATTTTCATCTAATAATGCCGCTTTAAATTCTTTAGGCTCTAGATACTGACCAGTCATTTGATTGGGATCAACGTCATCTTCTAAATTTAAGCTGACAATTTCCTTGCGGGGCCGAACAAACATTTTTTTAAAGGCGTGCTCAGGACTTTCATCAATCTTAAAGAAGATATCTTTAAAGCGCTCATCTGCTTGCATATATTCCATATAAGCCTGCGTATCAGCAGTTAAACCAGACAATGTGCCGTTGATGCCTTCTTCCCCCACCAAAATGCGGCCTTTTAAATTCAAACTTTTACATAGAGCCAGATGTTCCTTGGCAAATTCCTCCGGGTTAGCGATTTTAACATATTTATAGTAAAGCAATACTTGATAATCCATACTAATCTCCTTAAGCATAATTTCAGAAATTAATTATAGAGAAAAAAAAGCGAATCACCTAAGTTTCTGCTTGTGCTATTTTTCGCAAATCTTTGTTTTCGTTAAACTTATTTTCCTGAGACAGCAAAATAATTGCCTTCATTGTCGGCAAAATTAAAGACATACTCTTCCCCTAATTGCACTAAATCCCCAAGCGTTACGTGAGCTGCCTGCATTTTTTTATACAGGTCAAAAATAGTGTCACTGGCAAACATCAGTGAAGGTGAATTGCCGGCAACTTCTGGTGAATGCTGTTGAATAAAGCCTAAATCATAAAGGACAATTCGAGTTTGGCTTTCTGCTGTCGGAGACAATTCGACAACAACAGTCCCGTCAACGGCTGCCCGTTCCCGCTCAACAAAGCCGATAGCTTGCCAAAACTGACTGCTAGCGGGCACATCATTGACATACAGCATAATTTTTAATTCATTTGAAAACATAGGTCACGCTCCTCTTTTTTGATTCCTTTGTAGTGTAGCAAATTTTTGCGCCAACGCCTACAAAAAAGCAGAGTCGCAATTACGGTCGCTGCGTTAAAATTCATCGCAGCAGACAGTCAATTACAACTCTACTTTCAATTAAAATAAATTATGCGTTCGCATCAATAATTTTTTCTGCGTCATTTAAAACATCCCGGTCTAACTCATTAATACGGGCACTGGTCACAACACCGGCTAACATACTGTCACTCACGTTAACAGCTGTTCTTGCCATGTCGATCAAAGGTTCTACAGAGATTACCAAACCGACAATCGCGATTGGCAAGTTCATTGAACCTAGAACAATCAGAGAAGCAAAAGTTGCCCCGCCGCCGACACCGGCAACCCCAAAGGAGCTGATAGTGACAATCGCAATCAACATCAAAACAAATTCCAAGCTGAAAATATTTAAACCAGCCGCTGGTGCAACAATCGTTGCCAACATCGCTGGGTAAACACCGGCACAGCCGTTTTGCCCAATCGACAAGCCAAAGCTACCGGCAAAATTCGCAGTCGCATCATCAACACCTAGTGCTTGGGTTTGCGTTTCAATATTTAACGGTAACGTCCCCGCACTTGAACGAGACGTAAAGGCAAAGCTCAAGGCTGGGAAAGCTTTTTTGAAGTAAGTGATTGGATTGACCTTCACGCCAACTAAAATCAACGAGTGGACAATCAAGACTGCAAACAAGGCCACATAAGAGGCGATTACAAAGAGTCCCAGATTGACGATTGCTTCAAAATCACTGGTTGCCAAGACATTGGTCATCAAAGCTGCTACTCCGTAAGGCGTTAAACGCAGAACCAGGGTCACAATGCGCATGACAATTTTATATAAGCTTTCGATAAAGTTTGCGAAAAATTCTGCTTCTTTTTCCGCTTTGCGTTTGATGCCGAGGTAAGCTACCCCAACAAAGGCCGCGAAAACGACTACAGCAATCGTACTAGTTGATCTAGTACCAGCAAAGTCAGCGAAGACATTTGTCGGAATGAAAGATAAGATTTGATCTGGAATACTTAAATTAGCAACAGTTTCTGAACGAGTAGTTAATTCGGCAATCCGGGCCGTTTCAGCGGCACCTTCTGTAAAGGTTGCGCCATTCAAACCAAATAAAATGGTTGAACCATAGCCGATAAAGGCAGCAATTGCTGTTGTTCCTAACAAAGTCGCTAAGACAGTAAAACTGATTTTTCCGATTTTTTTAGAGGCCTGCATCTTAGTGAATGCGCCGACGATTGAAACAAAAACTAGTGGAATAACCAGCATTTGTAATAGCCGGACATAACCTGAACCGGCGATGCCAATCCAACTCATGGCATTGGTGGTAATCTCACTATCAGTGCCAAAAAATAATTGCAGCAGTCCGCCAAAAATTATTCCGACGCCTAAGGCCAGGAATACGCGGGTTGAAAACTTGGTATGGCGTTTTTGCAACAGGAAAAATCCAAATAAAATTGCTACAAAAGCCAGAACCACTAAAACGGTGATGAATGTTGTCATTTTATTTCCTCCTAATAAATTTGATGACAAGTCCATCAAGGAAGTAAAGGTTCCCTGTGACTCTTCTTCAAGAATCACACTGAGTTGACTCAGTGACAAATTCATCGTAACACAAACTTTTGTCAGAAGGGACTTATCTGCTTTAGATTCTTGATAATAAAAAAAGACCGTGATAGCTTCAAACTATCACGGAATACTGATTTTATTCTTCAGTTTTTTCTTCAGCTGCAGCAGCTGGCTCAGCCATTGGTTTTGGATCGCTATTAGGATCAACCTTGAAGTTTAATTTCATACCTGGCTCATCCAAGGCAATTTCTGTTACCTCATAGGTTAAGCGTTGAATTAAATCAAATAAAGGTGCCGCTAACTCATCGACCTCAGCTTGACTTAAATCTTTAGGCGTTTCAATTTTACGGTTTTTTACTTGATTGACTTGGCTGACCCGACCAGAAATAACATAGCGGTCAAAGGGTAAAACAAATTCAATTCTAGTGCCGACTAAAGTGTCCTCTTTAGGAAATTTTTCATCCTCTGTTTTCAGTGGTGAAAAACCGACTTTCAATTCTGTTTTGTATTCGCCTTTAGGATTACGCGCATCGTAATGGTAGGCCTCAACTAACTCCTTAAATCTAACAAGTTCCAAATTTATCCCTCCTATTGTTCTCTTTTTAGTATAACACTATAAAGATAGAATTTCCGCTAAATCTTTTACGAGATAATCCGCCGGAATTTCTCCTAAAAAACCATCTTGGTCAAACAGACAGGTCTGACAGCCGGCATTTTTTCCGGCAACAACATCTAAACGGCGATCACCAACCATCAAAGTCTCTGCGGGATTCAACTGAAATTTATTTAATAGATACGTCAGCGAATCCGGTTGCGGTTTCCGAGGAAAGCCACTATCAGCGCCGACAATTTCTGAAAAATATTCCAGTAAGCCATCCCGTTGCAATAACTTTTCAGTCGAAGCAACTTGCCGATGGGTTAAAATAAATTGCTGACCGCCTCTTTTGGCTAAGGCCGTCACCGTCGATTTCGTCTCCGCAAAAGGTAAAATTTTTGCCAGCTCCTGACCTTCTTTGGCAACAAAAATTTTGTCGAAGGCCACTTTATCAATGCCGGCTTTTTGAATTAACTCTCCCAAAGAACCAATCTTAAGCTGCCGATAAAAATCATTTTGATTTGTGTAGGGCTGATTAAATTTCTGAAAGGTGGCCAGTGCTGCTTGGGTAATCACTGGATAAGAATTATATAAAGTACCGTCAAAATCCCAAATAAAATGTTTTAGCAAATTCTTCTCCTTTGTCGCTTTAATTTTTAAAGGAATGGATTGGTGCAGGAATCCGCCCGCCCCGCTCAATAAAATCAGCTGAGGAGTTCGGGTTGACTTTCATAACTGGTGCACGGCCCAGCAAACCACCAAACTCCACCATGTCTCCTACTTTAGTATCTTTGGCCGGAATAATTCTAACAGCCGTGGTCTTGTGATTGATGACGCCAATTGCGGCTTCATCGGCAATCATTGCAGCAATTGTTTGCGCTGGTGTATCTCCGGGAATTGCAATCATATCTAAGCCCACAGAACAAATCGCAGTCATCGCTTCTAATTTTTCTAAATTTAAAGAGCCGTTTTCCACTGCGGCAATCATTCCAGCGTCTTCTGAAACGGGAATAAAAGCTCCCGACAAACCGCCCACATGATTACAAGCCATCACGCCGCCTTTTTTAACGGCATCATTTAACAAAGCTAAAGCTGCAGTGGTTCCGTGGGTGCCCACAGACTCCAAGCCCATTTCCTCCAATACATATGCAACACTGTCGCCAATCGCAGGTGTCGGTGCTAGAGATAAATCGACAATCCCAAATTGAACACCTAAACGCTGTGAAGCAATTTGGCCGACTAATTGACCCATGCGGGTAATTTTAAAGGCCGTTTGTTTAACCGTTTCAGCCACGACATCAAAGGACTGACCCTTGACTTTTTCTAGCGCTCGCTTAACAACTCCCGGTCCGCTGACGCCGACATTGATGACACAATCGGCTTCACCAACACCGTGAAAAGCTCCTGCCATAAAAGGATTATCTTCAACCGCATTGGCAAAGACGACTAACTTGGCACAGCCCATGTCGGATTTTGCCGCTGTTTCTTTAATTATTTCCCCCATGTGGGCAACAGCATCCATATTGATGCCGGCCTTTGTTGAACCGATATTGACTGAGGAGCAGACAAAATCTGTTTCTGCTAAGGCCTCAGGAATTGAATCAATTAAAATAATATCACCATGCTGGTAGCCTTTTTCCACTAAAGCAGTAAAGCCACCGATAAAATTAACTCCCACAGCTGCCGCCGCTTTATCTAAAACTTTCGCAAATTTAACATAGCTGGTTTCCTGCGTTGCCGCTGCGATAATCGCAATCGGCGTCACTGAAATCCGTTTATTAATAATCGGAATGCCGAATTCTGTTTCAATGTCTTCGCCGACTTTTACTAAGTCTTTAGCTAAGCGGGTAATTTTGTCATAAATTTTTTGACAAGCTCGCTCACTGTCACTGTCAATGCAGTCCAATAGAGAAATCCCCATCGTAATGGTGCGGATATCAAGATTTTCTTCTTCAATCATGCGAATCGTTTCTAAGATTTGATTGGTCTCCACAGTTTCCGCCTCCTGTTATAATTTATGCATCGCATTAAAAATTTCTTCATTTTGAATGCTGACCTTAACACCCAGTGCATCGCCGACTTGATTAAGCTCTTTACGCACATTTTCAAAATCAATATCGCCCACGCCAAAAGTCACCAGCATCATCATGGTGAAATAATCATCCATAATTGTCTGTGATACATCTTGAATGCTGATTTCTAATGCAGCCAGCTTGCTGCTGACACCGGCTACGATGCCGACTTTATCTTTTCCAATAACTGTTACTATTGCCTTCATGTAAACAACTCCTGTATCAAATTTTTTTCATTATAGCATAGAAAAAAACTCTCTAGTACACGAATTGTGAACTAAAGAGCATTTTTATTTCAGATTATTCGGATTTAAGTCTCTTTGATAAAAGTATGCTGGCAATTTTTACAGGTAATTTTAATTTTACCTTTGCCCTGTGGCACCCGCAAGCTTTGACCACAATTGTCACATTTGAAAATGACAGCTTGAATATTTGCCGCCTGTTGTCGTTGATTTTTCATTTTAGTCGCTTGTCGTTGCTGTTTCTGGGCCTTCTTATAGGCATTGCGCTGATGCCGTTCATGGGTTTGCTCGCTGTTTCGTTGAGCCGCACCGGCAAAAAAGCGGCTTAAGCGCTGATTTTCATTGCTTCTAACATAAATTTTCTTGGATAAAAAGCGGAAAATGATTAAGCCAATGGTAACGGCAACAATCGCCAAAACCAGATAACCGTTTAACCAGCGTCTAAACAATAGCGCAATCAAGGCAATCACCAAAAGTGCGCGATTTATCGTGTCAAAGCTCCCGTAGCGGCCCGTCATAAATTTGCGATAATTTAAATAGCTGCTCATCATTTTACTCAGCCAGTTGTTGGACATCTTAACTCTCCTTTAATAATGCTCCCTGCAAAAAATTTCGCAGCAGGCGTTCGTTTTGCCCCACATCCACCATCTTTAGCCGCTGCTTTTGACCAGCAGGCAAAATGCGATAGGTATTTTCGAGGGGAAATACATATTTTTCCAGTGAAGCCGACTGGCGGACTAAACTTAACAACAATTTCAAAAGCTGCTGTTGACTGATGTCAGTCGTCATATATTGAACCAGTTGACGGGTAATCACATTCATCTTTAAGAGATTGCGTTTACGGATAATTTGATTTTTGAGAATTCTCAAAAAATGCCGCTGATAGACAAAAGTTGATTCTGGCCCCTCCATGTTTTGCTGATACGCTAATAAATCACTAAACTCTTTAGGGTCAGCAATCAGTTGTGAGGCCGTCAATCCAGGGATTCCCTTAGGAAAATAGCTATTTAAAAGTCGCAATAATTTTTTTTCCTGGAGGACAACGCTGCCATCAATTGCCAGTTGAAAATTATTCTCAAAAAAATCCTTGACTCCCTGAATCCCGTTTTCCTGAAAAATCTCCCCTAAAGACAGACTGTGGAGATGAAAATCAGGCGAAAATTGCAGGAGCAAACTCTTTTGCTGATAAGAAATAAAGGTAAAAGTTGAATCATAGGCTGTCGCCTCGCACTCAACTGCTAAAAGAATATTCATAAAAGTTGAATCCTTCCCTTGAATAGTACCTCATCAAAATAACATATTCTCAGAAAATCAGTACATGATTTTACCATATTTGACGTTTTCTTAAAATTTCATTTTTTGTTTTTTAGCAGAAAAAGCTGAAGCTAGGACTGCCGCTAATTTTAATCTTCAATGATATAATTAAAGTGAGAAAAAAGGGGGGATGAAGATGAATTTACGCAGTTTATTGCCAAAGGCTGTTCGTCGACAAATTCGCCTGATTGAAATTCTTTATATTTCGACACAAGAGAAAACCCGCGAGGAAATCGACCAACTCTGGGGCTTTCCCATCAAAGCCCTCGATGCGGATATTAAAACCATCAATCAAGTCTTTCCGTTATTCACAATTATTCATAATCATTCGGGCTACACAATCCTCCACGACTCCGAATACGGCATTGATTTACTCTATACGCAAGTTCTTCAATCCTCATTGGAATTTGATTTACTAGAGCAGCTGCTCTTTGAAAATCATGAGAACATTCATGATCTAGCCAACTACTTGTACACGAGTCCGGCAACGGTCTCACGGATTTTCAAAAAGATTGCGACTGCCTTAAAGGGCTTAGATATTTCGATTACTCGCCGCCCGATGCGGTTAGTCGGAAATGAAGCTACCATCCGTTATCTATTTACAGAGTATTATCGCGAAAAAAAATTGGATTTCGCTAAACTTTCCGGCTCAATCAGAGGCAGCCAAGCCATTCGTCTTTTGATTGAAGATTTTATGCTAATCAATCATTTTAGCGAGGGTTATGCTACTAAAGTTCAATTGGAATATTCCTTTTATGTCAGCTTGATTCGTATCAGTAACGGCCATTTTTTCCCGGAAAACCGCAACAATTCCACCGCTGTTATCACACCGGATTTTGCACCGATTCAAAGTGCCATTTTGGAAATCGAAAAACACTTTGCTTTGTTGTTTGACAGCTGGATGTATCGGGAATGTCTCTGGCTTTATTATGGCGATTATCTAATCAGCAGCAAAATCCAATGGGAGCTGGTTTTATCCACCAATAAAATGATGGCCTCACTGAAAAAAGATACCGATACAGCGATTTCGATTTTTGAAAAAACATTGGCTTTAACCTTAACAGACGGCGAAACTGCTGCTATTTCTCAAAAAGAGGCACTGTGCATAAAATTATGTATGGATGACTATTTGTTTTTGGTGGCCGGTGATTATATTTCGATTTTAGGGGAATTTCGGAAAATTTTTATTATTTCCCATACCCAGATGTATCCAAATCAAATTAAAAAAATTGCCGCTGTCTTAAAGGATATCTATCAGAAGCTGACCTTTGATATTCCTCAAGACTTGTATTACACCCATTTATTTTTACTGATTGCCTACTTTCCAGATTTATTATTGAAGCTTGCTAATCAGCAGGATAAACTCAATGTTTTAATTGTTTCAATGGCGTATTCACTGCCGGACAGCTTTATTCTTGGCCGCTTTAAAGAAAAATTAAAAGGGCCGATTGAATACTTTTTCATCGACAGCTTGAGTCAGCTAGAACAAGAACCGCAATTGATTGAGAAGACCGATTTAATTATTTCGACTTCTTCCGTCAGCACGCGTTTTGCCCCCTATTACACTTATTACGATAAACCTATGTATGTGATTGAGCCTTACATGTCGCTGCGGGGCTTTGAAGAATTGCAGCTGCAGATCAATCAGCTAATCGACCAAAAAACTGCCGTCACAAATTAGGTTGCTTCAAAAAAAACAGCAAAATAAAAAGTCCTCAAAGAATTTGGCCGCTGCCATTTCTTCGAGGATTTTTTTTATTTTCAGTTATCTCAACAAATCATCAATCTGCCGGGCCAGCTCTTCACCGATATCGGTGTCTTTGACATAGAGGCGTTGATTTTTGCGGACGACAATCTCTTTTTGAGATAAAATATCCTGCCGATTTTTGATGGCCTCTTGCCGATTCGTGAAGGGCTGATGGGCCACCAGTGTCATCCCGAAGGAATTTGCCACCAAAGTATAACCGGCAATTCCGGTGACCTTTTGATAAGGCTTGGATAAGCCCCCATCAATTACTAACAAGCGCCCATCCGCCTTGATGGGAATATCGCCTTTCACAACTTTTACTGGTGTATGGCCATTGATAATATGGCCATTTTCTGATAAACCAAAGGCCCGCAAAATATTTTCGCAAAAAGCGGCTTTTTCCCGCAGCTGATAATAAGCATTTTTTTCTTCTGTGTGCAGCTTTTTATCCGCAATAAAATAGCGTTCAAAGGTTTTCATCGCCTTTTTCCCAAATAAGGTTGAACCAGCGCCGCACCACAAATACCAAATAATATCTGTAGCTAAATCATCATGCTCCTGAGGATTTTTAAAACTAGTTCGGATGGATTCCAAATAAAAATCCAATAACTCGACCCCTTGATACATTTGACCGCCAAACTGATAGCTGAGAAGCTCCCCCTGCTGGTCACAGGGCAGGCAACCGTGAAAAAGCAAATTGCCATTATAGCGCAAATACAATGTGCCTTTTTCCACTAAAAAGGCAATGTGCTTTTGCAGTCGCTCAGAATTTTGAAAATCCTGCAGCAGGCCTGTCAAGACTATTTCTTCTTCATCGGTAAGCTGATAGGCATCTTGACCGACTAATTGAAAGCAACCGTTAACCAGTGGAATTTTTGTCCCCTGATAGTTTAGTTCTGTCTGGTCACTTGTTAATTTATCCAACAACAGACGCTCTTCCAGCTGAAATTCTGGACGTCGCTTAATAATGGTGCCTTCAACCTTAAATTGCATAATGGCTAGGGCCTGCTGCAACCGCATGGCATCTTTGCAATCTGTTGCCGACATTTCTCCGGGTTCAATCTTTGGAGCAAAAGCCGCATTTTCCTGATAATTTTTTTTGGCAAACTTTTTTAACGGCGCTAAATCAATCCCGTATTGCTCCAGCAACTCTAAATTTCCATAGCGGGCGGAAATTCGCAGTAAATTAGTCAAACAACCTAAAGATCCGCAAAAAGCTCCTATCCATAAAATATCGTGATTGCCCAGTTGAATATCTAAAGAAGGCAGTGTCATCAAGCTGTCCATAATTTTATCCGGAGCGGGTCCCCGATCATAAATATCCCCCAGCACGTGCAGATGGTCCACGACTAGCCGCTGAATGAGATGACCCAAAATTTCACAGAATTTTTGAGCCAAGTCTAGTTCAATAATTTTATTAAATATCGAACCGTAATACCATTCTTTTTCATACTCTTGGTCGTATTGATACAAAAGTTCTTCAATGATATAGGCAAAATCCTTCGGCAAGGCCTTGCGAACTTTTGAACGGGTATACTTGCCAGCACTAAAACGCGCCACTTTAACCAAACGCTCCATCAAAACAAACCACTGCTGCTCGTCATAATCGACTTCTGTTAAGACTTCCTCGGGATAATAAATAATAAAGCACAATTCAGAAATTTCTTCATACCGCAGCTGGCGCTTAAATAAATAGTCAACCTTTTCTCGAATTCTGCCGGAACCATTTCGCAAAATATGCTCAAAGGCATCGTATTCGCCATGAAGATCGCTGATAAAATGCTCGGTTGGTTTCGGCAAATGCTGGATGGCATCAAGATTGATGACTTCTACTAAATCTTCTAGTGCTTTTGTTTTATCCATTTGCGGTCGCTTTCAAAGAATCTTCGATGATGACCGCACTTTCTTCAATTGAGCGTTCGCTGACATTGATGACTTCCACCCCGAGCTTGGCAAAGATTTCTTCTGCATAAGCCAATTCTTCGGTGATTCTTTCTGGATTGGTATATTTTGATTCGCCCTTTAAGCCTAAAGAAGCCATTCTTGATCTGCGAATATTGGTTAAGCGATCTGTATTGGTGGTCAAGCCGACAATTTTTTCATGGGGAATTTCAAAAATTTCCTTTGGCATCTCCACTTCTGGAATCAAAGGTAGATTGGCAACTTTAATGCCCCGATTTGCCAGATACAAACTGAGGGGTGTTTTAGATGTCCGTGAAACACCCAAAATTACTAAATCCGCTTCTAAAAAGCCTTTAGCATCTTTACCGTCATCGTATTTAACGGCAAATTCAATCGCCGCTACTCGATTAAAATATTCTTGATTTAACCGATGAATCGCACCAGGCTCTTCCAATGGTGGCACGCCAAAGGATGATTCAATAATTGTCGAAAGGGGTGACATTAAATCTACCGCTTGTAAACCAGTTCGGCTGGCAAAATCTTTGACGGCATTGACCAAGTTTTTTTCCACCAAAGTCGTTACGACAATCGCTTTTTCCTTTAAAGCGTCCCGTAAAATATCAATCAGATTTTCCTCATCTGTTGTAAAAGGATACAACGTGACATCACTTAAATCTACACTAGGAAACTGGGCGCTAACCGCCGTGACAATTTTTTGTGCTGTTTCCCCAACCGAATCAGATACCAAGTAAATTTTTGCAGCTTTCATTTTCTCCACCTCTAATAAGTTTTTAAATTAATATGTTTCATTTTTGAAGGCATTGCCTGACTCAACAAAATAAGTCATCAATTTGGTTTTAGTAATTTTCCCGACAACTTTTTTAGGATTCTCTGACGATACCACCGGCAGCGAGTCAACTTGATGCTGCAACAGCAGATTACCCGCCTGCATAATCGTTTCCTCCGGGGTAACGGTGACAATGTTGGGCATTCTTGTCATAATCATCGCTACAGGTGTGCGCTCAAGATTTGAATTACTGACAGCCGAGCGCAGTAAATCCTTCCTCGAGACCACTCCGATTAATTCCTCATCAGCATTTTTGACATACAAAGAACCGACATCATACATAAATAAACTTGTGATGGCATCGTACACTGACATTTCTTGAGAGATTAACAAGGGCTTGACCATGATATCTTGTATCTTAATCGTAAATAGTTGGTCATAAATCAGCGGTTCCACCATTTGACCAGTATAAAAATAACCAACCTTCGGGCGAGCATCTAAAAGTCCAGTCATCGTCAGGATTGATAAATCATTGCGCAGAGTTGCGCGACTCAAGCCTAATTGACTGGCGATGCTTTCACCACTGATGGGTTGGTTGCTTTTCACGATATCGATAATTTTCAATTGACGTTTGCTTAATTCCACTAAGACACCTCCTCTAACAAGATCATAATTAATTATATATGTTACACTATATATTTTCAATAACGTTTTCTATAAAATATATATTTCTTTTATTTGTATTTAAGACATACTAAAAAGAGACTATGATAGTAGTCTTAGCAGCAGATTAATTTCCTAATTTTTTTCTTTCATAAACCAAGTGATTTACAAATTAAAAAGTAGCTTTACCATTGAAATCTAATAGATAGCCTCGAAAATAAAAAAACGAGCTGACAGAAGTTGCCAGCTCGTTTCGCAAAATTTGATTTTAGTTTAATTAAAATCTGAGTCTCTGTGATGATTTTCCCGTCATTTAATCAGCAAGACTTTGTAAAATTTCTGCATACTTAGTGATAAGAGGCAGGTCTTTGGAAAAATGACCTTTTTCTTGGAGGTTGCTTAAACTGGCACTAATCTCTGTAACACTTTTTTCTCCCAGAAAATCCTGCCAAATTTTTTCCTCCACTCCCTCCCGATGATGAATTTCTATGCCAGATAGTAAGCCAAATTCCGTCAACAGGAGAAAAAAGCGGCTGCTCTGAGCCCCTTGAATCGCCAAATCCTCAGACCAGTGAAAATAAGTTGCGTGACGCTGACCGTCAACCTCAAACGACAACACACGAGTCTTATCTAAAGACGAGGCCTCCCCCAACAAATAAAAAATACCTAATTGACTGCCGATAGTTTCCGCCAGCCCTGCTTCTACTGGCGAGTTTTGAATAAATTGCCGATAGCCTTTCGTAAAATCAGTTTGGAGCTGTTCTTGTAATGTTTGTGAAACTTCAACTGGCATCGCTGTTCACCCCTTGATTGCGATCACATTTTTTTGGTTAACACTTGATTGGCCTGCAACATAAACGGGCTGTATAAAGCCACTGTATCAGAAAGCGGTAAAAGTTGCGGGCTTAATTGAATACCTAAAACAGCTTTTAAAAAGGCTCGCCGTGTTTGAACCGCCTGCCACAGCATTGGATAGCTAGCTTTTAATTCATTTTGCAATTTTTCATCGGCAAGGCACAAGGTGCTTTCACAACTTGCCCCGGCATAGCCCGCCATTGAAGGAATAATATCTAACTGCAATAACATACCGCTAGTTAGAACTTCTGTTGAATTAGGATAGATTGGTGAGGACAACCATTCTTCATCTGCAGCTAAGTGTCCTGGATTCAAATGCCAATGATAAGTGGCTTTTGGCAGAGCCTCCTCAATCAATTGATACACCTCAGCACCGGTTTGGCCGACCTGCAAATTCTCTAACCAAGTAACGACCGTTGCAAAATACGGCTTCGCTAGTGTCTCCAAATAATCCTGTTGCCCTTCAGGTAATTCACTCGCCTCATTGACTCCATAACCCGCTCGAGAAGACAAGCCGCCTTTATACCCGACAGTTAAAGAAATCGTCTCACCAAGCGTCAATTTTTTTTCTGTTGGATATAAATTGGCCTTTTTAAAACGCTCCCCAAAAGCGGCTATCGTGACAACACTATTTGGCTGACCCAATTGATTTAGCTGACCACCAATTTCAAATTCACTGACTCCTAGCTGCAGATTCGTAACAGCAGCAAAAATCCCTTGCCCGGCTAATTGTGAACCAAAGGCATAGTGGGCAATTTCGTTCGCATTATTTTGCGTTCTGGCACCAGCTTGACTGCTATCTATGAACAAGCCTGTTTCGTTGCTTAAGTTATCTTCACCAACGACATTTTTTAAAGCCGCTACTAAATAATAGGGCACTTCAAACAGACTTTGGTTGTCTGCATGATTACTAGTAAATAATTTCCAACCGACTAAACCAACACGTGTATTTTCCTTTAATTCAGCCTCAATAAGATACTCCGTTAATGGCTGATCGTCTGTCATCGGCTGATTTGGCAAAGAAAAATGAGGCACATGAATCGCTTTAACTGAAAGACGAGCTTTATCGGCTTTATTTAAGTTTTCATTTCCTAATAATAAAAACCCTCGACCATCTTGATGTAAAACCAGCAGCGCCTCTTCAAAACGCGGGACAAAGCCAGTCAAATATTCAAAATTGCCGCCATGCTCCAAGTCCGCATAGATTACTAAACTGTCCAGCTGCTTTTTTTTCATTAGGTTTAGGACTTTTTCTTTTCGAGTGGCTAGCGTTTCATCAGTCAGAGCCACTCGTTTTAATTCTGTTAATTCTGGTAATTGGATTTTCGTTAAATTAATTTGCTTTGCGGATGTAATTTTCATAAGTCGCTCATTTCTATTTTAAATTTTCGTGATTATTTTTGTCGGAAGCAATTTTAATAATGAATCTTAGATTCCTATCATTATAACATTTTTATCCTTGAAAAATAAGCTTGACCTCTGTAAATGCTTCTGAATTTAGCAGTAAATCATTTGGCTAGCTTTCATGCTTGTCAGTCGACGGAAAATATTTTCGCTATTGAACTTTTTAGATTAGTGTTAGCCAAATACTTAATGACGAATAAAAAAGTTCTGCTTCTCACAACCGCTGTTGGCTAAAAATCTTGTTTCTTCTTATTATGCTTGTATACTTTAAAAAAAAACGACAAAGAAAAGCCAAGATTCCCTAACGAAATCTTGGCTCAGTGGAAAACTTATTTATTATAAATTTTCGGTCCTTTGCGCATATTTTTGCGGTCATTGCGAGGAGTATTGGTGTTGGCTGACTTGCCGCCCCCTTGTTTCTTTTTGATAATCTCTAACATTTTTTCTTTGGTATTTTTTTCAGTCATGTTTATGCTCTTTTTGTCAGCAAGGTGACACTTTCTATATGATAAGTTTGCGGGAATAAATCCACCGGCTGAATTTTTTCCGCTTGATAGCCTAAGTCGGCAAAGAGTTTTAAGTCCCGTGCCAAAGTAGCTGGCTTACAAGAAATATAAATCACTCGACTCGGATCGCTTTCGGCAATCGAGTCAATCAGACTATTGGTCAAGCCTTTACGAGGCGGGTCAACAAAAACCACAGAGGGCTTGATTCCGTCTGCAACCCATTTGGCCATCATTTTTTCAGCAGAACCCAGTTTGTAATCGGCATTGTCGATATCGTTTAACAGAGCATTCATTTTCGCATCGGCAACCGCTTCAGCAATCACTTCCACACCATAAACATGGCCCACCCGTTTTGCCAGAGATAGACCGATTGTGCCAATCCCTGAATAAGCATCGACGACAACATCCTCTTTAGTCAAACCAGCAAAGTCAAAGGCCGTTTGATATAAAAATTCCGTCTGCAAAGTATTCACCTGATAAAATGAGCGACTGGAAATGGCAAATTTATTATCTAAAAGCTGATCTTCAATATAATGCTTGCCGTAAAGCAAAATTTCTTTGTCACCTAAGATAACGTTGGTCACTTTTTCGTTGACGTTTTGAATGACTGACACCACTTCAGGAAGTTCTTTGGCAATTTGCTCCGCCAATTCTTTGCCCTTAAAGAATTTTTCGAGTCTGGTTACTAATGTCACCATCATTTCATGACTATAATGGCCCCTACGAATAATAATATTACGTAAAAAGCCACTGTTATCAGCCTCGTTATAAGGTTTTACATTGAAGCGACGTAAAATTGCTTTGATTGTTTGCAAAGCTTCGTCAATTTTTGGATCTTGAATAACAAAATCTTCAATCGGCACGACATCGTGGGAATTTTTCCGATAAAAACCGATTTCCAACTGGCCATCAATCTTTCTTACCGGCACTTGAGCTTTATTGCGATACCCAACTGGATTGGCCATGCCGATGGTCGGCAAAACAGGCACGTCTGGCAATTTAGCGATGCGGGTTAAATCTTTTTCGATTTGTTGTTGCTTGAACAACAACTGCTTTTCGTATTTCAAATGACCTAAAGGCGCAATACCGGTTCTTAGTAAATCTAAATTAGCCAATGGCTGACGGTCGGGGCTTTCTGTTAATAATTCTAAGACCTTTCCATAGCCGAACTTGTTACCGACTTTAACAACTAATGCTTTGACTTCTTCGCCAATCAAGGCGTTCTCGATAAAGATGGGATAACCATCAATCTTGGCAACCCCCAATCCTTCATGGGTCAAATCCGTGATTTCAACAATTATTTGCTGATTTTTTTCTACAGGGTACTCTTTCATTGTGTGCTCCTTAAAATTTTCTTCTCGCTACATCATAAAGAATTCCCCGCTAAAAAGCAATCAATTCCTTGCAAGCTTAAAAGAGAGTGCCCGTGACACAAGTTTTTCTTACAGAAAATCTCGAAGAATAGAGACTTTGCTTCTGTGGCCCAGTTGTTCCTCAAAAGCAAAGCAACACTATCTCAATACTCAGCAGGCCATCTTTAAAGCTCTAACTAAAACTTTCTTTATAAGATCTAATTAGAAAACTTAGTTAGAATCTCTAACTAATAGCTCCATTAGCAACTTTTACTGAATATACTTCGAAAAAATATTTCTGTAATAACTTATGTCACAGCCACTCATCATGACTATTATTTATCTTCAATCTGACCATCGCCGTCGAGGTCTTCATCGGTTAATTTCTCAACTTCCCGGACAAATTCTTTGCCGACTTCTTCATATTCGGCTTCTTCTGGGTCAACACCAGTGATGGCCTCATCAGGAATCGCATCAGTATTGGCAAAAAATTCCAAATGCTGATGTAGATTTTCAAAACGCATCGGTGCATCGCCGCCGTATTCCCCGTCCAAGTTAATCATCAAAGGTTTATCCAGCTCTTCGGTTTCCACATAAAGAGTGTTCGTCTTTTGATAAATAATCCGTGGGTCATTGACGTGCTTGCCGCCGTTCATCATCAAAGCAATCAGATGAACAATTTCAAAAATATTCGCCGTTTTGACGATGATTAAAGAAAATTTACCATCATCCAATTTAGCGTCCGGTACAATTTGTTCAAAGCCGCCAACCGAATTGGTTAAGCCGATAAAAAACATCGACGCTTGGCCATCATAAACGCCATCATCGTATTCAATATGCATTTGGACTGGTTTTACCCGCGGCAGCATTTCTGCTCCTTTGACTAAATACGCTAAGTAGCCAAAAATGCTTTTCAACTCCGAAGGGACTTCGTAAGTTAGTTCTGTCAGATAACCGCCCGCTGCAATATTAATAAAATAAGTTTCAGCAGCCTTGCCGATATCCATCTTAACCGTCTGATTACGTTTAATTATTTCAGCAGCTCCCTTAATGTCGCCTCTCGGAATGCGCAACGCCCGCGCATAATCATTAGTAGTCCCCGCTGGAATCACCAAAATTTTAGGGCGTGTGGCTAAAGGTGCTAAGCCGTTGACCACTTCGTTAATCGTACCGTCACCACCGGCTGCCACCACGACTTCAAAACCTAACTCACCAACGCGGCGGGCTTCGTTTTTAGCAGAATTCGGCTCTGGTGTTGTGGCATAAGCACTGGCTTCATAACCGGCCTCTTCTAAGCTTTGAAGAATATCTGCTAAATTTCTTTTTAAGACTTCTTTACCAGAAGTAGGATTATAAATGACGCGTGCTTTTCTCATAGACTTCCTCTTAACGTTTTGCTAATTCTTCTTGTAATAATTTATTGACAACGCCTGGATTGGCTTGCCCTTTTGTCGCCTTCATAATTTGACCAACTAAGAAACCAACTGCCCGATTCTTGCCGTTTTTAAAGTCATTAACAGATTGTTCATTGTTATCCAAAATTTCATTGATAATCGGTAGTAATTGCGCTGGGTCAGACAATTGAATCAAACCTTTTGCTTCCACGACTTCACGAGCGCCGCCACCATTTTCGATCAATTCTTTAAAGACTTTCTTCGCCATTTTAGAACTAATAGTACCGTCAGCGATTAAAGCAATCATCTCTGCTAAATTATCAGGAGTAATTTTAGTTTCAGTCAATTCTAATTTTTCGCTATTTAAATAGGCAGAAACTTCCCCCATCAACCAGTTGGAAGCCTGCTTAGCATCGGCGCCGGCTTTCAAAGTATCTTCAAAGAAATCAGACATTTCTCTTGTCAAGGTTAAGACCATCGCATCATATTCTGGCAGGCCTAAGTCGTTGATATAACGTAAACGACGTGACGCTGGCATTTCCGGTAGGCTTTCTCTAACCTGGTCAATCCATTCATCATCAATCACAAAACGAGGAATATCAGGTTCAGGGAAATACCGGTAATCACTAGAGCCTTCTTTAACCCGCATTAAAATTGTTTTGTTCGTCGTTTCATCAAAACGACGGGTTTCTTGATCGATTTTGCCGCCAGATAATAAGACTTTCGCTTGGCGTTTTTCTTCAAAGGCCAAACCTTTTTTAACAAAGCTCATGGAATTTAAGTTTTTCAACTCTGTTTTAGTCCCAAACTCTTCTTGACCATAAGGGCGTAAAGAGATATTGGCATCACAGCGCATCGAGCCTTCTTCCATTTTCACATCAGAAACATCAGTAAACTGAATGATTGACCGAAGTGCTTCTAGATAAGCATAGGCTTCCTCTGGTGAACGCATATCAGCTTCTGAAACAATTTCAATTAATGGTGTACCTTGACGGTTTAAGTCAACGTAAGAATAACCGCCGATGCCGTGCATATTTTTACCGGCATCTTCTTCTAAATGGACCCGTTCAATGCGGATTTTTTTCTTTTGGCCTTCAACTTCGATTTCAATCCAGCCATCATGACCAATCGGTTGATCAAATTGGGAAATTTGATAAGCTTTAGGATTATCTGGATAAAAATAATTCTTTCGGTCAAAATGGGTATCCTTAGAAATTTCACAATTTAAAGCTAAAGCGGCCTTCATACCAAATTCAATGGCGGCCTTATTCATCACCGGCAAAACACCGGGATAGCCCCAATCAATAATATTAGTATTACTATTTGGTTCCGCACCGAAATGAGCTGGCGCTGGTGAAAAGATTTTAGAGTTGGTCTTTAATTCAACATGGACTTCAAGGCCGATAACTGTTTCAAAATTCATTATGCTTCTCCCCCTAAAATCACTGGTTTTTGTTTGTGGAAATCAGTCGCTTGCTCAAAGGCGTAAGCGGCTTTATACATGCTGGCTTCATCAAAATGCTTGCCGATCACTTGCAAACCAATTGGTAAACCTTCAGAAAATCCAGCCGGAATGGACATCCCTGGCAGTCCTGCCAAGTTGACTGGAATCGTTAAAATATCACTCATGTACATAGTGATTGGATCGTTGATATTTTCTCCTAAGCCAAAAGCCACCGTCGGCGAAGATGGACCAATAATTAAATCATAGTTATCAAAGACTTTTTTAAAGTCATTCATAATTAAGGTTCTCACTTGGCCAGCTTTTTTAAAGTAGGCATCATAATAACCAGCACTTAATGAGAAAGTACCCAACATAATCCGGCGTTTCACTTCTAGACCAAAACCTTCCGAACGAGAATTCACATAGACATCTTCTAAGTTTTTGACATTTTCAGAACGATAACCATAACGAATGCCATCAAAACGTTGCAGATTGGAACTCGCTTCAGAAGAGGCGATGATATAATAAACGGCTACTCCATATTTTGAATGGGGTAAGCTGACTTCTTCAACAGTTGCGCCAAGTTCTTTAAAGGTTTCAGCAGCTTTTAAAATAGCTGCCCGCACATCCGGTTGAACGCCTTCGCCTAAATATTCTTTTGGCAAGGCAATCTTCATGCCTTTAATGTCGCCGGTCAAACCAGCAGTGAAATCAGGAACAGAGTTGCCAGCAGAGGTACCATCTTTTGGATCGTATCCGCTGATAGCATTCAAAGTTAACGCATTGTCTGTTACTGTTCGAGTCAATGGTCCAATTTGATCCAAAGAAGAACCAAAGGCAATCAAACCAAAACGGGATACGCGACCATAAGTTGGTTTCATGCCGACAATTCCGTTAAAAGAAGCCGGTTGACGAATTGAGCCGCCGGTATCGCTCCCTAAAGAAACCGGGATTTGACCTGCTGCAACAGCCGCAGCTGAACCACCAGAGGAACCGCCGGGAACCTTTGTTTGATCCCAAGCATTTTTTGTTTCTTTAAAATAAGAATTTTCGGTACTTCCGCCCATGGCAAACTCATCCATGTTCAATTTACCAACAGGAATTAAATCGGCTTGATAAACTTTATCCATCACGGTCGCATCGTAAATTGGATTGAAGTTGTACAAAATTTTTGAAGCCGCCGTCGTTAGCAAGTCTTTGGTCACAATATTATCTTTAATACCAATCGGTAAACCGGCTAAGATATTATTTTCGTCAATACCTTTGACGTCGATGGCTTTGGCCAGCGCCATCGCTTTTTCTTCATTCAAAGTAATAAAACTTTCAACTTCTGGCTCTGTCGCTTTAATCCGTTCAAAGGTGGCTCCAGTGATATCCGCTGAAGTAACTTCCTTTGAAACCAATAAGTCATGTAATTCGACTAGCGTTTTATCGTATAATTTTTCCATTAGGCACCGGCCTCCCCATTGTCAATAATTGCCGGAACCTTAATAAATCCGTCTTCAGATTCTGGAACGTTGCGCATTAATTCGTCACGATTCCAACCAGGGGCTGCCACATCTTCCCGCATCACGTTAATCGCTTCGGCGACATTTGAAGTAAACGGAATGCCTGTCGTATCAACCTCTTCCAATAATTCCACCATATCAATAATTTTGCCTAATTGTTCAGTAAAGCCCTGCAATTCTTCTTGGTTAAATGAAAGCTTGGCAAGCTTGGCTACGTGTTGGACTTGTTCTTCACTAATTGCCATTGTTTTGTCTCCTCCTACTTCCTGTAAAGGATGATAATTTTGCTGAAATAAAATTCTGACCAAAGTTTTATAGGAAAGAACACCGAGACTGGTTTAAGAAATTGTCAAAACAATTTTCTGAAGCAAACTCAGCCGAGATCAAGGACTTCAACAAAAAATTTCACTTTATTCTATCATATGTTTTCCATTTTTCTGTAATATTTCATAAAAAAATATCAAAGTTTTTTTAAAGACTGCTGTTATCCAAGGCTTCCACCATCTGAGCCTCGTTCCAGACGGTAACTCCTAAGCTTTGGGCTTTTGTCAATTTGCTACCGGCCTCTTCACCAGCTACAACAATATCCGTCTTCTTAGAGACACTGCCAGTTACTTTACCGCCGAGAGTTTCAATTTTTTCTTTGGCTTCTTCCCGCGTGTAATGGGTCAGCTTGCCCGTCAAGACCACCGTTTTATCTTTAAAGGGTGAGCTAACCTCCGCTAAATCAGCCGTGCGGACGCCTTTGTACTCAAAGTTTACTCCCACAGCTTTCAATTCCGCTAATAGTTCATGTACCTCTTCGTTAGAAAAATAGGTCACTACACTGTCAGCGATAATTTGGCCGATTGTTTCCAAATTAACAATTGTTTCGGCATCAGATTGGCTGAGGCTATCTAAATTTCCAAAATGCTCTGCCAAAATTTTCGCCACCTTTGCTCCGACGTGGCGAATTCCCAAGCCGAAAATCAAGCGCTCAACAGAATTGTCTTTACTGGCAGCAATCGCCGTCAATATATTGTTGGCGGATTTTTCTTTAATTTTATCTAGTGTTAAGAGATTTTCTTCGGTAACTTTATATAAATCAGCCACATCTTTGACTAGGCCCTTATCATACATCTGCTCTAAAACCCGTGGTCCCAAGCCGTCAATATTCATGGCATTGCGGGAGACAAAATGATTTAATCCCTCTTTTAAAAGTGCGGGACATTTTGGATTGATACAGCGTAGGGCAACCTCGTCTTCTAAATGAACCAACTCGCTATCGCAGACAGGACAATGGGTTGGAAACTCATAAGGCATGCTGTCAACTGGTCGTTTATCTGAAATTACTTTGGCAACCTCGGGAATAATGTCGCCGGCTTTATAAATAATCACCGGATCATTCAAACGAATATCCTTCATTTTAATAAAATCAACATTGTGCAAACTAGCACGGCTCACGGTTGTGCCAGCAACTCGGACTGGTTTCATAACAGCGGTCGGTGTCACAACACCGGTGCGCCCAACCGTCCACTCAATATTTTCGACTACTGTTTCCGCTTCTTCCGGAGGAAATTTATAGGCTACCGCCCAACGAGGAGCTTTGACAGTAAAACCTAACTCGTCTTGTAAATTAAACTCGTTTACTTTTACGACAATGCCATCAATTTCATAAGGCAGTTGTGTTCTTTTGTCATGGTACATTTCAATGTAATCCCAAACCTCAGCTATCGTCTGACACAGTTTCCGGTCTTGGTTGACCCGAAAACCTAACTGATCAAGCTCCTGTAACGCTGTTTCTTGCGTAGTCGCTGTCATGGGACCAAAATCCGCCACCGTATATAAAAAAGTGCTCAAGTTGCGGCTAGCGGCAATTCTCGTATCTAATTGCCGCAAACTACCAGCCGCTGCGTTGCGGGGATTGGCAAAAATTTCTTGGCCGGCTTCCTCCCTCTGCTGATTTAATTTCACAAAGGAAGCTTTCGGCATATAGCATTCGCCCCGCACCTCGATTGAAATTGGCTCGGTTAAAGTTAAGGGAATTGATTTTACCGTTTTTAAATTTTCAGTGATGTTTTCGCCAACCGTGCCGTCGCCTCGAGTTGCCCCTTGCACAAAACGGCCATTTTCATATTTAAGAGAAATCGAGAGTCCATCAATTTTCAATTCGCACTCATACGTTACTGGCTGACCGACTGCTTTTTGCACTCGTGCATCAAAAGCGATTAACTCCTCTTTGCTAAAGACATCATTCAAGCTATAAAGAGGCACATCATGGGTCACTTTTTCAAAGCCTGGCAAAATTTTGCCGCCGACTCGCTGGGTTGGCGAATCCTCGGTCACTAAATCAGGATAGTCTGTTTCAATTGCGACTAATTCTGCATATAATTTATCGTACACGTAATCTTCAACACTGGGTTGATCTTTAACATAATACTCATAAGAATAACGATTTAATTCCTGCCGTAGCTCGGCAGCTCGCTGCGTCGCCTCAGTTAAATTTAATTGGCCCACAGAAACTCCTCCTTCACGTCTAAACTTTTTCAATTGGTGCAAAGGCTGCTAGCAGTCGCTTGATACCTTGCTCTGGAAAAGCAATATCCAATTCCATATCTTTGGCATTGCCACCGACTTTGACAACTGTACCGATGCCCCATTTTTTATGCTTCACCTTGTCGCCAGCTGCCCAACCTGTCGCTTCCCCACCAGTCGATACTTTACTGGTGACTTTTTGATTAGGTAAGGTGCGACTCGGGGTACTACCGGTTCTTGTTGAGGCTTTTTTTCCCGCTGCTCCCGGTTGAAAAACTTTCGGATTGAAAGTTTGCGTCGGTTGACTGCTTCCCGCTGTCCGCATGCCTTGTACCTGCATCAGCTCTTCATCAATTTCATTTAAAAAGCGTGAAGGCCGATTGTACTGAGTCTTACCATATAAAGTTCTGGAAAAGGCATTGGTTACATAGAGCACTTCTTCAGCACGGGTGATGCCGACATAAGCCAAGCGCCGCTCCTCTTCTAATTCAGCTTCTTCCATCATCGCCCGAGACAGCGGAAAGACGCCTTCCTCTAAGCCGATTAAAAAGACTACTGGAAATTCCAATCCTTTGGCAGCATGGAGGGTCATTAAAGTAACCTGTGAGGTACTTTCCTCCAAATTATCTAAATCTGAAACGAGAGCCAAGTCATTCAGAAAAATTACCAGTTTATCAACTGGGGATTCTTCTTGCGTTTCATCAATTTCTTGTGCTTCATAACGTTTATCAAATTCTTTTGTCACGGTTAAAAATTCTTCTAAGTTTTCGATGCGGGCTTGGGCTTCCAAATTATTTTGGCGAACTAAATCCTCTTGATAGCCACTGCGCTCCAAAGTTTCCTTAACCAATTCTGTAATTGTCATGTAAGGGACCATCTTTGTCAGCTGGTCAATCATCGTCGCAAAATTTCCCAGCTCCCGCCCGGCTTTACCGGAGATATTTGCTAAATCAATATTTTCAGCTGCTTCAAGCAATGAAAAATCATGGATTTCGGCGAACTGGCGCAGCTTATCAATCGAACCGGGGCCAACACCCCGTTTTGGCGAATTGACCACCCGTTCAAAACTCAAAGAATCTTTATGATTCGCAATCACTGTCAGATAAGCTAAAATATCTTTAATTTCCTTGCGGTCGTAGAATTTATGCCCACCGACCATCGTGTAAGGAATATTTGATTTCAGCAGGGTTTCTTCCATCACCCGCGATTGGGCATTGGTCCGGTACAACACCGCAAAATCTCCATACTGACGTTGATTATCCTGCATTTCTTTTTGCATCTGAGCGACGATAAAGCGGGTCTCATCCCGCTCATTATCCGCCCGATAATACACAATTTTTTCTCCATCTAAATTTTCGGTCCAGAGTTCTTTTTTACGGCGATTTTGGTTATTTTCAATTACTTGATTGGCGGCCGCTAAAATATTTTTAGTCGAGCGATAATTTTGTTCTAATAAGATAACCTTCGCATTCGGATAATCCTTTTCAAAGTCCAAAATATTTTGCATGTCGGCTCCCCGCCAACCGTAAATACTTTGGTCGGCATCCCCCACCACACATAAGTTTTTAAAACGGGCAGCCAAAGAATTAACCAAAGTGTATTGCGCATGATTGGTATCTTGATATTCATCCACATGAATATAGCGAAACTTATTTTGATAATAAGTTAAGGAATCCGGATTTTCCTCAAACAAGCGAATAGTATTCATAATCAAGTCATCAAAGTCCATACTTTGATTGTTCCGCAATTCCTTTTGATAGCGCTCATAGGCTTTTGTTACAATTTCCTCATAAAAGCTGCCGGACATTTGGGCATAATCTTCTGGAGAGAGCAATTGGTTTTTTGCGTTACTGATGGTCCCTAAAATGGAACGGGGATCATATTTTTTGGGGTCGATATTTAATTCCTTTAAGACCCGTTTCATCAAAGTCAGCTGTTCAGAGGAATCGACAATCGTAAAATTACGACTATAACCGATAAAGTCAACATCTCGTCTTAAAATACGAACGCACATAGAGTGGAAAGTCGAGACCCAGACATCTTCTCCCCCTTGGCCTAAGAGACCGTTGACCCGCTCTTTCATTTCTCGAGCAGCTTTATTAGTAAAGGTGATGGCTAAAATATTCCAAGGATTAACCTCTTTTTCTTCAATTAAATAAGCGATGCGATGGGTCAGCACACGGGTCTTTCCGCTGCCGGCACCCGCCATTAATAATAAGGGTCCTTCAGTATGCAAGACGGCTTCCTTTTGCCGGGGATTCATGCTTTTTAATAGTTCATTGGTTGAAGTCATGGTTAATTCCTTTCTATTTGCTTAAAAAGCTTCTCAGTATGTTTTTGCCGCAGACGAGCAAACTTAAAAATCATCCTTCACATTATAGCATTGCCAGCACATCCGATGAAACATTTACCTCTAAATAATTTGAAATAATCAAAATAAAGAGCCTCTAAAACTCAGCGGATTTTAACCATGAGCAATTTAGAGGCAACTCTTTTTTTAAAATGACAATTTCCTTAATAATGCTTAATTTCTTTTGCCAAAGACATTTGATCAATAATTTTTTGACCAGCAGTTGTTTCAAAAAAGGCCAATGTCGTCTTGGGAACATATTCAGCTACTTGTCCAAACTGATGATCGACTAGTAGCTGTCGTACCGTTGAGGCACTAATCATCTCACCTTCAGCTTCAAAGCGAGGCACAATCACCACTTCAACGCCAACTTTGGCTAATTCTTTGATCGTATTTTGATTATATAGTTCAGTCACACGACTAGTCGGTTCCGTCCCCATATAGCGCCGCTGAATACCTAATTGCTGAGAAATATTAGCAAAGATTGTCCCATCTAAACTAGCTTGTGCATCAATGACTTGATTCTCTTCCTTTAAAAAATAGCTGGGAAAAATCGCCATACTAATCAGATAACTGCCGGTTTCTTGATAGCTGATATTTTTAAGATGCTGAGTGCCCTCCATCATCAATTTTTTCCGGACAGTATAAGGGACTAAACTTTCATCCTCACTTACCATAAAAAGGTGAAGCCAGTCATTTTCTGCAGCGGCCTTTTCGATTAATTTTTGATGACCCAAGGTAAAGGGATTAGCGTTCATAACAATTGCCGCTACTGTTTTTTTGTCTGCTGGTGTCTGCACAAGATTCGTCAAATATTCTTTGAAACCATCCCGTCGATTTTCTAAAAAGACAAGGCGATTGTCCACCTTCGCAATTGTGTAAAAGCCCAAATCTTCAAAAAAGATGGCTGTTTCTTTTTTCGTGTAGACAAAAAGATGATCATTGCCTCTTTCAAATTGATATTGAATCAGATGACTAATCAGCTGATTCATAATGCCTTCCCCTTGATAATGTTCATCAATTGCAATGCAGCGTAAAGAATTTTTAAAACAACTGCCAGTGGCCACCAATTTTCGGTTACGGTCGAAAACACCACAGGTATAATCCAAATTTGCGTCTAAGGTAATGCCTTCTTGTTCTAAAAGTCCTTCGACAATCAACATTTCCTGTTTATTTCTTGGTGAAATCTCACCAATCAGATAATCATTCATTTTAAATTTCCCTTCCTTTTTAAACTAACAAACGATTGAAAATCGTTTTATGTATGGTAAAAGACGATTTATGTTTTTTTACAAAAAGGATTTTTTATTGGCAGCAAGTTAAACTAGCTTTTTATTTAGAAAAAAAGCTGCGATAAAAGGTCAGACCTCGTTATCGCAGACTTTTCAACCTTACTCAGCTTCAATTGTGACACTTACTGTTTGCACTGGCACATCATAGAAAGGATCTTCTCTGCGGCCTAAGAAGTCTTTGGCTTGTTGTGGGAACAAGGCGTAATCTAAGACATCTTCTTCTGATTTTGCGTACTCTTTGATTTCTTCTCTGAACTCAGGTAACTGGGGCGCAATTAAATCAGCCGGTCGAACGGTCACCACTGCTTCGTCGCCGATGATTTTTTCTTTAATGTCTTCTGAAATAGCCACAGGTGGCTGGCCGTATAAGCCCTTCACGTAGTCTTTAATTTCAGTCGGAATTAATTTGTAGCGTTCACCAGAAATCACGTTCATCAACGCTTGAGTTCCCACCATTTGAGACAACGGAGTTACCAAAGGAGGATAACCTAAATCAGCCCGCACTTTTGGCACTTCAGCTAATACCTCATCGTATTTATCTTGTAAGCCTTGTTCTGTTAATTGGCTCAATAAATTCGATAACATTCCACCAGGGACTTGGAAGATTAGTGTTTTCGGTTCGACATCTTTCACTTTGGGATTCAAAATGCCTTCGTTGCGGAAACGGTCACGAATCGGATTAAAGTATTCGGCAATTTCGGTTAATTTTTCTTGGTTTAAGCCTGTATCAAAGCCTAGTCCTTCTAAAGCAATCGAAACTGATTCCGTTGCCGGTTGACTCGTGCCACCAGCAAAAGAAGAAATGGCTGTATCGATAATATCCGCACCCGCTTCAGCAACTTTCAAATAGGTCATTTCAGAAATCCCACTAGTTGCGTGAGTGTGGACTTCTAATGGTAAATCAATACTGTCTTTGATACGACTCACCAATTCAAAACCAGTTTCAGGCGTAAGCACTCCTGCCATATCCTTAATACAAATTGAATCTGCACCTAAATCAGCCATTTCTTTGGCTAATTTCACAAAATAATCAACTGTGTGGAAATCACTTGTCGTGTAAGAAATCGCTGTTTGGATATGTCCGCCAGCTGCTTTCCCCGCTAAGACAGACGTTTTCAAATTTCGTGTGTCATTTAAAGCATCGAACACACGAATCACATCAATCCCATTTTGAATCGATTTAGTCACGAAATCCGTCACCACATCATCGGCATAATTTTTATAGCCTAAGAGGTTTTGTCCTCGTAACAACATTTGTAATTTGGCATTTTTTACTTCTTTACGAATCGCTCGCAATCTTTCCCATGGGTCTTCATTTAAAAAGCGCAGGCAGGAATCAAACGTTGCCCCTCCCCACATTTCTAAAGAATGGAAGCCGGCTTCGTCCATTGTTTTTAAAATGGGTAGCATATCGGATGTCGGCATTCTAGTGGCAATTAAGCTCTGTTGACCGTCCCGCAAAACAGTTTCCATGAAACGAATTTTTTTAGTCATTTTTGTGCATCCTTCCTTTCTCAATAATTTCTACAATTTTAGCCTGCATGTCTTCAACGGAGTGGGTCCGATTACGTCCGCAGTCTTTGGCTGATTTTTCGCAAATCAGACAACGTCTTTGAGGCAATCCTAAATCTTCCCGACTGATTGAAGTCAGTTCATCATCAGCTAACCATAACACATCTAAATCGACCAAGCGACCAAAGGGATGGTTTTCTTCCAACTGGACCATCCGTCGCTTCAGCTCTTGTGGCGTTAAAGTGGTCAAGGCAAAATATTCTAGTCCGGTTTTCTCATCTCGATATAAATTGGCAGAAGGCGGTGTATCCGCCAGCGCCTCTTCGATTGCTAGCTGCATGTCTTTAAAAATCTCAGCTAATTCATCAGAGCGTTTAACCGGACCCGGAATATTCATCGTAGCCGATAATAAAGCTGTATCTGCGGCAATTTGAAGAATGTCTAACTGGGTGTTGCGTCGCATTTCTCTTGCATCGAGCATTTCAAAAAGATTCACCTCTAGACCAGCAAAGGTAGAATTAGACATTTCTAACCACGTCAATTAAACTTCCATCACGATATTCAATTAGAGCAACCACTTTGTCGCCATATTGAATCGCTTCAGGTGTGCCAACAATGCTGTAGGCTTTTTCTTTTAATTCTTCAATGGTTAATTGTGGTACATCTAATTTTTTGAAATGCTCAATTAAATCTTGGCGTTCAGGATTGATAGCAATCCCAATCTCTGTTACAACTACATCAACACTTGAACCTGGTGTCACAACAGTGTTGACTTGATCAACAATAGTTGCGATTCGACCACGGATAATTGGTGCAATCACTAAACTCATTTTGCAAGCCATGCTCGTATCAGAGTGTCCGCCTGAAGCTCCTCGGATAACACCGTCAGAACCGGTCATGACATTCACGTTAAAGTTTGTATCAATTTCCAATGCAGAAAGGATTGCCGTATCTAATTGATTGATAACAGAGCCTTTACTTAATGGAGAAGCATACATATTGGCATCAATTTCGTAATGATTGCTGTTTTTGCCAAGGGAAACTGCTGATGGATGGTCGAAGTCTTGCACGTCGATAATTTTTTCAACTAAGCCTTCTTCTAATAATTCTACCATCGCATTGGTGATGCCGCCTAAAGCAAAGCTGGCAGTAATGCCATCACTAATCATTTTTTCTCTTAGGAAACGTGACACTGCTAAAGCCGCGCCACCTGTACCCGTTTGGAAAGAAAAACCTTCTTTGTAGTAAGGTGAATTGGTAATCACTTTTGCTGCATATTCAGCAATCAATAATTCTTTTGGATTCTTAGTAAAGCGTGTTGCACCTTTGGCAATCCCTTGAGGATCCCCGATAGCATCAACTTCCACAACAAAATCAACATCCGTTTGCGGAATACTAATTGGCGTGTTAGGGAAAGGAACTAAAGTGTCGGTAATAATTACCACTTGGTCAGCATATTTAGCATCGATCATCGCATATCCTAGTGAGCCACAAGTTGCTTTGCCGACTGTACCGTTGGCATTGCCGTAAGGATCAGAACTTGGTGCACCTAAAAATGCAACGTCAATATGAATGTCGCCTGTCGCAATCGCTCTTGCTCGGCCACCATGGGAACGAATCACAACTGGATTCTCCATGATGCCTTGAGAAATTGCCGCTCCAACTTTATCTCTTAAGCCTGAGGAAGTAATATTAGTAATCAAACCACTTTTAATGTGATCAATAATTGGTTCGTGAACATTGGCGATAGAACTTGGTGCAATTGATAAATTTTTAAAGCCCATTTCTGACAGCTCAGCTAAGACCATGTTCATCACATAATCACCTTCACGGAAGTGGTGATGGAAGGAAATCGTCATGCCGTCTTTTAAGCCTGTTTTTTCAACAGCTTCACGAATACTGCTAACTAATTTTGTATCTCTAGGTTTTACCGGCTTAATTTTGCGGCTAGCTTCTTGATAATCTTTAATATTTGCTAATTCGCCTTCAAACACTCCGTATTGGTCAGCATATTCTTGAGGAATATCTTTACCTACTTTATTTAAAACCATGATTAAATATCCTCCTCAGTAATCAATTTAGCTGCTTTGGCTAAGGCAATCACTCGCTCTGCCCGCTCAACAATTGGTTTATCAATCATTTTACCGTTTAGTGAAATAACGCCGGAACCTTTTGCTTCGGCATCACGAATCGCCCAAATCACTTCTTTAGCATTTTGAATTTCTTTTTCAGTTGGTGCATAAATAGCATTCACCAATGGAATTTGACGTGGATTGATGACTGACTTGCCATCAAAACCAAGCTGTTTGATTCGGCGAACTTCATTTTCGAAGCCTTCAGTATTATCAACATCTGAGTAAACGGTATCGATTGCGGCAATGCCAGCCGCCCGGGCAGCGTGGATAATCATGCTACGGGCAAATAGTAATTCTTGACCGTCTGGATAACGAACAGTTTTCATATTAGTCACGTAATCTTCAGCACCTAAAGCAATCCCGATTAAGCGCTCTGAAGCTACGGCAATTTCTCGCGCATTTAAAACACCTTCAGCTGATTCAATAGCAGCCATCATTTTGGTGGTGCCCACTAGAATACCATTGTCTTTTTCCACTTGCGTAATCACAGCATCGACATCGACAATATCCTGAGCGGTTTCAGTTTTAGGTAAGCGAACGACGTTAACACCCGCTAAAACCATCGCTTCAACATCTTGAGCACCAACGGTATCTAAGCCGTTAATCCGCACAACGGTTTCAACGTTGCTGTAGTCAAATGTTTTTAAAGCAAAATGTACTAAGGCTCTGGCTGAATCTTTTTCCTTCAAAGATACCGCATCTTCTAAATCAAACATAATAGAATCAGCGCCATATAAAGGAGCGTCTCTTAGCATGGCAGCATTAGCGCCTGGTACAAACATCATTGTTCTTCTTAAGCGTTCCATGAGTCAATCTCCTTCCAATCAAAAGCATCTTTCCCTGCTGAGCGATAAACAGCCGTAATTAAACGGGCTTGGATTGTACAATCTAAGGCACCTTTATCGACAGCATCAATTTTTGCTGAAGTGACACCAAGATTATTAAGAGTTGTTTTGATAACTTGACGAATTTGTTGGCCGTATTGTTTTTCAACACTGCTATCTAACGAGATGGCCACTTCATTGGCATCATTTTGTTTGACCGTAATCATAATATCACTAGATTCAACTGTGCCGGCTACAGCATTTTTGATAATTTCCACTTCTCTTCACCTCTGTAATTGATGGTTTATTGCAAATCGTGATAGCTTGTTTCCCCAACAGCGAAAGTAATTTAAGTCATGGCTTGTCCTTTAACGTCATGGTAAGCGGCTTCATCTGGTGTTTCCCGAATAATAGCAGCTTTTAAAACAACCTTCGTTGCTGAATATTTGTCACAATTAGGGTTATGGCACAAGTTCATTTAAACCTGTATTAGCCGAATATTATTTAAAAATAGAAGCTGCTAAACAATTTCAATTTATATTTCAAATCGTCTTGTCCAACAGAGCCTCCACTTTTTGTAGAGGCTGTTGGAATGAGCGACTAATATAATTGATACGGATAATATCTTTGTAAAAAGATTTATGCCACAATTCTTTTATTTTTTAACTGGAAATAATTTACTCAAAATCATTGAGGCAAAGTAGATGACTAGAATCACGACGAAGACGCCGCCCCAACCAAAAACTAATAACTGCAACGCTGTTTGTAACGCTTCTGACATGTTGGTTCCTCCTCATTTTTATATCGTGTAGCACGCTTTGCCAAGTTCCCTCAATGTTTAACAGGTTGAGGGAATACTTGAACAGAATTTTGTGATTAACCGCCTAACAAGGCTAAAACTAATCCACCAGCGATAACTGAAGCGATTTGTCCAGAAACATTGGCACCCGCCGCATGCATCAAGATAAAGTTTTGTGGGTCTTCTTCAGTTGCCATTTTTTGAATCACTCGACTACTCATTGGAAACGCTGAAATCCCGGCCGCCCCAATCATTGGATTGATTTTTTCTTTGCGGAATAAGTTCAAGACTTTGGCGAAAAGTACTCCACCGATTGAGTCCATTACGAAAGCGACTAACCCTAAGCCAATAACCATTAAGGTATCGACTTGCAGGAATTCGTTCGCTTGCATCCGCACGGAAATTGTCAAACCTAATAGAATGGAGATAATATTTACCAATTCATTTTGGGCTGTTAACGACAGACGGTCTAACACGCCACATTCTCTTAACAAGTTCCCGAACATCAAGAAGCCAACTAATGGTAAGGACGCTGGTGCAATTAAGCCAGCCACAATCGAAATGACAATTGGGAAAATAATTTTCGCTGTTTGTGATACTTCCCCTGCCCGGTAGTTCATGCGAATCCGGCGTTCATGTTTGGTTGTCACCGCTTTGATCGCCACCGGTTGGATAATTGGCACTAACGCCATGTAGGAATAGGCGGCAACCATGATCGCCCCTAGATATTTCGAGTTCAACGTATTGGCTACGAAGATGGAGGTTGGTCCATCCGCCGCCCCGATAATCCCGATTGACGCTGCATCGTTAATATCAAAACCGATTAAAACAGCCACGATAATTGTGAAGAAAATTCCGAATTGGGCCGCAGCACCGAATAATAACAGAAAAGGATTTTGTAACAGCGGGCCGAAAT